>JAWLBD010000024.1:0-87629 GCA_041395145.1 Verrucomicrobiales bacterium | reverse complement strand
GGCAAAAAGATGGCTATGATCAGGTTTTGGAGGACGGTCGTCGTAATCGTTTCTCTCGGCTGTCCTTTGTCATTTCTTTGCGCGAGCACCGATTCTGGGGCGGTTGCAATTTGGCGGTGCCCCCTTCAATCAACAAGGGTCAATGGTGGTTATATTAATTCATATTGGCTTGCCAGATCGGCAGTGCCGCTACCGGATTCGCCTTCTTTTCGTTCGGTGATAGGCGGTGCTACTGCAATGCCGGTTGCCCTGGTGGATATCCCAAAGCTAATCGACCGCCATATAGGCGCTTTGCCAAAGATTGAGCACCAGGATCTGGGGCGCTACACGATCAGGGGTATCGAGCTTGATACCAGCGGCCGCATCGGGCAGCGCGATATGGCAATGTGGGTCGTTTGGCTGAAAACTGCGGAAGGCGACGACCGACCGCTAATCGTGTTGGCGGATGGGAAGGTGATCGCCCCCGCCTTAGTTTATTTTCGAGAAACACACGCGGCGTTCAACCTCGGGTGGGCTGATGTTTATTTTCGAGCGGATGAAATCCCTAGAGCCGAGGCGCTGAAAATTATGGCTCCCTTTCTTTTTTCCCTGCACACCTTAACCCGAATGCTCTTCGCGTCTCTACCCGCACCCTCTGGCAGCGCTGGCTACGCTTGAGTCGTGCGCGAAAGCGATCCCGCCCAGCTTTGTGGATGCCGTGACACAGGGGCGCGCTCAGTGGCTGGCATTGGTTCAGCCTGACACCGTTGCCAAATAGATTCCGCTCGAGTTAACCCATGACACGGAGCATTCAGTGTCTCAGCGCATCGTCCGGTTTGCCGGTGTTTCGGCAATTGAGGAATCCAGGCATGATCGGGACGACGATTGTATGGGGGCTTGATTGGTGCGCATGCGGGCGAGACTGGCTCCGGTATTCGGCGTTTGACCGTGACAGGCCAGCGGGAGATGTGGTTCGAGGCTTGTGAGGACGCTACGATTTTTGACGTATAAAAGGCGGATGCACGCGAACCGCAGACCTGCGTTTCCGTTTCGACGTGTCGAATTCTTTGGGCGTTGATTTGGCGGCCAACGCCCGCTCACGGCGGCGGTCGGTGATCCCTGGAGTTGGGTGCCGCGCCTAATCGATGATCCGCCGATAGCGGAACGGTCGATAGCCGAGACCTTTGACGTAATCGACCGGGATCGTGTGGCGCTCGACTTTCCAGGTGGGCGGGGAGCCGGTCTCGTAGGCTTGGAAGACGGTTTTGGATTCGTCGGTGAAGCGCTCGAAGAGTAGGGCGTGGACGTTGGGTTTGTTGATGAGGTCGCCGGGGCGCAAGTCCGCGAAGTCGGGCAGCGGCGTGCAGAGCGATTCGAGCTCCCGGGTGGAAAACGAACGCCCCAGGCGCCAGCAGCGCGAGATGAAACCGGAGCAGTCGATGCCGCAGGCTTGGGCGCTCACCGCGTCGTCTAGCTCCCGGCGTTTTTGCGCGGTGTAGATGTCGCCGGCGTAGAAGCCGCGGCGCAGTTTGGCGTCGAATGTGGCGGGCGTGTCGAACCCGCCCCATTGGTAGGGGATGCCGATGTTCCGGCGGCCGGCGATCCACCAGCCGGGGCGCGTTTCTCCGCCGGGTTGGAAATCGATGTCCGGCGTGTCCACGCGGATGCCATGGGCGTCGAACCCGTGAAACGCATTCGCCTTCCCGGGCACCCAAGCGTGGAGGCGATACGCTTCCGCGATCCGCAGCGCCTCCGTCCGGGAGACCTGTGCGGCGGGCGCGCCATCGATGTGGGTGTCTGGCGGCGGCGGGACCGACCGGCAGGCGGCGAGGGCGGACAGGAGGATGAGGGCGGCGAGGCGCATCGCCCGCCTTACGCGAGATTCGCCGATCCGCCATCGGCGCTTCAACTGGCGCTCGCGTTAGTTAGCCTGGGCGCTAGACGCCCATGGCGGGCATCGGCGGCGGGCGGGAGAATGGCGCATGAATCCCCACCCCTCGCTCCCTGATACTGGCGGCGTTCCTCCTCCCGGCGCTGCCGCTCCGCAGCCGACGAATTTTGCCGCGCTCGATTTCGAAACTTCGCGTCTGGCGCGATCACCGCGCCGCGAATCCGGTCGGGTATCGAATTCTCGGCGAATTTCTCGAACTATCGGATCGGCAACGCGACGGGGAGCCAAGCGCTGGAGCCGAACGTGGCGTCGCCCTCGCCGCTGCGCCTTCGCTGCGCTGCCGCGGCGGAGCGTTCGACTTCCTGAACGTCACGCTCTACGACCTCGGCAACCAGCCGCAGTCCGTGACGGTGTTTGGCGAATTCGCGGATGGATCGGGGGCGCTGACTAACTTCCAGACGACGGGACGCCGGGCGTGCCGCAGGTCATGGTTTTGCCCGATGCGTTTCAGAAGTCGAGGCGATTCAGATCAATTCGGATGCGGTGGCGTTCGACAATTTCTTTTTCATCAAGCGCAACGATGCGCCGGTGCGGATGCGCTGGGCGCAGGTCAACCGCCTCACCGGCAGCGGCGTGCTGGGCTATGCGGATCTGCGGTTGCCGAATGCGGCGGGCGTCCGGGGTGGGGACTTTCGCATGGCGCGCTATGAGGTGACCAACGCGCAGTATGCCCGGTTTCTCAACGCGGTCGATCCCGAGGGGGCGAACGCGCTCGATCTCTATGACGCGCGGATGACCTCGGCGCTGGAAGGCGGCATCATCCGGAATACCTCGCGCCCCGCCGGGCACAGATACTACACGGTGCGCCACATGGCGGATAAGCCCGCCAATTTCATCGACCTGCCCGATGCGGCGCGCTTTGCCAACTGGCTGCATAGCGGGCAAGCCGATCCCGCCTATACCGAAAGCGGAGCGTATGGCTCGGTCGGCGCTTCATCGGTCGGCGTTCGGGCGGCGGCGGCGCGCGTGTTTCTGCCGACGGAGGGCGAGTGGCACATGGCGGCGTATCACGCGGGCGGCGGCGCGCGTTTCGCGACTATCCGTCGCTGACCGGAGGGCTGCCCGGCACCGCGATCGCCACAGTACAGGGCAGGGGCGCGAATCTGATTTCGCCCTGCCGGTCGCCAACTATGGCGCGGCGTTCGACTGGAATGGCTCGGTCATCGGCAACGTCGTCCGTCGGCACGCACGGCTGGGGCAACCATTCGCCTTGGGGGATCGCCGATCTGGCGAGGCAACGTCGAGGAGAATGGACCGAGACGCTCGCCGCCGCAATTCGTTCGTCGTGCGCGGCGCTTCGCCAGCGTGTCGGCGGACTTTCGGTTCGACGCGCGCGCCCGCTGCGGGAAACCAGACAATGCGTCGGCGGCGTCGGGCTTTCCGGCTGGCGGCTCGCATGAAAGGCGGAGCGCGTGAATTCGGAATTTGTCTATGTCGGCGATCCGGGAAACGGGGATGACCCGCGCTCGGCGGTAAGACAGCATCGGCGGCGTGGCGTATCCTTTTATCTGAAGGCAATATCGGTGACCAACGCCAGAATATGCGCGCGCTCTTTCGTGCGGTGGACCCGCTGGGCGCGCGCTCGACCTCTACATCCTCGCGATGGGGCTTTCTACGCTCGGCCAGGATCGATCTCGCCGCCGCCAATGCGCCGGGCGCGAAGTATGTGGTCAAGCCGGGCTACGACGACCGCGCGGCGAACTACATCACGCTGTAAATTGCCCGATGCGGTTTGCAATTGGCTGCACAACGGGCAAGGCGGCGGCAGCACCGAGTCCAGGAGCCTATGCGATCCCGGCGCGAACCTCGGTGCCGGGCGGCATCAGGCAAATCGCTCGAGCGTTCGCCGGGGAGCGCGTTATTGGCTGCCGACGCGCAGCGAGTGGCGCAAAAGCCGCCTACTACGCCGGACCGGGCGCGGCGCACGGCTGGAAGCTAAGCCGATCGCCGCCGACATCCCGATGCAGGCGGCGATCCAGGGCGGAGGCAACGCCGCGAACTTCGGCAACGTCTTTAACCGCCCGGCGAATGTCGATGCCTACCGCGGATCGGCGAGCTACTACGGCGCGCATTGCCTGGCGGGAAATGTGTGGTGAATGGATCGCGGCGGGCGAGGGGGCGCCCCGCCGTGATCGCGGTCGGGAACTACGCTTCCGCCATGGTCGCCGATGCGGTGATCGATACCTTCGACAATGCGGTCCCGAGCGAGAACGAATCGTATCTCGGCTTCCGCCTCTGCATGGCGGCAGCTCCCCGGCGCTCGATGTCGCCGCGCGGGGCAATGGCATCGACTTCACCTTCGCCGGGAGCGCGGGGCGCGCCTATGTCATCGAATACGACTCGACCTTCCGCCTCGGCGGAGCATTTGGCGCAGCAACCACAGCTTCATGGGCGCGCCGCTGGCTGATCATCGCGACCGGCGCGCGGGCGTTTACCAGCCGAGCGCGCTCAACTCGGGTAAGCAGTTCTATCGCGCCCGCGAGGTGGTTTTTGCCCTGACGGCGCGGCGGATGGCTGGCTCGCCGCCCTTGATCGGCGCGCGATCCGCGCCACTAACGCATCGGCATGAAACGCATCCCGCTCGCCGCCGCCATCTCGCTTGCCGCCGCCCTTTCGCTCGCCGCTGGAATCGCGCGCGCGGCGGAGAAGAACGTCATCTTCATTATCACCGACGACGAAAGCCCGACGCTGGGCTGCTACGGCGACGCGGCGGCGGCGACCCCAGCGATCGATGCGCTGGACGCCGACGGCACCTTGTTCCGCAACGCCTTTGCCACGACCGCGAAGCACCAGCGCGAGCCGCTCGGTCGTGATGTCCGGGATACACAATCACAAGAACGAGCCATGCAGGCACCACCACTTCCACAAGTTCGCTTCGTACTTACAATGTGATCAACCTCGCGCTGCCCAGGGTGATGGCGGACATGCGGCTACCGGACCGCGCAGATCGGCAAAATACCACGTCGCCCCCGAGGAAGTCTTCCACTTTGGAAACCTACCTGAAGGGCAACGAGCGCAACGGTGCAGATGGCGGAGAACTGCCGCGGTTCATCGCCGACCAATCGGACGCGCGCCCGTTCTTCCTCTACTTCGCGACCTCGGACCCGCATCGCGGCGGCGGCGTGGATAAGAATTCGAAGCTCGAATTGAAATGATCTCTTCGGCAACAAACCGAATCGCGGCGAGCAACCGGGCGTCAGGAAGTGTTCTACGATCCGGGCAAGGTGCCGGTCCCGTCGTTCCTGACCGACAATGCGGAGACGCGCGAAGACTCGCCCAATACTACCAGAGCTGCGCGCATCGACCAGGCGTGGCGAAGCTCGTCGAGATCCCTGAAGGAGGCGGGGCTTTACGACAGACATGATGTCTTCACCGCCGATCACGGCATGGCATTTTCCGGCGGCAAGACGACGGTTTACGAGCCGGGCTGCGCGTCCCGTTCATCGTCGCAACCCGTATGAAGAAAATCGTGGTGTGAAGTCGGAAGCGCTCATCAGCCATGTGGACATCACGCCGTCGCTGCTCGATTTCGGCCGGCGGGCTGGACCGCGGAGACGAACAATCCGAAGAAGTGGCAGAACCCCGACCAGTATTGGAAGGAGCGCGGCGAAAACCAAGAGGAAAACCGCAACGGAGGAAACCAGTTCCGCAGCTACCAGGGCAAGTCGTGGATTCCGATCCTCGGTAAGCCGGACGCGGAGCACCACGGGGCGATCTTCGCCTCGCACACGTTTCACGAGATCCAGATGTATTATCCGATGCGCGTGGTCCGGGATATACAGGTGAAAGCTGATCTGGAACATCGCCTATCCGCTCCCGTATCCGTTCGCCTCCGACCTGTGGGCTGCCTCTAGCTGGCAGGTGCAGTTCAAAAAGGGCGAGGGCGCGCCTTACAATGCACAAGACGGTCGGGCAATACATCCACCGCCCGCAGTTCGAACTCTTCGATATCGCCAACGACCCCTACGAAAGGCGCACAACCTCGCCGCCGACCCGAAGTATCGCAAGAGACGCTGGAGAAATACAAAGCGAAGCTCAAGCAGATGCAGAAGGATCTCGAAGATCCGTGGGTCATGAAGTGGGACTACGAATAGGCTTGCGGTCGGATGAAGGCGATCAAAGAAACGCTGAAAATGCGGCATCGGCGACTACGGGCCAGCACCGCGCGCTGATGCGCGGCGGACTGTGGCGGTTTTTGCTCGTGCCGGGGTTGCTCGCGCTGATCTATTTTCCGGCGCTGGCCGTGCTCGCGTTCGCCTTCCGGGGCGAGGCGGTCGATTTCATCACTTCGCTGCTCGGGAGTGAATGGATCGATAAGTGGCGGCAGAAGGAGGGCTGGGCTGCCTTTTGCTCGGGCGCTGTCCTGGTCGCGCTGGTCCTCGGCGAGCCCTGCTTTTCCGGACGGTGGCGATGGTCTTATTCTCGCCGTTTCTCGGCTACATGTCGGAGGAAGTCGAACGCCGCGAAGCGGGGCGCGAGCCGGCTCCGTTCACCTGGCGCGGGGCGGGAGCCGACGCGTTGCGCGGATCGCTGCTTGCCCTGGCGACCACCGCGCTCTCGCTGTTTGCGCTGGTGCTCTGCTTTGCGCTGGAAGCCATCCCGCTGGTCGGCACGGTCGGCGGCTTGGTGCTCGCGCCGGTCTTCCAAGGCTTCTTCGCCGGGATGAATTTCTTCGACCCGCCGCTCGAGCGCCGCCGCCTGCGCCACGTCGGCGAGAGCCTGCGCTTTCTCTGGCGGAGCCGCTGGCGGCTGGTCGCCAATGGCCTCGTCTTCCTCGCGCTGCTCGCCATCCCGGTGGTCGGCTGGTTTCTCGCGCCGGGCTACGCCGCGCTCGCCGGGACGATCGGATCGCTGCGCCGCCTCCGCGAGGATAGAGGGCGGCTAGCCTGATTGCCAAAGAGATTTGCGCCTATTTTGATACCCGCCATGGCTGGCAAGCCACGGGGTGCCGCACACCCCGAAGAGCGGCCGGGGGTGGGGCAGCGCGCAGAGGACGACCTCGGCAGGATCGGTCCCGAGAGGTGCCTTTTTTTGGTAATCTGCTGGATTCAAGAGGGATACCCCTCATCTACCCGCTAAATCCCCTCCAAGGAGGGGACTTGCGGCGCGACCTTCCGCCTCATCTGAGCCAGACCAAAACAGCGCGTTTTGGGTTGCCGGATTCCGCAGTTGTTTTTGGCGTTGAGTCTGAATCTAGCCCATGATCACCTCCGGGGACTAATGCGCCGCTAAGCTGGAAGATTTCTTCGGAGCCTTCCCCGACGTGGACCTCGTAGGCATCGGACCCGGCGGCGGCGTGGTCGGTGAAGCTGCCTTCGACTTTGAGCTTGAGCTGAAAGTCCCGGTTTAGGATCGTTGATGACCTCCGCGGTCGCGACCTCTTTGCCGATCGTGATCGTGTCGTATTGCTCATCGGCAGGCGTCCACGGATAGTGGATCGTATTGACACGCCGACGAGGATCTGGACCGAGATCGCCGGGGTTCTGGCGCGTCGAGGTCGATCGCGACCGTCAGCGTAGCGGATTCGACGTTGGTCCCCGCGCGGGTGGTGCCGTTGTGGTAGGTGAGTTGCCCGGCGCAAACCACTCGTTTTCGTAAATTGCAGCCACGAGTTGCCCTCGGAGGCGGCGAAGCAGAAGCTGGCGTTCGGTTCGCCGACCGCCGCTCCCCAGCCGAGGGTGCGCCCCGCATCGGCAGAAGTGTGCGTTGACCAGGGTTCGCCGCCCGCCTCTGCCACGGTGAGGTCGAATCGCCGCTCGCGTAGTAGCAGAGATAGCGCTCGTCATCGACCTGGCTGTCGATGTAGAGATCTGGGTCGAGGCTTTCCGCATAGGCTTCGATCCGGTTGAGGATCGCCAGATCCACCACGATCGGATCGCCCGAGTAGGTCAGCCATTCGCCGTCGTTCAGCCGGTATTGGAGGCGGGAACTGCCCGCAGGATTGGGGTTGATGAGCAGTCCGTTCAGCGGGTAGGCGCCGGGCTGAAAGACGCCGGACTCCGGGACGATCGTCGGCGGGGCGAGCCGGGTCACCCCCGGCGGGAATGGAGTCGAATCCGGGTCGGGACGTCGGCACGCCCACCGGTCCGATGTGCGGATGCGGCGCGCGGTCCTCGTAATCCCAGATCCACGGATCCTCCTTGGCAAAGCGCAGCGCGGACCGCCTTTCCTCCTCGCCATAATCCGATGTTCCGGCGGATTCATCAAGGTAGAGCGCCGCCCACCCGACCCCTTCGTCGTCGATCTCGAATGCCCCCGGCGGCGGACTTCGCCACACGATGCGCGGTTCCCAGTCCGGCAGGGAAGGCGCCCATTAAACGCCGGTCGAGAAATGAGTACACCGCGCCCGCCATTGCCGCGTCGCGTCCTGAGAGAGTTCGGACTTCAGATAATTGAGGATTTCATCGCCCGTCGCCGAGACTGGGATGCTCCCGCCGTTGAGTAAGATAGGCTTGCACCGCGTTGTTGAGCCTCTCGGCATCTCTTTCAAGGCGCTGCGCCCTGACGGCGTTCCGCACATGCCCCCAGATCGCGAGTGCCATTGCGCAAAAGATGCCGATAACGCAGATCGAGAGAAGGATTTCGACCCGAGGGAGAACGCGGTAGGCGGGTGTAGGTGATCGGGTGGGTCAGAGTTCGTTTCATAGTGGGTGGGCGTCGGTCTTGCCTCAGGATTGAAGTCGGTTGATTTTGAGTGTGACGTTGTCGATTCCGAAATCGGGGAGGACGCCGGCGCTGATGAACCCGGTCCCGCCCCCCACCGTAATCTGGATGCCGAGGTTGCCTGCGGGGACCTCATCTTCGACCAAAAAGCTGGCGCGGAGCCGGTGCTTCGACCCGATAAGATCGAAATCGAGAGGACGGCGAACGCTTCGAGAGCCTCTGCCAATGCCGAGGTTTGCCCGTAGGCTTCCAGCGCGATCCCAAAGCCGATCTTGGAAAGCACGTCCACGCTCAGCGGGGTTCCGTTGTCGATCACCTCCACCGTGTAGATCGCATAGGGTTCGGCTCCGATGTCCGGGGTCTGGAAGATCCGGGCGCGGTTCGCGAGATAATTCGACCCAAGGAGCTGCACCACCGCCAGCCCTCCGACCACGCACTTGCCGTCCCCAGAACCGCCCGAATCGATGCGGACTGTCGGCGGGGCGATCAGGTTGAGTATCCCAGTCGAGGCTGCGCCCCACGGACCCGACCCAAGCGGAGCGGTATCGATCGAAGCCCGAGGATCAGCCCTGGCCCCAGCGATCCGGCTGGTTTCAGGATCGCATCATTACCGGCTTCCTCGAAGTTTCCGTTGGGAATCACAATCCCTTCTTCTGCGCCGACTTGCTGATAGGCAAGACCCGATATCACCCCGATGGCGATCAATAGGATTTTGGCGGCGATGGATTTGTCTTTCATCTTTCTCTGGAGGAGAGTTAAACGAATAATTAGATTCGCTGTTGCGTATGCGGGCTGGCGTCGGGGGCGGCGTCCGGTCCCTGCCGGAGGCGGGCTGTTCAACTTCAGACCACGATGCTTCTAAAAACCATAACGCCCGTTCTCAAATGCTATGCAGATTTTTCGGAAAAACAAAAAATCCACTAAAAACATCTATTAATATAGTAAATCTCACGATTGCATTTTGCGGTGGCGATAATTCCAATGAATGAAAGACAGTCGGATACTTTTAGGCTAAGCGGCGGCTTTCGCAGGAGGTAATCCCTTGTAACCTATTAAATAGGTGAAGGTTGGGCAGTGGATTGTGGCGGCGGATCGCGTGCGGAAAAAGAACACTGCCCCATGGTGGGGGCAGTGTCTTTCAGAAATGGCGTCGGCTTTCGAAGCCGATTGGTTGGAGGGCGGACGCGTGGGAGCTTCTTTCAGTTATCGAGCGACTGCTTGAATCATCTCGATCGGCTCGACGCCCTGACCGGAAAGGAACCAGGCGACACTGGCGATCGCGATGCCGAGGGCGGCGAGATGGAGGGCGAATTTGCAGGCGTGGCGGGCGCGGAAAAGACGCCATGAGCGCTCCTGTGAGCGCATCCTGCGGGCAGGGCGAACCGGCTTGGCTAACTCGTCGGGAGCGGGGATCACATCTCGCAAGGCGATTCATGCGGCTCCGCTCCTCTCGCTCGGCGGAGAGGATCTGCGATTCGAGCTTGCTGATCTGCTGGCGGAGGGATGTCGCGGTGGATGAATGAGAGACGCAAACTGAGTTCATAGATGTCGCGGGATAAAGTTTTTAAAAAATCAGAGCGGCGGCTCCGAGGATGAGGGCGGTCAGCGCGGCGAATGGGATGCTCAGCCCGACGCCCGCGCGAACCCAAAACCGGAAATCGCGGGGCACGCCGCTTCCAGAAATCTGGGCGAGGGGCGATGAATCCCCCCCGAGCAGCGCATTGATCCGAACCATCGACTTTCCGTAGTCGAGTTCCGCGTCTTCGATCGCGCTTAGCGCGCGGCCGAGGTTCGCTTTGATCTCAGCCTTCGGCCACTTTTCGGGATTGAGATCCTCGATCACACCGAGGTGGCGGGCGAAGGAGTCCTTCGCGCGGAGGAATTCCTCGATCCGCTTCTGCGCCTCGTAGGTCTCCCGCTCGAGGGTGACCACCGCGCGGTGCAGCTTCTCGCTCATCTCCTCTCGTCCGCGCACAAACTGCTCTTGCCGCTGCTTGAGTTCAGTCAGCTCTTGTTGTTCACGCTCAAGCTGTTCCGCTTCCTGGCGGAGATGGAGAAGGCGCTCTTGGGCGCGGTGGACCTTCTCGTTCACATCATCATCCAACCCCCCGTTTTCCCCCCGCCGGATCATCCCCTCGAACCGATCGTCTTCTGCCCCCGATTCATAGTCCACCCTCTCGCCGTGACCGCCAAGGTCGCTCTCGCCCGCAGAAGCCGGAACCTCGCGGCGGCGGCGATTGGAGAAACCGCCATTTCCGCGCCCGATCGTCACATCCAAAGAGGGCATCGCCTCGTTTTCGTATCCAAGGCTGGGTTGAATCGCTTGATGCATGGCTGAGAGAGAGTTTTAGATTTTTTTAATTTCAGGTGGTTCCAGAAATTACGTGTTTCTTGATTATTGCCAAATTTCCTCGATTTGGCGAGAAAATTTTTAATTTCGCGTAAAAAATTTATCGGCTTGGGCGCTGCCCATGCCGGACGCGTGCGATGGAAAAGCGGGAGAATTTCCGTGTAGTCGTGACAGCAACCGTAATTCGGAGCCGAATTTTTTTGGTTTGGGCGGTCAATTTACTTGAGTGGGCGGCAGAGAATCGCCAAAATGGCAGGGATGATGACTAAACCGCTATTTAAAGGATCCGCGATTGCCGCTGGATGGATTTTCGTGTCCGCGCTGGTCGCGGTGCCATCGCTTGGTTTTGCCCAAGATGAACCGGGGGCGGATGCCGCCGCCGAAACAGAGGCTGAATCGGGAGGGCAGACCGAGTTGTTAGATCTCGTCGAAAAGTTTGGATGGGAGCGAGAAGGGGTTGGCAAGATCGGACGTTGGGCGGAGATCGAGATCCCTGAGGGCTACCGCTTTACCAACGCCAGAGGGTGCGTTCAGCTGATGGAGCTTTATGGAAACCCAAAGACAGGGATCGAGCAGGGGTTGATCGGCCCGGAAGATCTGTCTTGGTGCATCGTGTTTGAGTTCGAGGAGGTCGGCTACGTCAAAGATGACGAGAAAGACGAATTGGATGCCGATGAGATGATGGATCAGATGATCGAGAATCAAAAAGAGGGGAACAAATACCGCGTTGAGCGAGGCTTGGACGAATTGTTCCTCAACGGATGGGCGATGGAACCCCGCTATAATGAGGAGACGAACAATCTCGAGTGGGGGATCAAGCTCCGCAGCAGTTTCGGGGGGGAATCGGTCAATTTTAATACCAAGCTTTTGGGGCGGCATGGGGTGATGAACGCGATCCTGATCTGCGACACGGATCAGCTTGAGGCGCTTCTTCCTTTGCACCAAGAATTGATCTCCAAGTTTCACTACCAGGCAGGAAAGACCTACGCCGAATACCAAGAGGGCGACAAGATTGCCGAATACGGCTTGGCGGCGCTGAGCGTGGGGGGCGGTGCGGTCGTCGCCACAAAGCTGGGGCTCTTTGCGGTTCTTGGGAAATTTCTGGGGAAGATGTGGAAGATCGTGGTGGTGGGCGTCTTGGCGATTGGGGCCTTCCTGAAAAAACTCTTTGGCGGAGGCGGGAGCGGGCGGCTAGAAGCCTAGCCAAGATTGCCGACCCCAAGCCAAACTCCGCTCCGCCGTGACTGACGGGCAGGTTTTCCTTCTCGTCCTAGCGCTCATCTACCTGAGCGATTGCCTCCTCTGGATTCCGCCGGGGGGCGTCGCGCTGGTGGCAGCGTTTGCCCGCCGATTTGCCGCGATTCGCCCGAGCCAGCTTTTTGGCAACGACAAGGGCGGTTTGGTCTTTGGGTTCCCGCTCCCGCCGTTCGGGGCGGTTTTTCTCACCCAGGCACCGACCTATTCGCTCGGTGCCGACCATGGGGCGGGGATCGCTTTGGCGGCGGAGAATCCAGGGCGCCCCGGTCCGGCACCGATGTCGGTGGTTTTCGTGGTCGGATGCGGGTGCCTATCCTTCGTGGGATCGGACCCGCCCTTTGTCGGGGGCGAGCGCATTGCCGAATGCGTGTCGCCAACCGCCGCCCGGCGAACGGCGCGCCTGATCGCCGCGCCCGGCGCGAAAGCGGCGCTGAGGCGCGGCGGTCGATCGCCGCCGCCGCCGATCGGGGCAAGTTTCGATGAGCGCCGGGCGAGCGAGTCGCGGACGTGGTGTTGCGCGCGTGCCAGATGCTCCGGGCGCATTGCGTCGCGGTTTTTGCGGTGCTTTTGCGGTCTTAGCCTTGCGGCTATTGGTTTTACGGTGCCTCGCTCCAATTTGTTCATTCTGCTGCTGATGTTCGGGCTGCTGATGATTGGCACCGCGCTGGAGTTTTTCAGCGTGCACCGGCGGCTTTCGCCCGCATCGCGGGGACCGCTGGCAGCAATTCTTTCAGTCTTGCTCGTGCCGCAGCATGCGAATCCGCGCGTGCGACGAGATCACCTCGCGGGGCGCTTGCCCGCTTTCACCCGCTCGCCATGGCGTGCGCTGATGCCCGAGGAAAAGTTCCGGCGGTTTGCCGGGCGCCTCTATCGCGATGCCCGGTTCCTCGACGCCGCTTCCCCCGGCGACCGGCGATCTGGCGGCGGCGGTGGCGCGAGAGTTTCACGGGGCGTATCTGCTCCTGGCGATGGAGGCGCTCCTGGCGCGCATGGGCGTGGATCCCGCGAGTTTGCTTGAGTTGGAGCTGTCGGGCGACGATCGCGGGGAAGCGGTCGCTTATTGCCCGAGGTGCCACGCTCCCTATGACGATGAGGCGGCAGCCTGCGCGGATTGTGGCGGTCAGCGGCTGGTCCCGATTTCCGGAAGCTAGCCGCTCGCTTGGCTGGGAGCGATCTAGCGGCGCGCGAGCAGTTGGGCGATTCGCCGATAGGCGGCAGGCGGTCCGGCGCGGGCGTGGATTCTGCCACGTTTGGATTTGCGCTTCTGCATCGGGGAGCCGATGCGGCGGATGCCGGGGAGGCGCGCGTACGGTCCGCTGCGGAAGGTGTCAAAACAAACTTGGAGGATGGAGCGGCGCGGGATGTGGCGCCGGAGCATCCGGGCGAACCCGGTGGCGGCATCGGCTCCTGCGACGGCATCGCTTTGCCCGGAGGTCGGGTCCGGCGCGGCGGGCACCAGGCTCGTCGGTGCCGCGCCAGAGGAGCAGGCGAAAAAGATCGCGGCGGCGAGAGCGCGCCGAGCCGGTAGTGCCGCGCCAACCCCATGGCGTTAAGTTCCCGCTCGATGCCGAGGTGGGTCTCGTCGAAAAAAACGCGGGGGCGTCCGCCGAGCATCCAGACGAGCAGCGGCGGTGAGGCATTGTGCTGGAGCCATTCGTTGCTGGCGAAGGAGGCGTCCGCACACAGGACGATGCACTGCCGCCGGGACCAAAGTCGCGCTCGACGATGGCTCCCCGTCGCCCGCCGCCTGGGCGACCAGCCGCCAGCCGCCGCCGAGATCCGCGAACCGCAGCGGCGAGCACGGCGGAAGCGCCGCCCTGTCCAGGTCCGATCCGGGTTCCGGCGCAAGCGCCCAGTGCGCAGCTGGCTTTGGGATTGTCGGCGGATTCGCCGGGTGCGGCGCGGACGCGCAGCCCCCATCGCTCGGCGAGCGATGTCATCGGCTCCGGCGGTGGATCGTTGTCCGGACCGTCGAACTTGGAAGGCGGGAGCGGATTGCCGGTTTCGTCGGCGATCTGCTGTTCGATCAGGCGGGTGAGGCGGTAGTCCTCGGCGCCCGTCGCGGCGAGCGCGACGACGAGGTGCCCGCCCGCCTCGGCGAACCTCTCCATCGCCTCCGCCTCGCGCACCGGGATCTCGGCAAGCCAGACAGCGTCTGCGCCCAGCCGCAGGAGCGCCGCGTCACCCGCGCCCTCGATCCGCCTTAGCCGGCCGCGGTTGCGCTCGGCAGCCACCCCGTCCAGCCGGTCCGCCGCCTCCAGATACGCCATGCAGCCGAGCGGGTCCGCCCGCAGGGTGGAGTAGGGCGGATAGACATCGCCGAGGGCGAAGCGGTCGGAGAAAAGCCGGACCAGCGCCCCGGCGAAGAGGATGCCAAGGAGGGCGGCGGCAGCGAGGTTGGCAAGGCGGCGAGACAAGGTGGTGGAAAGGTTGCCCGGCGGCAGGCGATTGCGCAAGCGGCCAGGCTAAAGAAAAAGGCGCGGACCGGGCAGGTCCGCGCCTTTTGCGAAAATGCCAACCAGGCGGTGGCGCTAGCGGCGGCGGCGGGCGATCAGCCCGATTGCGCCGAGGATGACGAGAAGCGCGCGGGAGGGCTCCGGCACGGCGATCTGCAGGCCGCCTTGGATCGCGCGGAGACCCGCCCCGTTTTGGGTGAGCAGGGAAAGCGGCGCGCCTTCCGGACCGCCCCAGATCTCGAAGTTGTCGCCGCTGCCAGCCTCCCAGAACAGCCCGTTGATCGTGTAGGAGCCTTCGACGAGATTGATCAGTCCGGTCGTCCGGCTGTTCCCGGTATTGTAGTTCGCCTCGAGGCGACCGTTGACCAGCGCCGAGGCGTTGTCGGCGTCATCGCCGATGCTGCGGAACGGCACCGTGTTGCCATCCAGGTCGAGGATCTCGAGGTAGCCGCCGTCATCGCCTTGGAAGCCGAAAATATAGGAGCCATCTTCCGGGATCACCAGTTCGCCGGTCGCCCGCATGGCGAAGTTGTCGCCGCCGCCGAAGCTCGGGTAGGCGGTGTCTCCGCCGAATAGACCGCCGCCGTTGAAATTGATCGCCGATATTCCCAGCGCAGAGGCGTCGATGCCACCGGCAAAGTCCGCTTCCGCCGTCGCGATGCTGCTCAAACCAGCGCCGCCTGCCGCGCTAAATTCCACGCCCCATCCTGCCGCGCCAATGCCGGGATAGTTCGCGACGGGATTTTGCCCGACCAGCGCCCAAAGCGTCGTGTCGCCGTCATTGGCGAAGGCTCCGGGTGCGGAATATAACTCTGTGTAGGCACCGCCGCCGCCTTCCCAGCCGCGCATTTCGATATCGTAGTAGCCGAAAGGAAGGTTGATTACCCCGCGGGTATTCGAGTCGCCGGTTCCGGTGGGGAAGTTTAGAACGGTACCGCCCGCAATATTGCCCGAGCCGCTCACGCTCGCCCAGTCGAGTGGCGCGCCGGAGTCTGCTGGCGCAATGGTGAGCTGGAAGCCGTCGTCGGAGTGGACGCCGAAGGTGTAGTCGCCCGGATTTTCGATGAACACGCGGGTGCGGGCGATGTAAGCGATGTTGTTGTCATCGACATTGTCTGAGCCGCTGATGAACTGGCGACCGGGGATTTGGTAGATTCCTCCGTTGGAGGTATTGTCTACCCTGAAGAGTCCGAGACCGCCGCTCTGGTCGTCGTTGAGGTTGATCACCGGGATATTTTCTGGAACACCGCATGGGCACCGCCGCCGGTCGCCCCGTCGATCGCTGCGTTGGCTTGGGTTAGGTCACCGACGCCGATGTTGCGGATCTCGGTGTAGTGCCAAAGCCCGCCGTGGGCGGCTTCGCCCAGATGCTGTTCGGGTTGTTGTCCACCGCATCGCTCAAGATCGCGGCACCGAACACCGGACTAGCCGATTGGGTTTCATATTCGATCACCGAACGCATTGCCGGGCTGCTTTCGCCCAAGGTGCCCGCGCCGTTGTCGTTCCACATTTCATCCCCGCGAATATGGCCGACGCTTTCTCCGACTCCGGCATTGTTCGGCTCGCCGCCGCCCCAGTTCGCGTAGGTGAATGCCTCGCCAGACGACCACGCCCAGGCTCCATTGGTCGGCGGGACGAGGTTCGAGCCGGATGCCACCGAACCCGTCTCCGCGCCGCCCGCGACGAGCGCTGGATTATCGGAAAGCCCGAGCCAGACATCTCCGTTGCCGGCAAAGTTCTGGATCAGGTGGTTCTCCGTCCCGCTATGCACGGAGAGCAGGTGCCCCGGCAGCGTGCCGTAGGTCCGCGCGTTGGCGGCATTATTGGCATCGTTCCAGGTCAGCCCGGCGGCGTTGAGTTCGTAGAGATTCCACGTTCCGCCGGGTCCGGTCGGGGCGGTGACGTATTGCGCGAATGCGGAGCTAGCGGCTGCTGAAAAGCCAGCAGCCGTGAAGAGTAGGGTTTTTCTCATATCGGTCTTAGAGCTAGGTGAGCATGTTGGGCTAGATAGGGGCGGCTGTGCAACAAAAAATAAAATTAGTTTAATCGGGGGTTGGGGGCGCTCCCAATCTCGGGCTTGCACGCCATGGCTGGCGTGTGATCATCCATGGAATGATTCGCTTGCCCTTTACCCCTCTCGTCGCCGCCGCGATTTTTGCCGCCGGTGCCGCCACCGCCGCTGATCCCCCGAACATCGTGCTGCTGCTCTCCGATGACCAGGCGTGGACCGACTATGGGTTTATGGGGCACGATGCGATCAAGACGCCGGCCTTGGACAAACTGGCGGCGGGCGGCGCGACGTTCCGCCGGGGCTACGTGCCGACCGCGCTGTGCCGGCCGTCATTGATGTGCCTGGCGACCGGGCACTACGCCAGCCGCCACGGCGTGACCGGCAACGACCCGTCGCCCAAGCTCGCGCCGCCGCGCTCGCCCGATTACCAGGCGCTGCGCGACAAGCTCATCGCCAAGATCGAGGCGTTCGACACGCTGCCGGAGCTGCTCGCCGCGCAAGGCTACGTCAGCTTCCAGTCGGGCAAGTGGTGGGAGGGATCAGCCGCCCACGGCGGGTTCACCGCTGGGATGACGCACGGCGACGCGAAGCGCGGCGGCCGCCACGGCGATGTGGGGTTGAAAATCGGGCGCGAGGGAATGGAGCCGGTCCTCGGGTTCATCGACAAAGCGGTCGCCGACCAGAAGCCGTTCTACCTCTGGTATGCGCCGTTTTTGCCCCACACGCCGCACACGCCGCCCCAGCGCCTGCTCGATAAATACACCGCGCCGGACCGCCCCGAGGCGCTCGCCAAATACTACGCGATGTGCGAATGGTATGACGAGACCTGCGCCGCGATCCTCGATCACCTCGACGCCAAAGGCATCGCCGAAAACACGCTCGTCGTCTCGCTCACCGACAACGGCTGGATCCAGCGCACGCCGCAGACCGGCGTGCCGGAGGGCTGGACCCAGGCGTTCGCCCCGCGCTCGAAGCAAAGCCCGAACGAAGGCGGCACCCGCACGCCGATCATCTATCGCTGGCCCGCCAGGATCAAAGCGGGCGAACGCCCCGAGCTGGCGACCAGCCTCGACATCTTCCCCACCATGCTCGCCGCCGCCGGCGCGCCCATCCCAGAGGGGTTGCCCGGCTTGAACCTGCTTCCCCAACTCGCCAGCGGCGAGGCAATCGCGCGCGACACCATCTTCGGCGAGAGCTTCGCCCACGACATTGCGGACCTCGACAACCCGCAGGCCAGCCTGCTCTACCGCTGGGTGATCGAGGGCAAGTGGAAGCTGCTCCTCACCTACGACGGCGAGGTCGGCCGCTACGGCAACACACATCCCCGCACCGAAAAGCGCCCCCAGCTCTTCGACCTCATCGCCGACCCGACCGAAGAAAAAAACCTCGCCGCCGAGAACCCCGATGTCGTCGCCCGCCTCGCCAAGAAGCTGGAGGATTGGTATCCGACGCCGCAGCGGAAGGTGGTCACGGAGTGGGGGGCGAATTAGCCGCCATGCCCCGTTTTCCACCCCTCGTCCAAATCGCCGACGGCTCCGGGCGGGCTCGCGGGCTGGTGGGGCGGAATGGTTGTGAGTAGTCGCGGGGATTGGCGAAATGGTCGAGGATTTTCTTCTCCGCCGAGGATTTGCGTTTCGACGCGCCGAGATAGTGGGCGAACCCGATGTCGGCGGTGGAGGTGCGATCGTCGACCAGGACGCCGACGGAGCCGCTGGGCAGTGACTGGAGCGGCAGGTATTGCTCGAAGGCGATGCAGAATTTGAAGCCGTTGCCGTAGAGGGCGCGGGACCAGAAATCGCGGTTCGCCGCGCCTTCGACCCAGTTTTGCGCCGCCGCGAGCCACGGGTCGATCGCCGTGCGGTCCATGCCGATCAGCACGCCGGCGTTCCCGGTAAGCCTCGGTAGTTCCAGGCGGGCGGCTCCGGGCATTTGAGCGCCTCGCAGGCGCGGACGGCGCGGGCGTAGGGCCCGAGGTCCATCGGGGCCAGCTCCCAGCTCTGCATGAGCAGCGCCTTGCCGGGATACCGGGCGGCGAAGTCGATCGGCGCTTTGAGAAGACGTCGAAATCGAGGTGGGCGAACGGGTTATCCTGAAAAGCGCAGGCTTTGACCTTGCCGTAGCTCCAGAGCTTCGGCTGGATCTCGGCGATGGAGTCGAGGTCGGTGGTGATCCGGTCGAAGGGCAGATTCAGGTCGCGGAAAAGCGCCGCGCCTTGCGAGTCAGTGACGAGTTCGACCGAATCGAAATGCTGGCGGGCGAGGCGGACGGAGAGCGCCGATCCCGCCTCAAAGAGTTCGCGCGTCCGGAATCCGCAGAAATCCTCCAAGCCGACGGGCTTGGACCAAAACGAAAAGATGGCTTTCATCCGCAGGCGGTTTCCCCGCAGCCCGGCGACGCACGGGCTGCGGGGAGAGGGTCGCCGATGGGTAAAGTTCTGCCCAAGGTTATCGCGCCTCCTGTTTGGCGAAGATCAGCGCGCGGTCGCCGGGCATCAGATCGAGCAGCCAGTCCGTCAGGTGCGTGCCGACTTGGGTGGCGCCATGGCGGAAGCGGCGGATGGACCGGAAGACCGACCCATGTTGGTCGCAGACGCCGGATGCCATCACCATGCCGAAGCGGTCCGGGGTTTCGGCGTCAAGTTCCGGGATGCCGTCCAGCGTGACCGTCCCGCGTTTGAGGTCGATCTCGGTGACGCGGGCCTCGGCGATTTCCAGCCAGCGCCAGCGCGGTGCGGAAGACGAACCGTCCTCCGGGGCGGCGGGCAGCGGGAGGAGGCGTTTGCCGCTGAATTGATGCAGGCGGCCGCTCAGCGCGCGGGATTCGCCGCGGGCATCAAAGAACGCCTCGGCACCGGCGAAACAATAGGCGTCCTGACCCGCGCGGACAAAGTATTCCTGCCTGCCGATCAGCTCGCTCGGCGAGAAATGCGCCTCGCCCTCCGCCAGCTCGAACGACAGCGCAAACGGGCTCCACAGTTCGGTCGCCCGCAGGCGCCGCCGGGCGGCCTCTGCTTGGCGGAGCGGCTTCTGGAGCGCCATGGTGCGCAGCCCGGACAGGGCGGACACGGAGGCGGCGACCCCGAATCCGACGCAGGCGCAGCGGATGACCCGGAGGGCGGAGCCGGCGGACAGGTCGATCGTGGATCCCCCCGGAAGGTGCAGGCGGCACTTCGAGCCGTTGGTCAAGAGGGTCTGGCCTCCGCGGAGCCTGGAGGCGCCGGCAGCCGGTTTTGGAGGTTGGTTGGGTTGGCGTGCGATGACCTCGGCGCCGCCGCTTTCCGGAATGACTAAAATGCTCATCTCTTCGGTTTCTTTTTTTGGTTTAGCGGTCGCGGACCCGCCTCCCCCATTGGAGCGGGCGATCAACCGCGCCCCATCTCACGAAACTGGTTTTGATCAGGCAAGAAAATTATGGAGGGTTCCTTTTGCCCGAGTTTTGGTATAAAAAGCGCTGTCTCCAAGAAATCCCCCCAACTATGAAACCCATCCGAGTTCTCATCCCGGTCATCGCTGCCGCCGTCCTGCCGCCCGCCTTTTCGCAGACTACCATCCTGCATTATCGCGTTTCGGACACCGATGCGGCGGCCGTCGCCGGTGGGACCGTCCCGAGCGTGGGCAGCGCGGATGGGAGCATCTCTGGCTCCGGCGTTACGCTTTCGGCAGATATCCCCGTTCAGGGCGTGCCGAGCGGTGCCGGCAACCGCTCGCTCACCTTCGCGAACAGCGGTGGCGTCGTCGCGCCGGGCTTGCAGCAATTGCTCAATAGCGTGGTCGAGGCGGCGGGCGGCTTCACCTATGAGGCGTGGTTCAAATATACGGGGGGCGGAAACGTCAATTCGATCATCGATTATGCGGGGACGGAAAAGCTGGTCCGCAACGTCGGCGCGACCACGGCCGGCTACCTGAACAACAGCGCGGCACCCCAATATGCCTTGGGCGATTCCGCGGCAGGGGACTGGCATTACGCGGCGGTTGTCTTCACCCCGACCAGCGGCGTGGATGCCTCCGGCGGCATCACGGGGAACTTCGCCTTCTACTACGATGGGACCGAGGCTCCCAGCAGCACCGCGACCGGCGTTACGATTTCAAATTTTGGCGATAGCTTAAACCGCACCATCGGCGTGGGCATGCATCCAAGTGGATTCGGCGGCGATTTCTTCAACGGCTTGATCTACGAGCCGCGCGTCTCACTCGGCGCGCTGACGCCTGGGCAACTGCTCTATTCGACGAAGCCGTCGATCGCGTCGTTCACCGTGGATCCGGATGCGATCAAGAGCGGCGAGGCGGCGACGCTGGCGTGGCAGGTGGCGGGCGCGGATTCGGTCGCCATCGTGAAAAACGGCGTCGGTCCGGTTGCGCTGGGGGCGGGCGATAGCGTGGTCGTAATGCCGGGCGCGACGGCGACTTACACGCTGACGGCGACCAATGCGGAGGGCGACTCGACCGCGGAGGTCACGCTCTTTGTCGACCCGGTTGCGGATCCGCCTTCGATTACCGAATTCATGGCGGACAATGCGGGCGTGCTCGATGACGAGGACGGCGATAGCTCGGACTGGATCGAGCTTTTCAACCCGAACGGATTCAGCCTCGACATCTCCGGCTGGTCGCTGACCGATGACGCCGCCGCCTTGCAAAAATGGACGTTTGCGGCGGGCACGCGCATCCCGGCGGGCGGCTATCTTATCGTTTTCGCCTCAGGCAAGGACCGCTCCGATCCAAGCGGCGAACTGCACGCGAACTTCAGCCTGAACGACGGCGGCGAATACCTGGCGCTGGTCGATGCCGATGGCGCCGTGGCCCAGGAATTCGCGCCGGAATACCCGAGCCAGCGCGAGGACGTCAGCTACGGGACGCCGTCGGGCGGCGGTGCTTCACTTTACCTGCCGGCTCCGACGCCGGGCGAGGCGAACGGTCCCGGCGTGGTCGGGTTCGTCGCCGACACCAAGTTCGACATCAACCGCGGGTTCTTCGACGCGCCGTTTGACGTGACGGTCACCTGCGCGACGCCGGGCGCGACGATCATCTACACGACCGATGCGAGCACGCCTTCGCTTTCCAATGGCACCCAAGTCACCGCGCCGGATGCGGGGACGCCGCCGGCGGCGACCGTCAACATCGCGGCCACGACGACGCTGCGCGCGGCGGCGTTCCTGCCCGATCACCAGCCGAGCAATACCGACACCAACACCTATGTTTTCCTCGCCGACGTCGTGCTCCAATCGCCGGGCGGCGCGGCTCCGGCGGGCTGGCCGGCGGCGGCGGTCAACGGGCAGGTCTTCGACTACGGGATGGACCCGAACATCGTGAACCACGCGACGTGGGGACCGCAGCTCGCCGCCGCGCTCCGGGACATCCCGTCCGTCTCGATCGTCACCGACCAGGCGAACCTGACCAGCGCGACCGGCATCTACACGAATGCGAACCTCGACGGCATCGCCTGGGAGCGGCCCGCCTCGGTCGAGCTGATCAATCCCGGTGGCGAGCCGGGCTTTCAGGTCAACGCCGGGCTGCGTATCCGCGGCGGATTTAGCCGCAACGACGGCAACCCGAAGCATTCGTTCCGGCTCTTCTTCCGCCGCGAGTATGGGCCGTCGAAGCTGCGCTATCCGCTGTTCGGCGAAGAGGGCGCGGATGAATTCGACAAGGTCGATCTGCGGACCGCGCAGAACTACGCATGGAGCAACGAAACGTTCAACGACGAGCTTCATAACACATTTATCCGCGATGTCTTCCACCGCGATACGCAGCGCGACATGGGGCAGCCCTACACGCGCAGCCGCTACTACCACCTATACCTCAACGGCCAGTATTGGGGCTTGTACCAGACCCAGGAGCGGAGCGAATCCGCCTATGCCGAAACCTATCTCGGCGGGCGCCGCAGCGATTGGGATATCCTCAAGCCCGCCGGCGGATCGGTGCAGGCGACCGACGGCAACCTCGATGCCTACGGCGATCTGCACGCGCTGGCGCTGGCCGGTTTCGGCACCGACAGCGCCTACTACGCGGTGCAGGGAAAGAACGTGGACGGGACGGACAATCCGGCGCTGGTCCGGCACATCGACGTGGACAACCTGATCGACTACACGCTGATCAACGTCTATTGCGGCAACACGGACGGACCGCTGAATCTGAACGATAGCGGCCCGAACAACTTCTACACGATCCGCAACCGGAACCCGGCGGCGCGCTCGGCGTGGACTTTCCTCTGCCATGATTCGGAGCACAGCATGGCGGCAGCCGACCACAATCTTGGTGTCAACAAAATCGTGCCGGTGGCGACCGGCCAGGCGTTCACCCAATTCAACCCGCGCTGGCTCAGCCAGCAGCTCGCCGCGCACCCCGACTACCGGAAGCGCTTCGGCGACCGCGCCCAGGCGCATTTCTTCAATGGCGGCGCGCTGAGCGATGGCGCGGTGCTCGCCCGCTGGAATGAGCGCGCCGGCCAGATCGACCTCGCGATCATCGCCGAATCCGCCCGCTGGGGCGACCAGCATAACGAGCCGCCGCTCGACAAGGCGACGTGGGAGACCGAGCTCAATTGGATCCGCAATACATTCTTCGCCCAGCGGCGCGACATTGTGATCGGGCAGTTGCAGGCGCAGGGGCTTTTCCCGAATACCGCCGCGCCTTCGTTTAGCCAATATGGCGGCAGCGTGCCGGGCGGCTACGCGCTGGAGATCACCGCGCCGGCCGGGGCGATCTACTACACGACCGACGGCAGCGATCCGCGCGAGATCAGCGAGACGCCGACCACGCTGCTGGCCGGCGGCTCGCCCGCCAAGGCGCTGGTGCCGGCCGGCGATATCGGGACCGGCTGGCGGGGTGGGGCAGAGCCGTTCGATGACGCGGCGTGGCTGAGCGGCAACGGCGGCATCGGCTATGAAAACAGCCCCGGCGGAGCCGTCGATTACTCCGGCTTCATCGGGCTGCCGATCGACGCGAGCACGGCGATCCCATCCACCGTCTCTGCGCGCTTCGCCTTCAACGTCGCCGATCCGTCGGTCTTCGACCGCCTGATCCTGCGGATGCGCTACGACGACGGCTTTGCCGCCTACCTCAACGGCGTGCTGGTCGCCTCCGCCAATGCGCCGGCCGCGCCGCAGTGGGATTCGCTGACCGAAGGTGGCGCGACCCACGACGATGCCGCCGCCATCGTGTTCCAAGACTTCGAGATCGCCAACCTCGGCGCGCTGCAGGCGGGCGGCAACATCCTCGCCATCCACGGGATGAACGCGAATGCCACCAGCTCGGATTTCCTCATCGATGCCGAGTTGGTCGGCGTCGATATCGCCATCGAATCGCTCGGCACGCTCTACGCCGGTCCGATCACCTTGACCGAGCAGACGCAGGTCCGCGCCGCCGCGCTGGTCGGAGCCGAATGGTCGCCGCTCATCGACGCCACCTTCCTGATCGATGCGGTGCCCGCCGACGCCTCGAATCTGGTGATCTCCGAGTTCAGCTATCGCCCCGCCGCGCCGACGGCGGGCGAGGACCCCGGCGGAGCGTTTGACCGCGGCGACTTCGAGTTCGTCGAGCTGCGCAATATCGGTGGCTCGCCGGTCGATCTCACCGGCGTGACCTTCGCCGACGGGATCGAGTTCGCCTTTGCCGAAAACACGGTGCTCGATCCGGGTGCCCCGACGGTCATCGTGAAAACCTCGCCGCCTTCCAAGCGCGCTACGGCACCGGATTGCCGGTGGTAGCGAATTCGGCGGCAGCCTGAGCAACGACGGCGAGGCGCTGCGCCTCGCGGACGCGCTCGGCGGCGACATCAAAAACTTCACCTACAATGACGTGCCGCCCTGGCTCGAGGCGGCGGACGGCGGCGGCTTCACGCTGGTGCTCATCGATCCGTTCGCCAACCCCGACCATGGCGATCCGCTGAGCTGGCGGTCGAGCGCGGCTCCCGGCGGGACGCCCGGCGGCTCCGATTCGATCGCGCTCGCCGCATTCCTGGCCGACGCCGGGATCGCCGACCCGAATGCGAACGACGACGGCGACCGGTTGCCCGCCTGGGCGGAATACGCGGTCGGCACCGACCCGAATGCGCCCAGCGTGGTCCCCAGCTCGGCGGCTGTCGAAGAATTCGATCCCGGCACCGGACCGGAGAGCTGGCTGACCTTCCGCATCCAAAAGCGGATCGGCGCCGACGATGCCGCCATCGGCGCGCAGTGGTCCGGCGAGTTGCTCGACTGGAGCGGTCTCATGGAATTCGTCGCCGAAGAAAACAACGGCGACGGCACCGCCTGGCTGATCTTCCGCAGCACCGGACCGGTCGGCAGCGAAGCCTTCGCGAGAGGCGTGATCCGGATGGCTCCGTAGTCGAAAAGGGCGCGAAGGTCGCGGAGCCGTTGGCTGGGCGATCTAGCACGAATTTTCTATCCGCGGGCGGCGGCGGCGGTCGCCGTTTTCTGCCATGTATTTGTTTGGCAGGAAAATGGGGGCGGGAAGATTCCTGCCAGTGTGATGGTATTTTGATCGTGGCCGGCGTTCGTGCTGCGGCGAAAGCGGAGCGCGCGCCTAGGTAACACGGATTCTCAATCCGTGGGCGGCTGCCCCGCCCTGTGCGGATGGGGACATCCGCGATCGTAGGTTTCGGCATCGCTTTGTCGCCCGGCGACAGGCTGTCGCAGCCCCGGGTGGCACCGCCTCACTCGGCGGTGTCTCCTTCCACCTCTGGGTCGCGCATTGCCACATACGGAAGCACGGCGACGGCATAGAGAACACTGGCCGCGAGCCAGGTGAGCGCCGCATAGACGTGGTGGGCGATGCGCGAGGCGGGCAGGAAATCGGCGGACACTCTCGTGCTGACGGCGAGCAACGCCAAGCCGAGGAGCCACCACCAAGACTTCGGGCAATGGGCGAACTTCTCCGATTGTCCACTATGGCCGTAGACTGCTCGCGCCCCGGCGGCAAAGGCGAGCAGCCCGAACCCGCCGGCCAGCGTGATGTGCTCCATGGCGATCCGCTGGGCGGGGAAAAATGGGGTCAGCGCCGGACCGAGGATGAGGCAGGCGATACCGCAGCGCACCGCGACTGGAAATGCGCCCTTCGCGCCAGAGCGCCGCAGCCAGCCAGTCTGCGCGGTGAACCAAATCGCCGCCGCCGCCGCGACGATCCCGCCCCCAGTTCTCGGAAAGCCCGCAGCTTCGAGCGCCAGCCCGGCGACCGCTGCGCCGCCCGCCGCCAAGGCACCCGCCAGGGCGAACCCGCGCGCCGGCTTGGCACCGCCATCGCCCCGCCTCAGGGTGCCCAGCATCCGTGGAAACAAAAACGAGCCGACGCCGAGCAGCGGCAGCAGGAGGAATCCGAAATGGAGCAGCCGCAGCCCGAACGCGCCCCAAAACGGAATCGCCGCCCCCCATGCCGCCAGCATCGCACCGGCAAGCCCGCAAGGCGGACCGAGCGAGGCGAGCACAAAGCCCGGCGGCGGCGATCCGGTCCGCTTCAGCCAGCGGATGCCTAGCCCGGCGCAGAAAACGAGCGCCGCTGCGGCGAACAACGCATCCCCAACCACAATCCGGTGCCCGAGATGCGCCGCCGCCGCCCCCGCTAGCAGCAAGACCCAAGCGGCGACCTCCGCCGGAGAAAAGCGCGGCGCTTCGAGCACCTTCGGCATCGCCGTGCCGAGGAACCCGAACGCAAACGCGGCGAGGAAGCCTTCGACCATCAGCCGCGCATGGGGCAGCAGCGGGTAGTAGCCCAGCTTCCCCCAGTAAAAAAGCGGCCATAGCATCACCCCCGCCGCCCCTAACAGAACACCCAACGGAAACAATACGCGAAACGGCTCGTCCGCCAGCCACCGGACGGTGGAGGCGGAACGCGAGAGCCGCTGGCGGCGGCGGCATTTTTTCGGCGGCGCGTTTTCCATGCGAGCGTAAACGATCCCGATCGCGGCGATTCGCACGGTGAATCTTGCCGAAGGCGGCGCGCCATTTGCCGTTGGGCGCCGGTCCGTGTTGCGATTGAATTCGCTAGATAAATCCGGGCATCCTGTATAGTCCCCTATGAAGATCCAACGATTGAAGGAAGTTTATTGGGCGGCGGCTATCGCTTTGGCGGCAGCCAATGCGGAACTAGCGCTGGCAGATCCCGCCGGGAAGGGGCTAGACTATCCTGGCTACCTTGCAGCAGTCAGGAACGCCAGCGAGTTGGCGAAGGCGGGGAATGAATTCGCGTCTCAGGATCACTTCGCCGCAGCGCTGGATCAGATCGTGGCGGCGGACGGCTCTCTGGCCGGCGAATTTCGCTCGCGGCGCAAAGCCGTGCTGATGGATTCGGCGGTTTTGCGCGGGCGCATTTTGCAGTCCGCCCGGCTCGCGCTGGCCGAACGCGAGCAGAGCCGGTCCGAGCGGATCGTGAATGCGTGGGCGCGCGATTACGGGGCGGCGGCCGGATTTGACTGCCTGGAGGACGAACCGATCAAAGGGGCGGATGATTTCCTGACCGCGATGGTGTGGCGGATGCGGTCGGCGCGCGCAGACCTGCTCGATATTCAGGGGCGCACGATCGAGGCGGTCGCTTTGCTGGAGCGGACGCTGGACGAGGCGAAGCGCATCCCCGCGCGGTCGCAGGATTCGCGCTACGAATTGGGGCGCACCCGCATCGATCTCGCCAGCCGCCTCCACTTCCTCGGCTACTTTCCCGAGGCGATCCGCACGTTCGACGCGGCGATCGAAGCGCGGAAGTCGGACGGCACGCCGCTCGGGCGCCGGCAGTTGCGCCGCGCCAAGTTCAACCGGCTGTTCTCGGTCGCCAAGATCGAAGGGGCGTCTGCGAAGATCGTCGAGCAGGCCAGGGCGCTCGCCGAGGAAGGCAGGCAAGATGGGGATCAGGCGGATACCCGCCAAATGCTGTCTAACCTGGCGAAGCTCGAATTCCGCGCCGGGCTGGCGGACCAGGCGCGGGAGCGGCTCGCCAAAGTCGCCGCAAGCGAGACCGACAGGAGCGAACTGAACAAAATGTATTTCGACCGGATTTCGATGGTCGAGGATCAAGAGGATACCGACGAAAATGCGACCGACGCCGACTTCGAGGCCATGCTCGGCAGATTTCGCGAGCGGGGCGTGCTCCGTGGCCTGCCCACCGCCTACCGGGAGTATGGCGACTTTTTGGGGCGGGCCGACCGGGTGAGGGAAGCGATCCCGATGGTCGCCGAGGCGGCGGCGCTCACGGAGCAATTCGGCTGGGACCTGCACCTGCCGCCGCTCTGGGCAAGGCTGGCCGCCCTCCACGATCACATCGGCGAGCATGCGGCCGCCGACGCCTACTGGAAGAGGATCGACGCGCTGGTCGCCAAGCTTTCCCAGTCGGAGCGCGGGATCCCTGATATCCGGCGGTTCTGGATCGGGCAGATGCGCCTCGACTGGCTGATCCGGAATGGCCGC
The DNA here is from genome assembly GCA_041395145.1 of Verrucomicrobiales bacterium. Lineage (GTDB taxonomy): Bacteria > Verrucomicrobiota > Verrucomicrobiia > Verrucomicrobiales > DEV007 > JAWLBD01. The sequence continues at coordinate 59,576 of JAWLBD010000024.1, read as the reverse complement.
GCGGAGGAAGCGCGCGCGCTGCTCGCCGAACTCCGGCAGAATTTCGATGCCAGCCAGATCGGGGATCTGGAGGTGGCGGCGCTCAAGATGGTGTCGGTGCCTGAAATCCCCGAACCCGCCCCTCAGCCTGCCGCGTCGCTGGTCGAAGTGGTGAAGACGGCTTTTGCGGCGCTGGAGCCTGCCGCCACCCGCACATATCTGGAAGGCGCCGCCGCCGGTGAACCGGCGGCCAAGTCGAGGTTCTCGCTGCTAAACCCGAACGACACGGCGGTCGCGGGCCAGCTCCGCGCCACCGGGGATCGCGCCCGCCTTACCCGGATTCCGGGCGGAGATGTGGAACTCGTCGTCGGGGAAGGTCCCGCCGCGGCGGGGGCGGTGTCCGTCGCCCTTGAAGTCGGGGCCATGGAACGCATCGCCATCGATGTCTCTGCAAGGGGAGCGGGGCGTTGCCAACTCGAATGGATCGAGCGCGGGGCGGTCCGGTCGTCGTCCTCTTGGATCGTGGAGGCCGAGGATGGGGGCGCGCCGTTGGAAGTGAGGGCGACCTCGGCATCGACCGGGAGGCGCAGCCCGTTTTATGCGACCCCGCTTTTCCAAGAGATCCGCTGGGCGGACGCCGTGTCCGGCGGCATCAAATTCCGCCTGCGGTGCTCGGAAGGCACCTGGCTCAGCTACCGCCTTCCGGACGGGCAGATCATCGCGACCGATGCGAATGGCGACGGCGATTTCAAAGACGCCGGGGACATGATCGCTCCGGGCTACGATCCCGATGGCGACCTGATCCCGGAGATCCCCGCCGCTTCGCCGGGCGGCTCGTTCCCTCTTGAAGTTTTCGCCTCGGTCTTAGAGATCGATGCCAGCGAGGCGGCGGTAAGCCTCGTTTTCGAGGCATGGGATGGCGGCGATTGGCGCCGGCTTTCCCAAAGCCTGTTGGAGGTCAGCCATGCGGATTGATGCCGCCGGACGCCAGGCAGGCGACCCGGCGCGGCAGCAGCGAAGTAGCATCGGCATCCTATCCATCATCCGCCCAAACCGGCGAAGCCGCCCGCCATCGCGAGGTGCAGATTCTAGTCGCCGGCGCGTCGGCGGACGGTTGCAACGGCATGCTTTATTCCTTCGTGGGGTGTTTGCTCCGAGATTTGATTGCCAAACCAACCCCAAACCGAACGCATGAACCCGAATGTTGAACTCTGGCGCGCCTGCGAGCGCGGGGATCTCGACCGCATCCCGGCGTTGCTCGCGGCGGGAGCCGACCAAAACTCCGCGGATGCTGGAGGGACCGCGCTGCACCGTGCGGCGAAGGCGGGGCATGCTGAGATTGTGCGGCTCTTGCTCGGGCGCGGGATTTTGATCGATGAAACCGACGAGCGGGGCTTCACGGCGCTGCATCGGGCGGCGGGTGCGGGCCACGCCGAGATCGTCCGGATGCTCTTGGAGGCGGGCGCGAATCCCCACGTCGCCGGGCGCGGCGGCTGGACGCCGCTGCACACCGCCTGCGCCGACGGCTGCAAGGACTGCGCCGCCCTTCTCCTCGAACGTGGCGCGGACCAGATGGCGGAGAACAGCGAGGGGATGACGCCCTACGATTATGCGAAGCGGCGCGGATTTGACCAGGAACTTGAAGGTCTCTGCCTGCCTCAGGGGCACCGCCCTGAATATTCACCTGCCCCGGTTAAAAGGGCGATTCAGGCGATGCGCGCGGGGGAATCTGAAAGCGAGCAACCGCACTCCCACCCCCAATCCGCCGCCGACCGCGATCTGCTTTTCGCCTGCCGCACCGGCGACTACAAGGCTGCGGCGGCGGCATTGGCTAACGGGGCCAACCCGGACGCCAGTGATGGCGATTACCGCCCGCTGCACTGGGCGGCGCAAGGCGGGTTTACCGATGTTGTCCTCCTTCTCTCCCGCAGTGGTGCGGATCCAAACGCACGCGACCGGCGCGGCTTCACGCCGCTGCACAAGGCGGTCGAAGGCGGGTATTCGGAGGCGGCGGAGGTATTGCTCACCAACGGAGCCGATCCAAATGCCCAAAGCGCCACAGGCTGGACGCCGTTGCATGCCGTCTGTGCAAACGGGGATGAAACTGGCGTTGACCTGCTTTTTCGCTTTAAGGTGAAAGAGAAAATGGCGGATTTTGAGGGGCTAATACCCTACGATTACGCGCGGCGAGCGGGAAACCGGAATATCGCCCTCGCGACGAAACCTCGCTCGGTTGGGGTAAGGATCGCCCTAATCGTCGGGTCGATCTTGATGACGGTCTTCGCGATGTGGAGTGGGGGGAGGACACTTCTCTTTGAGTATCAGCCCTTACAAAAGGAACCCGAGTACCTGCTGGTCCCGCCTGGTATGATGCCAATTCTGGCTCCGGTTTTCGTGGGGTACGCCGTTGCCCTTATCGCTATCTTTTCGCGTCGGATGTGGATCTTCACTACGATGATGGTTCTTATTGTGAGCTATGATTTATTGTTGCTATCGTTTATGTGGCTTATAGAGTTCTTTGGCAGATTGGTTGAGAAAAATTATGGGTGATCAGAATCACTCGGATTCCACTCAGACTCTTGATCTGCGCTCGCGCTCCCTGTGCCGATTGCTTCAGCCGAAATCAGATCCTTAATTCCCAACATAGACTGAACGATGGAAATCAAAGGAGATGAAGCAAGGCAGCGGGACCATGATGAGAAACCATATGGCGTGGAGCCATCCCTGCAGTCCGCCGCCTCCCTTCAATTGGTCGCCGCCTGCCGCAGCGGGGGCTACATGGCAGCCACTGTAGCATTGGAGCGAGGCGCGGACCCAAATGCCAGCGACGGCGACTGCTACCGCTCCACTGGGCGGCGGAGGGCGGACTTTCCGATCTCGTCGCCGCCCTCCTGCGAAATGGAGCGGATCCAAACGCACGCGACCGGCGCGGCTTCACGCCGCTGCACAAGGCGGTCGAAGGCGGTTTTTCGGAGGCTGCCGAATTCTTGCTCGCCAAAGGAGCTGATTCCAACGCACAGAGCGACACCGGCTGGACGCCGCTTCACACAGCTTGCGCAAGCGGGGATGAAGAAGCCGCATGCCTGCTTCTCAGTTTCAAGGCCGACCCAAAGAAACCAGATCATAGCGGACGGGAACCGAGCTATTACGCGCAGCGAGCAGGATACAAAAAGGTCGGGATAATCGCGATGCCGCCATACCCGCCGATTTGGCTCAGGGCAATCCTGATGACCCTCGCTGTTGTTCCAACCATACTCTCACTTGCCGCTGCCTACGTCGATGTGGAAATTCCTTTTTTTATCGCACACATCGTTGGATATGCTGTCGCCTTTCTGGCGGTCTTTGCGGGGCGGTTTTGGTTCTTCGCCGTTATTCTCTGCCTGTTCCTCGCTTTTGATGTTGCTATCTTCTCTGCGGTGCGAGCGATTTCCAATTGGGGGTGAAGGCGGGGCGAGCGCCGCTTCCTCGCAGAATTCACGACCCAACGAGCGCGTTTCATTCTTCCCGCATTGTGCGGGCGGCAAGGTCGCCCTCTCCAACCTGCCTGCCGGCTCCGAGCCGCTCTACTTTCGCCCCAGGCTATTGAATCAAGCGGCGATTTGAAATAGGCTGGATCAAGAAAATTTAATTCACGTTTTGGCAGGAGCCGGACGGCATGTCCCTGGGATACCTCAACGTTGGATGAGCTATACAGGTCAACCTCGCTCACCCCCAAGCCGCGGTTAGAGAAATCCAACTTCTACATTAAATATATAGAGAATTCGTATATTGCGCTGTCCCATTTGAATGCCTCGGGCGCCGGGGGTTGCAAGGGAATGTTTTGGGCTTGCTTGGAAGCCGGCCATCGCCATGAAAGACGGGGTCTTCTTAGAGCCGGTCCCTGAACTTGACTCAAAACAGAGCGGCGATATTTTGTTGCTTCTGTCTGATGATAAAGAATTCTATTTCGACAAAGAAGTAACCGCTGATTCCCCCAAAGGGAAATAATTTCCTCCCTAAAATGAGTTGAATGGCGGATTTGAATTTCATAGCATCGGATTGGGAGCGGGGCATTGGTCTGCCTTCCCGATTCCTAAGTTGATGTCGTCCAGATTTCGAAGCGGTGTTTTTCGGGATGGCGGCAAACGTTAGGACGCTCCGCAGCCGAAATTTGGCTGGCAGCCCGTGGGCAAAGGCGTTATCTTCTCGCCCGAAGGCAGCGGCATTGCCCGCCGCGCCGACGAATCACTAACGCCCTGAACCGCCATGTTCCGCAAACTTTTCATCGCCCTCTGGATCATCGCCCCCGCCGGGCTGCTCGCGTTCCACTACGGACCGGGGCAGAAGGCGATGCAGCAGGATGAACTCGCCGCCGCCATCAAGCGCGCGCAAGAGGCGAAGGCATCCGAAGACTGGGTCTCGGCGGTCCAGGCATATCAGACCGCGCTCGGGCTGGCTCCCGCCGAGAACACCGAGCTGCGCGCCCGGCTCCAGCTCGCCGCCGCCGACGCCCGCATCTACACCGGGCAGCTTCCTGAGGCGATGGCGGACATGCAGGGGCTGATGGACGAGCTCGAGCAATCCGGCGCGGCGCAAGAATTGATCGACGAGACGCGGGGCGAGCTGAGTGCGGCCCGATACTACGCCGGATGGCTGATCCGGCTGGAAGGCGGGGAGAAGGACGATTGGATGCCGCAGGTGGACGCCGCCCGCCAAGGGTTCCGCCTCCTCGCCGAAAGCGCCGAGGCGAAAGGCGATGCCAAATCCGCCGAGGAACATCAGAAGAATCTCGAAAGCGCGATCCGGCTCGCCCGCATGGATCTGAGCGAGCTCAAGGCGCTGCCGCTGCCCAAAAAATGCCAGGGCTGCAAGAACTGCTGCTCAAAGTGCCAAGGGCAGAAGAAAAGCCGCAATGAAGGCAAAAAGCCCGAGAAGAAAGAAGACGCCCGCGGAGCCGGGAAGATGGATCGCCCAGAGGGATCGGGGTCGTAAAATCGAACCTCTAGGGGCAAGCGCGTGACGCTGCTTTGCGGCGGGGGGGCTAGTTCAAAGGATCAAGATCCAAATGAATATGCCTGGAGAATGGAAAGGCGGGTTGGTGGACCGTATCCGTGAGTGGCAGGCGAGATTCATTTCGGCTCAGGGCTTGGCGGTCCTCCAGGGCAGGTCCCGTCTTCGAATCTCATACGATGCATCGTGGAGTGCTTGAGAGTCGACTCTAAAGCCCATACACATTGATCTGAAGCAATCGAGGTCGCCAGACTGATAGAGATGAGGGGAATTTCTGGGAGCCTCGTCTATGGGCAAGTCCGAGAATCCAAAGCAGACTGACTGCCGATTGAAAAAGATGATGCCGAAAGCCGAATCCTCGGCGCAACATGACGCGAGGGGCATTGGTAGGGTTACCCAACCCATAAGGATCGGTCGGGGGTGATGGGGCTTATCCTTCTCGCTAGGCGCTTTCCCAGACGCCGCACCGCCGTTCAGGCTCGTTGCGAACTCGCTTATTTCTTCGCCGCCTTCGAGTGCGGCTGGAATTTGCCTCCGTAGCTGTCGCGCAATTCGTCGCAGCGGGCGCGCATTGATTTGAGCGCCTCGGCGTGGGCGGGGTCGTCGGTCAGGTTTTTTAGCTGGTCGGGATCGCCTTGGAGATCGTGGAGGAATTCGAACGGCGGGGATTGTTCAAAATAGCGGGCATAGACGTAGCGGGCGCCGCGCACGCCTTCCCACTTCGGGATCTTGGCGTTGTCCATGAGGTGCTCGCAAAACGTATCGCTGCGCCATTCCGGGGTCGCCTTGCCCTCCATGATCGGGGTCAGGCTGCGCCCCTGGATAGCCGCATGGGATCTCGGCTCCCGCGTAGGCGAGCATGGTGGCGGGGATGTCGATGTTCAGCGCCATACGTTCGTCCACCTGCCCGCGCTGCGCCTTGTCGGCGCGGGGATCGAAGACGACGAGCGGGACGCGGAGCGATTCCTCGTAGTGGGACCAGCTTCTGCATGAAGCCGCGCGATGCCTGGTAGTATCCGTTGTCACCAGAGAAGATGACGACCGTGTTCTGGTCCAGAGCCCTGCGCCTTGAGTTCCTCCAAGACGCGCCCGATGGCGGCGTCGGTTCTCGCTGATCATGCGGAAGTAGTTGCGCGTGTTGTGCTGGTATTTCTCCGGCGTGTCCCACCGCCAAAAGTAGCGGTCGCGGTTCATCGACTTCTGGAGGAATTCGGGCTGCGACTCGAAAACCGCAGGGTCGGGCAGCTTCGGCGGCGGCATTTCGAGATCGGTGTAAAGGTCGGCGACCGAGGGCGGATACGGATAGTGATCTTTTTTGTCGCCGTCCTCGGCGTGGGCGGCATTGAAGCTGACCGACAGGCAGAACGGCTGGCCCGCGGGATTCCCCTTGATGAATTCGATGGCGGCGTCGGCATCGAGGTCGGTCTCGTGGCGCAGCGTGCCGTCGGGCATCTTGTGGAAATACGGGCTGCGGTTGATCGGCTTGAAGAAATCGAAGATCTCTTTCTGGCCGTTGCCCGCCATGCCGACGCCGAACTTGCCGATGAAGCCGGTGCGGTAGCCGGCCGCCTTGAGCACCGCCGGGTAGCTGGCCGCGACGTGTTCTTCGCGGATCGGCGGCGTGCCGAACGTGAACCGGTGCGTCCGCTCGTAGAGACCGGTGAAGATCGACGCGCGGCTCGCCGCGCAGATCGAGGTGGTGACAAACGCGTTCGAGAACCGGACGCCCTCGGCGGCGAGCCGGTCGATGTGCGGCGTCTTGATGATCGGGTGCCCGGCGCAGCCGAGGAAATCCGCGCGATGGTCGTCGGAGAGAAAGAAGATGACGTTCGGGCGGTCCGCCGCGCGGGCGGCGGTAACGGCATTCGCGAGAACGAGGGCGATAAGGGCAAAGAAGCGCATGCCCCCATGCTGGAGAATCGCGGCGCGGCGTCAACCCGCGGAATGCGCGCGGCGGCTAGCGGACCAATTCGAGCGGCGTGTTCGAAAACGATTCGATTTTCAGCCGCGATTTGGCCGGCAGCTTCTCCCAGGAAACGCGCAGCCGGACAAAGTAGAGCTTTCCGTGTTCCAGCGTGGCGAGGAGATCGGGCGGGGCGGTCGCGGGGATTTCGACCGATGCCTCGGTACCCCACGGGTCGGTCGCGACATAGGCATAGGTGAGCGGCGGGGGCGGCGCGTTTTCATCCTGGGGCGCGGCGGACGGCTCTTCCTTTTCCAGCGGCGGGGTGCGGACGAAGCCGAAGAGCGTGCGCGCCCCCTGGCTGGGGTCGGTCAAGACAACGCCAAGCTTTTGCTCGGTGTATTCTGAGAAGGCGCGCCAGTCGACGCCCAGCGCGCCGCCGAGGTCCCAGACGGCGATCGGGATCGTGACCGGGCTGCCCACGAGCTGGGCGCGATACAGGTGCAGCGGCACGGTGCCGCCTTTTGCCATGCCGACGAATTCCGGATAGACGCTGACCGAGTCGAATGTCGCCGCCTCGCCGTTGTCGGCGAAATATTGGGCGACTTCTTTGGCGGTCGCTTCGTCGGTCCCGTTGTAGGTCGCGGCGAGCCGCTCTCCGGCGTCTTTGGCGCGGAGGAAGTTCGCGATGACCTCTTTGCCCGCCTGCGAGATGCTCTTCAGATCGGTTCTCGCTCCGGGCACGACCCCGACAGACGCGGCGGCTGAGGCGGGTGGATCGCCTGCTGAGACGGGGGCTGGGACAGGTTGCGGCGGCGCGGGTTGGGGCTCCGGATCGACCTGGGCTCTGGGCGGCGGATCGACCTGGGTTTTGGGCGGCGGATCGACCTGGGTTTTGGGCGGCGGTTGCCGTTGCGGTTGCGGTGGGTCGGTTTGCTTCGTCGCCGAGCCGATGGCGGCGGGCACGGCGGGCTGCCCGTCCGTCTGGGCGGCGGACTGCCCCGGGTTGTCGGTCGGCGCCGGCGAATCGCCGCGGCCAAAGACCGATTTCAGAATCATGATGAGCACCGCCGAAACCACAAAGCCGGCCACTGCTGCGATCACCATGCTCTTGCGGTTCGAGCCAACCCGGGACGGCTTTTCCTGCGCCGCAACGGCAGCGGCGAAGCGCGGCGCGGACCGCTTTGATTGGCGCGGCGTATCCCTTTTCTTGGCAGCAGGCGGCTTGGGCTTCGACTCCGGCACCGCTGCCGGGTCAGGGCGGCGCTGGCCGCGCAGCTTCTCGCGGGCGAGCCGGGAGCCGACCTGATCTGCCTGCCTCGCCCTCGATTGTCATCGGCGCGGGCGGGTGCGGTGCCGCCTCGGAGCCTGAGGTGCCTCGGGCGGATCCGATGGTTGCGCCTCCTGCGGGGAAGTCGCGGCGGGCGAGCCGGGCGGATCGCTTTCGACGGGCGGGGCGGTGAGGGCGGCGAGCCGCGCGATTTCATCGGCGGCCGCCTGGCTTTCTGGCGCGCGGATCGTTCCGCTGCAAAGCGGGCACGGACCTTCGACACCCGCCAGATAGACGGGCACGTCGAGTTGCCCGCCGCAGTGGGGGCAGGAAAAGCGGATTTTGTTTTTGTCGGCGATCGCGCTCATCAAAAAGCAAAAGGGGTGGGGGACTTCCTTGGCTGATCGCCCATGCTAGGGCGAGAATGCTGGGGTGAAAAGAACCAACTGGCCGGATGACAACCCCGTCACGAAGGCGAGGCATCGCCCGCAGGATCGCCCAGCCTGCGGGGGCGATACGGTGGAAAGCCCCGGGCGGCCGCGAAAATAAGCGCGCTACCGACCGGCGGCCGCTAGCGTGAGCGCGTGGAGCGCAGCAGCAGGCGCGAGGCGTGCGCCTCATGTGCGAGGCGGGCGCCTCATGCGGCGCGATCGGATCGGGTCACTCATACAAAAACGCGTGCTGCCGGAGCAGGTAAGTCACGACCGCCCGCCAGGCGCGCACCGTGTAGTAGGGGTCGGGGAATCGTTTTTCGCGCTCCGCGCCGCAGTGGTAGATCTCGATTTTCTCAAAGCGCTCCTCCTTGGCGGCGTCGGCGAGGATGCCGGTGAAGAGCGCGTAGGTGCGGTCCACCTCGGGATCGCTTGGGGAATCGCGCCGCCCGAGGATCAGGGCGTGGAGATGGGCGATGGCTGCGCGGACTTTCGGCTCCGCCTCGGGCGCGTCCGGTCCGGGGACGACGTCGAATTCGATGCCGGGGAAGAGGCGGCGGTCGGCGGGATCTTTGGAGAAGTCGAGCGCCACGTTTTTGCAGGCGACCTCATTGGCCATCATGCGCTGGATCGCGCCCATCGCGCCGCTTGGTTCGGCGAGGCGCTCGGTGACTTCTTTGGTATCGATGCCGCCGTAGAGGATTTTGAATTGATCGTGCAGCCGCCCCCAGTCCTTGCCAAAGATCGCGGCGATCTTGCGTTCGAGTTGCTCCGGGGTGAGCAGCCGCACCACGCCGAGGTCGTCTAGCGCCGCGCGCCGCGCCGGATCGTCCGCCGCCGCCAATCCATCCGCGCGGTAAAAGGGCGAGAGCGCCAAGCCCTTGACGGCGACCTTGAAGTTGAATCCCGCCGCCGCGAAATCGCGGGCGATGCGCTCGATGGCGGCGCGCTGCTCGCGGTAGGCGCGCTGGTGGGCGTCGAAGTGCGGTGCCTCGATGTCCTCGGCGGGAGCAGCGGGCGGCCGGCTCGAGGAGATACCAGGCGTGCTCGACCATCGCGACGGCAAAGCGCGGGTCCTTGGCGGTGCGTCTTTACCAGCCACTGTAGCGCGCGCCAGCGTTCGGGATCGGGCAGCGCCTCGCCTTCGAAGCCCGGCGGAAACATGTCGGTGAACCAGCCGTCCTTGCGCCGCTGGTAAACGCCCTTGGCATCCACCGCATAGTAATCCTGAAACAGCCCGGCAACCGGATCGATGAGCTTGTGGCAAACCACGCAGTCCGCCGCCTGCATCGTCGGCACCTCATACTTGGCGGTGATCGCGGCGGCGTCATTCACCCGCGGCGCGATCTGCATGACGTCGATCCCGAGGAAGTGCTGGAAATGCACATGCGCACGCGCAGCCGGTTGCGGTTGGTCTCCGTCGTCGGGTAGCGCATCAGATACTGGAAGGTGCTGAGCAGCCCGGCGTGCGGGTAGAAGCCGGTCGCGGATTCCTGGTCGGTCGCGCGGCTCCGCCCCTTCAGCGCCTTGAGCTTCACGGGCACGTATTCCAGGTAGTCGTCGGGATTTTTAAAGCGGTCGCGCACCTCGTCGAAAACGCCGTAGCCGCGGGCGGAGAACGGCGTGACCATGATGTAGTCGGCGTCGATGATCTCGGTGAACGGATGGTTTTCGCGGACGATGTATTTGACCATCGCCATCGGCTCGCCCTCGATCGCCTCGCGGTATTGGCGGGCCAGCTCCCATCCGGCGCGCTCGCGTTCCTTCTCGCCCTCGATGTCTTTGAACTCCCACTTTTGATACCAGAGCCGCGTCTTCTCGAAGTGCTCGTAGGACAAGACGGTCTCCGCATTGTCGCTGATGCCCGGCGTGAGGAAGATGTCGTTGAATGCTTCGGCCAGCCGGTCGTAGAACGCCTCCTCCTCCATCAGCGCGTCTAGGATCGCGGGCAGCGCGCGGTCGCCATCCGCCTCCACGCGCGCCTTTTCCCCGGCGGTCGGCAGCCGCGCGCCGAGCGAAAGCGTGAGGCGCCGCAGGAGCCGCGCCGCGTCGAGCATCTGGACGCCGTCGAAAAATGGGCGACCCTCCGCATGGGAAGCCGCCGCCGGCTTTCGGGTCGCCGACTGGCCGGTGGCGCGGGCGGCGAATTCTTCGAGCAGGCGGAAGCGCGGCGATCCCGGCTCCAACACATCTTCGCCCCCGTGGTCGAGCTTGCCGAGCGCTTTGAGCAAGAGCCGCGAGACCAGCCTGCCGCCTCGGTCTTCCCGCCATCGCGGCGAATGCCATTTCGTTTTCGGCGATCGCCTGCGCCGAGTCGCCATGGCGGGTCGGGTCGCGCAGGATAAAGTCGCTGTCCTCGGCATCGCCGCCCGCCTTGTGGCACTTCAGGCAGGTCCGCGCGCCGACCTTGGGCCAGACTTCGTCGGCGAAGAACGCGGCGTCCTCGACCCAGCCCGGATGCGGCGGCACCGCCGATGCCGCATCGCTTTGCGCCCATGCGGTGCCGCCAAGCGCGGCGAGGCAAAGCGCGAGCAGCAACGCGGCGCGGCGGGCGAGTGGATGGATGGGCGCAGCGATCATGGGATCGCCTCTATCATCCGCTTAGATCGCACCGAAGCACGCTGAAAAATCGGCGGTCGGCGCTGCGGCGCGGACGCGTGGCGTCGCGCGCGAAAGGATTGAGAGACATAATCCGGACGTCGCGGAGCAACTCTCCCTCTCGGGAGGGGCGGGCGCGCAATGTTCCGAGTAGCCGGACTCCCGAGAGTTCGACGCCGCAGGCGACATTATTACTCCAGCCGGACGAGAAGGTCCTTGCTTTCGACGCTGTCGCTGACTTTGACGAGGACTTCCGCCACGGTGCCGGCGACGGGCGTTGAGACGGCGGCGAACATTTTCATCGCTTCGAGCTGGAGGACGGTTTCGCCTTCCTTGACCTTCTGGCCGGGCTTGACCGCGATGCTGGCGACCATGCCGGGCATCGGCGCGCCGATCTGTTTCGGATCGCCGGGGTCGGCTTGCGGGTGGTCGGAGTCCTCGCTGGTGATCGCCTTGTCCAAGACGCGCGTGTGGCGCGGGTAGCCGTTGAGTTCGAAGATCGCGGTGCGGTGCCCGGTGTGGTCTGGCTCGCTCAGGTTGAGCAGGCGGATGAAGAGCGTCTTGCCTATCTAGATCCACGCTGATCTCCTCCTTGTCGCGCAGCCCGTAGAAGTAGGCGGGCGTCGGCAGCGCCGAGATGTCGCCGTAGGTTTTGCGGAAGGCGTCGAACTTGGCGAAGACATCCGGATACATCAGGTAGCTCCACAGGTCGTCGTCGGTCGCCTCGCGCCCGAGCTTCTCAGTCACTTCGGCGCGCACTTTTTTCAGGTTCACGCGCGGCGCGTGATCGCCGGGGCGACCTTTGATCCGCTTGGCGCGCTTGCCGAGGATCAGGTCGGCCATCGCGTTCCATTTTTTCCACGAATCTTTCGCCTTGTCCGCATCCAGCCCGTAGAACGGCTCGCCCAGCCAGCCCTGGAACATCTTGGTCACATCGGCGCTCCAAGACGAGCCGCTCAGCGCGAAGATCTCGCCCGGCTTCACGCCCCGGCTCACCAATTCGATGGTCAGGTCGCCCACCACTTTAGAGGAGGGCGTCACCTTGACGATGTCGCCGCAGAGCTGGTTGACCTCCGCATAGCCGCGGGCGATGTCCGGCCAGCGCGTTCCGAGCCCGAGGCTCTCCGCCTGTTCTTTGAGGTTCGTGTATTGCCCGCCGGGCATCTCGTGCAGATAGACTTCGGCGGTGCCGTGCGGCTCGGACGTGTCGAACGGCGCGTAGAACTTCCGCACCGCCGACCAGTAGTCGGAGAAGCCATTGAGCGCATCGACGTCCAAGCCGGTGTCGCGCTTGGTGTGGGCGAGCGAGGCGACGATCGAGTTGAGGTTCGGCTGCGAGGTGCCGCCGCTCATGCTGGCGATCGCCGCATCGGCGACATCGACGCCGGCGTTGGCCGCCTCGATGATGCTGGCGGCATTCAGCCCGGACGTGTCGTGGGTGTGGAAGTGGATCGGGATCCCGATTTCGGACTTCAGCGTCTTGACCAGCTTGTTGGCGGCGAACGGGCGGCAGAGCCCCGCCATGTCTTTGATGCAAAGCATGTGCGCGCCCATCTTCTCCAGCTCCTTGGCGAGCCGGACGTAGTATTTGAGCGAATACTTGTCGCGCTGCGGGTCGAGGATGTCGCCGGTGTAGCAGATCGTGCCCTCGCAGATCGAGCCGGTTTCCTCCCGCACCGCCTCCATGGCGACCTGCAGGTTCGGCAGATAGTTCAGGCTGTCGAAGATCCGGAAGAGATCCATCCCGCTGTCGGCGGCGTGCTTGATAAAGCCGCGCACCACGTTGTCGGGGTAGTTGCTGTAGCCGACCGCATTCGCGCCGCGGAAGAGCATTTGGAACAGGATGTTCGGGACGCGCGCGCGCAGTTGCCGCAGCCGCTCCCACGGGCACTCGCGCAGGAACCGCATTGTGGTGTCAAACGTCGCGCCGCCCCACATCTCGAGGGAGAAGAGACCGGGCGCGTTGTGCGCGACCGCATCGGCGACGCCGAGCATGTCGTAGGTGCGCACCCGCGTCGCGAGCAGCGACTGGTGGGCGTCGCGGAAGGTCGTGTCAGTCAGGAGCAGCCGCTTTTGCTTGGCGACCCACTCGCGGCAGAATTTCTCCGCGCCCATCTCGGCGAGGAGTTGCTTGGTCCCGGCGGGCGGCGTGGCGCGGTGGTCCCACTTCGGTGCCGGGGCGGGCGGGAAGACGCGCTGCGGATCGTGCCCTTTGGCGAACGGATTCCCGTTGACGATCGTGTTGGCGAGGTAGTTGAGCAGCTTCGTCGCCCGGTCGCGCCGCGGCGTGAAGTGGAAGAGCTCGGGGTGGTTGTCGATGAAGCGCGTCGTCGCCTGGCCGCCGCGGAATGTTTTGTGCCGGACGACGTTGAGCAGAAATGGGATGTTCGTTTTGACGCCGCGGATGCGGAATTCCCGCAGCGAGCGGTCCATCCGGTCGAGCGCCTGCTGGAACGTCCCGCCATACGAGGTCACCTTGACCAGCATCGAGTCATAATACGGCGTGATGACCGCGCCGTTCACCCCCATCGCGCCATCGAGGCGCACGCCGAAGCCGCCGGCGCTGCGGTAGGTCAGGATCTCGCCGAAGTCGGGCGTGAAGTTGTTTTCCGGATCCTCGGTGGTCACCCGCGCCTGGATCGCGTAGCCGGTCTTCTCGACCTGATCCTGGGGCGGCAAGGCGAGCGGTTCTTCGTGTAGATGGTGCCCCTGGGCGATGAGGATCTGGCTGCGCACGATGTCGATGCTGGTGATCTCTTCGGTCACCGTATGCTCGACCTGGACGCGCGGGTTCATCTCGATGAAAAACCATTCGCCGCTCTCTGCATCGACGAGGAATTCGACCGTCCCGGCGTGCGTGTAGCCGATCGCTTTCACCAGCCGGAGCGCCGACTGGCACAGCCCGTCCACCACCGCCTCGTCCAGCCCCCAGCTCGGGGCCTGCTCGATCACCTTTTGGTGGCGGCGCTGCACCGAGCAATCGCGCTCGTGCAGGTGCAGGACGTTGCCGTGCTTGTCGCCGAGGATCTGGACCTCGATGTGCTTCGCCTTGCCGACGAATTTCTCCAAAAATACCTCGCCGTTCCCGAACGAACGCTCTGCCTCGGTCTGCGCTTCTTCGAGCAGCTTCTCCAGATCCTTTTCTTCGCGCACGATGCGCATCCCGCGCCCGCCGCCGCCGTGCGCCGCTTTGATGATCAGCGGAAAGCCGATCTTCTTGGCGGCGGCGATCCCGTCCTTGCGCTTCGCGACCGGATCGACCGTGCCGGGCAGCGTCGGCACGCCCAGTTCGTCGGCGACTTTCCGCGCGGCGGTCTTGTCGCCCATGCGCTCGAGGATCTCCGGCGAGGGTCCGATGAACGTGATGCCCGCCTCCGCGCAGGCGCGGGCAAAGCGCGGGTTTTCCGAGAGGAACCCATAGCCGGGGTGGATGGCGTCCACGCCCTTTTCCTGCGCCAGCGTGATGATCCCGTCGATGTCCAGGTAGGCTCCCAGCGGTCCCTTGTCCTTGTCCAGCTCGTAGGCTTCATCCGCCTTGAACCGGTGCGGGCAAAACCGATCCTCCTGCGCGTAGATCGCCACCGTCCGGATGCCGAGTTCGGTCGCCGCGCGCATCACCCGGATCGCGATCTCCGACCGGTTGGCGACGAGCAGCTTTTTAAACGGGCGGATCGTGGGTTCGCTGGCGGCGGCTGCCTTTTTCGGGGCGGCGGCGGCGGCGGAACGCGGTCCGCGGCGGCTGCGGGAAGCTTTCTTTTTGGCTTGGGGCATGGGAATCGGTCGGAGATTGTTTGGGGGCGGCGCAGGTATGGAATGCGCTCGCCACGGGCGGCGATCTTTCAGCGGATCGGCGCGCATTGCAACCATGGATGGCCGCCGCGCCGGTCTGCGCGAACCACGACGGGTTTACGGGCGGCGGCCCTGGCGCAGATTGCCGCGCGCCCTCTAAAAGTCATCGTCCGGCGGTGGCGTCACTTCGGCGTCCGCCAGCGATAGGTCATCGGCGTCCTCCGGCAGCCGCCCATCGCTCTCCCGGAGCACCTCTTTGCCGTCCCGGATCACGGCGATCGTGATGCCCTCCAGCGATTGGCTGAAGTCGCGCAGCGTGATCGTGCCCCCGCTCTTCGTCCGCGTGTCCACCGTCTTGACCTCCACCTTCGCGGTTTCAAAGACGACCTTCTTCTTCGCTTCGATCACCGGGATCTTCCCTTCGCCGATCAGCGGCTTGTGGAAGCCCCGCTTTTTGTCCTCCGCATACTTGTCGTTGTAGGCGATGTAGAGCGCGTATTTGACCTCGATCTCCTTGGCGGGCAGGTCGCCGCGATTCTCGATGGCGACTTTGAACTGCCATTCCTCGGTCTTGTTGTTGGCGGACCCCGATTTCGACAGCCGCTCTTTGGTGAAGGTGAATTCGAGCGGCAGGCTGGGATTCTCCTTCGCCCACTCTTTCACAAACGCCTGATCCTCCTTCGATAGCCGGTTGAGCGGCACCGTGAATTTCTTGCCGCCCGAATCCAACACCACCTTCTTATCCGTCGCCGAGACGATCTCCGCCTCCAGCTTCTTCCCGTCCGAACTCGTAAATTCCCGAGCCGAAAGGACGGGGGGCATCGCGATCAGCGCCGCGCCGCCGAAAACCAAGATAGATCGAGCGGATTGGCGGAATCCTTCGCTAAGAAAGAGTTTCATGGGAAATCCTCTAGGTTGAGTTTGGGGGAGCATAGCGAATCTCGGCTGCCGATGTCTATACGAAAATGCCGCCCGCTTCGCGCTTGCCTTCGCCCGATCCGGGGAGGATCTTCTGCGATGCACGATCCCGATTCTGGGGGGACCCCCGACCAAGCAACCTCCGCGGCACCGGGCGCAAAGCGCGCTTGGGTGGGCGTTTTGCTGAGCCTGATTATTCCCGGTTTTGGATTGGCAAGGGCGGGGCATTATCTCCGAGGGCTGATCTGGTTTGTGGGGGCGCATCTCGTTGGCTCCATAGTGCTTTTGTTGCTGATGTGGGAGAAAATGCCCGCTGCGGGTGCGGTCGTGGTCGTCTTCCTGTGGTTTCTCGCCTTTCTGTGGATGCTCAAAGACAGCGCGCGGCCAGGCAGAATGAACTGGGTTTTGTTTCTGGTGTTTCCGGTCATGCTTCTCGGCGTTTCGGTTTTCCCTCCGCACGCGAAATTGGTGGCCAAGGCTTATAGAATGCCCACAAGCGGGATGATGCCAACAATCATGGGCGAAAAGGGAGGTGGTCCGCCAGATCACTTTTTGGTGAATCGCCTGAGCTACCTGTTTTCGGAACCAGAGCGAGGGGACCTTATCGCCTTTAAACTGGACGAGGCGATCGCTATATCGATGCATCCAAATGCCCACACCGAAGTGGTCTATCTCAAGCGCATCGTGGGACTTCCGGGCGAGCGAATCACCTTCGAGGGCGGATTCGTGCTCGCTGATGGGGTAAAGATCGCCGACGGAGCATTGCCGCCCGTCTCCTATGAAGCGATGATTTCCATCCCATCCGCCATGGGCGACGGAGCCTATCAGCTCGGCGATGACGAGTATTTTGTGGTGGGGGACAATGTTGCGAACAGTGCGGACAGCCGAATGTGGGGAGGAGTTCCGGAGGAGGCGATCGTTGGGAAGGTGGCGCTCATCTACTATCCATTCTCCCGGTGGGGACCGCCGCAGTATCCGGTCGGTGGCGGGCAATAATGCCTCGCTATAGCTTGCCTTAACTCATCCATGGACAAACTTGACCAGACGAGGTTTAGGGCGGCGCTGAGGTTATCGGATGGCTTCCGATTTCGAATTTGACTTTGTTCGGCCTGAAGAGACGCGGGGAATATCGGTTCCTGGAGATCTGCGAGATTTCCTGCTCGCTCATGGGAGTGGAATTCCATCTCCGAATGTCGTCACGGTTTCCGAGGTTCTTCGTCCATCTCTTAGTGAGATTTTTCACCCGTCTGGAAGGTGCCAGCCGGTTGGCGTGGCACCCTGATCTACCGCAACTCCTCGTCTTTGGCAGCGATCACTTCGGCGGACATTTCTGCATTTCCGTTGGGGCAGCGAAGGGTGCGATCTTCTGGGTCGACCACGAGGAGACCAATCCCGATTGCTTGTCTGTCCGCATCGTTTCGCGGTTTCAATTTCTTCCTCCAGATCTTGCCCGTGGCGTGACGAAGTTGGCGGATTCGCTTTCGGAGTTCTTGCAGATGCTCCACCACTCGACCGACGACTACATCGTGCATTTGTTACGCCATGATGATGCTGGATTCAGGATTTCATTCGCGCCCATGGGGTAGCAGTCTGCGGTGTCACGGGAGCGCCTCTTCTCGAAATCGTCGCGGAGCATGGTTCGCTAGACCAGGTGACTTTCGCTTTTGGAGAGGGGAGCTCACCCGGCATCGGTTATCCCTACGCCTATTCGAAATTTACGTGAACCAGAAAGCATTCTACGGTTCCTTCTCGAACAAGGGGAAGACCCGAACGCCAACGAGATGGGTATGCGATGAAATATGCCCGAGCATCGCCTTTCCGAATTGGAGGCTATCCTGGTAGAGGCGGGGATGATGGCGCAAGATTTCGCGTCTGCCAAAACGACTGAAGTCATCGGAACCAATCATAGGGAAGTCGAAGGGACCATGCCGCTAGCAAAGCGGTTCGTCGCCCGCTTGCGCTTGCTCTTCGCCTGATCCGGGGCGAATTACGCCTTTACCCGAAATCCACTATGAGCCTTCAAGACCGACACGACCGCCGCCTCCTGAACTGCCCGATCGAAAAGGCTTACCGCTTCTGCTTCCGTTTGAGGCGGACGGCACGATCGTAAGGCGCGACGCCTATCAGAGGCGGTCCGCCGCACCGATGAGGCGGGGCTTACCTGCGCGGTGAACATGGATACCGGCTACGCCAACTACCCGACCGCCGCCGAACGCACCATGATCCTCGGCTGGGCGCGGGAGGCGCTCGGCGCGGGCAAACGCTTCGTCGCCGGAGCCTACGTCGAGGGCATGGAAGGCGATCTCATCGACCTCTACCGCGCGCAGATGGATGAGATCGCGTCCTTTGGCGGCACCCCGATCCTGTTCCAGACCACGCGCCTCCACGATTGGTCCCCGGCGCAGATCGTCGATCTCTATGCCGCGCTTTGCGAGCCCTTACGAGGCGGTCCTCGGCTTCGAGTTGGGGCGCGTGTTCGCTCCCAACGGGATGATCTACGACGAGGAAACCGTGCGCGGCCTGATGGGCATCCCGCAGCTCAAGGGGATGAAGCATTCGTCGCTCGACCGCGGCGAGGAGCTAAAGCGGCTCGCCCTCCGCGACGCCATCCGCCCCGACTTCCGCATCTACACCGGCAACGACCTCGGCATCGACATGGTCGAATACGGCTCCGACTACCTGCTCGGGCTCGCCGCCTTCTGCCCGGAAAAATTCGCCGAGCGCGACCGCTACTGGCAGGGGGGCGACGAACGCTACCACGCGCTGGCCGACGCGCTCCAATACTTGGGCAACGTCGGATTCCGCGCCCCGGTCCCCGCCTACAAACACAGTTGCGCTGCCTTCCAACACCTCCTACGCATCCCGTCCCCCGAACCGCACCCCCAATGCCCGCGCCGCCCCGGCTGGGAGGCAGAGATCCTCGCCGATTGCGCGCGGCGCCTGGGGTATGCGGTGTGAGGAATGGGGAGGGCTGGGCGAAAGGTGCCAAGTTGCGCCGGGGTAGAGAGCGGTAATTTGGAGTCCGGTCGCGCTGGGTATGTTTTGCAACGGGAGCGGTAACGGTCGCCGCCAAGAAACCGATCTTCAAACTTCCGCGTCATCGGCGGCTCTCCTTCACCGCATGGTTAGCTCGCGGTCTTTGCGGCGACTATTCTCTCAACGGCTGTGAAAATTATGGGGAAGCGTACTATTTGTAGGGTTCAACGGGGGCGACCGCGCTGCACGCCTACCGGGCGCGAAATTCGTGTAACCGAGGCGATCTCTTGCGTCTCAATCTAATGGAGTGGAGTATTCCGCCGCCTTTGCCCGCCGCTTCGCCACCCGAAATGGAATCGCCACCCCCAAATTGGAATCATGCCATCGAACGCGTCAAACTCGGAGACGAAGCCGCTGCCAGGCAGATGGTCGATGACCTCTACCCGGTCGTCATCCGCATCGTCCGCGGGCACTTGCCTCGCGCCGAGGGTGAGGAAGATCTTGCCCAAGAGGTCTTTATGAAGGTTTTTACGAAAATCCACCAATACAAAGCGAGCCAGCCCTTCGACCATTGGGTGAGCCGGATCGCGTTGAATACCTGCTACGACCGGCTGCGCCGCCAGCGGGTCCGCAAGGAATTGCGCTACGCGGACTTGGGCGTCGAGGACTCTGAATTTTTCGAGCGGTCGCTGAGCGAGGCGGACACGGGCTGGGTGCGGCCTGGGGAATCCCGCGCGGCGGCGGCGGAGTTGGTCGGAAGGTTGCTGGAAACGCTGAAGCCGGACCAGCGGATGATTGTGAGGATGATCGATTTGGAGGAGAAGAGTATCAAAGAGGTCTGCGCGCTGACCGGCTGGGGCGAGAGCCGGGTGAAGGTCGCCGCCATGCGCGCCCGCCGGAAACTGTCCGACGCCCTCCAATCGCTTGACGCAGAAGCCATTGACCAACGCAATGCCGCCAGCTAGACTTTGCCTATGATGAACGAAGAACCCCAAACATCCGCCGCTTGGCGTAAGGTCGCCTCCGCCGCAGTGAAGGCGGGGGCAGCCGATCCTGCGGTCGCCGATGACTCGGCTCCGTTCGGCTTTGCCACCCGGACCGCCGCTGGCTGGAAGGCGCAGCGCCGGGCGGAGGCGCTCTCGATGTGGCGGCGCTGGTCGCTGTGCGGGGCCGCCTGTTCGGTCGCGCTGCTCGGCATCGCCGTTTTGGTGGCGAAGCCATCTTCCTCAAAGCCGGCGGATCAGCCGCCCGCCGTTTTTTCCGCCCCTGACGTAGAAGTCCCCGTTCTTCGTTGAGGATAAAGCCCATTGCAATGCGCTACCAAACCGCCGCGCGATGCCGCATTTCCCAGTGAGCCAATATTGAAAGTCGGCGCCGCCGCCCTGCTCGTCATCTTTCTCAGCGGGCAGGGATCGGCTATGTGCTCGGGATGCGGTCGCGGGTGTGGATGATCTGGTAAAGCCGCCGCCGGGGGCGGCGATGACCGAGGCACTGGTCCGGCGCTGGACCCGCAGAATTGGGCGGACGCGGCGCTCGATGGGCTGCGCAAGAACCTTAATTTAACCGACGAGCAGGTCGAGGCGATCCGCCCGGAGATCGGGTTACGGGGCAAGGTGAATGCTGAGCGCGAGAGGGCATTATTTCAGATTTATCTTTACCTTTTGGACATCCGGCCAGGCAAATTCTCTCCACAGCCAGACGTACGATCAGCGAGCAATTGCGCCTGAGCGAAGAAAAGCTGAAACAAACGATCCGCACGCGTTCTCCGCCTTGTGGGACGAAGTTCTTGCGTGTCGATGGTCGCGGCAAAGCGGATCGGAACCCTACCCCCTCCTCCCAGAATGAAGAGATTCTCTGCCCCTCATCGCCGGTGCTGGCGCTGGACCAGCGCCTCGCTGCCCTGATCGCGTCTACCGGCAATCCGGCGGAACCGGGGATCGGCTTCTTCCGCTAAGGATGTGAAGGATCGCCGGGCGGAGGGCGTGCCGGTCCGTCTCCCTGGCTTCGCCTCAAATCGCGGAGGCAAATGGCAAATCGGTGGCAGGGAACAAGGCGAAGCCCGCCATCCCCGGTCCTAAGTGGCTCCAGAGTGAGCCGGGTTCCTCGGACTCATCGGGCATGGGAGGGCAAAATGCGTTCGCCGATGCCCAGGCGCAGAAATTTGCCGCCGATGTGCGCAAGGCACCGACGAGGGAGGAACTCACCATTCGCGCGGCAGCGGTCGAGAATTATGCGAATCGCGAATTGGAGCGCCTCGTGCCGCTCCTTGGGCTGACCGAAGATCAGCAAGATCGCGTCTTCGCTTCGCTCGCCCAGCATTCGCCCGCCTTCCATCCGGCGCTCTCGATCGTCAGCGGCGAGTCGCCGGTCAGCGAACTTCCCGAAGATGGCGATGTCGTCGGATCGGGTCAGCCCAATGGCGACGCCGGCCTCGAAGAATCGATCTACGATTCGCTCACGCCAGAGCAAAAGGTCGCCTATGAGGAAGAGGTGATCGACCGGATCGCCTGGTGGGAGGATGTCGTCGGTCACCTGGTCAGCGAGGACGAAGTGATCCAGATCGCCGCCGCCTCGACCGCGCCAGCGGCGAATCCGACCGACGCCACGACCGGGGCGGAAGTTCCCGCCGATGCCGTCGCTGCCCCGACTGGCAATTCACCCTTCGCGCCCAAGCCGACGCTTCAGGCGCTGCCTGGGGTGGAATAGGGAATTCAGGGCGATGTAATTCGCATTGTTTCAATCTATCATGAAAGTGGACGATTCTTGCAATGGAGTTGGCTAGCCAAATCGGCGCATTAACCTAAGGCAAAGCAATGAAAATATCGACTTCTCGAATGACGCATGGGGCGCTGTGGGTTTCCCTTCTTCTTTTGTTAATGCTCCAGATATCTTGGGCGGAGAGTATTGAGTTGAGAGACCTCCGAAAGAAATGGCAAGACGCCAATAGCGCTGAAATGAACGAGGTTGAAGGTAAATATTTAAAGGTATTGAAGGAGCTTCAAGAGTCGCTCACCAAAGCAAATCGTCTTGAAGACGCCCTAGCAGTTCAAGCGCAAGTGAAATTGTTCTCTGATGAGGTATCGCGTGATCTTTCGGAAAAGGCAAAACCTGTCGCGGGTCCCCCTGAATTATTGCGGCTTCAGTCCATATATGAAAATGAGATCAAAGTGATTGAAGAGAAAAATGGGAGAATCTATTTTGAGTCTCTAAAGTCCCTTCAGAAAAAATTTGCAAAATCTGGAAATCTTGAGGAGGCGGTTGCGGTTAAGCGGAGATAGAGGCTTTCCAAAAAAGAATCATCATAAACTCGATTAGAAAAGCTGATGGGAAAAGAAAAAATCGACACTGACGCAATAAGCGATACGGTCTGGAAGTGGGCGTCGGGGGGTGAGCTACATTTAAGAAGCGGAGGTGTTGCAGATCATACAATCTGGAAAAAGAGTGGGAGGTGGCAACTTGAAGAGGACGGTGTTCTAACCCTTTTTAGCGACACTGGCAGTCGGTTTAAGGTGCGTTTTGAAAAGGGGATTGGTTATGTGACAAAGGTATCAGGTGGCTCGAAAACAACTATTGAGTTTAAGCGCGATGCGTCTGAGCCTGAAGATTCCGTCCGAAAGGGTCCAAATAAGCCGATCTTTGAAATAGAGTAAACCCGGTGTTCGTCGACGGCGGGATTTTTTATGCTTGTAGTGGGGATGGTAGTTTGCGACGGGAGCGTGAAAACGTTCCGGGCACTCTGAATCCACTTCTAGACTAAAGCAGTTCGGCGTAGTGTTCCTCGGCGACGGCGCGGCAGCGGGCGTCGGTATCGGCGGCGTCGGAGCAGTGGGTGAGCACGTCGCTGGCGAGGGCGTCGCAGGCATCCCGGCTGAGGCTGCGGATGGCGTATTTGATGGCGGGAAGCTGGCTGGCGCCGACGGAGAGTTCATCGACGCCGAGCCCGATGAGGAGGGGCAGATAGCGGAGGTCGCCGGCCATCTCGCCGCAGACGCCGACCCAGATCGACTCGGCATGGCCGGCGGCGACGATCTGGTGGATGAGGTGGGCGATGGCGGGATGGCCCGGCTGATAGAGGTCGGCGACGCGTTCGTTGACGCGGTCCACGGCGAGCGTGTATTGGACGAGGTCGTTGGTCCCGATGCTGAAGAAATCGACCTCCTTGGCGAGGGCGGGCGCGATGATCGCAGCGCTGGGCACCTCCATCATGGCACCGACTTCGAGGTTGTCGTCAAAGGCGATGCCTTCCGCCTTTAGCTCCGCTTTACACGTTTCGAGCATCTGGTTGGCGGTGCGTAGTTCGCCGAGGGAAGCGATCATCGGATACATGATGCCGACTTTGCCTTCCGCGCTGGCGCGGAGGATCGCGCGGAGCTGTGTTTTGAAGATCGCCTCTTCCTTGAGCGAAACGCGGATACCGCGCCAGCCGAGAAATAGTTCGGCTCGGGATCGACGAGGAATTCCGCAGGGTGGACCTTGTCGCCGCCCACGTCGCTGGTCCGGATAGTCCGCTGTGCGGGAGGGCAGCGCCGCGGGCGACGCGCCCGTAGTTGGCGAGCCGCCGGTCCTCGCCAGGAAACTTCGCGCGGTTGGCGAAGAAAAATTCGGTGCGGTAGAGACCGATGCCGGTCGCGCCGCGCTCTTTGGTCAGCTTTGCCTCGCATAGGCGGAATTCGATGTTCGCCGAGAGGGTGAGGCGGTGGTAGCGTCGCGGGTCTCCGCGTCGCGCTGGCACTGGTCGAGCAGCTTTTTCTTGCAGGACACGCCCTTGTCGCGCTCCAGCTTGCGGTAGCGGGCGAGCGTCTCCTCGCTGGGGTAGGCGATGACGTAGCGTGGCGTAGCCGTCGATGAGCATCGGCATCCCGCCAGCGGACCTGCGCGCCGAGGACCGTGCAGCCCGACCCTGGCGGGGATGCCGAGCGAGCGGGCGATGATCGCGGTGGCTGGTCACGCTGCGACCTCCGGTGGCAAACCCGCTGACCAATTCCCGGTCCATCGCCGCCGTGTCGGACGGCGTGATGTCGTGGGCGACGAGGACGTGCTTGCGCTTCAGGTCTGCCTCGTCCGCGCCTGACGTCGGCGCGTGGTAACGCAGGTTTTTGATCACACGGGACCGTGTCTTGGATGTGTCCGGCGCGTTCGCGCAGATGCGGGTCTTCGATCTTGCGGATCGATTCGAGGTAGCGGCTGACGACTTTGAAATACGCGTATTCGATGTTGAACCGGTCGTCTTGGACCAGGCGCAAGACCTCGTCGTTGATCATGCGATCCTCGAGGACGAGCAGGTGCGCGTCGAAGATGCCCGCCTCGCCCGGTCCGATCTCGCCGGAGAGCTTGTCTTGGAGCTTACTGATCTGGGCGTGGGTCTCGGCAAGCGCACAGGAAAGCGCTCCCGCTCGCGGGCGACCTCGCTGTCCGGGATGCGCCACATCGGCGGCGCATCGAACGAACGCCCGACGAAGTGCGCGGGGGCGCGGGCGATCCCGGGAGACGGGAATGCCTTGGAGGATGAGTTCGCCAGGGCGTGTCAGCCATGTCGCCTAATCTCGCAAGGCGGCACCGGGCGGCAAAGGCGAAGACGCGTGGCTCCGCAGGCGGCGATGCAGGGCGCGGCGGCAGCGGTCGGGCGCGAGTAGGGTCCCGCCGCCGATCCCGCCTAAGATCTAAGGCTCGTCGAATTCGACCACGCGGAAGAACATGCGGTCGATCTCTGGCTCCACGGGCAGGAAGCATTCGATCACGCCGCCGTTGCCGTCCATGATTTCGACGACAGGATCGCCGCCCTCGTCTAGGGCGCAGGCGTGGTCTGCATCCGCCCGTTGAAGTACGAGTTCAGCTGCTGGACTTTGTATTTCTTGCCATCCTTCGACTCGAATTGGATGGCGACTTCATCGCCGTTGTTGGCGAACCCGACGATCGGACCGCCGCCTTGTCCGGCAGCGACAGCACGTAGATCGGTCCCGCCTGGAGCCGGGGCTGCCCCGTAGCTAAATCGAAAATATAGACGTTGACCGTGTGCGGGCGGTAGCGTCCTCAGCCGTCGATCCGGAGGATGATGTCGAAAAACACATCGACGCTGCCCGCGGCGGATGCTGACCTGTTGGCTGACCGTGGTGCTCTCTTCGCCGCCGGGCGGGCGGATCAGCGGATCCCGCCGGAATCGCTGATGACCAGCGTGCGCGGACCTCCTGGTCGGTGTCGTTGACGGCGATGAATCGCATCTGGTAACGCCGTTTGCACGACCGCCGGGTTGTTGTTGCCTCCGTAAGGCCAAGGTCGTCCTTGAGCAAAACTTCGTCCTGGGTGGGCGCATAGATTTGACCGTCGCAGCAGAAGTAGTTGTCCGGGTCGTCGGTCTGGCGGATGCAGATCTCGTAGCCCGCGCACGAGCCGGGCTGGATCTCGCCTTCGCAGATCGCGGTGATCGGGATGTCCACGCAGCTATTGGTAAGCACGGTGACCGATCCGGAGTTCGGCGAGTAATTCGACGCCGGGATGAAGCCGGGGCAGGCGGCGCTGGGCGCAGGGCGGCGAGGTTCCAGCCGTAGGTGCGCGGCGCGGCGAGGTTGTTTGCAGATGCGCAGGATGAATGTCGCCGCCGCCGGGCGCCGCCGCATCCGGGCAGCAGGTCGCTTTGCGCGGCAGCAGGAAGCATTCGTCCTTCTGCGGGTCGATGCAGTCGGGCAGTTTGATGGTCACCTTCTGCGAGCAGCATTCCTCGATGTTCTCCGGATGGATGCCCAGGTGAGAAGTCGATGACCTCCGCCGGGACCGCCCCCAAGATGCAGACGGTGAAGGTGCCGGTGCCGCCGGGCGTCGGCGTGCCGAGCACGACCGGGTTCGAATCAAAGCGCGGGTCGGTGAACGAGACGTAGTGGACCGTCAGCCGGATTGGTTCAGGATCGTGCCGGTGAAGATCCACTTCCAGCGTGCCGTCGGAGCCGTGGCTCTTGCCGATCGTGTAGTCAAGCAGCTGGTAGCAATCGCAGTCCGGCCAGATCGACGCACACCTTGTCGGAGCAGCACTCGGCGAGCGTCGGTCGAGGATCGTGACGATAAAGCAGACCGTCTCGCGCGTGGCTGGCAGGCAGTTGGACGTTGAACGTGCCGGTCGCGCCGTCCGCCAAGCCGCCGGGGATCGCCTGGATGCGGACGGATCGGGCTGGAGCGTGACGGCACCGGCGGGCAGCTCCGCAGCCGGGCAAGGCGCGAGCCAGAGAAATGCGGCGTCTTTCCCGGATTGGTTGAGTGAGGGTGAGCGTGAAGTCGAATGGCGCGCCGGGTTGCGGCGGGCATTCGATTTCGCCGACCTCGATCTCCAGGCAATCGCATTCGGTCGAGATCTCGATGTCGCCGATCTTCGTTTTGTCCCCGCCGCTGATATCGCCGTCGAAGTCGATCAGCACGCTGTTGGTGTAAAACGGGATGTCACCGTTGCCCGGATCGGCGTCGCAGTAGGATGTATATTCCGCCGTATTGCCGCCGAGCGGGAACCGCTGCGCGCCGTAGATGTAGGGCGGCGGATAGTGAAGGCCGCGTCGCAGCTCGCCCACAGGTAGCCCTCGCATTCCACCGCCACGCCGCCGCTGAGCTGTCGTAGTTTTGTTGTTCAGGTAAGCACGTGGTTCAGCCAGCCTGGCTTATAGACATTGGTCGGATGCGGCGTCCACGAGCCGCTGCTGCCGGTGTATTCGAAGACGCGGCAGGCGTAGAGCGCCGATTTGCAAACCGGCGGCGTAGTTCTGGCCCGGTAAGCGCTCGCAAAGAACATCGAGCCGCCCTCCGAAAATGTGATGTCCGAGACCGGGCTGGTCCCGGCGGGCGAAAGCAGCGGCACGATGATCTCGCGGATCGCGCTGTTGGACACGAAGTTGCCGCCCGCGTCGAGCGACCGACCAGATCTCGTGGGGCGTGCCGGGTGCATTCCACACGCCGTAGTAAAGCCGCCCACGGTAGTCTTCGATCCCCCAGACCCGCCGCCCGACGCGGGTGGCGTCCGTCGAGCCATCGTCGGCGATCAGCGCCAGCGATTCCTGCGGGCGGCCGTCCACGCCGTGTGGTCGAACGTGCCCGCCGCCGCGCGCCGCTCGCATCGCGCCGATAGATCAGCCCATCCTCGAAGTTCGAGATGAAGATCCAGTCGTTGCCCGCGCCGTCGCTGATGGTGGCGAATCTGCCCGAGCGACGGCTCCTTCGCCGTATTGTTCGGGAGCTGGCAAAACGTGGTCACCTCGCCGGTCGTCCCGTCTAGCCGATACACCGACCCCGGTCCTTCGCCCGTAAGTAAGGTCCCGCGCCAGCTCCCATGCTGGGTCGTCGATGCGGTGTAGATGCTCGGCGAGGCGTCTTGGTCCAGCGTGATGCCAAAGACTTCGCCGAGGTTGCCGTTGCGCCATTCTTCGTTGGCATCCGGCGGATTCGGGTTCTGCACGCTCGTTTCGTTGTGGAAGTTCTGCCACGGATACGCGCCGCTCGGCAAGCCGACATGCGTAGCGCCTGCTCCAGCGCCGATGTGCCGATCCCCAAAACAAAGCCGCCCGGATCGGGCGTGCCCTGAAGACATACGACCACAAGCACGTCACCACCGTGTAGCTTCTGGATCGGCAGCAGGTCGGTCGGGGCAGCTTTCGCGTCAGGCGGGGCTTCGAGAGCAGCAGCGGCAGCAGCAGTGATCGCTGCGAAAAGGTCGCAGCGCCTCGGGGATCGATGGGCGTTTTCATAAGGAAGGGATAGATTTTGGGGTTCTATCCGGTTCCAACGCGGTCTGCCGGGAAAGGGTACGGATTTTTTCGCCCACGATGAACACCTTCGCGTTAGGCTTGCCAGAAACTTCGCCCTTCTCATCGGCGGCGCGCTGCGCTAAAACCATCGCATGTCTAGCCCCGATCTCGGCAGGTCCGCCGCCACTGGTGGCACGAGCTGAACCGCTACCACTGGTTCGTCCTCGTCGTCGCCTGCCTCGGCTGGCTGTTCGACTGCTTCGACCAGCAGATCTTTACGCTGGTAAGACAGCCGGCGATGAAGGACCTGCTGGGCATAGGCGCGACCAAGGACGATGTCGCCTCGGCGTACCAATGCGACCGCCATCTTTTTGATCGGCTGGGGCGCGGGCGGGCTTTTCTTCGGCATCCTCGGCGACCGGATCGGGCGAGGCGAAGACGATGGTCATCACCATCTTGCTCTACTCGATCTTCACCGGGCTGAGCGCGCTCTCGCAGGGATTTTGGGATTTTGCGCTCTACCGGTTTTGACCGGCAGGGGTGGGGGCGAATTCGCCGTGGGCGTCGCGTTGATTGCCGAAGTCATGCCGGAGCGCGCCCGCGCCTATTCGCTCCGGCTTTGCTCCAGGTGATTTCGGCGCTGGGCAACATCGCGGCGGCAGGCGTGGCCGATGCGCCCGGTAGGAAGCTCGAAGAATCGCACGCCGTGGCGGACACGTGGCGGTGGATGTTCGTGAAGTAAGCGCAGTGCCGGCGCTGCTCGCGCTCATCATCGGATCGAAGCTGAAGACCGGAGCAGCACAGCCAGAAGGCGAAGGAGGGGAAGGGCGTCTGCACAACAACCCGCTGGTCGCTTCGCGGCGATCTCGGCGATCCGCTGCTGCGCCGCCATGCCATCATCGGCATGTTGCTCGCCTGCGTCGGCGTGATCGGGCTATGGGGTATCGGCTTTTCTCCGGTGGACCTCCAGCGCCTCGTCTTCGAGAAACACTTCATCGCCGAGGGCTCGATGACACCGGCGTCGAAGCCAGAAGAAGCACTGGGCGGGCATCGTCTCGCTGATGATGAACCTCGGGGCGAGGATTGCCGGGGATGTTCGCCTACAGCCACGTCTGCCAGAAGATCGGGCAGCGCCCCGCGTTCGCCATCGCCATGGTCGCCGCCTTCGCGACCGGCGCGGTGTTCCTCTACCTTGACGAAATTCCACCAGGTCTTCTGGATGGTGCCGCTGATGAGCTTCTTCCAGCTCGCCCTCTTCGTAAGCTACGCGATTTACTTTCGGAACTCTTCCCGGAAACGCACCTGCGCAGCAGCGTCGCTCTGCTACAACGTCGAGTACTTCGTCGCCGCCTTCGGTCCCACCATCTTCGGGCTGCTCACCAAATTCGTCTTTTCCGAAGAACGCGGCTACCACGAGGCGCTGCGCCCGCTGCGAATGTCGGCTGCGGTGTTTCACTGCTCAGCGGTCGTTGGTCAAAATCATAGCCCGAGACCAAGGACCGACCCGCTCATGGAATAACGGGTGCCGCGATTGAACGCCGGTGAGGCCGTCAAAAGAATCGAGCGACCGCCGCCAATCCGCGCGGTTGTTATGATTAAGTCCCCCTATATTTCGCTCCGCACATGCATCTGCCCTCCGTCAGCCCGTCCGCCGCCGCCCGCCTTCCGATCCAAGGCGGGCGCGCGGGCTTACGCTCATCGAGGTCATGGCGGCGCTGTTCATCTTTTCGCTGATCATCGGGATCGCCATCCTCAGCATCCGGTCGGTCTCGGCGGAGCAGAAAATGCGGGACACCACCGAGGTGCTCAAGCAATACGCCAAAGAGGCGCGGCGGCTGGCCGATCGAGGAACAGCGCCCGTGGGCGGTCGAGTTTCGCCGAAGGCAAGTTCATGCTCACCGATATGAGCATGGGCGGCGACGCGGAGGAGAATCGTCGATCCGCTACACCGAGGACGACGAAGAGGAGGCGGCGGGCGTCGGCTGCATCGAGCACGCCCATGACTTCAGCGCCCACGCCAACATCGGCGTCCAGCGCTTTCACGAAAGGACGTGCGCCCGATCGACAAGCGCGTGCCGGAGATCCTGGCGGTTCGAGCCGTCCGGCTTGTGCAGGCCGATCGTCATCCGCTTCACCAATGAGGACGGCTTTTTCGAGATAGATTCAGCCCCCTAGACGCCCATGTGGTGCGCGAAGAATACTCCCTCTAAAGTGGCTCCGCCTCCGGCGTCGTTTTGTTCGAGGTCATGATCGCCCTCGGGGCTCTTCGGCTTGGTCGCGGTCGGGCTGGTGCAGGCGCTGCAGGCGACCGCCGAAGCGAGCCGCGCCTCCACGTCGAGATGCATGTGGTGCGAAATCTCCAAAGCCTGATGACCGAGCTGAGCAAGATGGATAGCTACGACGAAGTGCCCGAGCCGACACAGCCCGATGCGATGGGCGTCGTTTACTCGTTCGAGGTCGAGGAGATGGAAATCGAGACGGAGGAGGGCGAGGTGCTCAACGACATGTATCGGCTGCGCGTCGTCGCCGACTGGGAGCGCCACGGCGAGAAAGATCAGATGGCGTCCGAGACATGGCGATTCCTGCCGCTCTACCGGCAGCAGTAGTTGCCCGCAGCTGGATTCGTGAGGAATTCAGACCGGCGAAGACGCCGCGCGCGTAGCTGGATTCGTGAGAATTCAGACCGGCGAGAACGCCGCATCGGAAACTCTCCGCCAAGCGCTCGACCGCCATCCGCAGGATTTCCGGCATGGTCGAAGGCGAGCGGCGGCAGCGCGTCGATGCAGGAACCACTTTGCCTGCGCCGCATCGTCGGCGAAGCCGTGGCAGGTGCGCGTCGATTTCCCCGGTCAGGAGCGAGTAGGTCACGCTGATGACGCGCTCGCGGGGATCGCGGTCCGGGGAGCCGAAGGCGTGGAGTTGTTCGACCTGGATTCCGCGCAGTGGTTTCTTCCTCCAGTTCCCGCAGGGCGGCGGCTTCCAGCGATTCGTCGATCTCGACAAAGCCGCCCAGCGGCCAACACCTGCGAGGATCGCGGAGGCGCGCTCGATGAGCAACACGTGCGGCGCAATGGCGCAGGAAGCCAAAGACGGCGCAGTCGACCGACACGGCGGGGTGGGGTAGCGGTAGGTATAGGACATGGCGGAAGCGGAGATTCTCGGGGTGAGGCGGATTGACACCGGCGGGCAGCAGCCGCGAGCGCTAGCGGCTCCCCAGCAAATTACGCCCCATCCCTATGTCGGAAATCAATCCTTGCCAGCGCGGCGCTCGCCTGCCCTCATCTCGCCACCCGCCGCGCCGTCCACCATTCTCAAGGCGACCCGAAGCGACGGTGAAAAAGAGGGCGGCAAGAGGCCGACGCGCCGGAGCCGAAGGCAGAATCCAAAGAAACCGAAGGCAAAGCAGCGATCGGCGGCAGCGAGGTCACCTATCAGGCGACCGCCGGAACGATCCCATGACCAAAGATGGCGAGCCGCGCGCCTCCGTCTTCTACGTGTCCTACGTCCGCACGCAGGATGGGAAGCCCGGACCCGTCTCGCCCGCTGGGCCATTTGCTTCAACGGCGGTCCGGGATCCTCGGCGGTCTGGCTGCATCTGGGCGCGCTCGGACCCAAACGCGTCGATCTGCAAAGCGAGGACGGCACCAAGCCCGGCGCGCCGCCTTTCGTGGCGATCAACAACGAATGGTCGATCCTCGACGTACGTCAAACCTTGTCTTCATCGACCCGGTCAGCACCGGATTTAGCCGCGCGGAGAAGGGCGGGCCAGAAGCAATTCCGGCTAACGAAGACCTCGAATCGGTCGGCGAGTTCGTGCGCCTCTATGTGACCCGCCACGGGCGCTGGGCGTCGCCCAAATATCCTGATCGGCGGGCTTCTGGCGGGCTGCGCGCGGCGGCGCTGTCCAACCACCTGCAAGATCGCTACGGCACTGCATGTCTGAACGGGGTCGTCCTGCTCTCGGCGGTGCTCGACTTCGAGACGCTGCAAGGCGGCGACCTCGCCTACATTTCGTTTTTGCCGGGATTCGCGGCGACCGCCGCATACCACCGGCAGCTCGCTGGCGACCTAAACGGCAAGCCGGCGGACGCCGCCAAGCCAGGCGCGGGAATTCGCGCTGGGCGACTACGCCTCAGCCCTGCTCGGATCCGCCCTGCCGGAGGGCCAGCGCGTTTTGATCGCCAAGCGCTTTGCCGGGCTGACCGGGCTGGGCGAGCAGTTCGTGCTCGACTCGAATCTCCGCGTCAGCCCGTCCGCATTTTTCAAAGAATTGCTGCGCGATGAAAATCAGTCACCGGGCGGTTCGACAGCCGCGTGACCGGCACCCAGCCCAGGCGCGCCGGTTCCTATCCGGGCTATGACCCGTCCTACGCGATCGTCTATGGCGCGTTCTCCGGGGCGATGAATCACTACGTGCGGCAGGAGCTGAAATTCGAAAGCGACCAGCCCTACGAGATCCTCAGCCGCGCGGTCCACCCGTGGAACTACTCCCGGTTCTCAACCGCTATGTGGACGCCTCCGGTAAGCTCGCCTCCGCCCTCACCGAAAACCCCGCCCTGCGCGTCCTCGTCTGCTGCAGTACACCGACCTGGCGACCCCGGCGCTCGGGATCGAGCACAGCATCAACCACCTCCCGATCGACGCCAGCCTGCACGGCAACATCACCTTCCAATACTATGACGCCGGGCACATGATGTACCTGAACCTGCCCGACCTCAAAAAGCTGAAGGCGAATCTCGCGGCGTTCCTGTCCAAAGCGCCCAAGTAAAGCAGGGCGGCTATGCCGCCAGCGGGGAGAAGCGATCGGCAGAGCAGCGCGTGTCTTCGGCGGCAGCCAGCGGCGGGCGGATGGCGCCAGCGGAAGAAGTGGAAGAGCGCCATCGCGCCAGGTGGAGCGCGTCCGCCGCCCACACGCCCGATCAAGCGCCTGGAAATATTGGGTGATGATGAGACCCGCCGCCGAGGAAGATCGCCAGGCAGGAAAAGACGTCGAACATCCACGGCACATTCGTGTCGTCGATCGCCCAGAGCGAGTAGCAATAGCAGGTGTCGATGGCGCTGAGGAACTGGGCGAGCGCGACGATCAAGATGACCTGCGACCCGGCATCGATGACGGCTTGGTTGTCGGAGAAAAGGCGGAAGACATCCTCGCGAAAGGCGAACAGCAAGCCGCCGCAGATCGTGGCGTAAAGCCCGGCGAGCAAGACCGCGCCATCCGCGTAGTGGCGCATCCGCGTGGCGTCGCCCTGCCCGGCGGCGTTGGCCACGCAGGTCAGCGCGCCCTCGCCGATGCCTTCGATCGGGAGCTGGAGCAGGTGGATGCAGCTCAGGATGATCGTCGAGGCGGCGAGCGGCGCGCTTTGCCATAGGGCGCGAGCAGCAGCAGGTTGAGCGTTCCGCCCCCAGAGCAGCGTATCTACGCCCATGTAGATACCCATCCGATCCCCGAGGAGAAGATTTCTTTGGTACGCCGCCCGGTCCGGCTTCGCCGCGCGGATCCCGGAGGCTTTCGCCTCGCGGTGGCGGAGAAAGGCGGCGAGCATGAGGGCGAGCAAGATGCCGGAGGAGATCGCCGTGCTTAGCGCCGCCCGCGGATGCCCAGCGCCGGGGCGCCCATTTTTCCCGAAGATCGGGCAGTAGTTCAGCGCCGCGTTGATCGCCGCCGCAGCGATGCCCGCCGCCATGCCGATCTTCGGGCGCTCGATCCCGATGAAATAATTCATCATCGCGATTGCCGCGAACTGCATCGGGAGCGAAAACGCCGCAATCCGCACATAGGAAGGCGCATCGCCCGCGATGCGGATCCCGCTTCAGCAGCGAGAACTCGTAAGCGCCGCCGCGAGCATCGCGGCAAGCAGGGCGCCGCCGATGCCCGCCGCCATCGCGATCCCGGTCAGGGCAAACCTCCCCCGATCCGCGCCCCGCGCCGACCCGACCTTCGTGGTGACCGCCATCAGGAACGAAACCGCGAACAACTGCGGGATCAGCATCAGCGTGCCAGCCGGCGTCAGCGCCGCCTGCGCCTGCTCGCCCACCTTGCCCAGCATCCACGCGTCGGTCGCCTGCATGACCAGCGCCGACAGACGCCCGATCACCAGCGGGAAGCCCAGCGCCAGCAGCTTCGGGGCCGCCTCGAAGACACCCCACCGAGCGCTCCCGCCACCTCTAGTCATGGTAGCGCTTCATCGATTCGTCGATGGGATAGGCGTAGGTCCGTAGGCTTCTGGATCATAGAGCTTGTCGGCGTGCGCTTTGGCAAACGCCTCGGTGCAGAACCACTGGTTGATGCTGATGGAGACATCGAGCGACTGGACCGAGTGCCACCATCTGGCGGGGACGTAGAGGAGGTCACCCGGCCCCAAAATGACCTCCGCCGCCCGGACTTCTGCAAAGCGGGGAAACTTGGCGAGGTCGGGTGCCTTGATATCGATCTGACTGTAGCCATCCTGCCAATCTTCGTTCACCGGGTAGCAGTGATCGTGAAACTCGGGCGAGATCACCAGAAACGACTTTCGCCGTGAGTTCGGCAAAAGATTCTCCAGCGTGTCATAGTGCAGCGGAGGCCTCGTCCCCTTCGGTCGAGGGAGAAAATTCGTTCCACACGTATCCAGACTCGCTCCAGCCGAACCGGGGAAAATCGATGTGGCTCTGGAGCGCGGGAAATTGAGTATGATCGGATAGACGCTCATGTAGCCGCAGTTTGGTTTCCCCTCGGATGGCGTTTGCGTATTCGGCCATCGTGGTTTTTCTCCTCACAATCTCGGCGGGGATCGCTGGATCATCTGAAACGACGATGCCTTTGAGTTCGACAAAGACGGGAGCGTCGCCAAAGGTCTCGGCGAAATACTCGGCGTCAATTCCGCATACAACTTCAATGATCCGTCATGCCGCGCATCACCAGCGGCTTCTTTCCAAAGTAGTCGCGGTTGAATTCCTCGGCGCTGATCTGATCGCAGTTGTCGGCGTTTAGGGATGTGTTCATGGGGGTCCTGCTAGTCGTGATACCGCTTCATGGATTCGTCGATCAGATAGTCGTAGGAGCCGTGCGCATCGGGATCCAAGATAAAGGCTTTATTCTTTTCGAAGAAGCGCTCGGAGTAAAACCACTGGTTGACGCTGATAGCCACATCGAGCGACTGCCGCGTGCCACCACGATCCCGGCACGTAGAGGAGGGTCGCCAGGACCGGGGATGACTTCGGCTTGGCGCGGACGCCTTCGAACTTTGGAAGCCTTTGAAGGTCGATGTTCTTCACGTCCACTGAACATGGCCGTCTTGCCAGTTTTGGTTGAAAAGATGGATAGCACGCCTCGTCATATTCGGGCGAGATGACAGAAATGTCTTTCTGCCGTGATCCTGGCAGAAGAGGTTGCTCATCGTGTCGTAGTGGAGCGGGGACCGAGCCTTTGGGACCAAGAAAAAACTCGTTCCATATCATCGACCCGGACCAGCCAAATTTCGGGAATCTGATGTGCTCTTTCAAAGCGAAACTGCGTCATGATGGGATAAACGCTCAAGTAGCGCAATCTGGGACATCCTGCCGGATCGCCCGGCGTAGTCGGCGAGCTTTACCCGCTTCCGGGCAATTTCGGCGGGAGCCTCGATTCCTCACAGCACAACAATCTTCATTTCCAGGATCACCTCGGCATCGCCAAAGGTCTCTACCAAAATGCTCCAGGGTCCATTGCGCGCCTTCAGCTTCGGTCATCCCTCGCATGAGCAGCGGCTTCTTTTTCAAAATAGCATTCGTTAAACTCATCAATGCTAATGCTTTCGCAGGTGTCGATGGTTTGGTCAGTCTTTGTGGGATTTTCTCGCCATATTGGAAATCAAATCCGCCTTGGATTTGCAATGTTAAAACAATCCAAATCCGACTTTTTGTATTGTTTTTATTAAATTTATCATTAAGGGTAATTGCTATTCTAGGACCCAATTAGTTTTACTCATGCGCAAGCCGCTATTCGCACTATCGCTTCTTTTTTTTCTCGTATCCTGCGGGCAAGAAGGAAAAAATGAAATCCGAGGGGCTGGGGGCGATGCTGCGACACTCCAGCTCTTGTCCTTTGAGGATTATGTGACGCTTCCAGCCTTGGAGAAATTTGAAGCAGAGACTGGAATAAAGGTCGAAGTCATCGCCTTTGAAACCCTGAACGAAATGCGCGGGATTCTGAGGAATCGCCGGGGGCAGATCGATGTCATCATATCGGACGGACCGAACATCTACGAGCTTGGTCAATCTCGTCAGCTTGCGGAACTGGACGAATCGAAGTTGCCAAATATCTCGAATTTGGACGCGAGGTTTTGCGATCTTTCGTTCGACCGGAGAAACCGGTATTCGATCCCGTATCTCTGGGGATCGACGCTGATCGCCTATCGCGAGGATCTGGTCGAAGAGCCGGATTCCTGGGCAGACCTTTGGGATCCTCGGTTTTCCGGAAAGGTCGGGATGTTGGACGAGCCTCTCGATTCGGTGGGTTCGGCGATGATTCTGCTGGGTTATAGTCCTAACTCGATTGTTGGTGAGGAATTGGATCACGCGAGGGAGAAACTGATGGAGCAGGTTGCCCAAGTGAATCCCAAATGTCTCTCGATCGACGAAATCCGAGACGGTCTCGTGTCGGGCGAGGTGGCAATCTCGATGTGCTACAGCGGGGATGCGCCGCTGGCGGCGGAGGAGAATGAGAACATTCGGTGGGTCATCCCGTCGGAGGGCGCAGTGCTTTGGGTGGACAACTTCGCCATTCCGAGAGACTCGCCACGCATTGACGCAGCGCATAAATTCCTAGACTTCATGATGGGGGCAGAAGTCGCTGCAAAAAATTCGGAAGAGCTTTACTTCGCATCGCCAAACACTGAGGCGACCAAGCTTTTGGTGGGAAGCGACATCCTAGATGACAAGGCGATTTACCCGCCCGAGGACGTGATGGCGCGCTGCGAATTCATCGACGCCCAGAATCTGGCGCAGCGGCGCGCCGAGTTCATCCGCATCACCGATGCGGTCCGGCGGCAGGGCGGGGGTGAACCGGGTCCGGGAGAGGTGCCCGATATCCGCGAGTAGCCGGGGCGATTCGGCGTTGCGCGGCGGCGAGAATGCCGCATCCGTCCGCCCATGGCATCCGCTCCCTCCTTCCGCGTCCTCTTCGTCTGCATGGGCAATATCTGCCGCTCCCCGGCGGCGGAGGCGGTGCTGCGCCACCTCGACGGCGACTCCGGCGCGGTCGAGATCGATTCGGCGGGCACGATCGACTTCCACACCGGCAAGCCATCCGACGCCCGGATGCGCGCGGCGGCGGCGCGGCGCGGCATCCCGGTCGATGTGCGGGCGCGGCAGGTGAAGGCGGCGGATCTCGCGAGGTTCGACCTGATCCTCGCGATGGATCACGACAACCTCGCCGACCTACGGCACCTCGATGCGGACGGCGCGGCGGGGGGAAAGCTCCGGTTGTTCTGCGAATTCTGCACGCGCCACCCGCACACCCAGGTGCCCGATCCCTACTACGGCGGCGACGAGGGCTTCGAGCTGGTCCTCGACCTGCTGGAGGACGGCTGCGCGAACCTCCTCAACCAGATCCGGAGCGGTGAGCTGGCGCGCGATTAGCCGCTGGCTCTTCGGTTCGGGCGAGGCGCGGGTCCGCCCGGCGGGCGGCGGCTGCATCAATGACGCCGCCGTCCTAGAGGTGCCGGGCAAGGCGCCGCTCTTCGTGAAGCGCAACGCTGCCGCCCAGCTTCCGATGTTCGAGGCGGAGGCGTTCGGGCTGCGGGTTTTGCGCGATGCTGGCGCGATCCGCGTGCCGGAGCCGGTCGCGTTCGGCACCGAAGGCGGCAGCGCGTTCCTCGCCCTCGAGTTCCTGCCGCTGGGCGCGCGCACGCCGGAGCGCGAACGCGAGATGGGGCGGCAGGTCGCGCGCCTGCATCGCTGCGCCGGATCCGGCAGTCGGTTCGGTTTTTCCATCGACAACCGGATAGGCGAGGCTCCGCAGCGCAACGCGTGGCGCGACTCGTGGGTCGGCTTCTACCGCGAATGCTTACCCGACCGCAGATCGCGTGGGCTGAGGAGAAGGGGCTGCGCATCCGGGGGCGGAGGAGCTGATGGCGCGGCTCGGTGAATTCTTTCGCGGCTACGATCCCGCGCTCGCTGCTCCACGGCGACCTGTGGGGCGGCAACGCGGCGTTCACCGAAGCCGGCTGAGCTTACCATCTTTGATCCCGCGCCGTATTTCGGCGACCGCGAGGCGGACCTCGCCTTCACCGAGATGTTTGGCGGCTTCGGTCCCGCCTTCTACCAAGGCTATGCTGCCGAGTGAGCCCGATCCCGGCTACGCCGCGCGGCGCGACCTCTACAACCTCTACCACACGCTCAACCACCACCATCACTTCGGCGGCGGCTACGGCGCGCAGGCGGCGGCGATGGTGGCGCGGCTACGGGGGCTATTGGCTCAGTGGCTGATCTTCCGGGATCTATCCTTGTCGATGATCAAGGTTCGGACGCGACCGGCATCGTTCGGGCGAGGGCTTGGAATTCGCCTTCGCTCAGGATTTCGTGGGAACCGTCGAGCCGCGCGATCAAGACCTTACCGTCAAACGGCGGCGACGCGAAGAGGAGCCGGTTCTGGGGATCGGACTCTTCTGGTTGGGGAAGTAATGCCATGGCTTCCATCCGGAGCGTCACCGGGTCCTCGAATTGACCGACCACCTCTGGCGGATGCGCCGATTCGCGGATCTTCGCGGAAAGCGCGGCCGCCGGGGGAAAGCGCCCGCCTGGTGAGTCCTGTGCAAGATCGAGGCAATAGAGGCGCAGGAAGCGGGTGCGGTGGGCGCTCGAGTCGAGCGAGGAATAAAACCGGATTTTGTGGAAGCCCCAGTAGCCTGATCCAGTGAGCAGGCAGAGGGCAGCGATGGCGGTCGCGAGGCGGCGGGCGGTGACCTTCACGGGTCGAAGATCGTATAGGGCGGGCGGATTGGCAAGGGGACCCGCCTTTGCGCAACCGGCGCCCCGCGCTATCCTTTCCGCCATGAGATCGATGGACACTACCGAGGAGGCGGACCGCGTTTATATCGCGGTCCTCCGCAAGATGGGACCTGCCCGCCGGCTCCAGATCGCGATGGAGCGCACCGAAGCCGTGCGCGAGATGATCCGCGCCCAGATCGCGCAGGACCATCCCGGCTTGACCGACGCCGAGCGGCACCGGCTCTTCGCCGACCGCTGGCTCGGCCCCGGGCTGGCGGCGAAGGTTTACGGGCCGCTGCCGAAGGTGTAAACTCTGGCAGCTCCCGCCACGCTTTGGACCCCACCCTCAACGCCGCCATCTTCGTCGCCACCGACTTCGATGAGCTAGGGGTGCGATGGTTCGTCGGTGGCTCTCACGCCAGCTCGTTCCACGGTATTCCGCGTTTGGCGCTGGGCGCAGACCTCGTAGCCGATCTCCGCTTAGAGCATGCGAAAACGCTGGTCGGGCGGTTGGCGGGTGATTGGTATGTCGATGAGGCGGCCATCCGCGAGGCGATCGAGAGGAGGGGGAGCT
Organism: Verrucomicrobiales bacterium; assembly: GCA_041395145.1. GTDB lineage: Bacteria > Verrucomicrobiota > Verrucomicrobiia > Verrucomicrobiales > DEV007 > JAWLBD01. The sequence continues at coordinate 20,485 of JAWLBD010000024.1, read as the reverse complement.
TCAATCTGATCCACTTTGAATTCGGGCAAAAGGTCGATGTCTTCGTCCCCAAACGAAGGCCGTTTGACTACGGTCAATTTGCGAGGGCGGTCAAGCTACCTGCCAGCCGGTTCCTGGAGCCGACAATCCCGATTTGTTCTCCGGAAGATATCGTGCTCGCCAAGCTAGAATGGTTTCGGCTCGGGGGCGAGATTTCGCACCAGCAGTGGGCGGATATCCTCGGCGTAATCCGGATCTGCGAGGCGCGGTTTGACCGGGGGCGGATGAGGGCAAACGCCGCAGAGCTGGGCGTCGCGGACCTCCTCCGCAAAGCATTCGCCGAAGCGGGGGCCGGGGAGGAATAGCGCCCCGCCTAAGGGACGCGGTTGCCAAACGCCGGATGCTGCCACAGGATGGGAGCCTTTTTTCCTCCCCACCACGACAGATGCGCCAACCCGTTACGAAGTATGATCGCCAGCGCCGCGGCTGCGGCTGCTGTTTGCTGAAGATCGCCGCCGCCTTCGCCGCCCTCTTTTTCCTCGTCGAGCTGCTGCTCCGGATGCTCGGCACGCTGGGTCCCGAAGTCCCAGTCCGCGCGGCTTATACGCAATCGGGCAACGGCATCCCGCCCAAGATCACCTACGAGCGCAACTCGCTCGGGCTGCGCTCCGCGAATTGGAACGAGGCGGGCGGCAAGGACGACGGCAAGGTGCGCATTTTAGTGCTCGGTGCCTCGGCGGTGGAGTGTGCGGCGCAGGAGTCGCGCGACACCTGGTATGCGAAGCTCCAGCCGCAGATCGACCGGCACTTTGTCGAGCGCGGGCTGGAGGCGGAGATCGGCGGCTACGGGCGCGGCGGCGATAAGCTCCACGAGATCTACGCCTTCGCCGACCGCAGCCTCGAAGACCTCGAACCGGACATCGTGGTCGTCATGCTCGGCGTCAACGACATGCTCGCCGCCGACGCGCTCCGCCCCTACACCGCCGCCCAGTTGCTCGATTGGGTCGAGCGCGAGCGCTACCTGCACCGCCGCGTCCTCCCGGTGGAGAAATCGACCGCCGCCGGGTGGACGCCGCAGATCGTGAAGCGGTTCCGCGCGTGGCGGGCGATGGCGGACGACGGCGAATCCCCGAACCCTCTCGCCCACCTGCCGGAGGCGCGGGCAAAATACCTGAGCCTGCCGGTGGATCGCGGCATCAAGGCGCGCGCTACCGCAGCGCCCCGTTCGAGGAATTGTTCGACTCGTTCCTCAATTTCCTGACCAAGAGCGGCGCGCGGGTCGTCGTCGTCGGGCAGCCCGTTTTGCTCAAGGCGGAGATGGCCGAGGCGGAGCTGGCCGCCTGCTGGATGCCGGTGCTCGCGCCGCCCGCCAACAGCGCCGCCCAGCCCGAGCAGCGCCGCCTCCTCCCCGCCGATTTCCTCGCCGAACTCCGCCGCTTCCAGGCGATCCAAAAAGCCGCCGCCCTCAAGCACGGCGCCGCCTACATCCCGCTGGAGGAACGCGTCGCGCCGACGCTCGCCAATTTCTACGACGACGCCCACTTCACCGACCAGGGCAACGACGCCGTCTCCCTCGCCCTTGCGCCCGATTTGATCAAGGTGATCGAGGAATGGCTGCTGGTGAAGGACAAGGAAGAATAAAGCCGGGAGGTGGAGCGGGCGCTGGCTGGCGCCCGGAGCGCCCGGAGCGCGCACGCCAGTGCGCCGTCGAGCTACACAACCCCGCCGGGTGTGAGACCCGATACAACACAACCATGACAAAGACCGTTGATAACGAAAGCGTAACTGCGCCACCGCGAGGTGGGGTGGGGAGCCGCGCGAGTAGGATCCAGCCGACCGCAACGCGAGTGAACACGGTTCGGCGTCCACGATGGGCGAGCCTGCTGGCAAAGGGCGAAGCCGAACCGCGCAGGGCTGCATGGCAGCCCAGCCGGGGAACCGCCGGACCCCTTCATGGAAGGACGGCGGTCATCGCGGGCGTGGTTGGTGGCAGTAGGTTGGAATGGGGGCGTGCGAGTGAAGGCGGGCGGTCTATCTGGATAGGCCATCCGCGAGGATGACGAGCAGAAGTCAGAGCCGCCATAGTAGCGGCGAAGCGGGGTAACTCCCGCGGAGCGAAGGGGGGCTGGAAAGTGGAAAGGTCGAGACCATGAGACGCGAAGAACCATCCGCGCCAGTTCCCGCAAGGGATAAACAGGCGGGAGAGGACCTGTGGCACCGCCACAAAGCCGAACGCGGGGTGTGGGCGGAGCCGATGCTGGCGGCCCTCGAAAGAGGGTTGAAAGGAAAGAAGTGGTTCAGCGTGACCGGCAAAGTTCGCTCGGAACGAACCCTTCAACTGGCGTGGGAGCCGGAGCGGAGCGCAGGCAGACAGCCTGGAAGGCTGCCCGAAGGGCGAGCGGAGCGAGCCAAAAGGTGCGCGTCCACGCAGGGGTCTGCGGCGTCGATGGCATCGCGGTCAAGCTGCTTCGCAAAGACAGCCAGAGCCGGCTGTTCGCCGCCAATGGGCGACTCAAGCGAAACGCCTACCAACCCAAGCCGGTCAAACGGGCGTGGATCGACAGCCGAGCGACAGCGAGACAGACTGCCGCAGGCAGCCCCGAAGGGGTGAGCGAAGCGAATCAAACCGGGCAGCGCGGAGCGGCGCGCAGCGGAGATAGGCAGCCGCCAGGCTGCCCCGCAGGGGCGGGCGAGAGCTGAGCCGCAGCGTTGGCTGCCATGCCGGGCATCGCCACGGCCGCCGCCCGCGCCGTGCAAGCGGCGGCGAGGCTGGTCATCGGACCCATCTTCGAGAGCCGATTTGCCGGGCGCAGCTATGGTTTTGACTCGCTCCCTCCGCCCTGCCCGCTCGCCCTGCGGTTGCTCCTCCGCTTAAGATCTGGCGTCGTTATGCCCCATTGCCCCGCGGCGCGGCAGCAAAAAGATGCGCTGCGGCGTGTGGGGGAACTGCTCGGCAGGGTACCCACGTCATGTGGGCGTGGACATCATGGCTTTAGAAAGGCAGTCAGGGCTGTCTCCGCAGCGCCCCCGGCTCTTCGGCGCGATCCCCAAGGCTGACCCATGGCTGCGGATGCGTCTGCGCTCCATCCTGCGAAGGCGGGGAGGGGGGCGGCGGGCGCGGGCGGGACCACTGCGGCTGCCCCAACCGTCATGCTTTGCCGGGGCGTTTTTGCCTGCAGCCGGTGTCACAAAGCAGCGGAAGCCGCCAGCCTGACCCCGGAGCAACCCGCAGACCGGAGAGCCGTGTGCGGGAGATCAACGCACGGTTCGGTGAGGATGCAGCAACGGTGTTGTCCCGCCCACTTATCTCCTGCAGCGGCAGCGCGATGGCGCGCGGCGACGCCGACGGCAACTTCCTCGCCGTCTTGGATCAGCGGCACCGGCTCGTCCAAACTTCAGGCGCTTCCTCCGAATTCGGCGAGTGACCCGAATGCGGCAGGAGTGCCGCATCTGCGAGGGCGCGCGTTCAGGTCTATTCCAGGCAGCTACGCCAGCTTCGCTTTGATTTCCTCGACCCAAGCCGCGCCGGGCAGCGCGTAGGGGCGGAAGGTCTCCTGGTAGCCCTCGTGCTCGTTGTGATAGACCGCGCGGTGCAGCCCGAGGTTGGCGGCGGCTGGCGAGTCGATCAGGCTGGACGAATCGTTGGCGCTCATCTGGAAGAGGACGCGCATCTCGAATTCGCTGAGCGCCTTGCGGTTGATCCAGCGGTTCACGTTGTTGTAGCTGTCGGCGGCGGCGATGATGTGGATGCCGGCGGCCGGGCCTTCGGAGATCAGGTCATTGAAAATCTTCCCGGCATTCGCGCCGCCCGATGAGGCGTCGTCGTCGAACGAGAAGCTGAAGTCTTCCTCCTGCCGGAGCTTCTTGAACTTCTGGACGCCGCGGATGAAGACGAAAATCTCCGGCGCGCCGGGTGCCGGGCTTTCGCCGCGGGCGGCCAGCTCGGCGGCGAGCGCCTCCATCGTCTCGGAAAGCTCGGCGTTGGTGGCGAATTGCGCGTCTTGCGGCAGCGTTGACTAATCGACCGGAGCCAGTCCCGCTCGGGCGTGCCCGGCGGCGAGGCGTCGAAGACAAAGAAGCGCGCGCCGTCCTGCGGATACTGGGCGGCGAGTGAGGCGAGCGAGGCCGAACATGGCGAGCGCGGATTCGTCGCGCGTACTCGGGACGATGAGCATGGCGGCTGCCGTTTGCCGCTGGAACGCCGCCTCGGTCGGACCTTTGATCGACTTCCGGCGCGCCGAGCCAGGCATTTTCGACCGGCGGGATCGACGCCGTCGGGCGGGCTCTACGAGCGCTTTGGCGAGCGTTGTGTTTTCGGGTGATCTCGGCGGTGCGTTGCCCTCGAAGACGATCGGCGCCTTGTAGGTAGTAGAAAATACCGCGCTGTTTCTACCAGCGCGCGGACGCGGTCGAGCTGCTTGTCGCGGTCTTCCTCCGAGATCCACAATTGTCCGGAATCGGCTGTTGCCATCGACCGCGCCGCTAGCTGCTGTCGTTGTAGATGCCTTCGCCGGGCAGGAGTACAGGCGCGCTGGGTTGTCGTCGTCCATGATCAGGCAGGCGTCCGCCCGTTGCACTGCAAGGCGATGCGGATCACCATCTGTACTGAGCGTCGCGCGGCCCAGGTGTAGCTCCGCTCAGGCAGCCTGCGAGCCGAGGATGATGGATGCCGAAGGCGCGTACTTCGGCGCACGATGCGTGGTCGAGCAAGAGCGAGGCATTCTGCAGCGACGCGGTCATCCTCGGTGAAGAATTCCTGGAACTCGTCGATCGTCTTCCAGCAGGCAGCGCGGCATCGCCTCGCCGCCGCCCGCGCGCTTGTAGCCCGCGACGTCTTGCGCGCCGACCTGCCGGAAGAGATCGTTCCGCCGCCGCAGTTCGTCATCGACCTTCGCAAGATGCTCAAGCCAAACTCGCGGTCGCTCTCGATCGGGCCACGCGGGCGTGCGGTATTTTGGCGGCGTAGCATTTGAATTCGACGCCTTCTTCTTGAAGTCCACGAGGAAGAACTCGACCTGGTCCGGGTTATACCAGAGCCGTTATGGGTTCGTGATCATCACGTGGAAGAGCGCGTGGACTTGCCGGACCCGGTCTTCCCGGCGATGAGCGCGTGCTGGCGCGTGCCTTTGCCGATGGCGAGTTCCTGCAGCTTCTTCGCGGTCCGCCCTGGATCGACGCAGCCTGGTCGTCTCGTGCTCCCAGAGATCGGACTCGGCGGCGCGACATGCTCGAACGGCACCTCGACGCGATTGGAGTCGATGCCCGCCTTGCTCCACCTTTGGATGAAATCGGTCATCAGCGCGTCCGCCGCATGGGCTGGTCGAAGGCGACCCGCGCCGCTCTTGCCAGTACTCGCCCAGCAGCGCTCGAAGCCCCTGGCTCGGCTCGCCGAACCACGATGGCGGAGCCGCGCAGGTCCGCGTCATCGACATGGAGCGCGAGCGACTGCCTCTACGATCCCAGTGGATGAGCGGGAAGATGCCGCAGCGCGGCCTCGCTTTGCACGATGCTCAGCAGCCGCTTGATCGCCGTCTCGCTGTTGAAGCTGTTGGGGAAGTCGGCGATGATGAGGAAGTGGTATTTTTCGGCGATGTTGCCGCTCTGCTTCGTTGTATTCGGCGATCGCCTCGAACTCGTTGCGGGAGGAGAAGTACATCTGGTTGTCTTTCGATGGCCGTTCAGGTCGGCGAGCTTTTCCTCGATCTGGGCGGGCTGCGTCCAGATGCGCTCGTTGATCACGCCATCCTCAAATCGGCGAGGTGCATGACGCCATGAAGCTCTCGCCCAAGCCGACCGGATCGACGATCGTGGAACTTGAGTTTGCCCGCCGGGTTCGCCGCCAGCAGCCGGAGCATGATCGCGTTGAGCGCGGCGGTCGCCGGGGATTTTTCCGGCGTATCGGTTTCTGATCAAAAGCGAGCCGTGGCGCGGGAAGGTGAGGCAGAGTGGCGCGGCGAGGTCATCGGCTCCGGGCAGGGCGAGCCGCTCGCTCTCCGGCATCCGCGCCGCCAGCTTAGAGACGCCAGCCTCGATCCCGCCGAATCGCGCGCGCCTGCCGAACGCCGTGCGGCGGCGACCAGCGCGCGCAAAACTCGGGCGTCCACTGGGAAGGCGCGGCGCACCCTCGCCGCGCAGCGCCCGAGCCGCCGCGTAGGCGGGTTCGGTCTCCGCCTTCCAATCTGCTCCAGCGACCGACGCGCGGTCGCGCCGAGCGATTCGCGCCGCTTCGCGTAGGCGGCGTTTAGCTCATCGAGGCGCCTTCGCCCCCGCCGTCGATCTCTGGCGATGGTGGCGTCAGGCTTCGGCATTCCCGCCGACCCATTTGGCATAGAGCAAGGCCGAGCTTGTTGGGGATGCGCGCTTGCTGGGCGTTGAGTTTTTCCTCGCTGTCCGCCATCACCTTGGCGGCGGCTTGGGCGGCGTCCTTCCACTCGCCGCTCAGCGATCCGCTTTGTTCCTTCTGCTCTTTGTTGAGCGATTTCGGAGTCCGTGGTTGAGGCGCTGGTCCGCCTTCGCTTACGGCGAGGCACAGCTTTGCGGGCGGATTCAAGGCGGCGGCGACCGGTTGGCGGCTCCGCCCGATCCCGCCATGCCCATGAAATAGATGGTGCAAACGCACTTGCGTTCGTAAAGGTGCCGCTGATCATGCGTGGGATACTGCGACGGCTCAAAGTGTGTCGCGACGAGGAAGACGCCGTGGATGATGACGATGACCACGCCGAACATCAGCCAGAGCGGGAAGGCGTGCGGAAGAGCTTCGGCAGGAAAGCAGCTCCCGGAAGGCGGCGATTGCCTCCTTCGCCTCGCCGAGCGCTTTTTCCGCGTCTCCAGCGGAGCTGGTCCTCGGGCTTGGCGAGATTCGGCTCGGCGGCGTCGCCCAAGCCTTTGCCGACAGCTTGGCATAAACGATCCGTATCCGCCGAACGCCTTGCGCGCCCGCGCCCGGAGCCGCTTGTATTCCTCCTGGTTCTCATCCAGCAGCGCGTGAACTCGGCGTGCTCGTGCCCGGCTTACCAGCTTTTCGTCCCGCGCCTGGTTGGCGAGGATCAATTCGGACTGCGCCTTGCCGACGCGCCCGCCCTTGACCGCATCGGCTTTCCCCGCAGCCGCTGGCGGCTCGAGTGATAGGCGCGGGGCAGCCTCGCCTTGCGCCCCTCGTAGATCTCGCGCGACCGCTCGGCGGCTCGCGCCCGCCCGCGCTCTCGGCGGCATCGGGTAGCTTCGCCTGCCGCCGTTGCTCGAGTTGATCCAGCGCGGTCTCTTCGTCGCGTTTAATCGCCAGCAGCTTGGACCGGTATTCGCGCACGAGCTTTTCCTCGCGTTCGGCGAACTTTCGGCGGCGCTTTCAGGCGCGTGATGGGATCGAGGGCGTGGGGAGGAGGTCGGACGGGCTACCTGCTACAGTCGCGGCGGATCTGTTCGTGCGGAGATCTTGGTATCGATGTCTTCGATGGTGCGGACCGCCGTGACCATCAGCGGTCCGCCAGCGTGGCGAGGTAGGCAGCTCTCGAACGCCTGCGCTTGGCGTCGCGCCAGTAGTTCTTGGTCGTGCTACCTGTTGATCAAATCGCGGGTCGTTTTGGTCAAGGCGGCGCGGCTTTACGCCTGCGGCGGGGTCGAGAACGGTCGGGGTGGGGGATTTGTTAGCTAGGGGCACTGGCGGGCGAGTCCACTTGGGCGGCTCCTGTCGGGCGAATCCGATTCAACCGGCGGGCGGTTGTTTGGTTGCCCTTCGGCGAACCGGGTTTCCGTACAGCGAGGCGTGCAGCGCCTTTGCGCCTGTTCGTAAAGAGATCGCCGGCATCCGTTGGCCATCAGGTGTTGAACCCCTCCAGCCGCTTACCAGCGGCTCGATCGTTTCTGGAGTCAAACTTCCGGTGCCAACCCCTTGATCGCCCGCAGCTTCCCCTCCGCTTCTCCACCGCCCGCTTCCACTCCACCGCCATCTTCTTGACCACATCGACGCGCTGGAGCGACGAGAGCTGCGCGGAGTAAAGTTCCCTCCGAGCCTGCTCCAGCTTCTTCGTCCGCTTCAGCTCGCCTCCCCTCTCCCAGTGCAGGCGCTGCTCGCTCTCCAGCCACATCCGCGTCCGCCGCACCTTCGAGACCTCATCCAGCACCGGCGCGACTTGGTGACATACTGACGAGCGCGCGGAGCGGAAGTGCTCCAGCGCGTCGAGCGAGGTGATCTTTGCTTGTTCAGCCATCGTCGCGCCGACCTATCGCTGGTCGAGGTATTGCTGGATGCGTTGCGCCTTGCGCATGAGATACGCCACTTCGCAACTCCGGACGCCTCGACGAACTTTTTGAGCCGCCCGCATCATTCCGGTCACTCGAACTCGCCGCATGAACTTCTCGTGCTCCTGGTCCTGCCAGGTGTCGCTCAGCGCGGCAAAGCGGTCTGAGCGAGGACGCGCTCCTTGGAGGTCGTTGTTGAAGCGCTTTTAGTTCCGCCGCGAATTTGCGGACTTCTCTTCGGGGTCGATGATTACCGTACCTATGGCGTCTCGACGCTGGGACTGGGCGAAATCGTAGGCGGCGCGGCGAATGAAAGCGGGAATCGGCGGCGATTCTGGTGGCGGCCGCGATTGCCCTGGGAGGAAATGGGTGGCAAATACCATGGCGTGCCGCATGCTCCGTGTCGATGTCGCTCTCTCTTTTTTCATCATCCCGATGCTCTTCATCTTCGCGATCCTGCTGCTTAAGGTTATGCCCTGGTTTGTGCTAAGGGGCGGCAGTTCTTCGGCGAGCAGACCCATCCGGCGGCGGTCTTTATCCTCGCCTGGATCGCCTGCGGTCTGGGTGCCGAGCGCTGGCTCTCCGTTTCTTTGAAAGGCGGACCTGGCGTGGTTTCGCCGGTCTGGGTCGCCTGAACTTCACCCTCTTCGCCATCGCGAAAAGATCCGCGCGAAATCTGCGGCGAGAATTGGTGCGGGAGGATGAGAATGATCCAGCGGCGAAGGGCGCTGAGGCGGAGGCTCAGGCGATCGGGTCATCTAAACGCCAATCTTCCCCGGAGCAGCGCCTGCCACGCTGCCGATTCCGCCGGTGAAGAGCGTCGCATGATCCGGAAAGCTGGCGGGCGAGCTGGTCGGTGAAGGCGCGATCCTCGGCGCAAGGCGCTGGCAGTGCTGCCAGCGCGGCGGCATCGCCGGGGATAGAGCGCTTTGGCGGTATTGGTGGTCCGAGCAGCCCGATGTTGCCCGGGATGGCGGTGGCAACGACCGGGGTGCCCAGCGCGATGGCTTCGGCGATGGCGTTGGCACCGCCCTCCATCAATGATGAATTGAGCGCCACGCCGGCGCTGGCGAGGAGCCGGAGCGCCTCGCCGCGCGCGACCGGATCGTGCAACCTGTAGGCGCGCCCGCCACCGCCGGCGGCGCGCAAGGCGGCGGCGAGATCCGGCTCGGCGGCCGCCCCGAAATGCTCGATCCGGACGGGGGAGTCCGGCGGCAGCAAAGCGGCGGCGCGCGCGGCGGTCAGCGGATCTTTCTGCGCGCGGACATGGGCGAACATCCGCGCGACGAACGGTGCCGGATGCGGCGGCGCCGGTGCGTTGCGCACGAGTCCGGCGGGCAGGTCGACCGACTTTGGGACCACCCGGCACTTCTCGCGAAAGGCGGCGGGCACGTCGGCGAGCGAAGCCTCTTGGGCGACGGCGAGCCTGTCCGCGAGGGCCAGCGAGCGAAATCCCGACTCGTCGCCACCGGGCAGGTCGCGGTAGAGGTCCGATCCGGGCAGGATGAGGATGGCGGGGCGGTCGGGGTGCGCCGCTTTGAATGCCGCGAGCGCGGTGGCTGATTTGACCGCGTGGAGGGCGATCAGCGCGTCGCCGGTCTGCCCGGCAAACCCGCGGATGACCTCGGTCCGCCGCCCCGATTCGCGGGCGATCCCGGCGATGCGCCGCGCCGAAACCGAATTCCCCATCGGCGAGTCGACCGGAAAGGGCGTGCTGATCAAAATCGTGGAGGTATCGGGGGTGGCGGGCATCGGATGTCCTGGCTGGCTAGCGGATGTTGGATGCCGCTAAGCGAGGCTTGATCTCCGCCGATGCACCCGAAATTTCTCAGATTGCGCGCCATGGCAGGCGCGTATCCGTTCCCGATTTCAAAATCTCGCAACCTCCCGCAACCTCTATGCAGATCCCGACCTTTCCCATCCTCCGCCAAGGCGAAGTTTACGTCAGCCTCGACACGCAGGACATCAAAGCCGTGCGCGGCGGCGAGGTCGCGGCGCGCACGACGGTGGCAAATTCCGGGATGCTCAACCGCGACCTGCTGGCGATGGCGAAGGCGCGGGAGGCGCTCAAGGCGATCCCGGCGCGCGAGCTGCTCGCCATCTGCCAGCGGGCCGGCGAGTATTTTCTGAATGACACGCTGCCGCTCGGGCACCCGGCGATCCCGCAGAGCCCGGACGCCTACGTCAAGCAACTCGCCTCGACCTCGGGGCTGCCCCACGCCTTGATCCGCATGAACCTCAAGCGCCTCGGCAATGTCTTCGCCGAGATGCCGACGGTCATCAAAGGGCTGACCCGCGGGCTCGATCTCGAAATCTTCGACAAAGGCTACGGCTCGCAGATGGGCGTGCCGGTCTCCTACGCGGTGCAGGCGGACTGCCTCGGCGTCATCATGCCGAGCAACTCGCCCGCCGTGAATGCGCTCTGGCTGCCCGCCTTCGTCATGAAGGTGCCGGTCGTGATCAAGCCGGGGCGCGAAGAACCGTGGACGCCGTGGCGCGTCATCCAGGCGCTGCTCAAAGCGGGCGCGCCGAAGGAGGCGTTCAGCTTCTACCCGACCGGGCACGATGGCTCCGGCGCGATCATCCGCCGCGCGGGGCGGGTCATGCTCTTCGGCGATGACTCGACGGTGGCGCAATACGCGAACGATCCGCGCATCGAAGTCCACGGCTCGGGTCGCAGCAAGATCCTGATCGGCGAAGACAAGATCGAAAACTGGCGCGATTACCTAGATGTGCTGGTCGAGGCAATCAGCGCGAACAGCGGGCGCTCGTGCATCAACACGTCGTCGATCGTCGTCCCCAAATACGCCGCCGAGATCGCCGACGCGGTCGCCGAGCGCCTGGCGGAGATCACGCCGAAGGCTCCCGAGGACGAAAGCGCCAAGCTCTCCGGCTTCGCCAATCCGATGATGGCGGAATGGATCGATGGCGCGATTGCCGACGGTTTGAAGGAATCCGGCGCGCGGGACGCCTCGCTGCCCTTCCGCGGGGCGGACCGGCGGGTCGAGCGCGACGGCATGCACTACCTGCTGCCCACCATCGTCCACTGCGCCTCCTTCGAAAACGAGCTGTCGAACAAAGAATTTCTCTTCCCCTACGCCAGCGTCGTCGAAGTTGCCCAAGCCGACATGCTCGCCCAGATCGGACCGTCGCTGGTCGTCACCGCGATCACCGAGGACAAGCGTTGGATCGACGAATTGCTCGACGCACCGAACATCGACCGGCTCAACATCGGGCCGGTGCCGACCAACCGCATCAGCTGGGATCAGCCGCACGAGGGCAACCTCTTTGAGTCGCTCTACAAGCGCCGGTCGATCTCGATGGCGGCATAGGTAAGCGGGCGGGCGAATTCGCCGCGCGCTACTCGGCCATTTTTTCTCCGCGGCGTTGTTTGAACATCCATTCGTGGACCTCGGGCATCGTCCACACCTTGTGGGCGATCCCGTGATCCTCGCCGGGCATCTCGGTGTAATTTCACCTCGCCATTCGCGTCTTCAAGCGCCTCGTGCATCCTGGCTTTGCTCGACGGGCACGGTCGGGTCTTTTTCGCCGTGGAAGATCCAGAGTCGGGACTTTCTTGAATTCTTTCGCGGAGGACAGGCTGCCCCCATGCGCGCGATCGGGACGGCGGCGGCGAAGGTTTCGGCTCGTCGGCGAGGAATCGGAACGTACCGTAGGCACATCGAATAGCCGATCAGATAGATGCGATCTTTATCGACCGGCAGGTTCTTCTGCATGTCTTCGATGATGGCAGAAACATTGTCTTTAATCTCGCCGTTCCAGCCCTTGTCCGAATCTGGGCATTTGCGGGACGAACAGAGTAACACGGGCGTTCTTTGAAGTTGTCCTCCTTGGCGAATTCTCTGCCGCCGGGGCAGCGTTCGGCGGGCGTGAGCACGTCGTTGTTCCTGCCGTGGAGGTAGATGACGAGGGGCAGCTTTTCTTTGACCCCGCTTCGGTCCGAAGAACTGAAGTCGATGTCGTGGTCCTTGAGCTTTACCCATTCGTTTTTCTACCGCGTCGGCGTAGATGCCGCTGGCGGGTTCGACCTTTGCCTCGGCGGCGGCAGCGGCAGCTTCCTCCGCCATCTTGATCTGCTCGACGACATAGGCTTGGTCCTCTTCGGAGATTTTGTCTAGCGGCAGGGTGAAGCGGCGGTAGTCTTTCCGCACGATGGTGACTTTGCCGTAAGCGGCACTCTGGAAGGTCGCCTCCAGCGTGCCGGTAAAATCGACAATTCAATCCATTTCCCGGAGCTGCGGCGGTTCGGCGGCGAGGGCCGGCGGCGGGGAAGGCGAAGACGAGGGCGGCGGAAGAAGGGTGAAATCTTCATAGCGGATTGGTTTTATCAAATCGAAACCGCCAGCGCGTAGGAAGTTGTAAAAAAGTTGCCGACTAGCGATCCGCGCCGATCATCGCCCGTGCCACGAAAACGCCCAGCCGCCGCCCGAAACGCCCCCGCAAGGATCACCACCAGCCGAAGGCATGGAGATCCTCTACGAGGACCGCGACGTGATCGTCGTCGATAAGGCAGGCCAAGGCTGCTCACCATCGGGACCGGCGCGGATGGCGGGCGCACCGCCCACGCCGTGCTCGGCGACTACGTCGCCAAGAGCAACGAAGTCCGCGAACGTCTTTCGTCGTCCACCGGCTCGACCGCGACACCTCTGGCGTCCTCGTCTTTGCCCGCAACGAGGAGGCGAAGCACACGCTGCAAGACAACTGGGCAGGCGCGGAAGAAAATCTCGCCTTCGTCGAAGGTCACCCCGTCCGCCCGAGGCACGATTTCGTCCTACCTGGCGGAGAACCGGGCGCTGCGTGTGTATTCGACGAAGAACCCGGAGAGGAGAGTAAGCTTTCCCGCAACACAAGGTGGTCAAACACGTCGGTCCCCGCGCGCTGCTCCCAGGTCACGCTCCTGACCGGGCGGAAGAATCAGATCCGCGTCCACCTCGCCGACAAGGGCTGGCCGATCGTGGGCGATTCGAAATACGGGCAGAAGATCCGGCACAACAAGCGCTCGCCTGCACGCCTACCGGCTCGCCTTCGACCACCCTTACACCGGCGAGCGGATGGAATTCGAGGCGCCGATCCCGTGCCTTCTACGGCATGGCGGCGCTCCGCCGACGGCGGCGGCGGCGAAGCCGAAGGAGGAGGGCGACCGGGGAGGAGGGCGGCGATGACGGCGATCAAATCGGTCGTGCTGCACGGCTACCGCTCGTTTGGCGAGCGGTCGGTGGTCCCGCTCGGCGCGGGATTGAACTGCGTGGTCGGTCGGATCGCTGCAGGAAGTCGGCGTTCCTCGAAGCCATCGGCTGGGGTGAGCGGCGCCCACCACGGCGCGCCGGACGAGATTGTCTTTTGCGGAACCGACGCCGTCCCGGCGGCGCGGCGCGCCTTGGTTTCGGTCCGCCTAGCGTTCGGCGGCGCGGCGGCTCCGGCGACCGAATGGACGCGTTCTCGCGACCTGAAGGGCGGCGATGGCTTCGAGGCGACCGGTCCTGCCGACCGGCAGAACCCGAGGGTCGATTGCCTCGGCGCGGACACTCGCGCGGCGATTTCGGGGCTCGTCGCCGCGCGGCACACCGGAGCCGTTATCTTGATCGATGAAGCTGAGGCGGGGCTTCCCGAGGGCGAGATCGAAGCGTTGCATGCAGAGATCCGCGTCTTGGCTTCGGGCAATCAGGTGATCGCCGCGACCCACGACAAGCGCCTGATGAAGGCGGCGCTGTCCGTGGTCGGCGTGACGCGGGGCGCTTCGGGGAGTTCGGTCGCCTTTCAGATGAAACCGCCGCCAAGTCTGCGGTGATCTAGGTGCTATTCCGCTGCCCGCCGGAATAAGGCTCCGCCCGATCCCTCGCCGAGGACGCGGCAGGAAATCTCCGCGCCGTCGGCGCTGATCTCGGCGAACCACTGGCGGATGTAGCGGTTGGCGCAGCGCTCGCTGGTGTGGAGGAGCAGACCGCCGCCGCCCGGCTTCGGCGTCCCCTCCACGATGGCGAGCGGATCGGTCGCCTCGCGGTCGCCTCCGCCATCGCGGTAGATCTTGCCTTCGTAGAGGCCGCTGCCATCGGGCAGGGGCGCGACCTCTGCGGTCACCGGCTGGGCGGATGAGCCGGTGTCGTCGGTCCAGTCGCCGCGCCAGGTTCCGGCGAACGGATCGGCGGGAGCTGCGGGCTTCGGCGGCGCGCACGCTCCGGCGGCGAGGCTGAGGGCGACTCCGGCGGCGAGGAAAAACCGGGTGAAAGGAAGCCCCTTCAGCCCGACGTTGACTGGACGAGGGTGCGGATACATGATCCGCCATCCATCGAACAAAACTCCCAAGCCACAAGCCATGATTCGCCGCTCCCTGACCGCCACTGCCGCCCTCCCGCTCCTCGCTGCCGCCGGTGCCTTTGCCCCTGCCAGCCCTGCGGAGGCAGCCGTCGATTTTGAAAAGCAGATCCTCCCGATCTTTTCAGAGACCTGCTTTGACTGCCACGGCGGAAGCAAAAAGAAACCGAAGGGCGGTCTCAATATGGTGACGAAAGAGGCGATCATGAAAGGCGGCGACTCCGGGGAGTCGATCATCGCGGGCAAGCCCGACGATAGCGAACTCTATCTCCGGACGATCCTGCCGGCGGATGACGACGACATCATGCCGCCGAAGGGCGACCCGCTGACCAAAGAGCAGCAGGAATTGATCAAGCTATGGATCGCCGAGGGCGCGAACTTCGGGCACTGGGAGGGCAGCGCGCCCGCCCCAGACGAATCCGAACTGGCGATCCAAGTCCCGCCGATCACGCCCGAAGGCGAAAAAGCGATGGAGGCGCTCAACGCCCGCGGCGCCGTCGTCATGCGCCTCAGCCAAGCCGGCAACGAAGTCGCCGCCAACCTCAGCCTGATGGGCGACAAAGCGGGGGACGCCGAACTCGCCGCCCTCGCTCCGGTCGCCGCCCAGCTCACCCAGCTCAACCTGACTGGCACCTCGGTGACCGACGCCGGGCTCGCCGCGCTCGGCCAGTTTAAAGAACTGCGCAAACTCCATCTCGCCCGCACTGGCGTCACCGACGCCGGTCTCGCCCAGGTCGCCGGTTTGGAAAAGCTCGAATTCCTCAACCTCTTCGGCACGCCGGTGACCAAGGCGGGCATGGCGCACCTCGCCGGCGTCAAATCGCTCAAACAACTCTTCCTCTTCGAAACAAAGATCGACAAAAAGGCGGACGCTGATCCGATCAAAAACCAGCTCGCCCATATCGCGATGATCGACTTCGGCTGGTCGCTGGAAGACCTGCCGGACCCGGAAGCCGAGAAGAAGAAAGCCGAGGAAGAGGCGAAGAAAAAAGCCGAGGAAGAAGCCGCCAAAAAGAAAGCGGAAGAAGAAGCCGCCGCGAAGAAAAAGGCGGAGGAAGAAGCGGCTAAAAAATAACGGCGGTCGCCGGAATCATCGCGCCCCGCGCACCTCGATCCACGTCTCGCTCACCTCGCCGGTCTGCGCATCGGTCGCCGTGATCGCGTGGCGCCCCGGCTTGACGGTGGCGAGATCGCCGTTGATTTCAAGGGTGTCAGACGCCCAGCGCACGGCGCGGTTCGCCTCCAGCGGGAATGCGGAGCCGGAGCCTGGCAAATCGGGGTCGAGGAAAATGACGGTGCCGGGCAGCGGGTTGCGGATCTCTAGCGGGGCGGCGTGGTCGGGTTCGGTGCGGGCGATGGCGGAGGCTCCCAGCCAGTTGTCGGTGCCCGCCAGCCATCGCCGGTATTCGTAGGGCAAGAGCGGGCGGCCATTCGGGTCGTCGTCGTCCTCCGTCTTGGCGAGGCGCGGCTCGGTGCCGGGCAGGAACCACTCGCCCGCCGCGCGCGGGTGATCGGCGGGCACGCGCAGCCCGAGCACCGGGTCCACCGCCGCGCGCCGGATCCCCGCCGGGCGCTCGAACCAACCCGTGCCAAAGCGCGCCCGCAGCTCGCCGATGACCTCTCGCAATACCGGAGCCGGCCCGCGGATCGACGCGACGTCCTGCATCGGCGTGCCATCGAAGTTCCCGATCCACACCCCGGCGGTGAATTCCGGCGTGTAGCCGAACGCCCAGCTATCGCGGAAGTCGGTGCTGGTCCCGGTTTTGCAGGCGACCGGAAATCCCATGCGCAGCGCGGACCAGGCGCTGAAGGCGCGGGCGCGCGCCGCATTGTCCGCCAAAATATCGGCGACCAGCCAGGCGGCGTCCCGGTCGAATATCTGCGTTGGCGGCGGGTCGGCACCCGCGCGGTCAAGGCGATACGGCTTCCACGCGCCGAGCCGGGCGAGGCACGCATAGGCGTTGGCCAATTCGAGCAGCCGGACCTCGGCGTTGCCGATCACCAAGCCGAGCCCGTAGTGCTCGGGCTCTTCGGTGAGCGTCGTGAGGCCCGCGCGCTGCAGCGCCTCGGCGAATGGCTCCGCGCCGCCGATCTGGTTGAGGAGATGGACGGCGGAGACATTGAGCGAATTGCCGAGCGCCTCGCGCAGCGGGATCAGGTAGTAGAATTGCCCGGAATAGTTGCGCGGCTCGTAGAGTCCGGTCGGCGTGGCGTATTCGCGCGGCAGGTCGGGCAGCACGCTGGCGGCGGTGAAGCCGGACTCCAGCGCGAGCAGGTAGGCGAATGGCTTGAGCGCCGATCCCGGCGAGCGCGGCGCCAGCGCGCCGTTGATCGACCGCCATCCGGGTCCGCATAGTCGGGCGAGCCGACCAGCGCCAGCACGCCACGCCGCTCGCATTGTCGATCACCACAATCGCGCCGTGCCGCGCGCATTGAAGCGCGCCAGCTCGGCGAGCCGCCGCCGCAGCGCGCTTTCCGCAAAACGCTGGAGCCGCAGGTCCACCGTGGTGTGGATCGCGCCAGGGGATACCGCCAGCCCATCGGCTAACATGTCCACCAGATGCGGCGCCTCGAACTCCGCGGCGCGCGGCGCGAGGGACGACCGGCTCCGCCTCCGCCCGCGCGACGGCATCGCCCTCCGCCCAGCCGAGCGCCTTGGTAGAGTGAGATCCAGCGGGCGCGATCCTGCGCCGGACCGGGATCGCGATACGGGTTGAGCCGCCGGGAGCCTGCGGCAAGCCGGCGAGGAACGCGCTTTCGGCAAGGCTGAGGTCGGACGCGGGCTTCCCAAAATATCCCTGCGCCGCCGCGCCAACCCCGGAGCGCAGGTTGCCGTAATTCAGCCGGTTGAGGTATTCTTCGAGGATGCGCCGCTTGCCCCAGCTCAGCTCGAGCTTCCGGGCGAGGAAGATTTCGGCGATCTTGTCCAGCCAGCGATTGCCGCCCCGCCCGCGCGCGATCTTGACCAATTGCTGGGTGATCGTCGAGGCTCCCGACGATGCCTCGCCGTCCTGGACCGCGCCGCCCGCCGCCCGCGCCAGCGCCAGGACATCGACGCCGCCATGGTCCCAAAACCGCTTGTCCTCCGCCGCCAGCGTCGCTTTGACCAGCGGCTCCGGGATTTCATCCAGCGCCAAAAATCCAGAGCGCCGCATCCCATCGCCGCCCAGCGGCCGCCGCAGCGTCTCGCCATCCCGGCTCAAGACCTCGACCGCCGGCTCCGGCGGTGCCAGCAGCGCGTCCGGGATCGGCAGCAGCGCGGGGACGGCGAACCAGATCACGACCCATCCGATCAGGAGGAGAAGCGCGGGCTTGATCGCTTTGCGGAGGCGTTTCAGGATGGGTGCGTGGTGGTTGGCATTGTTCTAAATCGGCGCGAGGGGTTCGAAGCACATCGGTTGCCGATCCTCCCCACCTATACGGCATGGTAGCCTGGGGTTCCTTAGGCGAAAGCGCGGCCGATGGCGTTGGTGGCTCCGAAAACGCCGATCTCCGGCGGGCTTCATCAGTAATTGCGAACGGAAAATCTTGGCGGATGCTAGCCGATGCCAGCGCCCACCGACACCCTGCTGGGACCCGTTTCATGGCAGCGCATGAGAAATGCGATCGACAAGGTCCAAGCGCGCCTGGAGCGCGCAACCTTCGCTTTGGAAAAGGCGGGGATTCCCTATGCCGTGATCGGAGGCAATGCGGTCGCCGCTTGGGTCTCCCGGATTGACGAATCGGTCGTCCGCAACACTAAGGATGTCGATTTCCTCCTCCGGCGGTCCGACCTCCCATCGGCGAAGCAGGCGCTCGAGGAAGCGGGCTTTCTCCACCGGACCGTTTCGGTTCTCGGCGGAGGAGCGATCGATTTGTTTCTCGACGGACCTGGCGCGCAAGCCCGCGACGCGCTGCACATCATCTTCGCCGGCGAAAAGATCGCGGAATCCAATCTAGAGCCGGCTCCCGATGTCGACGAGATCGATCAGCGCGTTGATGGCTTCCGGCTGATCGACCTCGACGCTCTGGTCCGGATGAAACTGACTTCGTTCCGCCGAAAGGATCAGGTGCATTTGCTCGACATGATAAGCATCGGCCAGATCGACGAGGCATGGCTCGACCGCGTGCCGCCTTCGCTCCGCGGGCGGTTGCAGGAATTGCTGGACGATCCGGAAGGGTAGGGCGGCACCGATCCGCGCGAATTTCGGGCGAGGGGGCGCAACATCCGCTTGCATCCGGCGCGCCGCCGCCCTCATCTTGCGCGATCCTTCCATGACCTATTCTGAAAAACTCGCCCGGCGAATCGCCGGCTCTGGATCGCGCCTCTGCGTGGGGCTGGACCCGCGCCTCGACCGCCACGACGGACCCGCCGGGGTCCGCGCGTTCCTCGAACAGGTCATCGATGAAACCGCCGCGCACGCCGCCTGCTTCAAGCCGAACATCGCCTACTTCGAGGCGATGGGCGCCGAGGGCTACGCGATGCTGGCGGACCTGGTCAAGCGCGTGCCGCCCGGCGTCCCGATCATCCTCGACGCGAAGCGCGGCGACATCGGCGCGACGCAGGAAGCCTATGCCAAGGCGTATTTCGAAGTCCTCGGCGTCGATGCGGTCACGCTCAGCCCGTTCATGGGATTTGACTCGATCGAACCCTGCCTGCGCTACGAGGGAAAGGGCGTCTATCTGCTCGCCGTCACGTCGAACCCAGGCTCCGCCGACCTGCAGCAGCTCCGCTCCGAAAGCGGGCGGCACTTCTACGAATACGTCGGCGATTTCGCGGCGCGCGCCGCCGGATTGCCCGGCGACGTCGGATTCGTGGTCGGGCTGACCAACGCCTCGGGCGAGGTGCTCGATTCGCTGCCGGACGCCCCGCTCCTCATCCCCGGTCTCGGCGCCCAGGGCGGCGACTTGGAGGCGCTCGCCGGGGCGCAGAAAGCGGCGCCCAATGTCATCAACGTCTCCCGCGGCATCCTCTACGCCGAACCGGAAAAATCGTTCACCGAAAAAGCACAAGACTATGCAAACCGAATTGCCAGCGTCCTCGGCTGAGGCCATCGAATTGCTCAAAGGATACGGCGCCGTCGAGGAGGGGCACTTCCTCCTCGCCAGCGGCAACCACAGCAACTTCTTCGTCAAGAAGGGCAAGCTCGTCCAGCACCCGTGGGAGCTGCAAAAGATGATCGAGCAGCGCGCCGAGGCGCTCGGCGAACTCGGCTCGATCGGCGCGGTCCTGTCCCCGGCGATGGGCGGCGTCCCGGTCGGCCAGCAGGTCGGGCTCGCCCTCCACGCCCGCCACATCTACGCCGAGCGCAACACGGCGACCAACGAGATGGAACTCAAGCGCGGCTTTGAGATCCAGCCCGGCGAAGGCGTCCTCCTCGTCGAAGACGTCATGACGACCGGCGGCACCCTGCTGGAGCTGACCGATTTCGTCGCCCAGCGCGGCGGCGTCATCCGCGGCGTCTTCGTCATCGTCAACCGTTCCGGCAAGACCGAACTCGCCGGCTTTCCGGTCGTCTCCTGCATGGAGGTCGAACTCCAGATCTACCCGCCCGACGCCGTGCCCGATTGGCTCCAAGCCGTGCCGCTGGTGCGCCCGGGGACGAAGCGGGTGGAGTAGGGTTGTTGGTTGTTTGATGTTGGCTTTGTGAGGAACAGCTCTAGACACGTTCAGATTCGCATTGGCGAAACGATCACCGGAATCAACCATCCGGTAGAACTTGGCGATCTCGAATCGTCAATATGGGTCGATTGTTCGATCCGCGATTGTGATCTAAGCGGCGCCGCCATAATGGGGAGCGTGTTCTCCAGGTGCCGGTTTGAAGACGTTTCGTTATATTGGGGGCACGGATTTCAGGCGACGTTTATCGACTGTTTGTTTTTCCGAACAGACCTGCGCGCCGCCTTTGAGGAGGCTCGGTTCGTCCGCTGCCGATTTGAGGCTTGCGAAGTTGGC
>JAWLBD010000023.1:0-88329 GCA_041395145.1 Verrucomicrobiales bacterium | reverse complement strand
GCGGTATTTCGTGCAGCGGCTGACGTAGTAGCAGCCCGGATCTTCGACCTGCAGGATCTGGATGCCCGGCATCGTGTCGTCGAAAAGCGTGACCCGCCCCGGGCTGCCGAGCTTGCGCTGGCGGTCGCGATCGACGACCACCGTGTTGCGGGAAAGCGTGGCGTCCGCCCAGCCGCCGAGCGCTTTGTCCGCCGGATCGGGCGGCCCGGAGCCGAGCATGCCATGGGCAAACCAGGCGATGCCGAGCGAGCCGCCCGCCGCACCTTCCTTCTCGCCAGCGGGGAAATCGGCGTGGAGCTGGAACTGCGAGAGACCCGCGCCGCCGCCGAGGATGGCGTGGCCGTAGCCGGTGAAGACCGCCGGCTCAGCCGCGGGGCGCGGGCGCGGCAAGATGCCCTGCGAGCGCCCCCCCGGCGGCGCGCCCGGCACCGGGTAGAGCGTGCCGTCGGGGAAGGCGAGCGCCTCGGGCGCATAGGCGGCGCGGGCGAAATCCGGCATCCCCTTGGCGGGATCGAAATCGTCGATCCGCCGCCCGGTCTCCGGGTTCGCATAGCCGTCCGGATCGGAGTAGCCGGCCAGCGGCTTGGCGGCCGCCTGGACCGCGGCGATGAAGTCGTAATGCGCCGCCGCGCCGGCCGGATGGATCAGGTCGCGGCTGAAGCCCTCGACGCTGCGCCCCGGTCCGTAGGCTTTGAAAATCTCGGTGACATAGCGGTGGGCGAAGTGCGCGTAGGTGGGTTCGCCCACGGCGAGCGCCGCCTCGGCGATCGGGGCGACATAGACCGGCTCGGCGTGCCCGGTGTGTTCCGCCCACGGCACGAGCAGGACGAAATCGACCATCGCGCGGATCAGGTTTTTCTCGATCCCCAGCCCGATATCCGCGCCGCGTTCATCCGTGAGATCCTCCAGCGGGCGGCTGCCTTTGATCGCCGCATACGCCGCGATGAGGCGAGGCTCGACCTCGCGCTGCCACGCCCCGACGAGCCGCCCGTCGCCCCATTCATACGGCATGTCCTCGCCCTCGCGCCCGCCTTGCCGGCCGCCGCGCAGGAACGGTCCGCCGGTCGAGACATAGTGCCCTTCCGCGCCGCCGCCGTGGACGATGAATCGCTTGTAGCGCTGCGACAAGCCATCGAGCAGCCGCGCCAGCGCCGTGCCGTAGCGCGCCTCGCCCGTCGCCCGATAGGCGGTGCCCAAGGCGGTCGCCGCCTCCAGGCACCACGCGTATTTTTTGTCGTCGATCACCGCGTTGAGAAAATAACGCTCCGGGTTCGGGTTCGCCGCAGGCAAGCCCGCCGCCTCCTTCCCCGCGTGATAGTTCACCGGCACTTCCTCGCCGGCGAAATTCCGGAAGATGGCGGACGCATCGGTCGGGAATTCGGCGTTCGGGAAGGCGGTGCCGCAGTGCGCGCAGGTGACCGCGTCCGGGTTCGCCGGGTCCCAGCGCCAGCCCTCGTTGCGCGGGCCGTGGTAGATCGCCTCCGCCGGGCAAGCGACCGCGATGCCCGGCGATTGGTCCGGCACCATCGCGGCGAGGTCCGCCTCGGACAGCGCGGCGGCGGCATCGGCCAGCGCGCGCGGCACCTCGCTCAGCGGCGCGGCCTTCGGCGCGGCATCCGGGTCGGCGGCGCGCTCGCGCTGCGCCCGGCGGCGGGCGAGCAAAAACTGGGCGGACGCCTCGCGCGCCTGCCGCGCCCGCACCGCAGCCCCCTCCCCGGCACCCGCGCCCTGCGGCTCGGCAGCAGCAGCCCCCGCGCCCGGCGGCGGCTTCGGCGGCGGATCATCGGAGCATCCAACCATCATCGCCGCCGCACCGAGCAAAACGGCAGCGGCGAGCAGGGCGGTCGCAGGCGGGGAAAGGCGGGAGAACATCGGCGCATCCTACGCGCATCCCGGCTCACGCTTCAAGCCCGGTTCGCCCGGCCGCCGCCGCCGCACATCTCCCTGCGCCTCGGTGAGGCGAACGAAAAAATCGGCGCGAAAAAGAGACAATTTGATGACATCAAATCGCCCGCGCCATGGTCTAATCCTTGCATGACCATGAAACTTCACCGCCCCCAGATTGTGTTGATCCTCGCCGCCGGGATCGGGATCGCTTTGCCCGCCGCCGCCCAGTCGGACGAATCCGCCGACCCGGCGATCGCGCGGTTGCTCAAGGAAGGCTTGTTCGCCGAAGAGGCGGAGGGCGATGCCGCCAAGGCGGAGGCCGCCTACCGCGCTGCGCTCGCCCGGTTCGATGCCGACCGGCGCTACGGGGCGGCCGCCGCACTCCGGCTCGCCGAGATCCTGCGGAACCGCGCGCCGGACGAGGTGATGCCGCCGGAGGTCGCCGCGCTCTATGAGCGAGTGTTGCGCGAATTCGCCGACCAGTCCGCCCTCGCCGAGGTCGCCGCCCAACGCCTCTTGCCGCGATCCGGGAAACAGTGGCAGGCGGCGCGGCAACGTCGATTCGGCGTGGCGGCGAAGGACGCGGTGCTGCTCGCCGGAACTCGAAAAGCTCGCCCAAAGCCCGACCGCCTCAACACCCTAGACGAAAGATGGGAGGGCGGGCTGCCGCTTGCGCCGCCGCCGGGCTTGGATACCTGAATTCGCTCCGCTTCCTGCTCGACCACGGCGCGGCACCGGGCGGCGCGGGCAACGCCGTGCCGTTCACCGAGGCGATCCATGCGGCGATCGGAAGCCGCCAAGTCGCTGCTCGCCGCCGTGGCCCGGTCGTCGACGCCCTGCATGTCGCCGCCTACGAGGGGAAATATCGCGATGGCAAAACTGCTGATCGAGGCGGGAGCCGAGGTGAACGCCCAGCTTCGCTTCGATCCTCCCGGTCAAGTCGCCCCCAAAATGGGACGGGGTAGTCAAGAGCGTGGGGCAACATTCAGTCCCGGAGGAGGACTGGATAAAAACCTGAATTCCTGAGCGCCGATTGGGATCGCCGCCCGCTCGATGTCGCCTTGTATCGAAATTTCCCCCGCGATGATCGACCTGCTGCTCGCCCACGGGGCAAAACCGAGACCGGACGGTCATGCGATCTTTTTCGCCGTATGGAATGACGATGCGGATCAGATCAAGCAGGTGATCGACGGCGGGTGGTTTGTGTGAACGAGTCCACCGGGCGCGGCAAGCTCACGCCGCTCCACATCGCGGTCAAAAACCGCCAGCCCGCCATCGTCAAAGAGTTGCCCGCCGCTCCCGCGATCGAGGTGGACGCCAAAGACCTCAGCGGCAGGACGCCGCTTTTTTACGCCGATCCTAAACCTACTAAGATGCTGCTCGCCGCCGGGGCGGACCCGAATGTCAGGCTACCCGATAAAGCCGGGATCTACCCTCCGGGCGCGGCCCGCCTTCATGAAGCAAGCCTCGGGATGACCTCCGTTTTACTGGCGGCGGGAGCCGACCCGAACATTCAGGACGCCAGCGGCAGCAGCACACCGCTCCATAGGATCGACGAAAAAGAGACGAGGACCAGATCATCGCCGCCCTGATCGCGGCGGAGCCATCGAAGCCGCATCAAATCGGGATAAATCGCGCCCGCTACATGTTTCGTCGAGTCCGGCGTTTCCTCGCCAAAGTGCTGCTCGAAGCTGCCGCAGACGCCTATGCTTTGAACGCCTACGACAAGTTCCTGATCCAGGTTCAATTTTGAGGGGCGCGGTCAGGAATCCGCTGAGGACTATCTCCGCGTGTTTTCGTGGAGTCAGGCTTCGACTTCAACCGGCGAAATGGCGAAGGGATGACGGCGCTCCACAATTGCCCGCCGCGCGGGCTTACCGAGGAAGTCAGCGCCATGATATCGCCGCCGGGGCAGATCCGAACGTTCCCGATGCGTCCGGGCGCACCGCCCTTCACCTAGCGATGGATAGCCCCGAGGGCGGCACAGAGGTTGTCGACGCCCTCATCAAGGCAGGCGCGGATTTGAATGCGATCGACCATGAAGGGAATACGCCGATCCTCATAACACCCTCAGAAATGAAAAGCGACGACGATAAGATATTGTTCTCCAAGCGGCTCTAACTCGCGCAAACAGGCGCTGACCTAGATGTCGCCGATAAGACCGGAACGACACCGTTGATGCTTGCCTGCAAAAGTGATATTGGATCTCTCGCGAGCCAATTGTGGGAGATGGGCAAAGCCCACCACGGAAATAGGTTCGCCTACCTCGACATCCGCCCAACTACCCCCGCCAAAACCTATTCGCCTAAACTGGATGAATTGCGCGCCGAACTATTCAGGGCTGCCTATTTTCGCCCGAGGTTCGCCGCGGCTCGATTCGCTCCGGAAATATTCGTTCGGGCACCCCTCTATTTCTTTCGGGGACCCTTCATTTGAGATAGACGCGAATAGCCTGCCGGATGGCGGCATCACGCTTTTGCAACTGCTCGGCGCAAAGCCTATCGGCGACCTGGACTTTCTGAGGTCCGTCTGGCGCGAAGGCGAGACCAGCCCTGACCTTCGATCTCCACAAAGATCATCCAGAGCCAAGGCGGCGACGCCGATCCCGCCCATGCTTATTGACTTTGTCGAGTTTAAGCCATCGCGCGAAGGGGTGGCTTCCGGCTTCAACCATAGGGAAACCGCTCTTCTTGACCATCACTTGCAGAGGGAGGTCGTCTTAATGATGGCAAGGGATGGAGAACCTATCAACGCAATACTAAACCGATCATTTGGGAACAACGCCCAGATGAATCATTTCAAATTATGCGATCAAGGGCGACCATCAATTTGAAAACCGAACCCGCCACCGTAAGCGTGGAAACCTATTTGCAGGGGGTGCGTTAGCCCCGAACGAAGAAGGAGAGAGGGAGGTGTTAGAGATAGAAAGGAAGGAATACTCAAATCGGAGTGGGGCGGAATCGCACCCGTGGAAATTGTTCAGGAAGGGATACCTTCAAATTCAAGAAACGTGCCTTACGGAGAACCAGTCCTTCCCCGTCGAAAAGTAACTAGCGAATTTGGCTGAGCGGGCACCCTGAGAATGAGCCGCCGAGCTTTGCCTGGCGCGGCGCTTTGATCCTGCTGCCAGTTGGGCTGCTGGCTGGGCTGGGGGTTTTGGCAGCTCCGGCTCGACCGGCTGGCGGCGATGGATGAGGCGCGGGCGCGGGCGCGGGAAGATGTGCTTTTCTACGCGGGAGCCAGCATCACCCAGATCGGCAGACCCTTTGACGGTGCGGTACATCGATGTCGAGGAAATCCGGTGGATCTCGCGGGCGGCGACGAGATCCCGGCCGCCACGTTGCCTCGATCCGAGGCGGCGGAACTCGCCGGCACTGCGCGACGCGGACATGCCACCCGCCGAACGCAGCGAGGCGGCGGCGGCGCTCGCCGAGGAGGGCGGGCAACGCGCGGACCGCGGCGGGCTTGCCGGTCGCCCCGCTGGCGGCTTGGCTGGCGCTGTCGGCGGGGCGCGAGGCAGGGGCTTCCCGCCGAAGAAATCGAACCCGTTGGGCTGACGCAGTTTGCATCGGAAGCGAGGCACCATCGATCCGCCATTCTCCTGAACGCCTGTTCCGCGTGACGCGCAACTCGACGCGCAGGAATCGATCTATGCCCAGAACTGGGAGACTCTACGGAATCTTGCGATTTGGTGGCAGGCTTTCGCCACAAGCACGGTGATCTCGCCGCCGCTTTCGCCGCCGGAGAAGCCGATAGCCTTCTCAAAAGACGGCGTCTTCACTTGGATCGAGCGGAACAGTCACAGTATGCCTCGACCCACCGTGGGTGGGAGACGAGTCAGGGCGATAACACCGGCAAAGCGACTGATCCCAAGGGACCTCGACTTTCCTCCTACGCTGCCGAACGCGAGCCGCTCCGCGCGGCGCTCCACGCCGCCTACGGAAATTTCCCGCTCCCGAACTACGCGGGCTTCCGCATCTGGTTCGGCGACGACCTCGCCGCCTACTACGATCAGCCGCAAGATGTTTACCGCTATATCTACCAAGAATCCGGCGGCGAAACAGAGCCGCGCCACGCGCCGGTGCTCGCCGCATACCAGCACCCCGAGGCGCCTCTGCGCGCCGAGATCGTCCTGAGCGACGAGAAGGCGCTTTTCGCGCCGCAGCGGTCGCGGACCCGGCGGGTGGCGCTGGTCATCGGCGCGGCAGCGGCGGCGGCGGGAGCCGGATGGCTCGCCTCGTGGCGAGCCTTCAAACAACAGGTCGCGCTCGCCGCGATGAAGGACAACTTCGCCTCGTCGGTCTCCCACGAGTTGCGCGCGCCCATCGCCTCCATCCAGTTGATGGCGGAGTCGCTCGCATCCGGTCGCGCGGCGGGCGAGGACAAAGGGCGCGAGTATGCGCGGCTAATCGCCGGGGAGTGCGCCCGGCTCGGGTCGCTCGTCGAAAACGTGCTCGCGTTCTCGCGGCTCGAGTCGGGGCGCGAAGCGTTCGAGATCGAGGAGTGCGATGCGGGGGCAGCAGCCCGCGCGGCGGCGGATCTGATGCGCCCGGTCGCCGCCCAACGCGGGATCGAAATCGAATTCGAGGACGCCGGCGAGCAAGGCGGCGAACTCGCCGCGAAGATGGATGCGCGCTGGGTGACCCGCGCCTTGGTCAACCTGATCGACAACGCTGTGAAATACGGCCCGCCCGACCAGCCGGTGGCCGTCCGCGCCCAGCCGCTCGCGGGAGGCGGCGTCCGGTTCACCGTCGCAGACGGCGGCGATCCGATCCCGGCGGCCGAGCGCGCCCGGATCTTCGAGCGGTTCTACCGGCGCGGCTCGGAGCTGACCCGCGAAACCCAAGGCGTGGGCATCGGGCTGAGCCTCGTCCAACGCATCGCCGAACTCCACGGCGGCGCCGCCTTCGCCAATCCGCTGGACAGCGGCAACGAGATCGGCTTCACCATCGCCGGAGCCTAAGCCAAGTAAATGAACATGAATCCGACCGCTTAATGCGCCTCCTGATCGCCGAAGACGAACCCGCCATGCGCACCGCTTTGACCGACCTGCTGGAGGCGGAAGGCTACCGCACGATCGCGGCGAACGACGGCGCGCAGGCGCTCAACCGGGCGCTCCGCGAGAAGCCGGATCTCATTTTGCTCGATGTGATGATGCCGAAGGTGGACGGCTTTTCAGTCTGCAAGGCGCTGCGCAAAGCCGGGGCGAACGCGCCGATCCTGATGCTGACGGCGCGGGGGCAGATCACCGACCGGGTCGCCGGGCTAGACGCCGGGGCGGACGATTATTTGCCCAAGCCGTTTAGCTCCGCCGAACTGCTCGCGCGGGTGCGCGCGCTACTCCGCCGCCGCCAGCGAAACGAGCCGGTCGAAAAAGTCGCCATCGGGTCGGCGACCATTGATTTCACGCGCATGGAGGCGGCACGCGGGAGGCGGAAGCTGCATCTCACGCCCAAGGAATTCGCCATGCTCCGGCTGCTGGCCGAGGCGCGCGGCGCGGTGGTGACGCGGGAGGACTTCCTCGACGCCGCCTGGGGCTACGGGGCATTTCCCACCACGCGGACGGTCGATAACCACATCGCGAAGCTCCGGGCGAAGCTGGAAACCGACGCGGCGCATCCGCAGTTCATCCACACCGTCCCCGGCAAAGGCTACCGGCTTTCCGCCGAGTGACGCGGATCGGGCGCAGGCGGCTCAGGGTGCCGCGACCGGCGTGGCGGTGAGCCGCAGGAAGAGTTCCAGCGCCGAATCGGCGGGCGCGGAGAAGACGTGGATCGCGCGGTCGGATTCGGGATCGAGATCGGTCCACTCGCCGGAGGCCGCGCCCATCGTCTGGCTCCACTGCGCTCCGTAGCGGACGCCATCGACGCCGGGATCGGGGAAGGCGATGGTCAGCGCGGTGCCCTCGCGGAAGGCGGCGGGCAGTTGGCCGGCGCTGTTTTTGGTCGGGTTGAGGCGGAAGGCGAACTCGAGGAAATTGATGATCCCGTCGCGGTCGAAATCGAAGAAGTCGGCACCGTCCCCGGCGTTGAGCGGCGATCCGAAATAGAACTGGCGCCAACCTTCGATGTCGCGGGGCGGCGCGGGATCGCCATCGTAGCGGAGCGCGAGCAGATCCCGGACGACGCCGACGCCATAGGTGCCGGCGATGAGGAGCTTGCCGTCCGATTGCAGGGCGGCGGCGTTGCCCACCGCATCGGTGCTGCCCACCGGCGTGACGAGCGCGCCAACATTGGCAAAGGTCGGGTCGAGCGCGCCAGCGGGTGTCAGCCGGGCGACGGCGATCGAATTCCGGTTGCTCCGCAGGCTTGTTCCGGAAAGGATGATCTTGCCGCCGGGATCGACGAGGACCGAGGTGCAGGTATCCAGCCCGAGGAAATCGACCACCGACGCGCCTCCGGTCCCGAAGGCGGGGTCGGGAGCGCCATTCGGCAAGAGGCGGAAGACGAAGAAGTTGCCCGAGGTGGACCCCGCCAGAAAGATGGCTCCGTCCGGCTGGGCGACGACGCTCCGCGCCCGCGCGGCAAATTCAGCGGTCAGGATGCCGCCGGTGCCGAACGTGGGGTCGAGCGAGCCGTCGGCCAGATAGCGGGTGACCGCGAAGGTCTGCACGTTGCCGATCAAGGTATCGCCAGAGGCGAGGATCCGGCCGTCCGCCTGGAGCGACAGGCTGTGCACAACCCCGCTGCCCTTTGAGCCGATCAAAGTCCGGACCACGCCGCTTTCGCCAAAGCCGGTATCGACCGCGCCCGACGCGTGGTAGCGGACGAGCGTGAAGCCGTCTGCCGCATCGCCGCCGAGGATGATCTTGCCATCGGGCTGCACCGCCATCGCGTTGACCGTTTCGTTGAACCCTTCGTTATCGACATCGGTGATCGCCAGCCCGTCCACGCCGAACGCCGCGTCGAGCGTGCCGTCGGCGAGCAGCCTCGCGACGACGAAGTCGCGGTCGCCGCGCGGTTGCACCAACCCGGCTCCGCCGACGAGGATCTTTCCGCCGACCAGCGGCTGGACCGCCACGGCCGCGTCGAAAAGCCCGATGTCCACCACCCGCCGCCCGGTGCCGCCCGCGCCGAAGGCCGTGTCCGGATCGCCATCCGGCAGGTAGCGGGCAATCGCGAAATCGCCGCTCCCGCTGGTCGTATCCCCCACCATCAAGATCTTGCCATCGGGCTGGACGGCGATGGCGAGACCGGTGTCATTTCCGCCCGAAAAATCGGTGACCACCACGCCGGTGCCGCCGCCGAATCCCAAATCGAGTTCCCCCGGCGCAGCATCCCCCAGCGGGACGCCAGCGAGCAGCGCGCCGATAAGCGTGATTAGGCAGGGCGAGATCGTCCGAGTGTCTTTTTGGTAGTTCATCGCAGCGGGGCGAATTGGTCCTTCGCAGCCGCTGTGTTACCGATTCCGGCAAAAGTGGCAAGCCTTCTCTGCAAAAAGGATCCGGGCGCGGCGTGCAATTTGCCCTCCTGACCCAAGGCGCATCACTGCGCTCGCCGCCCCCCTCAAATTCCACGCCCGCATAGATTTCCGCCAGCGGGACGGTGAGCCTAGTTCGGGGAAGGTGAAGTCGGAGCCGATGCCTTCGACCATCCCGATCGCCCAGTCGCCGTTGTCCTTGCGGTGGAACCATTCGACGCGCGGCTCCTTCTGCGAGACGAGGATGTATTCGCGGAGGCTCTCCAGCTTCATGTAGCTCTGGAATTTCTTGCCCCGGTCCCACGTCTCGGTCGAATCCGAGAGGACCTCGACGATGGTCGTCGGATTGGTCACCGCGTTGGGCGTTTCCGCATCGGTTTGCAGATCGCCGCAGACGACCGAGACATCGGGGTAGGTGCCGAGGGAAGCCGCCGGAATCACCACCATCAAGTCGCTATTAAACGCCTCGCAACGCCGCCCTTCCAACCGCTGCTGCAATGCCGCATAGACCCGGCCGGAGATCCTCGAGTGATTGATCGTCCCACCAGCCATCGCAAAAATCTCCCCCTGAAAAAATTCGCTCTTTGAGTCGGCGGCACGTTCGCGTTCGCAGTATTCTGCGAGCGAAAAAAGCGCTGTTCGGCAAGCTTTGCTGTCATGGCAAAACCTACCACCAATCCGACCGCTGACAATCGGTGCCAGCTACGCCTCGCCCCCCTCAAATTCCACGCCCGCATAGATTTCCGCCAGCGGGACGGTCACGCCTAGTTCGGGGAAGGTGAAGTCGGAGCCGATGCCTTCGACCATGCCGATCGCCCAGTCGCCGTTGTCCTTGCGGTGGAACCATTCGACGCGCGGCTCCTTCTGCGAGACGAGGATGTATTCGCGGAGGCTCTCCAGCTTCCTGTAGCTCTGGAATTTCTTGCCCCGGTCCCATGTCTCGGTCGAATCCGAGAGGACCTCGACGATGGTCGTCGGGTTGGTCACCGCGTTGGGCGTTTCCGCATCGGTTTGCAGATCGCCGCAGACGACCGAGACATCGGGGTAGGTGCGCAGTGTGGTCGCCCGGATCGCCACCATCAGGTCGCTGCCATAGGCGCGGCATTTCCGCCCCTTGAGCGCCGACCGCAATTCGCCGCCGATATTGAGGGCGATCAGGGAATGCACCGCAGATCCGCCAGCCATCGCAAAAATCTCCCCTTCAAAGTATTCGCTTTGATAGCCGGCGGATTGCTCGAGTTCAAAATACTCGGCAGGCGTGAATAGGTGCTTCTCTGCAAGCCTAGCGGTCATGGTTGAAGCTATCATGCGATTGGCGTATCAACAACCACGATGATCGAACCTCCCCGGCCGCCAAGAGCGTTTGAGGACCGCGCCGGATCGGGTAACGGTGGGCGGTGACCATCACGCCCCTAGCCCGCCTCGCGACCGCCGCGCTCGCCCTAATCGTCGCCGCCACGCCGCTGCGGGCGGAGGATGCGCACTATCTGGTGAAGAAGGCGATCGGACCGACCAATCCCGAGCTGCGAGACATGATCCTCGCGGTTTACACGGCGGAGGAATCCGGAGACCTGCTGCGCTTGCAGATCGGGTTTCGCAACATGGGCGACAAGGCGGCGGAAGCCTACGGATTGCTCTCCGAGTCGGACTTTCGCCTCTCCGCCGACGGGCAGGCGCGCTCGATCCAGCCGAAGGCGTTCGCCGCCAACCTGACCGCCATCGTGCCGCCCGGCGGGCTCAAACCCGGCTCCGCCAACGCCGGGACGGTAACGTTTTCAAAGCCGGCGGGGTCGAAGCTGGAGCTGCTGGTCGCCGGGTTCGGGCCGATCGGGTTCGAGCTCGACAAGGCGGCGGCGTTCAAGCCGATCGTGGCGGCGGGCAAGGCGCGCACGATCCTGGTCAACACCGAGATGCGCAGCGCGCACGAGCAGCTCGCCCTCATCCCGCTCGCCGTCCGGCAGATCGAGATCGCGCCGGGGGCGATCCATTTCGACGTCGCCTTCCTGAACCGGACGCGGAACACGATCTCCGCGCAGTCGCCGGTCACCGGCAGGGACGCCAAGTTCGTCGATGGGTTCGGCAACGTCGTCAGCCCGAGCGAGGTGACAACCGTTAAGCTGGTAAAGGCATCCTGCCCGCAGACAAGCCGTGGCGTCCGAGCCGACTACCCGGGGCGGATCACGTTTCCGCTGCCGCACCCCCGCCGCGCACGACATCAATTTACTTCCCCACCTACGGCGGGATCTGCTGCGGTGGGATCATGCGGAGGCGCCTACAAGATCGAGACCAGCGAGCAGGAGGGAGCCGCCGAGCTGGACGAGGCCGCAGGTCAAAGACGATGCCGCCTTCGCCAAGATCCAGGCATTCCTCGACCGGCAGGCGCGCCGCCTCGCCGCCGGCCAGCGCGGCGATTACCTCGCCAGATTCGGCACCGCCCGGCGCGAGATGTCGCATTTCCTCGACACGATGGAGTGGGTGCCCGTCGAAGATATCCGGTTCGAGGTCGTGCGCGATCAGGCGATCGACCCGACGACCGGCGGCGCGGCGCGCAACGTCGAAGTCACCATGACCTATCACATCAAAGGTCTGCCGGAGGACAACCAGTTCCGCGCCAGCCTGCGCCGACTTCGTGCCCGAGGATGGGCGGCGGTAGGCGATCACCGGCTTCACGTTCACGCGCCAGCCCCCGTTTTGGACGCTCGGCTACACCGGCGTGCGGCAGACGGACCACTTCCTGATCTTCTACCGGAAGAACAGCATCTCGTCCGAGAAAATCGATCCCGCCGCCGCCCAGGCGGAAGTCGCCTACCAGCTCGCCGAACGCCGCAAGCTGCCGCTCGCCGAACGCTACGCCGCGTTCTTCATCGACCTGCCCGAACAGTTCGGCTTGCTGACCAGCCCGGCGGCGGCGCGGTTCGGCGGCGCGGCTTCATCGGTCTATAAGATGGAGGGCGGCGACATCGTGCCGCCAGCGGGCGATGTATATCAATGACGCGAGCTTCCTCAACCGGCAGCGGTTCTGGGGGGAGGCGGACCGCCAGATGACGATCACCCACGAGCTGATCCACCTCGCGCTCTCGGAATACACGCGGCCGTTCACGCCGGTCTGGGTCGTCGAGGGCATGGCGGTCCACTTCAGCGCGGCAGAACCACCCGAAGGCGCGGCAGGCGCTGGTCGCCTCCGGCGCGCTCAACCAGATCGCCCTCGAAGGCCTCAGCGGCTTGAACCACCTCGGCTTGGCGGACAAGGACGCCGCCGTGGTCAAGGCGCGCTACATCTACGCCGGCGAGGTCGTCGAATACCTCGTCGATCAGTTCGGCGAGGAGAAAGTCATCGATTTCTACAAATCGTTCGCCCGCTACGATCAGGCGAAGCTCAACGACTACGCCAAGCACAAGGTCCCGTTCTCCAAGAAGGCCCCCACCCTCGCCGAGGTCGCCGAATACCTCTCGCTCGACCACCTGCGCGAGTTCTTCAAACTCCATCCCGCCGACCTCGACCGATTGGTCAAAGACCGGCTGCTGCGCGGCGACCGGTAGGTCGTCTGAAGCCGGGGGCGCCTGCGGAATTCGCTTTCCTCCGGCGGCTTCATTTCGCTATGGTGGGCCATGCCCCCAATCAAGGAATACCTCGCGATTGCCCTCGCGATCGGCGCGCTCCCCGCTGCCGCGCCGCTCCGCGCATCGCCGATCATCGAGAACCTCGCGCTCAACGGATCCGCGACCGCCTCATCAGAGGGATACGCGTCTGTCGCCTCTGATTTGATCGACGGGAACCGCGACGGGCATTTCCACAACAGCGGGTCGGTCTGGCATTCCGCGCCGGGCGACACCATTTTGTTCGTCGAGGTCGATCTGGGCGCGATGTATTATCTGGACCGGGCCATGGCGTGGCCGCGCACCGATGTCTTGCAGGGCACGTTTGAAAACGTGCGGCTCACCGTATTCGATAGCGGCGGCGCAGCGGTGTGGACGCGGGATTTCCTGCCCGCCAACGCCGCCGCAAACCCGTGGGGCACCTCCGCGCTCCGCGGCGTGCGCGGGCAACGCGTCCGCCTCGAAAAAATCGACGCCGACCCGGAGTTCCTCACCTTCGCCGAACTCGAAATCTGGGGATCCGCGACGCCCGTGCCGGACAACCTCGCGTTGAGCAAACCGGCGGCGACCAGCGGCGACCGGTTCGACACGCCCGCCGCGCATGGCAACGACGGCGACCTCGGCGGCGACTACGCGATCGTCGGGCGCCCGATCTGGCACAGCGATTCCACAGGCGTTGGCAAATTCTGGGAAGCCGATCTCGGAGCCGACGAAGTCATCGATTACCTCATTTACTACAACCGCACCGACCACACCAACACCGCATCGGTGCGGCTGACGATCCGCGACGAAGGCGGCGCGACGGTCTACGACACCGATCTCGCCGTCGCTCGCGAAACGCTGGTCAACGGCGGGCGCCAATTCGACATCACCCATGATTTGCCCGGCACCGTGACCGGTACGCTATGTGCGCATCGAAACGACCGCCAACGTCCACCTTTCGTTCACCGAACTCGAAGTCTTCGGTTCGCCCTACGACCCTGAACCGCCCGCCGTCGAGTGGGCGAGCCCCGGCGACGGTGCCTTCGCGCGAGAGCTTCGCTCCGTCGAAGTGATCTTCAGCGAACCCGTCTCGGGCGTGGAGGTCAGCGATCTCTTGGTCAATGGCGAGCCTGCCACCGCGATGCAGCCCGTCACGGACCGCTATTATATTTTCGCCTTCGATCCGGCGGCGGAAGGCGCGGCGTCGGTCGCGTTCGCGGCAAACAACCAGATCGTGGACCGGTTCGGCAACGCCTTGCCGGCCACGGCATGGTCGGTGACCATCGATCCGGCGCTGCCCGCGCCGCGCCTCGCCATCACCGAATTCCTCGCCTCGAACAAAGGCGGGCTGGAGGATGCCGACGGCGATTCGCCGGATTGGATCGAGATCACCAACATCGGCGCGGTCACCGCGAACCTGGGCGGCTGGTTTTTGACCGATGACGCGGCGGACCTGACGCGCTGGCGATTGCCCGCGACCACGCTCGCCCCCGGCGAATCGCTGATCGTCTTCGCCTCCGACAAAGACCGCGCCTTCCCCGGCCAGGAATTGCATGCGAATTTCAAGCTCGACGCCGACGGCGGCTACCTCGCGCTGGTCTGGCCGGACGGCGCGGCGGTGGCGAGCGACTGGACCTACGGCGAACAGGAGACCAACATCTCGACCGGCACCGGGCAGCGCTTTCGCGACACGCCGCTGGTCGCCGCCGACGCCGCCTCGCGATTCGTCATTCCGGCGGGCGAGATCCCCGGCTGGGCGGCGGTCGGGTTCGACGACGCGGCGTGGCAGGGCGGCACCGCCGCGCTGGGCTACGAGGCTGCCGATGCGCCGGGCGGGTTCGGTCCGCTCGCGTGGTTTGATTTCAACGACGCCACCGATCCGGCGGTCGCCGCCGACCGGTCGGGCAACGGCAACGGCGGCTTGATCCGCAACGCGACCTACACCGCGGACGGCGGAGGCCGCACCGGCAACGCTGGCGACCGCGCCCTCGACTTCCCCGGCAACGGATCGGTGGACCTCGCGACCGCCGCGCTCGGAGCCTTCGATGCCATCGAGCGCGCCAACGGGATCACGCTGACGCTCTGGTGCTACGGCGCCCCGCAGCAGCCGGCCGCCAACTACATCTTCATGGCGCGACCCGAGATCGGCTCCTCGTTTCGCGCGCTGGACGCCCACCTGCCGTGGAGCGATTCGACGATCTATTTTGACTCCGGCGGCTGCTGCGACCTCGGCTTGCACCGCATCTTCATCAACGACCCCGACCCTCAGAACTGGCGCGGCGCTTGGAACCACTATGCCTTCGTCAAAGACGGCGACCTCAAGCAAATCTGGCAAAATGGCGTGCTGCTGACCGACGGCGAAAACTCGGCGCCGCTCACCGTCTTCCGCGAGTTCTACCTCGGCGCGGAAAACGCGGCCGGGACGGTCGGCTACCGCGGGACCATCGACGACTTTGCGATGTTCGACGGCGCGCTGGACGCCGCCGCCATCGAGGCGATCGCCGCCGGTGCCTCGCCGCTGGGCGCGCGCTCGGCGGCGGCGTATTTCGACACCGACCTCGGGGCGATGCGCGGCGCGAATGCCTCGGCTTTCGTCCGCATCCCGTTCGCCATCGACGATCCCTCGGCGCATGCGCTGCTCTCGCTCCGCATGCAATACAGCGACGGGTTTGCCGCCTATCTGAACGGCACCGAAGTCGCGCGGCGCAACGCCCCGGCGGGCGACCTCGCCTTCGACGGATCCGCGCTGGGATCCCGCCCGGCGAGCGCCGCCTTCGCCGCCGAGGCGATCGACCTGTCCGGCTTTAGTGATCTGTTAGTGTCCGGCCAGAACGTGCTCGCCTTCCACGGGCTAAATGCGGCGGCGGGCGACGGCGGGTTCCTGCTCCGCGCCGAGCTTTTCAGCGGCGCGCGGCTCGACGGCCGGCTGATGGTGCCGCCCACGCCGGGCGCGCCCAATGCCAGTGGCGTGACCGGATTCGTCGCCGACACGAAATTCGCGCCGGACCGCGGCTTCTACGAGGAGCCGGTCGAGGTGACGAT
This sequence comes from Verrucomicrobiales bacterium, assembly GCA_041395145.1. Lineage (GTDB taxonomy): Bacteria > Verrucomicrobiota > Verrucomicrobiia > Verrucomicrobiales > DEV007 > JAWLBD01. Next base: position 72,402 of record JAWLBD010000023.1, on the reverse strand, counting down.
CACCTGCGCGACGCCCGGGGCGATGATCGCCTACACGACCGACGGCTCGGAGCCGACGCCCGACAACGGGACGCAGGGAGCCTCGCCGCTCGCCGTCACGGTCGCTGCCACCACACCGCTGCGCGCCCGCGCCTTCGATCCGGCGGGCGAGCTGGGACCGACCAACGTGGACACCCACACCTATCTCTTTCTCGACGGCGTCGCCGCGCAGGCGAAGCCGGATTCCGCGCCGGATCTCTGGCCCGGCAACCACCCCGCCGACTTCACCATGGATGCGCGCGTCGCGGAGAACGCCCTGCCCGGCTATTCGCTGCGCGAGGCGCTCGAGGACCTGCCCAGCCTGATGGTGACCGCGCCGCCCGCCGACCTGTGGGGGGCCAACGGCATCTACCGGAACTCCGGCGGGCGCGGCAAGAACTGGGAGCGCGCCGCCTCCGGCGAATGGCTCGACCCGCAAGGCGGACCCGGCTTCCAGGTCGAGTTCGGGTTGCGCATCCACGGCAACATCAGCCGCAACAAGGGATTCACGCCGAAGCATGGATTCAAAATGTGTCTGCGCGAGCGCTACGGCGACGCGTCGCTCAGAAGTTCCCGCTCTTCCCCGTTCGCCCGCCGATGAGTTTACGCTCATCACGCTGCGCGCCGGATCGACCGACACCTTCCCGGTCACCCGATGGGATCCGGTGCCGCTCGAGCTGAACCGCGAGCTTTACCAGCGCTGGGCGCGCCCGTGGGCGAGCTATGTGCGCGACCAGTGGGCAGCGCGACACCCAGGTCGCCGCTGGGACAGCCCGGCTCGCACGGGCGCTACTGCCACCCTCTACCTCAACGGCATCTACTGGGGCATCTACAACGCCTGCGAGCTGCCGACAACCGCGCCAATTACTTCGGCGGCGAACCGGACGACTACGACGCGGTGGTAGACTGGGCGGAGCTGAAGGCGGGCACGATGGGTATTGGACGCAGATGATCGGCATGGCGTCGCAGGGGTTCGCCGATGACGCCAACGTCCAGCGCGCGCTGGGCAACCATCCGGACGGCACGCCGAACCCGGACTTCCCGCCGTTGATCGACCTCGACAGCGGTCGACTACTTCTCCTGCACATCTTCATCGGCGCGGACGACTGACCCGGCGCCGCAACTGGTGGGCGACGCGGCGGTCGCGCGCGCGGCGACCTCAGTAACGACATGGCGGTTCTTCACCTGGACCAGGAGATCTCGAACAACGAAAACGTGCTCTACCAGCGCATGTCAGGCGGCAGTCATCTACGCGGAGGTCAACAACGCCAGCACCGTGGCGCATCCGTATGCGGCGCTGCGGCAGATGCGGGTTCCGCGTGCGCTTCGGCGACCGCGTCCACCGGCATCTCTTCAACGGTGGCGCGCTGAGCGAAACGGCGAACCTCGCCCGCTGGAACGCGCGACTCACCGAGATCGACAAGGCGATCGTCGCCGAATCCGCACGCTGGGGCGACTACCAGCGCCCGGCGCAGCCGCACACGCGCGAGGGCGACTGGCTGCCGCACCTCGATTGGATGGCGCAGAACTACTGGCCGCAGATCAACGGCGTCGCCCTCCAGCGCTATCGCGACGCCGGGCTGTATCCGGCGCTCGCGGCTCCCGCCGTCACGCCGTTCGGCTCCGGCGCGGGCTACGGCCCCGGCTTTTCGTTTTCGATGGCCAACCCAAACGCGGGCGGCGCGATCCTCTACTCGCTCGACGGCACCGACCCGCGGCAGGCGGGCGGCGCGCCCCACCCCAGCGCGCTGACCTACGGCGGCGAATCGGTCGCGCTCGGCTTCGCCTCCGGCGGCGCGGCGCTCAAGGCGCGTGTCTTCGACAGCGGCAGCGGCGAGTGGAGCGCGCTGGCGGACGCCGACTTCGCGCCGCGCCGCGACTTCGACCAAGACGGCATCGACAGCGATTGGGAGCTGCTCCACCAGCTTGACCCGGAAGATCCGGGCGACGCGGCGGGCGACGGAGACTTTGACGGCCGGAGCGCCGCCGAGGAATTCGCCGCCGACACCGACCCGCGCGATCCGGCGTCCCGGTTCGAGATCACGCAGACCACGGTGCGCGCCGACGGCAGCGTCCACCTGATCTGGAGCGAGCAGCCCGCGCCGCGTTTACGACATCCTCGGTGCGGAATCGCCCGCCGGACCGTGGGTCGTGCAGCAAAGCGGGATCGCCGGCGAGGAGGCGGGCGCGACGACCTCCGAGGGCGTCCAGCCGCCGCCGGGGCTGCGGTTCTTCACCGTTCGTGCGCGAATCCCCTGATGGCGCGGGAGGCGGCTCCCGGCGCGCCTTCCAAAATTCCCTTTCGCGGTCTGCAAGGTGCCTCCAGTATGCGGCGTTTTGTTAGACCATGACGACCGCCCCCCTTGATGCAGCCGAGATTTGCGCCGGATTTGGCGCGCCCGATGATGTGGTGAATTTCGCCCACACGCCGGGCACCCGCATCGTGTTTGGCGACGGCTCCATCGGGCGGCTCGGCGAGTTGGCGGGCGGCTTGTCGGAGAAGCGGCGCGCGCTGATCGTGACCGACGCCGGCTTGCTCAAAACGGGGCATTGCGAGCGGCGATCGCCTCGCTGGCAGACGCCGGGATCGAGCGACGGTCTTCGCCGAGGTCCACGAGAACCCGACGACCGACGATGTAGTACCCGCTGCGTGGCGGCGGCGAAGGCGGGCGGCGTGGATCTGCTCATCGGGCTGGGCGGCGGCAGCAGCATGGACACCGCCAAGGGCTGCAATTTCATCCTGACTAACGGCGGCCAGATGCGCGACTACTGGGGCGTGGGCAAAGCGCACGCCGACATGCTGCCGCTCATCGCCATCCCGACCACCGCCGGCACCGGCAGCGAATGCCAGAGCTTCGCGCTCATCGCCGATCCGGTGACCCGCAAGAATGGTATGCGGCATTGGCGCGCCGCCGCCCGCTTCGCGATCCTCGATCCTCCTCACCTTGACCCAACCGCGCACGAGCGACCGCGCACACCGGCATCGATGCGATCCCGCCGTCGAGGCGGCGGTCCTGCGCCCGCCTCCGTCTTCCTACGCGAAGCTCGCCTTCCGCCTGCTCGATTCCGCATTGGAGATCGTCCTGAACGAACCGTCGAACCTCGAAGCGCGCGCCCGCATGCAGCTCGGCGCCGCCTATGCCGGCACGGCGATCGAGAACTCGATGCTCGGCGCCGCCCACTCGTGCGCCAACCCGCTGACCACCGCGCCCGACGTCGTCCACAGCGAAGGCGGTCAGCGTGTCTCTACGTCAAAACGCGGCGGACCCGGAGGCGGCGGCGACTTATGCGGACCTCTATGACGGCGATCTCGCCGCGCGGCTCATCGAATTGCTCAAAGCCGCCCACATGCCGGCGCACCTGCGCGCCTACGGGATCGGTGCCGGCGACATCCCGATGCTGGCGAAGGAGAGTAGAGGCGCAGTGGGCCGCGCAGTTCAATCCGGTCGCGCTGGACGATGCCGGAGTTCGCCGCGCTGTTCGCCGCCGCCCCGCTTTGAGCGCCGAGGCGCGCGGTTGACCGCCCCGCCCCGATGCGGGAACATACGCGGACCCCTGAGAACCTCGCCTTTCATCGCCCGACCTTACCCCATCTGGAATCTCGCTCCGAGCGGAAGCCGCCGCCGACCGGCTGGAGGCGGCCGTCAACCGGAAGCGCCGCGGCGGCGGCTGCGGCAAGCTCCTGCTCCTCACCGTCTTGGTCGCCCTCATCTCGGTGCCGTGTCCTCGCCTGGCCAAGCAAATAAAACGCGCGGCCTCGAAATCGTGAAGGCATCACAGGAGGGCAGCGAGGAAGATCGTCGAGCGCGTCATCGAAAAAGAAGTCGTCCAGATCGTGCCCGGCGAACCCGAGCCGCCGCCCCTGCCCGATAAGTTTGTGTCCTACAAGAGCGTAGACGCCGCCGAGTTCTACAACGAGATCCTCTTGAAGACAGAACTCAATGCGGAGGAAGGCGGGCTGGCGTCCGCCGAACGCGAGGACAAGGAAGCCTACTACGGTCGAGTTTAAGCTGAACCTCCGCGTGCCCAAGCCCAACCAGACGCTCGACGATCTGGTAAGGCCGAACCATCTCCCAAGGCAGCGCTGCCGAAAGTGAAACCGATGATGGAAACCGCCAAGGTCTCGAACTTCATACCACCGGCTCTACGAGCTGAAGGTCGCCCAGGGTGAAGACTAACCTCACCCGGCTCAACCGCGTCCTCTCGCGCCACAACTTCTACGACTGCGAGACGATCCTCGAGCTGACGCATCCGGATTCAAAGCAGCCGGTCCTGCTCATGCAGGGCGAGATGGACGTCGTCTCGGACGGCTCGGACGGAGACCGGATGGCGAAGCTGGACGACATCCGTTATCGGATGAAGCGTTCTCCAGCACGGCTGTGATCCGCCGACACGCCCAACCCGCTCCTCTCCCGGTTCCGAGACTAGCCTTGCCCAAGCCAAGAAAGAGTATGCGGCGAAGAAATCGTCGGACCTCAAGGCGAGGGTCAGCACGCTGGAGGCGCAGGTCCGCGACCTGAAGGCGCGCAGCTTTTTGATCGCCGAACACGATCCGTTCATCGTGCTGCCGCTCGCTCCACGGCTACGCGTCGAAGATAGAAGTTCGGCGCCGCTATCGGCGACTACCCGCGATTGTGATTTATGAGGACAAAGTCTACCCGGCGATCATCGGCGACGCGGGACCCCGCGAAAAGATGGGCGAGGCGTCGCTGCGCATCGCCAAAGAGATCAACGATAAGGCGAACCCGTATCGGCGGCCGGTCAGCGACCTGAAGGTGACTTACCTGATCTTCCCGCAGAGCGCGGACAAGCCGTTCCGCCAGCCGGTCCTCGCCGATTGGCGCGAGCGCTGTGCCGAGTTTCTGAATAAAATCGGCGGGATCGGCGAAGGCTACACCTTGCACGAGTGGGCGGACCGGTTTCACCCCAAGCCGCCGCCGGAGGCAGCAATACTTTCAGCTCCAGAAACTTGGCGACAACCACCTGCGAACTAAGGCGGGATCGGAGCCGCGATTGCAATGCCGCGCCGCGCTCGTATGGTTGGCCATGATCGCCGAACGCTTTCCCGCTTTGTTAGAGCTCAACCCAGAAGAGCAAATGCTCTTGGCTGGAGAATTGGTGTCGAGCACGACGAAAGAGACCGGTAGGTTTCCCGAGTTGAGCGACGATATTCTCCAAGCCCTTGAGGAAAGGCTCGATGCTTTCTTTTTGGATCCCGGCAGCGGGATCTCGTGGGAGGAACTCAGGGAACGCATCAAGCCGTGATCAAAGAGATCATCTGGCTGTCTGGGGCTGCCGAAGATTTTCAAGCTCTCGACACGCCTGCTTCCGAAAAAGGATTCGGTTTTCCGGGCGTTGGATTCTTCAATATCGCTAATCCGACAGTTTCCCGAAATGGGTCCGCCGGTTGGAAGACGAGCGGCTGCGCCGCATTTGATCCGGAAGGCATCGCCTCGGTCTCTTCTATTCCGTCACCGGATCTCGCATCATAATCACCGCGATCTTGGACTTGCGCATAGATCCCGGGAAAATCGCAGAGTTGCTGCGAACGCGGGGAGGCTACAGTTCTTAATCTGATGCTCGCTTTAAGAACTATCCCTGGAATCGACTTCCGCCGACTCCAATCGCACCCGTGAACGACCCCGACCCGCAGACCACCCGGCGGACGTTCCGGCTCGACCTCGGGCGCGCGGCGAACCTTGGCGTGCTCGACACCGCCGGGGCGACCTTCGCGCTGCTCATCGCGGTCAAACGTGCCGAGTAGGAGCGGTGGAGAAGCCGCCGTCAGCGGCTGAAGTCCTCAGCCTGCTCACGGTGCCGTATCTCCGCTCGCGGGCTGGCGCCGACCCGGCTCTCGGCGCTCCTCTGCGCGGCGTCGGCGGCGGGCTTCTTTGCGGCGGCGATCTTCGGTTCGTCGGCACGTGGCTTCTATTTGATCGGGGTGGCGGTCGGCAGAGTTGCCGCAGGCTGCAGGCGCCGCTGATCACCTACATCTATCGGCAGAACTATCCGACCGAGCGCCGCGAAATAGCTGCCGCCAATTCGTTCACATCTCGATCCGGCGCGGTCGGCTTCGCGGCGGCGGGCGGCTGGGTGTTGAGCGCAACCTCGGCGACTACCGTGGATCTGGCCTGCTTCGGCGCGGCGGCGCTGCTCTGCGCGGTCGCGCTCGCCTTCATGCCGTGGGGAGATGGCGGCGCGCCGCCGCCCCGGGTGAAGTTCACGCCGCTCGGCGCGCTCGGGCACGTGCGCGACGACCGGCTTTTCCGCTCGCTGCTGATCGCGTGGATGCTCAACGGGCTCGGCTGCATCATGTGCTTCGCGCTTTCGGTCGATTACCTCGCCAATCCGGACGGCGGGCTGAACTACAGCGAATCGCGCGTCGCCCTGCTGACCGCCGCGCTGCCCCAGGCGCTCAAGCTGGTCACCACCCACCTGTGGGGGCGCATCTTCGACCGGCTCAATTTCTTCCTCCTCCGCATCACGCTCAACCTGCTCTTCGCCGCCGCCTTCGCCTGCATTTTCTACGGGCACGGGATCGGCTGGATCGCGCTGGGTTCACGCTGCAGGGCATCGCCATGGGCGGCGGGAACATCGCGTGGAGCCTGTGGGTGACGAAGCTCGCGCCCGCCGACCGCGTCGCCGAATACATGTCGGTGCACACGTTTACCACCGGGCTGCGCGGGATGGCGGCTCCGTTCCTCGGCTTCTGGCTGGCCGCGCAGATCGGGGTGCAAGGCGTAGAGCGCCTTTCCGCCGATCGCTCATCCTGCTCGGCAGCTTTTCGATCGGGCGGCACGTCCCGAAGGCGGACCGGATGTGAGCGCGGAGCCGGATCGCGCCGCCGAAAAATTGCGCCCGTCACATTCATGTGGTGCGATCCATGCCGCTCCCGAAGCCCATCGCCAAAGCTAAAGCCATCGCTATCGCTATCGCCCGTGCCGCCGCAGCCGCCGCTGTCTTTTCGATGGCGGCAGCGCCTTCCCCCGCCGCAGCGGCACCCGCCGAGCTGCCCGCAGACCACGCAGCGCGGATGAAGGCGGGGACCGCGCTGTTTCAAAATTCGGTGCGGGCGTCGCTGGCAGACCATTGCCTGCGCTGCCACGGCGGCGAAAAGGTGCGCGGCGACTTCGACCTCAGCTCGCGCGAGCTTTTGCTGGAGGGCGGCGAGAGCGGACCGGCGGTCGACCTTGCCGAGCCGGGCGAGAGCCTGCTGCTCAAACTCATCGAGCACCGCGAAAAGCCGGCCATGCCGGCGAAGAAGCCGAAGCTCGACGACGCCACCATCGCGGCGATCGCCGAGTGGATCGCGCTGGGCGCGCCCTACGACCAGCCGCTTGCCGAGAAAGCGGCGGGCGGATCGAGGGCGATGCAGGTGACCGATACCGACCGCCGCTATTGGGCGTTCCAGCCGCTCCGCCTAACAGATCCACCAGAAGCCGGCGGAGACTGGGCGAAGTCCGACCTCGACCGGTTCGTCGCCGCGAAGCTCGCCGAGGCGGATTTGCAACCCAGCGCCGCCGCCGAGCCGCGCGCCTTCATCCGCCGCGCCTACCTCGACCTGACCGGGATGCCGCCGGCACCCGAGGCGGTGGACGCCTTCGCCGCCGCCTTTGACGCCGACGCCGACCGGGCGGTGGACGCCTTGATCCAAGAACTGCTGGGCAGCCCGAGCTACGGCGAGCGCTGGGCGCGGCATTGGCTCGACGTCGCGCGATTCGCCGAAAGCCACGGCTTCGAACAAGACTACGACCGCCCGTATGCGTTCCACTACCGAGACTTCGTCATCCGCGCGCTGAACGCCGACATGCCCTACGACCAATTCGTCCGCTGGCAGTTGGCGGGCGACGAGTTCGCGCCCGGCGATCCGCTCGCCATGGCGGCGACCGGATTCCTGGGCGCCGGCGTCTTTCCGACCCAGCTCACCGAAAAGGAATTCGAAAGCGCCCGCTACGACGAGCTCGACGACATGGCGGCGACTATGGGGACCGCGATGCTTGGCTTAACCATCGGATGCGCCAGATGCCATGATCACAAATTCGACCCGATCCCGATGGAGGATTACTATCGGCTCGTCTCGACCTTCACCACCACGATCCGCAGTGAGATCGAGCTGCCCGCCATCGGCGCGGAGGATTACGAAAAGCAGCTCGCCGCCTGGGAGGCGGGCCATGCCGAGGCGGTCGATGCGCAGCGCGCCTACGAGGAAAGCGCGGCGTTCCAGGCGCGGTTCCGCCATTGGCTGAAGGGCGGCGCGCGGCGCGGGCAAGACGAATCGCCGTGGCAGGTGCTCGCCTTCACCGAGGCGAAGTCGGCGGGCGGCGCAACGCTCGCGCCCCAGCCCGATGGCTCAGTGCTATTGGGCGGCTCCAACCCCGCCGCCGAGACGCTGACGTTTTCGGCGAACCTGGGCGGCGCGCCGATCAGATTCCTGCGTATCGAGGCGCTCGCCGATCCGTCTTTCAAACACAGCGGACCGGGTCGGGCGGGCAACGGCAACTTCGCCCTCAGCGACCTGCGCGTCTCCCATGCGGAAAGCGGCGGCGGCGAGCGGAAGGCGATCCGGCTGGCGAACCCGCGCGCGACGCACCAGCAGAACGAGGGCAACCTGTCGGTCGCCAGCGCCATCGATGGCGACCCGCGCGGCACCGGCTGGGCGGTCGATTTCGGCGGGATCGGCAAGGACCAGGCGGCGGTCTTTGAACTGGCGGAACCCGCCTCCGGCGGCGCGCTGGTCATCGAGATGAAATTTGCCAACAACGGCCAGCACACGATAGGGCGCCCGCGGCTCTCGGTCAGCGGCGATCCTGCCGCGCCGGTCGCGGTAGGCGGCGGCCAGCCGGCGGACCTCGCCGCCGCGTTTGCCGCGCTGGCGGCCAACGACCTGAAGCCCGAGCACCGGGAGCCGCTCCTCCGCTGCTTTGCGCAAAGCGATCCGGCGTGGCAGAAGCTCGCCGCCGCGGTGCGCGATTCGCATTCCCAAAAGCCGGCGCGCGCGATGGAGAAAGTGATGGTGAGCAGCGAGGGGTTGCCCCACCTCCCGCACCATGCGGACGGCAGGGGCTTCCCGCATTTCTATAAAGAAACCTATATCCTCACCCGCGGGGACGTGAACCAGAAGGGCGAGGTCGCCGCGCAAGGATTCCTGCAAGTCCTGATGCCCGAGGGAAAATCCGCCGCCGCCTGGCAGGTCGCGCCGCCGGAGGGAAGCCGCACGAGCTACCGCCGGCGCTCGCTCGCCAATTGGGTCACCGACGCGGACGGCGGAGCCGGGCACCTGCTCGCCCGCGTGATCGCCAACCGCGTATGGCAGCACCACTTCGGGCGCGGGATCGTGGCGACGCCCAATGACTTCGGCTTGCAAGGCGAGGTGCCGACCCATCCGGAGCTGCTCGACTATCTGGCCGCCAAACTGATCGAAGGCGGCTGGCGGCTGAAGCCGCTGCATCGCGCGATCATGCGCAGCGCGGTCTACCGGCAAAGCAGCGCGCCGGATCCGGGCAAGGCGGCGGCGGACCCGGAGAACCGCTGGCTCTGGCGGTTCGAGCCGCGGCGGCTCGAGGCGGAGGCGATCCGCGATTCGATGCTGGCGGTCTCGGGCGAGCTCGACCCGGCGATGTTCGGCAAAGGCACGCTCGACGAGGGGCACCGCCGCCGGAGCATCTATTTCATGGTCAAACGCAGCCGCCTTATCCCGATGATGCAGGTCTTCGACCAACCCGAGCCGCTGGTCAGCCAGGGCGAGCGCCCCACCACGACGATCGCGCCGCAGGCGCTGCTGCTGATGAATCACCCGCAGGTCGTCCGCTACGCCGCCGCGCTGGCGTCCAAGGCAGACGGCGGCGGCACGCTGGAAGACGCCATCGGCGAGATCTATCGGCGCGCGCTCGGGCGGCCGCCGAATGACGGCGAGCTGCGCGAGAATGCCGCCTTCGTAGAAGCACAGATGAAGTCCTACGGCGGCGGCAACGCCCGTCGCCTCGCCCTCGCCGACCTATGCCAGGTCGTCTTTAGCCTCAACGAATTCGCCTACCTGCCATGAGCCACGATCCGATCCTCTCCCGCCGCCATTTCCTCCAGCGCGCCGGCGCCGGCTTCGGCTCGGTCGCCCTCGCCGGGCTTCTCGCCGAAGAAGGATTGCTCGCCGCTCCCGCCGATCCGCTGGCGCCCAAGAAGCCGCACTTCCCCGGCCGGGCGAAGTCGGTGATCTGGCTATTCATCAACGGCGGCCCCAGCCAGGTCGATACCTGGGATTACAAACCGGAGCTGGAGAAGATGGACGGCAAGGCGCTGGAGGGCTTCGACAACCAGACCGGATTTTTCGCCGACGCGGTCGGGCCGCTGATGAAATCGCCCTTTGCTTTCACGCCGCGCGGGCAGTGCGGCAAGATGGTGTCGTCGATCTTCCCGAAGCTCGGCGAGCACGCCGATAAGATGGCGTTCATCCACTCCGGCCACACCGAATCGAACAACCACAGCCCGGCGCTCTTCATGATGAATTGCGGGCTGCCGCGCATGGGGCTGCCGTGCGTCGGCTCGTGGGTGACCTACGGGTTGGGCAGCGAAAGCCGCAACCTGCCCGCCTTCGTCGTCATGTCCGACCCGCTCGACCGCGGCTTGCCAAAAGGCTCCGCCGCCAACTGGGGGGCAGGCTTTTTGCCCAGCGTCTATCAGGGCACGTGGCTCAAGCCGAAAGGCGATCCCATCGACAACCTGCATCCGCCCAAACACATGGGCGGCGACCAACAGCGGCGGCAGCTCGCCCTGCTCAAGCGGCTCAACCGCGATCACCTCGCCGCCAACCCAGGCGAGGCGGAGCTCGAGGCGCGGATCGAGAGCTTCGAGCTCGCCTACCGGATGCAGAGCCACGCGCCCGAGGCGCTCGACATCGGCAGCGAGCCGGACGCGATCAAATCGCTCTACGGGATCGGCGAGAAGCGCTGCGACCACTTTGCCCGCCAGTGCCTGACCGCCCGGCGGCTGGTCGAGCGCGGCGTCCGCTTCGTCCAGATCTACCCGGCGGCATGGAAAACCAGCGGTCCTGGGACGCTACCACAACGACATCGCTAAGAATCACAGCCAATTCGCCGCCGAGACCGACACGCCGGTCGCCGGGCTGCTCACCGACCTCGCCCAGCGCGGGATGCTCGACGACACGCTCGTCGTCTGGGGCGGCGAATTTGGCAGGCTGCCGCTGTCGCAGAAAGCGGCGAAACCCGGGCGCGACCACAACCCGCATTGCTTCACCACCTGGATGGCGGGCGGCGGCGTCAAAGGCGGCACCAGCTACGGCGAGTCCGACGAGATCGGGCACAAGGCGGCGGTCAACAAAGTCCACGTCAACGACCTCCACGCCACCATGCTCCACCTCCTCGGGTTCGACCACGAGGCGCTCACCTACTTCCACAACCTACCGCAACTTCCGCCTGACCGACGTCGCTTAGCGAGGTGATCCACGATCTGGTGGCTTGATCCGGAGGGTTGCGTCCCACCGCTACGACCGGCGGACAAATATTCGGTGATCATCAAATCGGAGGCGGCGATCTTTTGATCTCCCGGCGTGATTCGAATGCTGATCCGCTTTGGGGTCCTCAAATTCGGCTTTCAGCTCCCCTTCGGACTTTACCACCGGCATGGCTGGTTCTCCAGCCGGGTCCCTTCCGCATCCAACAACTGCATCCCAGTCCCCGGCGGCATTTGCCGAGCGTCCCATCGTAGACAATCCGGACCGCCGATATCGGGCTTTCGAATTCGACGACCAGCTCAGACTCCATCGTCAGCGGGGCGACTATGTCGTCATTCTTCCATTTTCGATAGCTGATCTGGCAAGTGCCTCCAACGGCGGCAGCCCGCTCTTCATAGGTGAAGTTGACGTCGACTACGCGCCTTGACCAGGCGTATCCGAGTCCCCTTGAGCGCATAACGCTTGCCGTCGGCATAGCGGGCGATCTGCAACCAACCTCCCGCTACCTCCTTCGGTTTGCTCGCTTCCGCCATCGCCGCCTCACGTTGCTCCGCTTCATCGGAAGCCTCGCGCATCCCTTTGACTCTTTTGAGTTCCGCCAAGGCGGCAGCCGCCGCCTCCGAATCTCCGCCCCCCAGGTAGGAGCGATAGATCTTTGACAGGTTGCCCTCGTATTTTAAAAACTCGGCGCGCATCAAATCTATTCTCGCTTTGAGGATTCGCCGTCCCGCCGATTGAAATTCGGCGCGGGCAACTCGGGCGACATCCGCGCTGGAGTTCTCCGAATCGAGCAGCGCCGCCACCGCTGAACCGTCGCCACCCAACGCCTTCGCGACGGCCGCATCCCCACGCTTCACCTCCTCCGCCAGAATGATCAGATCGCGGTCTTTCGTTCCTGCCGCTGCCGCCAACTGCTTCTGCAGATTGCGCAGATCGCCCAAGTATTTCTCACCCTCCCTAGCGGCGGCGGCCGCGAACCGGGATTCGATATCTTGGAGCGCGGCAAGATGGCGGGAGGACTCTTTGGCGTGCTCTTCGCCTCGCCCTTTGGCCTCGGCGGCTTCATCCTTCGAGACGATGCCCTCAAACAGGTCGCTAAGATCTCGCCTCCCTTCGCCTTGAGCGAAGGAAAGGGAAGTTGTCGCGAGAACCAGCAGGGCAGCAAGGCGGGCGAATCTGGCGTCTGACATATTTCCCTATACTAAGCTTCCCCCCACCTTTCAACGCCTCTCCTCCCATACATCTGCCTACCTCTGCCAAGCACCTGAGGCGCCTGCTTGGGGGATTTTGCGTTAAGCGACGCTCCTGGGGACAGCCCCTTGCAAAGCGAAGAACGGGAGAGATCACTGGCGCGGCTTCGATTCGCCTTGCGAGGAAAATGACCACGCCCATCAATATAGCCGTGCCTCCCACCATCACCCTCCGTTCGGGCTGCTACAACCATGGGCGCTTCGTCACCGAGACCCTCGACAGCGTGGCGGCTCAGGACTGTGGCGAGTTTGAATGGATCATCGTCGACGATGCATCGACAGATGATTCCGCCGCAAGAATCCGCGGTTGGCTCGGGCTTCACGGCGCATCGCTCCGGGAGCGAAAAATCGACGTGCGATTCATCGCGCACGAAAGAAATGTTGGCATTGCAAGGACGTTCAACGAGATCCTGAACCTTGCCCAAGGGCAATTCCTCTGCGGGCTATCCTGCGACGACCGGATGCTCCCACAGAGGATGTCCGCAGCGAAGCAGCACGCCCATAAGTTTTCGCCCGATGACGTCTGCTTCTACGGAGATAGCTGGATCATCGACGAGGATGGCACCAGGAAGGAACGACTCTTCATCGAGGGACATCGCGACTCGGAAGACCGACCCGAGGGCGAACTTTTTCAAACGCTCCTCGCTGGAAATTTCATCCCTTCCCCGTCCGTGATCGTCCGCCGAGACGCCTTAATCTCGGCGGGCGGCTACGACGAGTCCCTCCCCTATGAAGATTACGACATGTGGCTGCGCCTGTCGCGGAAAGGGCGATTCCGCTACTATCATGAGACCCTCATCGAATACCGGATCCACGGGGAAAATTTACATCAGAAGATCTCCGATTGGCGGCGCATCAATTATTGGATTTTCCGAAAGCATATCGATCACGAGGATGGCGTGCGGCGTTTTTTCGGAAACCTGAGGGGGCTAGAGAAACATGGGCAGATCTCCCCTGAGATATGGGGGGATTTGCGATCCCTCGACCTGGCAGGCTACCCAGACTGGGAGAGAAAGCGGCGCGCCATCCTTGCGGCGGACGTTTAGCGGTCCGATCGACGAGATCTCGCCCCGACTTCAATCGCTCCTCCAGTTGATAGCCTTGGGCGATTGGTTTCGACGCTTGACCTTGGAACCGGTAGCCTGTTTGAACTTCCCGAGATCGGCAATCCGTGGCTCCAAAGCGGAACGGACCAGGAACGGGAACTCATACTCGGTCATTTTGAGTTAGCCGCCATGTTTTGGGGTGGTGGCGCGGGCATCGGGGTAGAGTTCGCGGGCGCGCTGGCAGACGATGGGCGCGGCGGCGGCCATGGCCGGGGCGATGTCTCAGCCGAGGATGGCGCGGCTTTGGCAGTCGAGCACCCCGCAGAGGAAGTGGAAGGCGCCGGACGAGGTTGAGGCAGGTGAAGTCGATATGCCCGCAGTGGCGTAGGAGGTTCGTGGATTCGGTGGGCTGCTTGAAGCCCTTGCCCTTGCCCGTTGAGGTCGGGCGATTGTGGTCTCCCACTACATGACGCGGCATTGCTTAAAGCATGACAACAGCGCGACACGCCATCGTCTCCCCCTACGACGAAGGTCGATTCCCCGCTATGGATAGGATTGTCTCCCTCAAGGTATTGGGGTAGTTATCGGCTCCGTTGGGTCGCCGCCCAGAAGGCGGCATTGCCCGCGAACTTATGCCTCCCGAACTCGCCAACCTAAAATCCATCGCAATCGACCGGTTCTCTTAGGTAGCCGCGTTGTCTCAGCACAGATGAAACGACATCCATGCGATTGGCACTGGTTTCTGCTGCCGATCATCTCAATCCTTACACCTGTAGCCCTGATTGCCGGTTTTGCCGGATGGTTTTGGTCGGGATTCACGGTCGATGGCTCCGCACCGGAAGGAACGGACAGATTCATAGCTGGACTTTGGATTGGCTTCGCCGCCCTCGTGGACCTATCCATGCGGTTTTGGTATTTGAGCGCCCCATTTATCCTCACATGCTTTTTCGGATGTATCAGCTTGTGGAAAACACGAAGGTCGAGACAAAGCGATGCAGCCAAGCTCCAATAAGTTTGCCTGACCGCATTAAACCTATCCCTTTGCCACCGGGACAACGGGATCACCAAGCCCCGCCGATCCGCGCCGCTAGCTAGCTAGAGCGCGGCGAGGCAATCGTCGAGCGCGGCGATCACGGCGGCGATCGATTCTTCGGATTCGTCGCCCATGTTGGAGATGCGGAACGTCTTGCCTTTGATCTTGCCGTAGCCGCCGTCGATGGTCAGGCGGTGGCGTTGTTTGAGCAGGGAGATGAAGGCGGCGACATCGATCTCGCGGTTGTTCTTCACGCAGGTCAACGTCTTTGACCGATAGCCCTCCGGGGCGAAGAACTCGAAGCCGTGGCGCCCGACCCAGGCGTGGACCATGGCGTTGAGCTTGGCGTGGCGGGCGTAGCGCGCCTCCAGCCCTTCGGCGAAGATGCTGTCCAACTGCGCTTTGAGCCCGTAGATCAGCGAGATGCAGGGCGTGCTCGGCGTCATATCTTTTTCCTGGTTCGCTTTGAACTCGAGGAAGTCGAAGTAGTAGCCGCGGTCGTCGAGCGTAGCGGCGCGTTCGAAGGCGGCGTCCGAGCAGGTGAAGACGCACAGGCCGGGAGGGAGGGCGAGCGCCTTCTGGCTGCCGGCGAGCAGGACGTCCGCGCCGATTTCGTCGAACGGCGTGGGCACGCCGGAGAGCGACGACACGGTATCGACGATGAGCAGGACGCCGGGGAATTTTTTCACCACCGCCGCGATCTCGGCCAGCGGGTTCATCACGCCGGTCGATGTTTCGTTGTGCACCAGCGTGACGGCATCGAACCCGCCCTCCGAAAGCTTCGCCTCGACCGCCTCCGGCGTGATCGCCTCGCCCCACTCGACCTGCAGCGCCTCGGCTTCCTTGCCGCAGCGCCGGGCGACATCGACCCATTTGTCGGAAAACGCCCCGCCGCAGCAGCACAGCACCTTCTTCGCCACGATGTTGCGGATCGCGCCTTCCATCACCCCCCACGCGGAGGACGTGCTGAGGAAGACCGGCTGCGCGGTGCCGAGCAATTGCTGGAGCTGCGGCTGCATCCCGCCGTAGAGCGCTTGAAAGTCCTTGCTGCGGTGCCCGATCATCGGGTGCGCCATCGCCTCAAAGATGCGGGGCGAGACCTCGATCGGTCCGGGGATGTAAAGGCGGATGTGGTCGGATTTGGGCTGGGTTTCCATGGTAGAAATTCGTTACGGGTGGGCGGTGGGATGGGGCGAAAACCGAGGCGGGCGGCAATCCGCTCGGCACCTCGATCGATCGCGGCTCTCTCCCTTACGAAAAGGGCGCGTAATTGGGAGCAGACTCGCTTGCCGTCAAGGGGCTTTGGAAAGAGGCCGCGCCGCCTCGCCCGCCCCCAAAGCTGCATCCATACCCCGCCGCCCGATTTTTAACCGGAACGGAAAAATTTCGATTGCCAACCACCTCGCCGCGAGCTAATGCGAATGAGTCTCAATATCAGCGTTGGGGCAAATTAAGAAATCTGTGAAACGAACCGAAATATGAAACCCACGAAATCTCTCCTGATCCTGACCGCCGCCCTCGGGGTGGCCATGACCGCCGGCGTCGCCCAGGCGGACGACCGGCGCTTTGCCTACAACTACGAAGTCACCACGATGCCGCAGGGCGCGTGGGAGTTCGAGAACTGGATGACCTGGTCGCACTATGGCTCGAAAGAGCGCTTCGACTTCCGGCATGAGATCGAATACGGGCTGACCAACGACTTGCAGATCGCGCTCTACCTGGCCGACTGGCGCTACGAGGATCTGGACGGCGGCGGCAGCGACGCGGACTACCGCAATACGGCGATCGAGGTGATCTACAACCTGACCGACCCGGTCAACGACGCGATCGGCTCGGCGCTCTATGGCGAGGTGAAACTGGGCGACGAGAAATTTGCGCTGGAGGGCAAGTTGCTCCTGCAAAAAGACTTCGGCCCGCTTTCGGTCGTTTACAACTTCACGCTCGAGTCCGAGTGGGAGGGCGAGGACCTGAGCAGCCTCGACGAGAAGAAGGGCGAGATCAAAAACTCGGCGGGGGTGAGCTACCAGCTTTCGCCGCAGTTTTTCGTAGGCGCGGAGATCCTCCACGAATTCGAGATCGAAGACTGGTCGGAGCGCGGGGACGACAGCCTGTTTATCGGACCGAACGCATCCTTCCGGAAAGGCAGCTTCTTCCTGACGGCGGCGGCGCTCTTTGAGGTGCTCGACACCGAAGGCGCGGCCGAGAGCCAGCTCCGCATCCTGGCCGGCATCAATTTTTAACGTCCCCCCGGCGGACCGGAGCCGTTACTTCAAACAAAGGCACGGAATGAAAAGGGAATCGATTCCCCCCCATGCCCCCAAGGCGGTGCCGTCGCTGACCCTCATCGGGTTGGCGGCGGCACTAGCTGTTTCGGGCTGTGTGACGGTCGATCAACTCGCCCCGCCCACCTCGGCGCTGCCGGGTGCGGGAGGGGGCAACCTCGCACTCGGCCGGCAGATCTACGTGACCAAGTGCGCCAAGTGCCACGCGGTCGAGCCGGTCAAAAAATATAGCCGCGCGGAATGGGCGGAGATCATGCCGGAGATGGCCGAGGAAACCAAGCTCAACGCCGCAGAGACGGCGGCGGTGACCGCCTATGTGGAGGCGGTGCTGGCGATGCCGTAGCGAGCGGCTGGTCCGTCGCGCCGCCAGTCTCCTCCTCACCGATCGCGCCAAGATAGCGATGCGCGCTGACCCACCTCCGCCCCCTCCCCGGAGGGGAGATTGGACTCGCGACGCCCGGATTGCGCGGCAACCCGTGGCTTGCCAGCCATGGCGGGTATCCAAAGAAGGCGCAAATCTCTTTGGCAATCCGTCTGTCTATATGAAAAAGGGCGCGGTCCCATCGATTGAGACCGCGCCCGGAACGGCGGCGGCAGGCGATTGACGCCCGCCGCCGGACGCCCCAAATGGATTTTACTTTAGGTTAGCGGATCACCAATCGCCCCGGCTCGATCATGAACTTGACTTGCCCGCCGTTGAGGGGGTTAAAGAATACCACCACGACCCGGTCGCCGGCGCTGGTTCCGCCGCTGCTCTTCACCGAAGCGATCCAGCCGTTGATCAGGTTGGCGGAGTCAAATGCCATGCCGCCGGAGGCATAGCTCCGAACGGTGACCCAGCCGACTTGCAGACCCGTCTGGTCCGCCCGATCCCAGACGGGGTTGGCGATCAAGGTATAGGAATCTGCCGCCGGAGGAGCCGCCGACCGCCCCTTGGCCGCCGCTGGTCCCGGCGAGTGGACGATCAGCATTGACGCGAGCGCCAACGCGGACGCCACAGCTTTCAAAATGATGGATTTTTGACTGAGATACATTTTTGGTCTGGTTTAGGTTTAGAAAAACAGCTATCTGGGGAGACAACCGGTTTCATTATCCGAAACCATCCCGCTCTATGCAAAAGAGTTAGCGTAACCGATTGGTCAGTTTCACACCCGCCAGAGGTCCACGCGCCAAGCGCGAGCCGCCTCCCCTCATCGTCGCCGCGCGGATCTGGATCTCGCCGAATCCTAGACCGCTAGGCCGCGCGCACGCGGAACCAGCCGGTGATGCTGGCGCGCTCGCGGCGGGCGGGCAGGACCTCGTGCCAGTAGTCGCCGCTGAGAAACGCGACCAGCGTGTTGAATTCGGGCGAGACCAGCGTGCTCGGTCCATCCGGGTCGCCGCCGGGGGCGAGTTCGATTTTCAACTGGCCGCCGTCGTCCGGGTGCCAGTCGCGGTTTAGGTAAAGGATCGCCGTCACCGCGCGGTCGGCGGTCTTGGCGTGCCGGTCGAGGTGGCGCTTGTAGAACCCGCCCTCCGGATAGACCGCGAAGTGCCCCTCGAAATCGAAAAGCCCGAGGAAGAGGCGGCGGTTGATGGCGAGGCGCAGCGTGTCGAGGACGCCCAGATAATCCGCCTGCGCCGGGGTGAGCAGCCCCGGCTCGAGCCACAGGACGTGGTCGCGCCGGATGTCCTCGCGGATCTGCAAGGCGGTGCCGCGCCCGACGCCCGCGCGGCGAAACGCATCGTGCGCCCAGTGCTCCCGGCATTCCGCCTCCAGCCGCTCGGCGAGGTCGGCGGGCAGGAAATTCCGGGGCGACCGCCCAGCCGTTCGCGGCGACGTGCCTCGGCGGCACAGCTCGGCGCTGAGCTGGTCGCTGAAGTCGGAGGATTCGTCGAGGGCGGTGGCGGTCGGCGTCATGGGAGGGCGCGGCGATAAAATGGGCGGCGCGCCTTGAACGCAGGGATCGATCCGGCGCAAGGGCGAAGCGAAGGAATCGCCGAACATCTTGCACCGGGGGAGAAATCGTGTCCCTTCCCCGCCCGCCCGGATGCCGGGCGGCAATCGCCTTCCTACGACATGTCCGACCAAGAATCCCAGCCCGCCGCCGCCCCCGAAAAGAGCGAACACGAACTCATCCGCGTCCGCCGGGAAAAGATCGCCGCCCTCCGCGAGCGCGGCATCGACCCCTACGGCGCCGCCTTCGCCGTGACCCACACGCCGGGCGACCTGCGCGACGCCTTCGCCGACGGGATCGCCTGCCAGGTCGCCGGTCGCCTGACCGCCAAGCGCGACATGGGCAAGAGCCAGTTCTTCAACATCGGCGACATCTCCGGCACGATCCAATGCTGGCTCAACCCGAAGTCGGTCGGCGACGAGGATTTCGACGTCTTCAAAAACCTGCTCGACATGGGGGACTGGATCGGCGTGGAGGGCGAGACGTTCACCACGCAGAAGGGCGAGCCGACGATCAAGGTGACGAAGCTGACCGTCTTGTCCAAGGCGCTGCGCCCGCTGCCCGACAAGTGGCACGGCTTGGCGGACCGCGAGACGAAATACCGGCAGCGCTACCTCGACCTCATCTCCAACGAGCAGAGCCGCCAGACCTTCGTGCTGCGCAGCAAGGTCGTCGCCGAAATCCGCCGCTTCCTCCAAGACCGCGGGTTTTTGGAAGTCGAGACCCCGATGCTCCAGTCGATCGCCGGCGGCGCGGCGGCCCGGCCGTTCGAGACGTTCCACAATGCGCTCGGCATCCCGCTCTACATGCGGATCGCCCCGGAGCTCTACCTCAAGCGCCTCCTCGTCGGCGGCTTCTCGAAGGTCTTCGAACTCAACCGCAACTTCCGCAACGAGGGCATCAGCCGCCGCCACAACCCGGAATTCACCATGCTGGAAGCCTACTGGGCGGGAGCCAACTTTTCGCTGATGGCCGAACTCGTCGAAGAAATGATCTGCCACTGCGCGGAAAAATTCTGCGGCTCCCTCCAGCTCCCCCAGCGCGACGAGGAAGGCGAAGTCGTCCGCACGCTCGACCTGAGCCGCCCGTGGAAACGCCGCCCCTATCGCGAACTGGTGGACGAAGCCGCGCCGGGCTGGTTCGATTTGACCCCCGAGGGTCGCCGCGCCCGCTGCGCGGAGCTCGGCGTCGAGATCTCGCCGGAGATGGAGGACTATGAGGTCACCCAGCAGGTCTTCGAAAAGCTCGTCGAGGAAAAGACGTTCGACCCCTGCTACGTCACCCACGTGCCGAAGGAACTCGTCCCGCTCGCCAAGCAAAACGCGGACGACGATTCGCTCGTCGATGTCTATGAACTCATCATCAACGGCCAGGAGATCAGCCCCGGCTACTCCGAACTGAACGACCCGTCCGTCCAGCGCCAGCGCCTCGAAGCCCAGGTCGGCGAAGAGATCCAGAACCTCGACGAAGACTTCCTCCTCGCCCTCGAACACGGCATGCCGCCCGCCGGCGGCATCGGCGTCGGCATCGACCGCCTCCTCATCCTCCTCAGCGGCGAAAGCAGCATCCGCGACGTCGTTTTGTTCCCGCAGTTGAAGCCGAAGGTTGGCTAAATTTGAGCTGCCAACAAAGGCGACGGCACGTCCGCGTCTTAGTTCCTTAGGCTGATAGTCATGGGGATGTCCCACGGGTGCGGCGACACGTTCGTGATCGCGGTGCGGCGACACGTTCGTGATCGCGGGTGCGGCGACACGTTCGCGATCGCGGGTGCGGACGGGTCCCCGATCCCAGCGATAGGCTGAGCGCACCCCGACGTTCGCGGCATCGGATTCCGCATCGCATCGGGAAGTAGAGACTCCTCGGATTCCACCGCCCAATCACTCCCACATGCCTCGCCGCCGCCCCCGGTTTTCGTCCTTCAGCCGCGCCAGCACCTGGCGCAGTCTCGACCGCCCGGAACCACCTGGTCCGCTGCGGGATTCCAGTCGCGGATCGGCTTGGCATCCAGTGGCAAAGCGCCTGGTGGGTGGGCAGTTGCGTTAGGTTCCATGGGTATCCTCGAGGATGATCGGGATGACCGTCGCCTTGCCGGATTTCTCGCGCTCCATCGCCATTGTGATCTCGGTTTTGCAGACATAGTCCGAGGCGAGAAACGTCGCGCTGACAAGGAAAATGACCACGTCCGGTTGAGTTCCTCCGATCCGGCTGTCCCAATGCTGTACTTCGCCTCGGATATCGCGATCCGTCCACCAATCGACCAAACCCGCCGACTTGAGCGGCTGAGGCATCTCTACTCCTCGCGCATCTTCTCGTCCTTGTGGCTGTAGGAGATGAAAACCCGCGGCTTCCAGGACCGATTCGTCACGGGGTATCCTTCTATCGAGAACGTATCGAGCGTTTCTTCCGGGCGGACCATCTCGTCCCCCTCTTCGGTGGCGATTCCGGTTTGCCGGTGCGCCGCCTCGTCCTTCTCCAGCGTCTTGACCGGCGCACTCATTCGCCGCGCATGACGGTCAATCGCGCTCGCCCAGCGTGCGGTGGCGGCGGCTGATCTCGCGGAGTTCATCTTGGATCATCCCCATCAGGATTTGCTTTGTCACCCTCCGGTCCGATCCCGGCGTCGATCCGCCGGTCGGCAATTCGGCGACGACGAGCGCCTGCGCCTTGCCGTGCTCCAAGACCGCTGCGCAGCCAGCGGCGCGGCTGGAAGGGATCGCTATGCCTCCTCCACGCATTGTAGGGGCGTCCGGGCGATGAATTGCGGCATCAGCCCTCCGGCAGCGCCGCGCAGATCCAGCGGAGCCGCGCGGCGTCAGCTTGGTAAAACGAGGCAAGCGCCTCGAGCAGGCGGCTGGCGGGCCGGCAGCGCCGCCGCAGCATCGATCCAGCTATCCCCGCTCCCCGCCTCCTTCATCCTCCGCCTCCCATGACACGTCAAAGCGGTCTGATCAGTTCGAGGAGGAACCGCGCCACCGCGGTGCTCGTCTGGCAGCGCCGCCCAGCTCCGCTGAATTTCAGGTGCCCATCCCAGCGCGCCGCCTCCCGGATCAATTTGTAAACGCACTCGGTCACCCAGCCCCGGCTTCAGCACCATGGCAAAGCGCAGTCGCTCGTCCTCCCGGTGGAGCCTTAAGTGCGATCCCCAGCGCATGGAGCACCGCCGATAGGCTCCCCTGCTCTTCGACGGGCACGTTGAGATCGGCGCATTCCCTCTCGAACGCAGTGTATTCGAGATGGTTGTCCCTCCATCTGGGCGAACCGATCTTTCACCCGCCCCCACGCGGCGGGGAAGGGCATCCGGACCGACGGCATGTCCCCGATCATGTTCGCCAGCTTCCGCTTCAGGTCGGCGATCCCCGTAGCCGGGTTTTGCAGTCGGTTTCACGAACCCGATGATAAACGGATACTTCGTCCGCAGCGCCTCCGGATCGACCTTCGTAAGGCGCGACTCGCTCTCCCATTTGTTCAAGACGATCAGCAGGGCGAATACTCCGCCTTCCCGCCGTCGTCTTTCCGCTTGCCGAACGCCCTCTTTCTTCGATCATCCGCAGCCAATAATGCGCGTCGTCCTCGTCCGATCCCTCCCGCCCGGTGAGCACGAGCAGGTAGGAGCTCCGCGAACTCAGGAAAAACTGGTGCGTTCCATGCAAGATTTCCTGCCCGCCAATCCCACAGGTGGACCGAAACCGATCGCCGCCGGGGCAATTCAACTTCCAGTCCGTGATCGTGATCCCTTCGGTCTCTTTGGTGTCGCGAAAGTCGTTGGTCAGCAGCCGGTCCGCGATGCTCGTCTTCCCGCGCCGCCTCGCCCGACGAGGAGCATCTTTACCGTTGAGGTGGGATTTTGTTTGGCGGCTGAAGTAGAAACGAGGATCTTTTCGTGGATCGGCGGGCTGTTTTGCATTCCTTAAAGTCTCGCCAAATTCCGGACCTAGAATTTCAGGTGGAAGATCAAGCTGGGGATTCCTGTGAAGAAACAGTTCCTTTAGTTTGAGCGATTGAATCTCCGGCGGGAGCGCCGCGAGCTGGTTGTCGCCGAGATAGAGCCGTGTAAGCGAGGTGAGCTGCCCGATCTCCGGCGGAGCGCTGCGAGCTGGTTGCCGATGAGATCGAGCGAGGTGAGCGAGGTGAGCCGTCCTGATCTCCGGCGGGAGCGCCGAGAACTGGTTGGGGCCAAGATCGGTTCTCGTGAGCAGGGGTGAGCTGCCCGATCTCCGGAGGGAGCGCCGTGAGCCGGTTGACTCGAGACCGAGCGAGGTGAGCGAGGTGAGCTGCCCGGATCTCCCGGCGGGAGCGCCGCGAGCCGAAGTTGCCGAGACGAGTTCCTCGGTTAGCGCAGGTGAGCTGCCCCATCTCCGGCGGGAGCGCCGCGAGTTGATGTAGCCGAGATAGAGCCAGGTTAGCGAGGTGAGCTGCCCGATCTCCGGCGGGAGCGCCGCGAGCGGGTTGCTGCCGAGATTGTTCGCCAGCGAGGTGAGCTGCCCGATTCCGGCGGAGCGCCGCGAGCCGGTTGACTCTGGAGATCGAGCCTCGGCGATGAGGTGAGATGCCCGATCTCCGGCGGGAGCGTTGCCAAATTCCAACCCGCGTGGGTTCAGCTTTTGGTCCTTTCGGCGCCGTGCCTGCTCGATACGCCAGCGCCTCTCGGCATGGGTGAATTTGTGGGGTTAGATGAATTCATGGGACGATTCCGATCAGACTCAATCTAGAGTTTACCGTTGAAATGTCACCCAAGGATTCACGAGAGAACGAACATCAGTGACAAACCGCCGCGCTTGCGCGTCATTCAATTGTTCGCTACCGATCACCCGTGAGATTCCGCCACATCGATGCCGAGGGCTAGTTCCTTCGCACCCTGAATTTGTCGCTCCTCGCCCCGGAGGAAGAGAGCGAGGGGGAGGTCCATGTCTTCGTGGGTCCAAAATGGAACGGGAAAAACCCGGGCGCTTTGCCTGATTCAAGCCATGCTGGGAAATGGTGAAGGTCTTGAAATTCGGGAATCGGTTCGGGCGATTGAGTTATTAACGGTCCAATTTAAAGCCGAATCGGCGAGGTGGGGGCACCCTCTACGGTGGAAATAAAGGACAGCACGGTCGGATCACCCTACTGCCGGTCCGGTCAAACGATTTTGAAGGAAAACCCTTGCCCCATATCGCGCCCCCATCGTTCGCTTATACGGGCATCGCTTATATCGCTACCGCGAAGAAACCTAATCGCAGGAAAATCGCCGAGAACTCCAACCTTTGAAGACGGGATCAGCTTCACCCCAACCCAAACCGCGTCCGAGACCCGCCCAAGGTATCCTCAACCTCTACCTGCAAGCGGCGATCGAGGCGAACCAGCCCGGAGGACGTGCCTGCGCGCTGGTGAACTGATCGCCCGGATGATCGAGGAGGCGGTGACCACGATTTCCGGGAGGGCGTTTCGCTTTGTCGGCAAGACGCATCCGGAGGCGAGCATCGTGGTCCACCGGGCGGGGGCGCGGATGACATTTTCGCAGTTGCCCGACGGGCTGCGCTCGATCATCGGCTGGGTCGCGGACATCGCGATCCGGATGGAGATGCACTACGATTCGTCCGAGAATCCAAAGGCGGAGCCGGTCATCATCCTGATCGACGAGACCGAGACCCACCTGCAATCTGAAGGCAGCGGCACGTCCTGCCGATGGCGCAGAAGGCATTCCCGAACGCCCAGTTTTTTATCGCGACCCATTCGCCCTTCGTCGTTTCGTCGCTCAACAACGGCTGGATCCACAAATTTAAGCTCGACGAAGAAGGACGCGCCTACGTCGAGAAGCCGATCCCTGCGAGCAAGGGCGACAGCTACGTGCACGTGCTGGAGGAGATCATGGACATGGACCAGTGGTTCGGATCCTGAGAGCGAGAAATTGCTCGACCAATTCGAGGAGCAACGGGACAAAGGCTGGCGGGCGACCAAGCCGCCCACGGCGAAGCGAAGCGGCTACCACGATCCTGGAGCGTTAGCCAAGAGCTACTAACCCGATGGGGGCAGAGGTCGCCCAGACGGAGCGGCTGCTCGCGAATTCAACCAACGGGAAACACCAAAACCGACGGTGAAGCCATGATGCGACAGATCCGGGAGGAAGAACCAGAGGCACTGAAGGCAAACGGCAAAAGTGGATCAAGCCGCATGGCTGGCGAAGCGCCAGCGGCAGCGCGTTCCACCTACCGCAGTGGAAGAAGGCGCCATTGAACGAGGTTCTCGTGGTCATTCTGGGAAGGCAGATCGCGGAGCACTGTTCGTTTTGCGACTGCTTTCCCGTGAAGCCGAGCCGCTCAACGGTCGAGCATTTCAAGCCAAAATCCGACGACCGTTTCGCCCATCCTGCCGCATCGCTCCGGAAACCTTTTCTATTGCTGCGACTGTTGCCAGAGCGCGAAGCGAGAGGGATTTCGACGAGGCGTTGCTCAAGCCGGATGTGGATGGCTACGATTTCGCCCGATATTTCATTCGCGATTTTCGCCGAGGCGAGATCAAGCCAAACCCCTAAAGCCTCGCCCGAGGATCAAGCGAGGGCGGAGGCAACCTGCCGAATCTACGGTCTGAATGAAAACGGGCATCCGGCAAGCCGCCAGCTAGCGATGCGGGTTTGGCGAGAATCCAACAAGGAAACGAGGCGATTGGAGGAGCGCCCATACCGATACTATTTAGCCGCCGGCGACGCGGCTTGAGGCTTTTGCCGGTGAATAAGTGGGGCGACGCAAGGCTAATGGGTGCGGACGTGGACGTCCGCGATCCTAGGGCGCGCATCGTTACCGACCTAAGTCCGGTTTTCCGCCGGAACAGACTCTGATCGCCGCTCTGCCAATCGCAAATTCGCAATCGCGTCAGGTAGGCGGCACAGCGATGGAGCCGCTTGCCGCGCCCCGATCCTGACCTAGCCTCTGCGTTCTATGCGCTCCCATTCTTTTCCCCTGATCGCCGCCCTTCTTAGTTGGCGCCCTCCGTTGCCCCAGCCGATCCGGTCGCCGCCGAGTTGGAGGGCTGGCTGAAGGTGCCGCGGGCTGAGCGGACGGCGCTGTCGGAGCAGGCGTTTGCGGGCGCGCCGCTGGATAAGGCGGGGGCGGAGCGGGCGAAGGCGCTGCTTTGGGGCGACCATGCGGCGCGGATCAAGGCGGAGCGGGCGGGCGAGATGAAGGCGAAGTCGATCACGCTGGGCGACAAGACGATGCGGTTCGAGATGCTGTCGTTTGGCAAGACGAAGCTTACGGGCGCGGCGCAGCTCATTCATCTCGATGCACGGCGGGCAATGCAGCGCCGCAGGTCAACGAATCGCAATACCAGAACCAGATCTGGCTGGGCGCTACCATAGCGTTTACGAGGGCACTACCCTGCGCCGCGCGCGCCGACCGATACGTGGAACCTGTGGCACGAGGCGCACATCGACCAGTTCTTCGCCAGGATCATCGAAAACCTGATCGCCCTCGGCGAGGTCAACCCGGACCGCGTCTATATCATGGGATACTCGGCGGGCGGCGACGGGCGTGTATCAGCTCGCGCCGCGCATGGCGGACCGCCTTGCCGCCGCCGCGATGATGGCGGGGCACCCGAACGAAACCCAGCCGCTCGGCTTGCGGAACATCGGGTTCGCATTGCACGTGGGCGCGGAGGACGGCGGCTTCAACCGCAACAAGGTCGCCGCCGAATTCGCGGCGAAGCTCGATGCCCTGGAGAAGGCGAACCCCGGAGCCTATGCGCACCAGTTCGAGCTGCACAAGGGCAAGGGTCACTGGATGGAGCTGGAGGACGCCAAGGCGGTGCGCTGGATGGAAAAGTTCACCCGCAATCCGACGCCGGACAAGATCGCGTGGCGGCAGGACGATGTGACCCACGACCAATTCTACTGGCTCGCCATCCCACCCGGCACCGCCGCGGCGGGCGACGAAGTGATCGCCGAGCGGAAGGGGCAGCAGATCACGATCGAGGCTCCGGCCGGGAAGAAGCTGCTGGTCCGGCTCAGCGATGCGATGCTCGACCTCGACCAGCCGGTCAAGATCACGGCGGGCAAGGCGGCGGTCGAAGCGAAGCCGGAGCGGACGATCGCGACGCTCGCGAAAACGCTGGCGGAGCGCGGCGACCCCGGCTTGGTCTTCTCGGCGGAAGTCGCCGTCACCGCCGAATAAATCACCCGCTCCGATCCTGCTTGCCGGATCGCCTTTATCCGACCCAGAACCGATGAAACCGCCTCTCTTCGCCGCCGCCCTGATCCTCGCCGCCGCCGGAGCCTCGACCGCCGAGCCGATGCTGGAAGTCGTCGATGTTTTCAAATCGGGAACCGGGGGGATCGCGCGCTACCGCATCCCCGGCGTCGCCGTGACGGCCAAGGGCACCGTGCTTGCCTACTGCGAGGCGCGCAAGAACAGCAGCGCGGACTGGGGCGAGATCGAGGTGCACCTGCGGCGCTCGACCGACGGCGGCAAGACGTGGCTGCC
This sequence comes from Verrucomicrobiales bacterium, assembly GCA_041395145.1. Taxonomy (GTDB): domain Bacteria; phylum Verrucomicrobiota; class Verrucomicrobiia; order Verrucomicrobiales; family DEV007; genus JAWLBD01. The sequence goes on along the minus strand of JAWLBD010000023.1, from coordinate 44,919 downwards.
CGCCCAGCACATCGCCCACCGCGGCGGCAGGATCGGGGGCAACCCGCACAAGAAGGAAGGCGGCGAACACGAGCAGACGGTCAACAATCCGGTCGCTATCGTGGATCGCGAGACCGGAGCCATCGAATTCCTCTACTGCGTGAACTACGCGCGCTGCTTTTCGATGCGGAGCACCGACGACGGCGCGACGTGGAGCGAACCCGCCGAGATCACGGCGGCGTTCGAGCCATTCCGGAAGCGCTACGACTGGAAGGTGATCGCGACCGGACCGGGCCACGGCATCCAGCTCGCATCCGGGCGCCTCGCCGTCCCGATCTGGCTGGCCTACGGCGGCGCCGGCGACCACGGACCGTCCGCCTGCGGCACGATCTACAGCGACGACCACGGCAAGACGTGGCAGGCGGGCGAAATCGCGGTGCCGAACGAAGGCGAATTCAAGACGCCCAACGAATCGATGCTCGCCCCGCTCTCCGGCGGCGGCGTCATGCTCATCAGCCGGAGCGTCTCAAAGCCGAACCGCAAGATCGTAACGACCAGCCCGGACGGCGCGACCGGCTGGAGCGCCCCGGCATTCCACGACCAGCTCTTCGAGCCGGTCTGCATGGCGAGCCTCGCGGCGTATCCGGCGAAGCCCGGCACGCTGCTCTTCTCCAACCCGCACCGCGTCGCGCGGGACAAGGGCGGCAACGAAGTGCCCGCCGGGCGCGGCAAACGCGAAAACCTATCGATCAAACTCAGCCGCGACGACGGCAAAACATGGCCGGTCAACCGCACGCTCGACGCAGGCCCCAGCGCGTATTCCGACCTCGCCGTGCTGCCCGACGGCACCGCGCTCTGCCTCTACGAAAAGAAAAGCGACATCGCCGTCGCGCGCTTCAACCTCGATTGGGTCGAGGCGGCAGCCGAGTAGCGGCGCCCCGGCGCAGGAGTTGCCGCCGCACAAGGCGATTGCCAAGGCGGTCGCCGACCGGCATCATTTCGGCGATTCCCCCACCCTACCCCAACCCCACTATGTTCCGCTCCTTTGCCCGCTTCGCCGCAGCCCTTCTCTCCGCGCTCGCATTGACTGCGCCATCGAATGCCGGCGTCTTCGAGCTGCGTACCTACACGACGAACGACGGAAAACTCGACGCGCTCAACGCCCGGTTCCGCGATCACACGGTCGCCCTCTTCAAGAAGCACGGCATGGAATCGGTCGGCTACTGGGTGCCGACCGATGGCGACCAGTCGAAAAACACGCTGATCTACGTCTTGAAACACGAAAGCCGCGAGGCGGCAGCGAAATCGTGGGACGCCTTCCGCAACGACCCCGCGTGGAAAATGGCGGCGGCGGAGTCCGAGAAGGATGGCAAAATTCTCGCCAAGCGCCCCGAATCAGTTTTCATGGAGGCGGCGGATTATTCGCCGAAGTGGAAGGGCGGCGGCGAACCGGGGATCTTTGAGCTGCGGGTTTACAAAGCGGCAGAAGGAAAGCTCGGGAAGCTGGACGCCCGCTTCCGCGACCACACGATCGGGCTTTTCGAGAAGCACGGCATGAGGTCGGTCGCCTACTGGCATCCGGCGGACGAGCCGGATTCGACGGACACTCTGATCTACATCCTCAAGCATGAAAGCCGCGAGGCGGCGAAGGTGTCTTGGGATGCGTTCCGCAATGACCCGGCTTGGAAGAAAGCGGCCGCCGAATCCGGCGTCGGGGCGCTCGCCAAACCGCCGGCATCGACCTATCTGAAGGCGACCGACTACTCGGCGATCAAATAGTTGCCCCACACCCAAGGGAACGCGCAGGCACCCAGCCCTTTGATCTGCCGCTGGTAGAAGCGCGGCGCGGATAACGCCTAGCCTTTCCGCCCCTCACCGCCGCCGGTGCCATCGAGGTCATCTAGGCCATCGTCGTCTGCCTCCTCGTCGAAGTCGATACCAAAGGCGCTGTCGCCCTCTTCGTCATCACCATCGTTGTCGGATGCGCCCGGCACCCACGCTTCGGTGAGCACGGCGGCGATGAGCCATTCTTGGAGGACGGCGTAAAAGTCGGAGAGGATAACCGCACGCCACGCCGCGCTGTTGACCAAGCCTGATTCGGCTAAGGCGCTGCGGTTTTCGGGGATATTGTAGCGGGCGGACAGGGTGAGCCTCGCCTGGTTCAGCGCGCTATACCAGGCGTCGGCATGAGCGGTGGACACTACCAAGGCATAGGTCTCGGATCCAGGATCGCCCTCGTCTTCGGGCTGCGGTTCTGGGGTCACGCCGCGCAGATCTTCTTGCACGGTGGCCAGGTCGCCGGAAAACCGCTCTTCCAGCTCCGGCTTGAGAAAGTCCTCCCAATCTTCCAGATCCTCCGGCGGCACGCCGCGCTGCGGTTTGGGGAAAAGCCGCTCCGCCGCCGCCTCGCAGCCTTCCGGGTCGGCGGCACCGGGGATCTGCCGGAGGACATGGACGTCGAATTCGTCCATGCGCTCTAGCTTCCAAGTCTCTGGCGTCGGGCGGGAGATTCTCATCGCTGGCATTCGTTCGAATCCGACCGTGGACCAATTTCCGCGATGCGCCAGCGGCGATGCACCGGCTCGCCGATTTGCGCCTCCCCGGCCCCGGAATGTGACAACTCCGGCACTTCCCCGCAGGGCAAATTTGGGCAATTTTTGCCTAATATTTCTACCGGCAGAGCCGTTTTTGCCCAGAGATCGAGCATTCAATGCCCAGCGATTTGTCACACGATTTGCATTGGACAAAGCGTGGGCGCTTCGCGCTAAAAATCAGTATCCCTCAAACAATCCTCCCGGAAAACCTATGGATCCGCATATCCAAGCCCTCGCCAGCCAGCTTGCCATCGACCCAGAAAACTGGGATCTCCGGCGGCAAGTAGTACTAAAGCCTTTTCGCCAACGGGCGCAAAGAAGAACCGCCAAAGTGATCAGCAACGCGCCGATGATCCCGGAAGATGAGGAGGCGATCCATTTTGCCGCCAAGGTCTATGCCTCGGTCAGCCCTGAACACGGCATTCAGTTGCTCGACGAGCTTCACGCGATGAATCCGTCGCACGCTGCCGGCCATCTGCTCCGCGCGAAGATCCTCAAAAAGCTGGGCGACACCGATGCCGCCCGCGAGTCCTATGCTGCTGCGGTGGCGACCGACCCTCGCTGGCCGACGATGATTTGGCGGAGGAAGTCGGATTCCAAGGCAACCGCCCAGAGGAGGTCGCCGCTCAGCCGGTCCAGCCGGTGGCGCTCGCCGCCCCGGTCGCAGAGGAAATCCATGCGCCTGAAGTCCACCTGACAGATGCGCCGGTCATCGCCGCGCCGCTCGGCGTCCAGCCAGCCGCTCCGGAGATGCATGCGGCGGCGCTTCACGACGAAGATTTCCCGCCGGCGTCCTCCATCCGGGACCCGCTCTCGTGGGCGAGGCGATCCCCGTCGGCTTGCCCGGCGATGGGCGGAAGAAAGATACCAGCGCCAAGGTCTCGGCGATCACCGTCGCGATCCTCCTGCATGTCGGCGTGATCGCCCTCTTCGCTTGGTGGATCATCTCGAGGCGATGGAGCCGCCGCCGAATCTCGTCGCCGTCGGGCAAAGCTATGACACAAACGAGACGATCAAAAGGCGGAGATGACGCAAAAACCGCGCAAAAGCCCGCGCCGCCTTCCGCCAAATCGGCTCCCATGATCGCAGCGGCGGCGACTTCGCCGGTGGCGATCCCGGTCATCGAAACCCTGAGCCCGACCCCGGTCTCGGCTCCTCATTTGGCGACTCGGGCTTCGGCGCGGGCGGATTCGGCGATGGCATGGGAGAGCGGCTTCGGCGGTCCGCCCTCGATGCGCGGTCGCTGCACGAAGGAAGAGCGCGCCAAGCGGATGCGCGAAAGCGGCGGGAATGCCAAGTGCGAGCGCGCGGTGGTCAAAGGTCTCGACTGGCTCCAGCGCACCCAGAATTCCGACGGCTCATGGGGCAAAGACTTCCCGGTCGCCATGACCGGGTTCCGCCCTGCTTGCCTACCTTGGTCACTGCGAGACGCCGGATTCTCCGAAATACGGCGATACCGTGATGAACGCCATCGTTTACCTGACCGAAAAATCGATGAAGGACGAGGGGCGGATGCGCTCCAACAACGACAAGGATTGGAGCTACGAGCACGGGATCGCGACCTACGCGCTAGCCGAGGCGTATTCGATCGCCCGCTATGGCAAGCGCCAGTTGCCGAATGTGCGCGATGCCGTGGTCAACGGCATCAAAATCATCATCGACGGGCAGACCAACAACGGGGGATGGTGCTATTCCTACCAGAATGCCGCTTCCGACATGTCCGTCTCCGGCTGGCAGATCCAGGCGCTGAAAGCCGCCAACCACACCAAGCTGAGCATCCCGAAACTCAAGAGCGCGATGGCAGAAGCCAAGCGCATGGTGGAAAACTACCAGGGCGGGGCCGGCGGCTTCGGCTACCGCGGCAGGGAAGACAAATACTCGCTCACCGGCACCGGCGTCCTGAGCCTCCAGATGATGGGCGATGGCAACAAGAAGCCCGCCAAAGACGGCATCAAATATATCCGCGAGCAAAATCACGGGGCGAAGTGGGGCGGCGGCGGCGAAAGCGCCAACCTCTACGCCTGGTACTACATCACCCAGGCGATGTTCCAGGCAGGCGGCGATGACTGGAAGTGGTGGAATGACATGTTCCGCGACGGGCTGGTCAATTCCCAGAATGACGACGGAAGCTGGCCCGCCGCCAACGGCGACCGGACCAACCAGGCCAAAGGCGACGCCGACACCTATCGCACCTGCCTCTGCATCCTGATGCTCGAAGTTTACTACCGCTACCTGCCCGGCACGCTCGATCTCAAGAAGGGCGGCATCGACGGGGCGGAGTTCAAAGGTCTCGATGCGCTGAAGAAAAAGGAAGACGCCGGAGAGTAGGCATTCCCGCCCACCCCCGCATTCATAACCCGAGGCGAAATCGCCCGAGCCACTCGTCCACGAACTTTGCCGTGCGGGCGGAGACCGGGCGGTTCCCGCTGATCTCCAATTCGCTGCGGATCCAGTTGCCGGTCTCGTCTTTCACGACCGATAGGGTGGACCGCTCCGGCCAGGTGACGCGGTAGATATAGACCAGCCCTTGCCGGACCCGCTGGGCGTAGCTTCCCACGCAATTGTCCTGCCCCTCACCCTCGTCGCGCAAGGCCGCCGCCGAGGTGAGCGGCACGATGTGGGCGGTGCCGGGGATCGGCGGTGCTTTCGGGAATCGCCCGGCTTCTTTCAGACGCGTTTTGCGCACGAAGTCGCGGTAATTGGCGAGCGTTTCATCGTGGACGCGGCGGAGGTTGGCGAGGTCGCGGAGCGGCGGCGGATTGCCGCGCGCCCGCATCGTCTCGCGCATCCGGCAGATCGCCTGCAGTTTGTTGGCGGCGTCCGGGCGATAGACCTCGGCTCGCTCGGCGGCGACCTCTTGCAGCAATTTGGGCGAACACCAGCGCGCGCAAGCGGGGTCGCCGACTAGGGCGAGCACCCCGCCCGAGATCTGCGTGAGGTGGCCGAGCGCCGCGCGCACCGCATCGTCGGTCAATGCCGCGCCGAGCGAGTCTGCGCCGGCGATATTGAGGGCGGGCGGGTGGATCTTGCGCAGGATGGCGACCGCCGATTTCTGCGCCGGGAAGCCGAGCGCGCCGAGCATGTCGCGCTGCTTGAGCTTGAGGAATTCCGCGACGCGGGGCGGACCGAAGCGCCCCCGCACGAAGTGGCGCGCGAGCAGGAACGCGAGCACCGGATTGTGGGCGGCCAGCTCCCGGGCGGGCGGGTATTTGACCAGCAGCACCAGCATCGGCCACTGCCCGCTGTGAAATTTCTCCAGCGACTTGGCGATGTCATTGGGCAGCGAAAACCGGAAGCGGCGGAAGGCGAGCCGTTTCTCCTCGGCGGGCGTCAGGCGCTTGGGCACCTCGATCCCGAGTTCCATCTGCGACCCCGCCTTTTTCTTCGGCGTGCGATACGGCTGGACCAGCCGGAGGGCGGGCGAAAACGGACGCCACGGCGGCTCCGGATCGATCCGCCGCAGCGCCTGCGGCGACGGGTAGCCGACAATCCGCATCCGCACCCCATCCGCCTCGATGAAAAGCGCTCCATCGCTGAATTCGTAGCGGTGTTGTCCGGGTCCGGTCGGCATGAAAAGACAAATAGGCGAGGTCGCCCGGCCCGCCAGCGAGAAACACCCGAGACAGTCGCGCGGGCGGTCTGCGGGGATAACCCAAGGCGCGCCCGGAGCGCGCGCGCCACCTGGCGAAACGGCTTGCCAACTGCCCCGGGCGGATTCCAAACTGAGGCTCAATTTTCGCCACGTTTCACTCCTTATCCGCAGATCCATGAGATTTCCCATTCTTCCCGCTTCGCTAGCCGCGCTTCTACTCGCCTCGCCCGCCGCCTTGGCGGCACCACCGATGGAAGGCGGAGTCGCGCCCTTCCTCGGCGAACCGGAGCTGGCGGTCGATCGGGTCTATGACAGCGAGCGGTTCCCGAACATCGCCGTGGCGACCGACGGCACGGTGCTGGCGTTTTTCAACGGCGTGAAGGTGCGCCGGAGCGAGGATGGCGGCGCGACGTGGGGACCGGAGATCCTGGTCGGAAAGGGATTCATGGGCGGCGGCGTGATCGTCGACGAAACGAGCGGCGACGTGCTCGCGTTCGTCGAGGAAAAGCACCCGCCTACCAAGCTGGCGATCTTTCGCAGCGGCGACCACGGGAAAAGCTGGGAGCCGGTCGCGTTCGAGATCAAGCCGGACAGCCGCGGCAACGGGCCATCGATGCACATGAACGACAGCGGGATCACGCTGCGCCACGGCGCGCACAAGGGCAGGATCATCCGGGCGACGCGCTACTACGCCGGGAAGAACGACAAGGCGAAGTGGCCCGAGCATTACACCAACGCGATGTTTAGCGACGACGGGGGCAAGACCTGGCAGACCAGCGAACCCTTTCCCGCCAACGGCACCGGCGAGGCGGCGATCGCCGAGCTTTCGGACGGCACGCTTTACTACAACTCGCGGCGGCACTGGGCACCCGAGGGCGAAAACCCGCTGCGCCGCTGGACCGCGACCAGCGCCGACGGCGGCCGCACCTGGGGGAACCTCGCGATCTGCGAGGTCTTGCCCGACGGTCCGCAGAACACGAACTACGGGTGCATGGGCGGCTTGGCGCGCCTGCCCGTCGCCGGTGCCGACATCCTGCTCTACAGCAATTGCGACAGCCCGGACGGCCGCAAGAACGGGACGGTCTGGGTTAGCTTCGACGGCGGCAAATCGTGGCCGCTCAAGCGCGCCGTGACCGGGGGGGCGTTCGCCTATTCATCGCTCGCCGCCGGGCGCCCCGGCACGCCGAGCGAGGGAACGATCTACCTGATGTTCGAGGACAGCGGAGCCAAGGTCGCGCGCTTCAACCTCGCCTGGATGCTGGAAGGCGAGCCGACTGGCGACGGCGAGGTGCCGCCCGCGTTTCAAGCGAAGTGACCGATGCGATGGCGCTGGCGGGCGGCGGCATCGTGTTGAAATTCGGGGCATGAAACCCAAGCGCCCCGACCCGAAGAACGGCTGCACCCGCATCGCCCTGACCGGCGGACCGGGCGGCGGCAAGACGACCGCCGCCGACCTCTTTCGCCGGGAGATCGGCGAAAGCGTGGTCATCGTGCCGGAGGCGGCGACGATTTTATTCCAGGGCGGCTTTCCCCGCTCCCGCGACCCGCATGCGCGGCGCGTCACCCAGGCGGCGATCTTCCACGTCCAGCGCCGGCTCGAAGATGTCCAGACCGCGCTCTACCCGGAGCGCACGCTGCTTTGCGACCGGGGCACGGTGGACGGAGCCGCCTATTGGCCGGACGGTGACACCGGTTATTTCGAAGCCGTGGGCACCACGCTGGAGGACGAACTCGCCCGCTACGATGCGGTCATTTTCTTCGAGACGGCGGCGGTCGGCGGGATCGGCATCGAAGGCGGCAACCCGATCCGCAACGAATCGCTCGGCGACGCGGTCGATCTCGACCGGCGGCTGCGCGAGCTTTGGTCGCAGCACCCGCGCTTCATCCTCGTGCCCCACCACGCCTCGTTCTTCATAAAAGATCGGGCTTCGGGCTGGCGGAGATCGAATGCGTGGTCACCCAGCTCGCCGCGCAGAAGAACGCGGCGCGCAGCAAGCCGCGCCGGGGAGCCTGAAGCCGGGGCGCGCCATTCGCGCGCTTGCGCCGGGGCGGGAACGCGGCTTGGATTTTCCCCGATGAAACCTCTCCCGCTCCTCCTTGCCCTCGCCCTCGGTGCCCTCGTAAGCGGCATCGCCCATCCCCGCACGCCGCCGCGCAAGACGGCTCCAAGCCTTTCGCGATCCCCGCGACAGACGAGGGCTTGCCGGGCGAGGGTCCGATCCGGCGCTACGATTGGTTCAAGAACCTGTGGGAGCAAAAGCGCAGCGGCTGGGCAAAGCGCGCCGCGCAGGACCAGGGCGCGCTCGCTTTCCTCGGCGATTCGATCACCCAAGGCTGGGGCGACGACCTGGGCGGAGCCTTTGGCGAGACGAAGGTCGCCAACCGGGGGATCAGCGGGGACACGACGCGCGGCATGTTGATCCGGCTGCACGAAGATGTCCTATCGCTCAAACCGTCCGGCATTGTCCTGCTGATGGGGACCAACGACCTGGAGGAAGGCGCTGCGCCCGAAGTGATCGCCGGCAACCTGAAGCGGATCCTCGCGGAGATCAAAACGCACGACCCGAAGCTGCCGGTCGTCCTCTGCCAGGTCTTTCCCGCCCACGCCAGCAAGCGCCGCCCGGCGGACCAGATCAAAAAGATCAACGCGCTCTACGCCGAGGCGGCCAAGGGCGACAAGCAGATCACGGTGGTCGATACGTGGACGCTTTTCGCCAACGCGGAAGGCGATGCGAAGAAGGAGGAATTCCCCGACCTGCTCCACCCGAACGCCGCAGGCTACGCGAAGTGGGCGGCGGCGATCCGACCGGTGCTCGAAACCCTCGGGCTCGTCGCCGCGCCCGCCGACGACTTCGCCCTCGAAGCCGGATTCGAGAGCCTCTTCAACGGCAAAGACCTGACCGGCTGGGGCTATCGCGGCAAAGGCGGGGCGACCGCGCCGGAGGAAGTCTTCGACGGCAAAACGGAGAGCAGCGACGGCCGCTATGTGGCGCGCAACGGACGCCTGATCGTGACCACGCCTCCGGAGGGGCGCAAGCTCGCCCAGCTCTGGACCAACCGCGATTTTCCCGGCGACTATGTTTTGAAACTGGAGTTCCGCGCCACGCCGAACGCGGACAGCGGCGTCTTCATCCGCCGCACCCAACTGCAGTGCCGCGACTATCTGCTCGCCGGTCCCTACAAGGAATTGAAGCAATACAAACCGGGCGACTGGAACGAATTGGTCATCGACGTGAAGGGCGGCAAGGCGCGCTGCACCTGCAATGGCGAGGTGCTGGAGGATGCCTTCGCGCTGCCCAACGACAACGGCCCGCTCGGGCTGGAGGGCGACCGCGGGCAGATCGAATACCGCCGCCTCCGGGTCGGGAAGTAGCGCCGCCGCGACCGGCTGGCAGGCTACGCTTGGTCCTCGATGAAAACTTCGAGATAGACCGGCGCGGAATCGCCGCCCACGCAGCGGACCACGCGGGGCGTTTTGCGATCGCCCCACTTTCCCTTCTTCGCATCATTCTGCCCCTTGATTTCATCGCTGCGAAAGACCCGCTTGTGGCAGGCATGGCCGAGCGCCTCCATCAGTGACTTGAGCGGCATCTCGCCGTAGCGCAGGCGCTTGACGGCGGCATCTTCGACCGGGACCAGCGCGGTGAGTTCGCGGTTGGTCATCATCTCCAATCCCTGCTGCCTGAGCGTCGCGTTGTGGCTGCCGTGGTGCCCCACCTTGTAGAGCACCGACCGGGCGAAGAGGTCGGCGATATCGACCGTCCGGCTCCCTTCGTGAAACTCTAGGTCATGCCACGAGAGCCAACTGCCGACCTGCGCGTCGCCGACGAATAGGAGCACCTTTTTGGAGGCGGGCAGCTCGAAAGCGAGGACGAGGCTGGTGTTGTTGGTGTAGGCGTCGAGGTGCAGGGCAAGGCGCTGCGCCTCGCCCTGTAGCCAATCGCCGTCGATCCGGCGATGTTGCATCGCTTCGTCTCCCTTGAAGTAATGCCGCTCGAAAAACGGATGCAGCTCGGGTTCATCGATCCACCACTGCCGGTCGAACGGATCAAACGCCTCCTCGCACCGCCCGCCGTTGTCGCCCGCCTCGAATGCCGCCCGGAGCCAAGGCGCGTTATCGAGCGCGGCGCCAAGCCCGGCGAAGGCGAGGTGCCCGCCCGCCTCTCCCTCTTTGTGATAGGTCTCCGGGTGCTTTTTGCTCGGGTTGGTTTTCCGGACCTGCTTTGCAGAATGCGGGGGACCGAGGACGTAAGCGCGAACGCCGCCCGCCCCACCCGATGCGCCGGGCCCGCCCGCCGGGTCGGGGAGCCCGCGGATTTCGCCCGGCATCAGATAGTGGACCTTTCCGCCTTTCGAGGCGACCAACTTGCGGGACAGATCCATCGCTTTCGCGATCGTGAGCCTCCCGCCACCGTTGGCCGCCGCTCCCAACCCGAAATAGGCGAGAATGCCATCGATGCCGTCCAGCACACTCTGCGGCTTCGCTTCCAGCCGGCTCAGCCGGGCAAAGGCGTGCTGGAGCGCGACCTGCGCTTTCTTCTTCTTGGCGCGTAACTCATCCGCCACTTTGTCTTCCGGATCCTCGGTCCACGCATACCACAGGTGCGCAAAGGCGATCTTGTCCCGGAACACCTCCTCGGCGTGACCGAACCCGCAGACGTGATCCCAGTGCTCGTGGGTGACCACCAGCAGATCGACCTTGCCCTCGGTGAGATGCGCGATGGTCTCGGCGACCGCCTGCATCTTCTCCGGCTCATCGGGCGTGTTCTTGGCAATCCCGCAATCGATCATGATCCAATACGGGCGGACCGTTTCCGCCTGCGGGATCGAAATCAAAAAGCAGTCGCCCAGCCCGTGGCAGAACATCCGGGCCACGACATGCTCGGTGGTGGCCGCCGCCGCCTCATCGATCGCGAGGACGCCCCCATGGTCCGCCGCCTTCGCCTCGGCTTTCGCTGCCCGCTTGGACGCCGATTTCTTAGCCGACGCTTTTTTGGCCGCTGCCTTTTTGGTCGATGCTTTCTTGGCCGGCGATTTTTTAGCCGCTGTCTTCCGCTTCGGGGCGACCTTTTTTCTGGCGCGTGGCGCTGCGATTTTCTTTTTGGCCATGGTCTAGTGGTTTGGGTCCGCGTTGAGGAGATCGTCGCCGCCGTGCAGGTGGGCAAAGCGCTGCCCCGCGCCGGGTTTTCCAAAATAGAGTTCGGCCAGCGAGGTGCCCGACTCGCCTGACATGAATTTCCGCTGCCGCTCGATCCGCCGCTCACTCAGGATATTCTTGTAGATCGCGTAGCGGATCTCGAAGGTCTCCAGATCGAGCAAAAAGGTCGCGCCGCCCCGGAATTTGGCATCGCACCCCCACAGGTCAGGAGCCACTTTTTGCTCGCCCGGCGTCCGGTAGCGTTCCTCCTCTTCCGCCTGCCGCCTCACGTCGAAATAAAGCGGTCGCCGCTGGGTGATCTGGATCAAAAAGTCAGAGCGGCGCTTTCCGTCGGGTCCGATCCGGTGCACCGGGCGCACCGAATGCACCTCGAACTTGTAGTCATGAATGTGCCCGAGGGCGAAATTGAAGCCGAACGGCTGGCGCTCGCCATGAAAAATCCCATCCTCGGCGAGCTTGATCGCCTCCGCTTTGATGATCCCGTGGATCCGCTTGGCGATCTCGCTGGAGGCGCCTGGATCTCCATGCGGCTCATTTTGGTCCGCGTCGTACTGGGTCTAGCTTGCTTTCCTTGACGATGGTATCCCACAGTTCGCTGAGTCCCGACTCAGGAAGCTTTTTCCGCAAGACTTCGCCGAAGGTCGCCACGCTGCGCTCGTCGCTGGGCGGTTTCCACCGGAGTGGCTTCCGGGCGAGAGCGTGCGCACATCGTCGGGATAGATGCCGCGGCTGCGGAATGCCTGGATGAAGGCGACGCGGTAGTTGCGGTCGTCATCGGGCACCGTGTCCATGTCGGCGGTGATCAAGGCGCGCAGATAGTCGCCGAACGTGAGGTCCACCGGCGGGCAATAGTCGATGGCGCGCAGGCAGATCTGCAGGACATGCCCGGCGGACTTCGCCGCCTCCGCCGCGAGGCGCCCGACGAGATCCGGATGGATCTCGCCCTTCGGCAGGACGCCGGTCCCGCCGGTCGCGATGCGAAAGAGATCCTCGGTCCGCGAGCGATAGATCGCGAGGAATGCATCGAAGATTGTCGCGACCAGGATCGCGCCGCGGGCGTGCGGCTCCGCAGTTTCACGGTAGGCGGCGGGGTCCGGATTCTGCCGCCTCCACTTTCCGGTTTCTCATCGATCCCGCCGATGGCGTCGCGCAGCCCGCCGCTGTGCCCGATGCCCCGCCCGAACTGGATTACCAGTTTGCCGAGGAGGTTCGCATCTGTGGCCGCGGCGCGGGCGAGCTGGTGGCGCAAGATCTCCGGATGCGAGAAGTGCTGGAAGAGCGCGACGATGTCGGCGGAAGGCTTCTCGTGGAAGGCGAGCACGTCGAGGTTGCTGGGTTCGAGAAAATAGCGCTGGTATCCGTCGGTAAATGAGGATCGCGGTCATCTCGTGCGCGATAATGTCGTGCGACAGGCAGGTGAAGACCATGCCGCCGGGCAGAGCCGCGCCCGGTTGCGGGCGCGCCGCGAAATAGCCGAAGAGCACTGCTTTCTTTTCCGGATCGTAATACGCATTCTCCTCCCGCAAGGCGTGCGGATAGATGCGCAGCTTGGCCACGGGGAAAAACTTTTGCCTCTTGCCATTCTGTATCCGCAGATCCGACCAAACACCGGTCGCCCGAGGGCGCTCGAATTGTTTGATGCGGACATCGCCACCGCATAAACCATCTGCTGCGGGAAAGCGCGGGTCGCCCTCCGACGGCGGAAGCCCGTTTTCCGCCAGCACGTAGCGGGCGTTCAAATCGACCGGCGGATAGCCGCATCCTGTCGCCGGATCATAGTCGATGATCTCCAGATAATCGCCCACCGGACCTTCTTCGAGATCCTCCCACGGGATCTTGATCGCCACTTCGCTAACGTAAAAGTTCTGCAAGCTAGTCGCCAGGCTCGGGTCGAAGGCGAACACGCGCAACCGCCGCGAGTTCGGCACGCGATTTTGAAGGGATGGAGGCTCCGCCATCCCACTCCCCTACCAAAATCCGCTGGCAAGGGGCAAGCAAAAACGCTTCTCGCCTTTCGCCTCTCACCACCCGAAACACCGAACCTGAGGCGATAGGTACCCCGCTGTCGATCTCCACCCGCAACCTGGCGACCGAGGATGGCGGGGATTATTCCGTCAGCCCCCTGAAGAAATCCGCCGCAGCCGCCGTGGTCTCCTCGGAGATCTGCCCCAGCGCAACGCCCCGCAGGTTTGCGATGAAATCGGCGGTCAGCCGGGTGTAGGCGGGTTCGCAGCGTTTGCCGCGATGGGGGGTCGGCGCGAGAAAGGGCGCATCGGTCTCGACCAAAAACGATCCGGCCGGCAGGGCGGCCGCCGTCTCCTGCACCTCCCTCGCGTTCTTGAAGGTGACGATCCCGGTGAAGGAAACAAGGTGACCGGCATCTATCAGCTCGCGCGCCTGGGCGAGCGTCCCGCTGTAACAGTGGAAGACAGTGCGCACGCGCCCGGCATATTCAGCGACCACCGCCGCCGTCTCGTCAAAGCTATTCCGGGTGTGGATGACGACGTTCAACCCCAGCTCCGCCGCCAGATCCATCTGCGCGCGAAACGCCACTTCCTGCCGCTCTTTATATTCGCCCCACCCCATGCCATCCGGCGGATCGTGGTAAAAATCGAACCCGATCTCGCCGATGGCCGCCACGCTATGGACCGAGGCGATCTGCCGGAGTTCCCCGATGTAATCGCCATGCGCCGCCTCGACTACCGAGGTCGGATGGATGCCCGCCGCCGCCAAAACGCCCTCCTCCTGACCGGCCAGCTCCGCCCCCCACCTGCTGTCCTCCAAATCCGTGCCGATGGTGACCACCTTCCCGACGCCCGCCGATCGCGCCCGGTCGAGCACCTCGCCCAATTCGCAGCGGAGTTTTTGGAAAAATAGATGGCAGTGAGAATCAACAATCATGGAGGGCTATTCTTTGGCGACCATTGATGGAGCGGGCGGATCAAAAGACAAACCCCTTTCCCAAACCTTCCGCCGGGGAGGCGAGGTCGAGGAAAGGGGATTGCGTTTGCCTGGACGGGTCCGCCAAGCATCAGAGCGGTTGAACCGCTATTGCCGGCCGGCTCATTTTCGCAAGCCGGTCCGCAGAGGGCGCGAAATCCGAATGGCGCTATCGACCGCAGCTTGGGGGATCATGCGGTGCGCCAAACGGATCCACCCCAGGACTAGTCGAGCGTTTTTTCGTACTCGGCCAGATTCGTCAGCGCTTGGAGAAACTCGTCGAGTGCCTCCACTGGAAGCATGATCGTATCGCGGCGACCGCGAACATCCTCCGTGACTTTTACGAACCGACCGCGGGCGTTTTCCTTCAAGTCTAGGAAAAAGGTCTTCCGTTCGGTAAAGACTTTCTCCGTCGCCAGCGGCGGCGCGTGCATACGTGGTTCATCTTGGTAGTTTAACATCTCTATTTCTAGCCTCGGTTAAGGTTGGGTATTGAGGTTGGTGTTCTTCGTTCTGCCGGGACGCAACAGGTTGGGGGTGCCCCCCGGCAAATTTGTTCTGTAAATACGCTGTCATTTTTCAGCCCCAGCCAAAATCTCCAAGAGGAGAAAGCGCAACCGATCACAATGCTCAGTCGCGAGTTCCATCAATTTTACCAAAAACGGGTGAGTGGTGCGCATTTCTTCGGAAGCATCTATGAAGCTGGATTGTTCATCTCCCCAAGCCCGAGCACTCGCCGGATCTCGGTCTAAAACGTCTTGGCGATCGCTTCGCGCTTGCCCCCGCGTCGAGCACGCCTTCGACATACGCACGGCTCTGGCCGCGAGCTGCGCCCGGCGCTCGCGGAGCGGCGCAAAGTGTGCGTCGATGGCAGCGAGGAGCCGCTTTTTGAAAATCGCCGTAGCCGATCCTGCCCTTGCGGAAGTCCGCCTCCATCTCTGCGACCTCGTCTTTGGTGGCAACGAGGCGATAGAGCGCGACGATGACGGAGGCGGACGGATCTTTCGGGTCCTCGACCGGCGTGGAATCCGTCACGATGCGCATCACTTTCTTTTTCAGCGCGTTACTCCTCCTCGAACAGCCCGATGTCGTTGCTGTAGCTCTTGCTCATCTTTTCGCCGTCGATCCCGGGACCTTGGCGGCGCTCTCGGGGATGGAGCGGACGGGGATGCGCAGCAGCCCGTCGCCAAAGCGGTCGTTCATCTTGGGCGATGTCCCGCGTGACCTCGAGGTGTTGCTTCTGGTCTTTGCCGACCGGCACGATGTCGCTGTCGTAGATCAGGATGTCGGCGGCCATCAGCACTGGGTGAAGAACAGTACCATGCGGAGGCCCAACCCTTATCGATCTTGTCTTTACAAGAGTGGCACCGCGGAGCAGCCCCATCGGCGTGACCGTTGACAAGATCCATGTCAATTCTGTCACCTCCGGGATGTCGCTCTGCCTAAAGAACGTCGCTTTGTCCGGATCCAAGCCGCAGGCGAGGAAATCCGCCGCGAGGTCGAAGCAATTCTGCCGGAGGCTCGCCGGGTCGTGGACCGTGGTCAGCGCGTGGTAGTCCGCGATGAAATAAAAGGCGTCGCCTTCGTTCTGGATGGATACTTGGCTGCATCATGCCGAAATAATTCCCGAGATGCGGGCGTTTCGAGGGCTGATACCGGAGAGGATTCGTTTCTTAGCTGCTGGTTCTGCCATGATTTTGTCGAGCGGGAAGTCTTTTCGCGCCCGGCAAAATGTCATCAGCTCTCTGGCAAATCCCAAAAATTCGCGCCTGCCGTCCGACCTCGCCGCCGTGGGCGGGCGGGCTGCCAAAGAAAAACGGACCGCGCAGGCGGTCCGTCTCTCCAAGAGGATTGAAGATAATAGCGCTTGGGCTAACCTTTCTTGATAAGGGAAGTCCGGTGCGGGGATTCATGACCAACGGCCCTTCGGGCAGGGCATCGAGGGCTTTGTCCCCTTTGTTTCCCTTCGTCTCGGCGAAGTAGTAGAGCAGGGTGATCCTGCCTCCTTGCGCTTTGCTCGCGCACGTGAAGGTAGTAGGTCTTGCCGGACTTGAGCTTTTTACGGGAGAATACCATGGCGTTAGGGTGTGGGTTGGTGATGGGTTTGAGGTGAGCTTAGGTCGATAAATTACGAGATTGTCATCATCATGGGCAAGCCGATAAAACAGAAATTTGACCGCCCCTTCTGATATCGGTCGGGAGCGAACCCTGATCGGATCAAGGGGCGGCGCACAGATTTCGTGTACCGGCGCCGCATTGACACCGCATCCTCGCGCCATTCAGTCAGCCTGATTTCCGATGACTGACTCCCTACTCTGAACTCGCCGCCTGGCGCGATGCCCTCGACGCCGAGGGCAGCGTCGTTTACACCAGCGGCTGCTTCGACATCCTGCACGCCGGGCACGTCCGCTACCTCGCCCAGGCGCGGGAGCTGGGCGACGCCCTCGTCGTGGCGCTGAACAGCGACGATTCGGTGCGCGCTGAAAGATCCTGACCGCCCCGTCTTCCCGCAGGACGACCGGGCGGAGGTCCCGCTGGCGCTGCGCAGCGTGGACCGGTGGCGATTTTCGATGGCGAGCGCAGCACGCCGCGATCCGGGCGCTGCGCCCGCACCTATTCGCGAAAGGCGGCGACTACACGCCTGACTCGGTCCATCCGGAGGAAAAGGCAGCGCTCGACGCCTGCGGCGCGGAGATCCGGATCTCCAGCCGCTGGTGCCGCCCACCACGGCGAGCTCGCGAAAGCGAACGCCGGCTGGGGGGAGCGGCGGCGCAAGCTGCGGCTCGGCGTGCTCGGCTCGGCAAGGATCGAACTTCCGTGCGATCGCCGATGCCATCGCGGCGGGATCGCTCGATGCCGAGATCGCGCTTGTGATCTCCGACCAGCCCGACGCGCCGATTTTGGACAAGGCGCGCGCCCTTGGCATCCCGGCAGGTCCACGTCGATCTGGGAGCTTACGGCAGCCGCTCGGCTCTCGCCCGCCGCCTTGAAGGAAATCTGCGACCGGCTGCGGGGATCCGAGCCAATATCGTCGCCCTCGCCGGGTTCATGCGCATCCTAAAGGAGCCGGTCCTTACCGAATTCGCCGGGCGCCTTCTCAATATCCATCCATCGCTGCTACCCAAATTCCCCGGACTCGGAGCGTGGCGGCAGGCGCTGGAAGCCGGCGATTCCGAGTCCGGCTGCACCGTCCACCTGGTCGATGCGGGCATCGACTCCGGCGAGATCCTCGCCCAAGCCCGCGTCCCGATCTTGCCGGGCGACACCGCCGAGTCGCTCCATGCGCGAATCCAAGAGCAAGAGCACCGATTATTCCCAAAGGTGATCGGCGATTTCGGCGCGCGGCTGAAGGCGGCGCAGTGATGCTATGGCTTGGAAAAGCTTGCCTGGCATAGTTAATTTGTTAGAGAGTTGATCGATATACGGCGCGGCATCCGTAAACCATCAAAAACCACCGAGCTATGTCCGAACCAGATCCCAACTCACCGCCCAAGCCCGACGACGCGCCCAAGCCCGGACGACGCGCCCGGTTCCCACGCCTCCGGCTCCCGAGCCAGCCCCACCAAAGCCTGACCCGGTCCCGCCAAGTCGACCGGTCCCGCCTTCGCCCGATCCGGTCCCGCCTTCGCCTTGCTCGGTGCCGCCTTCGCCTGACCCGGTGCCACCTTCGCCAGGACCCGGCTCCGCCTTCGCCGGACAGCCCTGTTCGGGACCGACTGCTTCGACAATGCCGATGCCGGTCGCCACTTCTGGGAAGCTGTCGGAAAAGACGATAAGCCTTCTGGCCTTCCTGTCGCACTTGTTGTACTCATTCACCTGCGTCCTCGGACCGCTCATCCTCTGGGTGATCAAAAGGACGAGCGGCTATGTGGATTTCCACGGCAAAGAGTCTGTCAATTTTAACATCACGATGCTGATCGGCTACATCGCGATGATCATTATTGGCATCGTCACCTGCGGCTTGGGCTTACTCTACCCTGTCCTCTGGGTGGCGCACCTCGTCTTGTCGATCATGGCAGCCATGGCGAGCAACGAAGGAAAATCCTATCGCTATCCGGTCTGCATCCGATTGATCAAATAGGTTTGGATGATTTCCCGCCGCTGCGGATTATCCGACCACCAGCTCCAGCACCAGTAGCGGCGGCGACCCCGGCGGACAACCAGAGCGTCTGCGCGTAGGAGCCGGTCACATCTTGGCTGATCGCAAAAGACCAGCGGTCCGATTCCGCTGGCGATCACCATGCTCGACATGCCGACACCGCTGATCGCGCCGAGGGTGCCTGCCGAAAAACCGCGCCAGACGATGCCGCTGAGGCACGAAAACGCGCCGCCTGCCGCGCCGATGCCGCCGACGTAGGCGGCCAGCCCGGCGGCGCCATATGGATGTGGAGGCTTTCCGAGCGCCCCAGCGATGGTGCCGCCGTTGAGGAAGACGAGCAGATACTAGCCGGGTGTGGGCGCTCGCCCAGCCGCAGAAGAGGTTGGTCGCCACGCTGACCGCCGCCATCGATGAACAGCCCGAGGATGCATACAGCGCGGTCCACGCCGATTTCTTCGCTCAGCGAAATGATGTGAAAAGTGATCGCCGTGGTGAAGAGCGAGAAGAACGAGAACGAAAGGTTGAAGACCCAGAACGGGAGCGGCACTGCCTCCCGCCGCGTGTATTCGCGGGCGAGGTGCATGTCCGGGTTGAGCCGAAGTAGGGGCGGAGCTGGGCTCGCCGTTCATTGCGAAACTTCCCGCACTCCTCCGGGTTGTCGCGGAGCAGCAGCCAGCCGAGCGCCGCCATCAGGAACAACGCGATACCGAGATTCGCCACGCCTTTTCCCAGCCCTGCGCCCCGATGATCGCATTCAGCCTGCGCGGCGCGCTGGAAAAAGGCGAACGAGGTCGCCACGCCGCTGACCGCCAAGGCGATGCCGCGCCGCCGGTTGAACCACTTGCCCATCGCGTTGCGGCTCGTCATCGTCAGCACGCCCCTGCGCAGAGGCGCGCACCGTGAAACCCAAGCAGGATCGCGGCGAACGACGGCACGATAGAATCGGTGCCCAACGCCGACCGGATCGACGCGGCGAGGTCCGCACTCCGGCTCAGGTAAAACAAAACGATGCCGGTCGCCAACGCCGCATAGACGATCATCCGCCGCGCGCCGAAGCGGTCGAACAAACCGCCGAGATACGGCAGGGTCAGCCCGCTCAAAACGGTGCCGGTGCAGTAAGCGGTGCTCAGTTGGACGCGCGACAGCCCGAGATCCGCCATCAGCAGATCGGTGAACACGCTGATCCCCATCGTCTGCCCGGGGATCGAACAGATCACGCCGATGGTCGCCGAAAAGACGATGACCCAGCCGTAGAAAAACGGCGCGGACCGCGGATCGAACGGAAAGGCGGGGTCCCAGCGGCGCGGGGCAGGTCGGGCGGGGCGCATCTACTCGCGCTCCGCGATCGGCACGATCGGGAGCGGACCCGCCGGGCCGGTGTAAAGCGTGAGCGGGCGATAGAGCCGGTTGTCCTCGAGCTGCTCGAGCACCTGCGCGGTCCAACCGGCGGCGCGGGCGATCGCGAAAATCGGCGTAAAAAGATCGGTCGGGATACCGAGGCTGTAGTAAACCGTCGCCGAGTAAAAATCGACGTTCGCCTCCAGCCCCTTGCGCTCGCGCATGATCTCGGCGATCCGCTCCGACATCCGGATCCACTTCGGCTCGCCCAATTCCTCGGTCAGCTTGATCGCCATGCGGCGCAGGTGCGGCGCGCGCGGGTCCAGCACTTTGTAAACGCGGTGCCCGATCCCCATGATCTTCTTCTTTTGGGCGAGGCAGTCCTCGACATAGGCATCGACCTTATCCTCGCTGCCGATCTCTTGGAGCATCGAGATCACGCCCTCGTTCGCCCCGCCATGAAGCGGCCCCTTCAGCGTGCCGATCGCCGAGGTGATCGCCGAAAACAGATCGGAGAGCGTCGCGATGGTGACACGGCTGCTGAAAGTCGAGGCATTCATGCCGTGGTCGGCGTGCAGGCTGTAGGCGACATCCAGCGTTTTGGCTGCCTCCGGCCCCGGTTCCTCGCCGGTGATCAGATAGAGGAAGTGGGCGGCCTCCGGCAGATCGGTGCGCGGCTCCAACAATTCCTTGCCCTCCCGCGCCCGGTGGAAATAGGCGACGATGAGCGGCAGCTTCGCGCAGATCGCCAGCGCGCGCTCTTCGTTCAACTCGCGGTCTTGGTTTTCGCCGCGGGTGTCATAGAGACCGAGCATCGAAACCCCGGTGCGGAGGACGTCCATCGGACCGGCGTCCTTCGGCGCATTCTTGAGGAAGGCGATCACGCCTTCCGGCAGGCTGCGCTGGGCGCGGAGCTGCGCGGTAAAAGCATCCAACTCACCCTGGTTCGGCAGCTTTCCCCGATGGAGCAAATAGACGACTTCCTCGAATGTGCAATTTTTGACCAGATCGTCGATGTGGTAACCGCGATAGATCAAGACGCCGTTTTGCCCCTGCACGTCGCTGAGGGCAGATTCGTTGGCGATAACTCCTTCAAGTCCTTTAGCATAATCGGGTTTGGCGTCTGACATAAGATCGGAAATAGGTGGTTTTGCGGGGGTGGGAACGCGCAGCCTAGCCAAGATCGCGCCGATGGCAACGGTCTTTGGCAATCCGCGCGCCCCGAGTTTCCATTACGCCGCCGCCGGGCAGCGAGAGGCGAAATGCACGGGAAAGCCGGACCCCGCGCGAGATCGCGCCTTGATTTCCGGACCTGAGGCGCGTTGCTTGGCGTTGACAAGCGCGCCCGTTGCCGGAATAAACTGGCGCGCCCTCCCGAAAGATCCTCCCTCAGCGAATGTCCAAAGTAAACATCCCCTGCCCGCACTGCGAAGCCTCGGTAAAGGTGGACGCAACCCTGCCGCTGGCCGGGCAGCGATGCAAAAAGTGCGGCGGCCGCCTTGATGGGTCGAAGAGCCGCCGGCGACGGCGTTCGCGCGACAAAGACAAGCCGCCGCCGCCGACCTTTGCCAAGCCAAAGGCGAAAGTTCCGGCGGAAGCGCCCGGCGCATCGCCAAATCCGGGATCCGGGCAAACCCCGCCTTATCCCTGGCCCTACCCGTGGCCGCCGCAGGGGGAAGGCGCAGCGCCGCCCGGATACCCGCCGCCGCCCCAACCGGGGCAGCCGCTGCCCCCCGGCTATCCGCCTTATTACTACTATCCGCCCGGCTACGCGCCACCCGGACCCGGGGGAACGCCTTCCGCCGATGCGCCGCATTCGCCGCATTCGCCCCCGCAAAGCCCGAGCGACCCCGCCCCCGATCTTTTCGACGAGGGGAGCGAGGAGCAAGCCGAGCCCAACCCCCAAGACATCTGGTCGGAGATCCGGCGCGAATCCGAGCACGCGCCCGGCCAAGAGCTTCGCCACCCGGACGACGGCCAGTTCGAGGAAGAGGAAGACTGGGACGACGGCGACGAGTTCGAGGTCGATCTTCCAGAAGATGGATACGACGAGGACGCCGACGAATTTGACGACGACCCGGAAGGAGAAGACGCCGAGCGGGAGAAATCGGGTTCCCAGCGACGCCGACGCCGCTCCTCTGCCCTGAGCATCCGGACGCTCGCCCTCTACGGAGCGGTCGCCGCCGTGGTCGGCGGCATCGTTTACCTGAAGTTTTTCATGAAATCCGACCCGGTCGATCCGAGCGAATCTGAGCCGGGCATCTACGGCGGAAACGGCGGCGGGACGGCGGCGGTCGTGGACAACCGGTCGGTGGACACGAAGGAACTCCTCGCCAGCAAGCCGCTCATCGACACCTCCCACCTGCGCAACGAAAGCGACAAGCGGAAGGAAGAAGCCGCCGCCAAACGCGCTGCCGAAGAAGCCAGACGCGCCGCCGATGCCCCGCCGCCGCTGACCGAAGAAGAACAGGCGCTTTACCTCGAAAGCCAGCAGAAGAAGCTCGCGCGCATCCGCAAGGCGGGCGAGAACTTCCTCAAAGCCGCATCGGTCGAGGAGAAGCTCAAGTTCGTGCGCCATCCCGAGCAGACCAAACCGCTCCTATGGAAAATTACTACCGGACTCGCGAAGCGGGACCGGTCGCCTTCCAATCGATCGCGCCGAACGACCAGCTCGACACCCAGGGCGAGTTTCACTTCGTCAGCATGGAAGGCGAGGACTTTTCCGTCCAGATCATGGCCTTTGAAGAAACGCCGGACGGGCTGAAGCTCGATTGGGAAAGCTTTGTCGGCTATAGCGACATGGAGTGGTCGGACTTCCGCCGCCTCCGCCCGGACACGCCCAAGCTGTTTCGCGTCCGGGTCGTTCCCGACGACTATTACAACTACGAATTCCGCAATCCGAAGGAATTTGCCTGCTACCGGCTGACGCCGCTCAGCGGACCGATCATCTACGGCTACGTCCGCCACGACTCGCCGACCGGGCGGGAGATGGATAAGGAAAACCTCTCCCGGAAACTAGAGTACATGCCGATGGTGCTCCGCCTGCGCTACCCCACCGGGGCGGAGTCGGACAACCAGGTCGAGATCGTCGAGATGGTGAATCCGAACTGGCTGATCAAGGACTAGTCCGCCGGCACAAACCGGACCGCATCGGCGATGACATGCCCGTCCGCGCCCTCGTTGCCGAGCCTCACTTCGGCGGTCTCGCCGAATTCAAACGTGCCGAGCGAAGCAAAGAGTCCGCCGATGGGCGGCGGCGTGCGCTGGTTTAACGAGCGCTTTTCCGCGCCGCCTTTGGCCGCGATTTCGACCGGCACGTTGGTCGCCCGGTTTTCGTTCGGCGAATAGGCGACCTGCACCTCATAGCGCCCCGGCTTCGGCAGCTTGGCATGGAATGCTGCGACCGATTTGCCATCGCCCGCCGCGCCGTCGTGGACATAGCCTTGGTGGATGCCGTGCGGCAGGATGGTCGGCGTCCACGTCCCCGCCAGCGTCGCCTTGGTGTCGTCAACGACGATGCCTTGGAGCGAATCCAACGCGGTGTATCGGTCTCCCCCACCCCGCTTCGCCGGCCCCGTGTAATCGAGGATCTGCCGGTCGGCGAGCAGCCGCTCCCGCAGCTTGGCGTAATCGACGTCCTGCACCGCGCAGGCGGCGTCGATCGCCTGCGCGGACGCGGTCGCGGCGGACTGCCCGAGGATCATGAAAACCGGTTCCATCCGGATCGAGCCAAACGCGATATGCGACGACGAGAGGGCGACCGGGACGAGCAAATTGGTGCATTCACCGCGTTTCGGCGTGAGCGCGCGGTAGGCGATCGGATACGGGTTCACCCCGATCTCGACGTTGCCCTCATTGCGCACCGCGCCCTCGATGGCGGTCATCTGGCAGTGGTGCGAATCCATGTTGTAGGAGGCTAGCCCGACCGAATCCTCCGGCACCTCGCGCCCCTGGCAGTTGTGCTGACGTCATTACGCACTCTCGGCAACCATGCGCCGCCCCTCGCGGATGTAAAGCTGGTGCGTCCAGCCGCCGGTGTCCCGATATTCGTCGCGCGGCAGCCCCACTGCCGGATCGCCGCGCGATGCGGCTCCGGGATGCGGGTCGCTGTGGGCAAGAAACCATGATCCCGATCTGGTAGTTCGCGTGGTCTTGAACCGCTCGCGCTCGACCCAATCCGCATCCGTCTTACCAGCCGTAGTTGCCGCCGACGTAGTCGATAAAATAGGCGCCGCCGAAGAGATGGTGGTTATTGGTGTCGATGCCCAGCCGAAGCGCGGGTCCGCGCCGGATTCGAAAAGCCGGGCGAGCAGCTCGCATTCGTCCTCGCGATAGCCGGACGGCTTCGGGATCGGCAGCGGGTTGTCCCCTTCGTCAGCCGCATGCGGAAGCAGAATGCGTTTCTGGATGCGGTCGTCGCCCTCGCCCGGCGTGCCCGGACTGTCATTGACCCTCGGCAGCAGCCTGCTGGACGGATCGCCTCTTCACCTGATACGGATCGACCTTCGCTTACCAGTTGTGCCCGCCTTTGCCCGGCTCCCGGATCCCGTTGAAGGTCTCGCCATAGACCGAATTCGCCTCGCGACCGGCGTGCCACGAAACGCCCGCCCGCGCCATCAGATCGCCCTCGTAGGTCGCGTCGATGAACTGCTTCGCACGCACCGTCAGCCCATCCTCCATCGTGACCGAAACGATCGCCGCGCCCCGCTTTTCGACCGCGCTCAGGTGGCTCAATTTGTGGACCTGCACGCCGGTGCCCTCCAGCAAGCCCTCGAATGCCGCCTCCGCCTCCGACGGGCGGAAATTCGCCTGCCTGATCGTGTTGTGTACCCGCGGGCGATCCTGCCGCAGACCGCCGCGCCGCCGCCATCGGTGTGGCTTAGCCTGCTGAACTCAGCCCGCCCAGATGCTTGCTGCAAACTCAGCAATGCGGCGATTCTGGTTTTATCCGCGACGCTCTGCACCGCCGCCGTCACGCCCGCGCAGGTCCCGCCGTAAATACAGGACATCGACCTCGACCGTGCGCGGCTCGACTTCCGGCGGATAGTAGTAGCGCAGCCCTGGGGATCAAGCTACCAGGCAGATTCGCGGCGACCGCTGAAATCGGCCGCCATGGCGAGAACGATGGGGAAGAATCGCGGTTGCATCGAAAGCGATCTTCACGGCAAATGCCGCCCCACGCCACCGCAATCCAGTCCAAGCCCCAAGCCAATGACCCGCTCACTTCGACCGCCTGAAGGTGCCGCCATCCCCTCGCGAGGGATGGCTGAAGATTGACTTTGGATGCAAAGACCTCTAGCCGACCGTTGCGACGAAGTTCTGGAGGATCTCGCGCGGCGATCTTGTAGGGGTCGCCTGCGAGTTCGGGCGGCGATCTTCGAGGTAGCCTTTGTATCCGTTGTTGACGAACGAGTGCGGCACGCGGATGGAAGCCCCGCGTCTGCGATGCCCCAGCTGAACTTGTTGATCGCACTGTTTCCCGTGGAGACCGGTCAAACGCTTGTCGTTGTCCGGACCATAGACGGCGATGTGCTCGTCGCGGAACTTGTCGAACGCGTCCATGAGCGCTTTGAAGTGCTTCCCGCCGCCTTCGTTGCGCATCTTGTCGGTCGAGAAGTTGCAGTGTGCATCCCCTGATCCGTTCCAGTCGCCGGTGAACGGCTTCTTGGTGCAGCTACCTGACATCGACCGCGTATTTTTCGCAGGTCCGGAGGAGCAGGTAGCGGGCGACCCACATCTGGTCAGCGTATCTGCGCCGCCTTCCTTTTCCGAAGATCTGAATTCCCACTGCCCTTTGGCGACCTCGGCATTGATCCCCTCGTGGTTAATGCCAGCGGCGATGCAAAGGTCGAGGTGTTCGTCAACGATCTCGCGGGCGACGTCGCCGACGACTTTGTAGCCGACGCCGGTGTAGTATTCGCCCTGCGGGTTCGGGTAGCCCGCGGACGGCCAGCCGAGCGGGCGACCTTCTTGGAAGAGGAAGTATTCCTGTTCGAATCCGAACCAAGCTCCCGGATCGTCCGGAATGTTGGCGCGTGAGTTCGACGGGTGCGGCGTGCCGTCCGGAAGGTAAACCTCGCACATCACGAGCGCTGCGTTTCCGGAGCGCCCGGCGTCGGGATACACGGCGACAGGCTTCAAAATACAATCCGAGCTGTGACCTTCCGCCTGCATCGTGGAGGATCCGTCAAATCCCCACTCAGGGAGCTGATCAAGCGTCGGAAACTCATCGAAGTCAGCGATTTTGGTCTTCCCGCGGATGTTGGCGGTCGGCTGATAGCCGTCGAGCCAGAGGTATTCGAGTTTATATTTGCTCATTTTTGGTTCTGTGGGGTTCTAAGGTTAGTTGAACGGATTCCAGCGCCTCCACGAGCCGCTATTCACATCAGGCGAAAAGAGGATCAGCGAAGGAATCGGCGAAGAAAGCAGGGTTCGTGCCAAATGTCCAAACGCAATTGGTGATCCTGCGGATTTTAGAAAGAAATCTCGGATAGGAGGCAATGCTGGGTTGCCGCTGCGGGTTGCGCATCCAAATATGGGGGATGATCGAAGAAAAAGATACCCAGCGCGCCACCGTTCACATCGGGTTCGACGGTCGCGTCCACAAAGTCTTCCGCGGACCTGAAGCGGAGGAGCGCTTTGCCAACGAGGTGAAAGTCCTCCGCTATCTAGAGCAGCGGGGCTGCGATTTCGTGCCCCGGCTTTTAGATGCCGACCCCGAGAAGCTCAAGATCGTGACCAGCAACTGCGGGTCGCGGGTCGAGCAGATGGGCGAAAGCCGGATGAAGGCGCTCTTTGGCGAGTTGGAGGCGTTCGGCGTCCGCCACGACGATCCGTTCCTGCGCAATGTCACCTACCGGGCGACCGACGGCCGCTTTTGCGTGATCGACTTTGAATTCGCCACGTTTTTGGATCCGGCGATGGCCGAGGGCGGGGCCGGCGATGATAGCGCGCCTGAGGGGGAGCCGCTCGCCTGGTCGTGCCGCACGGATGTCGGCAAGGTCCGGGCGAACAACGAGGATTCGTTCCTCGCGCTGGCGCTCGATTCGGAGGGCGTCAAATACCTCGGCGACCAAGGCGTCGCCTCGCTGGCCGACAACGACCTGATTCTCGCGGTCAGCGACGGGATGGCAGCGCGCGGCGGGGAATCTTCGCCAGCAAGATCGCGGTCGAAAAGATCACGCGGATGCTGCCGGGCCAATTTTGCCGCGGCGTGGCGGACAAAAGGCGCTGATATCAAGATCCTCACCGAGCTTTTCATCGCCATCCACGCGGAGCTGAACATGCTGGGGCAAAACTATGCCGAATGCCAGGGCATGGGCACCACGCTCAGCCTCGCCTGGTTCACGCCGGGGCGCATGGCGATCGCCCACATCGGGGACAGCCGGATCTACCGATCCACCGAGGGCGGCGATCATTCACAACCGAGGACCACACGTCTGCTCTGGCTGGCTGCGGCGCTCCGCAACCAACGAGGGGAGGCGCGCAACCACCCGAGGCGCAACGTCTTGAACCGGGTGCTGGGCGCCGGGCACCAACACGCCGAACCCCAGATCACCGCCGTTGAGATCGCCCCCGGCGACCGCATCCTGCTCTGCACCGACGGCGTGACCGACGCGCTGTGGGACCGCACGCTGGCGCAGCAGCTTCGCGACCGGGACCGCGACCGTGAGGAAAAGGGATTCGCCCGCGTCATCGTGGACCGCTCGGTCGCCTCCACGGCGACAATACGACCGCGATCGTGGTGGAGGTCTGCCCCGACAATCTGGGCAAAGAATAAGGGCAGCCCGCCCGAGAACGGTTAGCGCGCAAGAAACCCCTAACTTGCGGGCAATTGACGCCTCGGAACGGGCTGCCCCATTTTGTTCGCGAAGTCTCCACTTTGCGCATAAGCGCTCTTTTGGAAGCCTGCTTTCGATTAAGCATGGCGCGTGCCAAGACCGCGCAGAGAAATCGCGCCTGGCTCCGAATCGTTGCGCCTGGGCGCAGACGCCCAAGCATCCGGCGTTCCGCCCCTCATTCGCCGCAATTTCGGACCAACCTCGCTCGGTGCGCAATTTCGACCAAACTGAAAGTGTAATGGACAGCCGGTCGCGACCTACCAACGGGGTACCCCCCAAAAAACAAACAGGCTGCGCCTCTGTTTCCGGGCTTCGCGCGATGATTCTTTGATCGAGGATTGTGGGCTTATTCGCCGTCTTCCTCTTTGCCCTGGCCGGGGCGCCACTCTTCTTGCTGGGCGAACTTGAAGGCTTGCTCCAGCCCGACGAGGTCCGCGCTCGGGCGCAGCGCCTCGAAGGCGGCGGTTTCCTTCTTGAGGTCGTCCTCCGAGTAGTGGGCGGCTTTGGACCGAGAGACCGATGCGGCGCTCGACTTTGTCCACCTTTGACGCGGGCTTCGACTTCGTCTCCGACCTTGAGCACGTCTTTGACGCGGGCCACATGCTCCTCGCTGAGCTGGGAGATGTGGACCAGGCCGTCGATGTCGTTTTCGAGCTGCACGAAGGCGCCGAAGCTGGCGATCTTCGAGACGGTGCCTTTGACGAGGTCGCCGACCTTGAATTGGGCGTCGATCTCCGACCACGGGTCGCTTTCCAGCTGCTTGCAGCCGAGGCTGATCCGCTGGTTACTTATCGATGTCGATGACCATGGCTTCCACCACGTCGCCCTTCTTGAGGACTTCGCTCGGGTGGTTGACCTTCCGCGTCCAACTGAGGTCGGACACGTGGACCATGCCGTCGATGCCGTCTTCCATCTCGATGAATGCGCCGTAGGCGGTGAGGTTGCGCACCTCGCCTTTGATGGTCGATCCGATCGGGTATTTCTGCTCGACGAGATCCCACGGGTTGGTTTCGAGCTGGCGGACGCCGAGGGAGATTTTCTGCTCCTCCTTGTTGATGCCGAGCACGACCGCCTCGATCTCTTGATCGAGTGTGAGAACATCCGACGGGCGGGTGATCCGCTTCGTCCAAGACAGTTCCGAGACGTGGATGAGACCTTCGACGCCGGGTTCGATCTCGACGAACGCGCCGTAGGGGACCAGCTTGGTGATGCGCCCTTTGATCGATTCGCCGACCGGGTATTTCCCTTCGATGTCTTCCACGGGTTATTGAGCATCTGTTGAGACCAAGCGAGACACGCTCGCGCTCGCGGTTGACATCGAGGATCTGCACCTCTAGCGGCTGGCCGATGACGACCATCTCGCTCGGGTGGTTGATCCGGCCCCAGCTCATGTCGGTGATGTGCAGCAGGCCGTCCATCCCGCTGAGGTCCACGAAGACCCCGAAGTCGGTGATGTTCTTGACCAGACCTTCGACCTTGTCGCCGATCTGGACGGTCTCGAGGAAGCGGGCACGCTGTTCGGCGCGCTCTTGCTCGATGACCTCGCGGCGGCCGAGGACCATGTGCTTGCGCTCGTCGTTGAGCTTGACGATCTTGAATTCGTAGACATCGCCCACGTATTCGTTGAGATCTTTCGGCGGGATGATGTCGATCTGGGAGCCGGGCAAGAATGCCTCGACGCCGACGTTGACCATGAGGCCACCTTTGACGACCGACTTGACCTTGCCCCGGACCAAGCCGCCGTCGTGGAAGACTTTGGCGATCTTGTCCCAGTTCTGCTTGTGGGAAGGCCTTCTCTTGGAAAAAGCACGACCATGCCTTCGTCGTTTTCGCGAGCTCTCCGGAGGAGAACTTCGATCTCGTCGCCGACTCGATGTCTTCGTCTTCAAATTCACCGACGGGGATGACGCCCTCGGATTTGTAGCCGACATCGACCAACACCACCTGCGGCCGGATTTCTAGGATGCGCCCTTTTACGATATTTCCCTCACGCGGGACGTGAAAGGATTCGGAAATGAGGGCGGATAATTCCTCCCGTGTCATGGGATTGATTGGGTTTGTAGGGTTAGTATGATTGGATCATCCTCAGCGATTTACGCGCAGCGGGGGCTGAGGATGCCGGTAGGGGTCCCGGGCGCGAAAAAGGTGCGGAAGCTACGGGGTCCGCGCCGGAGCGCAAGCGGTAATGTGCGCCGAACCGCAATTCCTGCGATTCAGCCGCCCAGGGCGAAGCGCGCCGCGGTGCCCGCCATGCCGCCGGGCAGCGGGAAGCGGCCGCCGTGCCTTTCCAAGGCGAGCTGGAGCGCGCCGGCGATCCATGCGCGGGAGGCGCTCGCCTCGACGACGACGACGTGGTTGGCGTCCACTTTGTAGAGGGCGCGGACCTCGACGACCTCGATCTCGCCATCGAGTTCGACGGTGGCGATGGCGCGGCGCTCCGCCTTGTCGAGCTGGAAGTCGCGGACGCGGGCCCAGGTGATGCCGAGGTCGCGCAGTTTGGCTTGGAGCCCTAGTTTGATGATGTCGTTCATAGCGGGTCGATCAGGCGTCGCGGAATTCGTTGATGAAGAGGAAAGCGAGGGTCGCCGTCCCTGCAAAGGAGTTCCCAAAAGCTCCAAAACCCATCGCGGAGAAGAACGGCGTGTCCCAGAGGTGGAAATTGAGCGCCAGCCCGAGAAGGAGGGCAGACCCGACGCAAAACACGCCCAGGGGCGAAACCTTCTGGTGCTCGCGCGGCCGGACTTCGGTGATCTGGCGCAGGTAGAAAAAGGTGAAAAAGCCAAACACGATGATCGGCAGGATGTTTGCCTCCAGGATGTCGTGCATGGCGAAAAAGTCGTAAACCCCGTGGACGGCGACGACGCCGAGAAAGGTGGCAACGAGCTTTTCCCAGCGATGCTTCGGCCAGCGGCAGAAGTCGTAGCAGGCGAGGGCGAGCAGGCTGGTCAGCGAGATGTGGAAGAAATTCGCGGTCAAGAAGCGCCCCCAGAGTCCGACTTCGAGCGAATACGAGTAGATATTTTCGGCGATGGCAAAGCCGAGCCCGACCAAGCCGCCGAGCCCGGCGGCGAGGGCGGGCGAGCGCTCGCGGAGGGCGAGCGGGAGCAGCGGCAGGAAGAAGGCGATTTTGCAGGTCTCCTCGCGCAGCCCGACGCCTGCGACGAAGAAGATCAGGTCGTTCAAGGGTTCGCCATTTTCGTGCAGGTTGAGGAGGGAGGCGACGACGAGCACCGGCGGCGTGCTCAGCATGCCGAGGGCGACCGCGGCGACGCCGACCGCCCAGCGGCGGAGCGGGATGGCGGTGAGCTGCTTGACGATGGCATACCAGATCACGCCGGCGAACAGGGCGATGGCGGCAAACCCGCCCAGCGCGGCGCGCCCGACATCGCGGTAGAAATACCGCACCAACGCCCAGGCACCGGCTTCCCTCGCGGCGAGGTATTCGCCCGCGCCGCCCCAGTCATCGACATCCGGGGACGGCACCGGCTCGGGCGGCGACTGGCGAAACCCCTCCGGGACGCCGCCTTCGGAATCTTTGAGCTGCTGCTCGATGAAATCTTCCACAAAAGCCAAGCGCTTCTCCCGGACCTGGTCGATGATCAGCGCGAGGAGGATCGACGCCGCCGCGATGGCGACCGCCGCCCGGATCAGGGTGGCGCGGTCGCGGGACCAGAACGAAAGGCGGTTGATGAGGCGGGCATCGGCGCGCAAAGGGGCGCATCCCCGCCCGCCGGTCAACCGCGATCCACGGGTGGCGAAAATCAGAGCAAATCTGGATCGCTAAGACCAGCCGCTTTGAGCCATCGGAACGCGTCGGCGCGCGCCTTCTGCTTCGCTGCCTCCAACTGCGCCGCCTCGGCGCGCTGCCGCTCGCTATCGGCGCGCTGCCTTTCAGATTCGGCGCGCTGCTTTTCAGATTCGGCCGCTGTTGTTCGCTTTTCGCGCGCTGGGCTTGCTCGGCATGGGTAAGGATCCGATTGCCTCCCGGCTGCACCATGTGCAGGGCAAAGTCGTCGGTCAGCCAAAAGCTCAAGCCGAGAAGTTCGCTGCTCCAGCCTTGGGTGTCATCGACCGGCAGCAGCGCGCGCCCCTGCCTGGTCCAAACGCGGAGCGACGGTTCCTCCGGGTCAAAGACGATGTATTCGCGGACACCGTGGCGGGTGTAAAACTCCATCTTCGCCATCATTTCCTGGGCGGTATTTCGGTCGGAAAGGACCTCAAATACCACCTGGGGTGCGACCCTGCCCTCGACCCACTGGCGGTAGGAGCGACGCGGACCTTTCGGTCTGCCGAAGGCGGCAAACACATCCGGTGCCACGACGATCTCGGGATGAGCCTCGACCGGATACCAAAAGAGGTCTCCCGCCACAAAAGCCTCCGGATTGTCCGCCAGATGTAGCTCTAGGTAGTCTTTGATATAGGTCAGCCAGTCGTAATGCTTCGTATTCCAGTACCATGGCAATCCGTCGCTTTCGGGATAGATGATTTCTCCGCTAGCGTCACGCTCCGGCTCAGCGGAGGGCGCGTAGAGTGGCGCTGGCAATCGAGGGTGGATGGCATTGGCTACCTTGCCACTCGCCAAGAAAGAATCAACCCCGCGCTTCGCCACGAATTGCAATCCAGACAGACCGCCCCTAACAACCTATCTCCAATCTCAAATAACCAATCTCCGATAACCAAAATGCTCCTCGCCCTCGGACGCGCCTCCAACCTGCCGACCGTCTGGTCCAACGTCCTCGCCGCCTGGCTGATCGGCGGCGGCGCGTGGGGCGCTGCCGCCTTTCCGCCGCTCGCCTGGCTCCTGCTCGGCGGCTCGCTCCTCTACTTGGGCGGGACGACGCTGAATGATGCGTTCGATGCGGAGTTCGACCGGAAATTCCGGCCGAGCGCCCGATCCCGAGCGTACCGCATCTCGGCGCGCGCGGTCTGGGCGCTGGGGATCGGATACCTGATCGGCGGCGCGGTCTGCTGGGCGATCCCCGGCGGCGCGGGCTGGGCGCTGACCGCTGCGCTGGTCGCCGCCATCCTGCTCTACGACTGGATCCACAAGAAGAACGCCGCCGCCGGGGTGCCGCTCATGGGAGCCTGCCGCCTGCTGCTCTACGCCGGGTCCGCCGCCGCCGCCTTGACGGGCAATGCGGGCGGCTTCACCGCGCCGCCGGCGATCTGGGGCATCGCGCTCGCCGTCTATGTCTGCGGCCTGACCATCGCCGCGCGCAAGGAAAGCACCGCCGGGGGCGATCCCGACGCCATCGGGCGCTGGCCGCTGATCCTGCTCTTCGCGCCCGCCGCGCTGTGGGCGGCGCTTTTCGCCAAAGCCGACGCCCCGATCTACACCGCCGTCTTCCCCGCCCTGTTCCTCGCCTGGGTGATGCGCGGCTCCTGGACGCTGCGGGACGTGCCGCGCGGGCCGGGGCGGATCGGCGCGGCGGTCGCCCAATTTTTGGCGGGCATCGCGCTGTTCGATGCGATGGCCGCATCGCTTTACAACCCCGGTGCCGCATGGTTTCTTCTGATCGCTTTTCCGCTGGCGCTCCTCGCCCAGCGCTCTATCCCGGCGACCTAGCAGAAATGCCCGGAGGTCTCCCCCAACCCCCTTTCCATGATCCAACGCACCATCAGGCTCGACTTTGCGCACCGCGTCCAATTCACGCGCGGCGCCTTCCGCAGCGGCAACTCCGACCTCCTCGATCTCATGCGCGCCGCCGAGCACCGCCGCGCCGTCTCCTCGGTCCTCGTCATCGCAGATGCCGGATTGCTCGCCGCTCAGCCTGACCTCGCGCCGCAGATCGAGGGCTATTTTGGGGAGGCCGCCGACTTTCAGCTCGCCGCGCCGGTGGTCGGCGTGCCCGGCGGCGAGCGGGTCAAAAACGAATGGCCCCAGGTCGAAAAGCTGTGGAAGGCGATCAACGACGCCGGGCTGGACCGCCACGCCTATGTCATCGCCATCGGCGGCGGCGCCGTCCTCGACCTCGCCGGCTTCGCCGCCGCCACCGCCCACCGCGGCATCCGCCACCTGCGCATGCCGACCACCACGCTCAGCCAGGGCGACGGCGGCGTCGGCGTGAAAAATGGGGTCAATTTCTTCGGCAAAAAAAACTGGGTCGGCACCTTCGCCGTCCCGTTCGCCGTGCTCAACGACTTCGCCTTCCTCGACACGCTGCCCGAGCGCGAGCGCCGCGCCGGCGTGATCGAGGCGATCAAGGTCGCCATGATCCGCGACGCCGCCTTCTTCCGCGAGATGGAGGCGGACGCCGCCGCGCTCGGCGCGCTAGAGTCCGGCATCCTGGAACGCGTCATCCAGCGCAGCGCCGAGCTGCATGTCGAGCACATCGCGACCGGCGGCGACCCGTTCGAGATGGGATCGGCGCGCCCGCTCGATTTCGGGCACTGGGTCGCCCACAAGCTAGAACAAATCTCCGGCTTCCGCGTCGGCCACGGCGAAGCGGTCGCCATCGGGATGGCCGCCGATCTGCTCTACGCCGACCGCGCCGGCATCGCCCAGCCCGGCGTCTCCGACCGCGCGCTCCAGCTCATCGAGGCGGTCGGCTTCGACCTCTACGCGCCGGAGCTGCACGCCAAAGCCCCCGGCGGCCGCCCCGCCATCCTGCAGGGACTCGAAGAATTCCGCGAACACCTCGGCGGCGAACTCACCATCACGCTCGTGCCCCGCATCGGCGAAAAAATCGAAGTCCACGAGATGGACGAACGCCACGTCCGCGCCGCGCTCGACGCCCTGCGCGACCGCGTCGCCGCCATGGCCGCCTAACTCGCCGCGCCTAGTAAAAGCTGCCGAAGACCGGCGGGATCTCGCGCACGATCTCGCGCAGGCTGTAGCCGTCCGCCCGCAGTTGCCGGTCCAGCGCCTCGTCGTCGCCGCCGCTGTCTGCCAAGACGCGCTCGACCAGCGGGCGATACTTTTCGGCAAAACGCTCCCGATACGGATGGCGCTCGTCGGTCCAGTGGCGGATCAGGCGTGCGCGGAGGCGCGGCGACCGCCAGAGCATCCGCCCATATTCCAGCCGCGCCCAGTCGTCGGCGACGCGAAACGGATCGTAGTGGCCCGGCGGATGGCGTTCCAGAAATGCCGCCGCCTCCGCCCGCTGCCGGTCGCTAATCGATGATCCCAATAGACCTGGCATAGGAAAAGTGTTCGTGGTCCCGCGGTTCGCCGCGTTTCAGTTTAGGGGCGAGCAGATCGGCAGCCGCCGGGATGATGGCGTGGAGATTTCCGATCACGGCGCGCGAGGCGCGCTGTTCCCATCCCGCTGGGAGCGCGTCCAGAGCAAAGCCCGGCATCAAATTAACGTGCCAGCCGTGCTCCCGCTCAAATTCACTGCCGATCAACGCCGCGTAGCAAAGCTCGGCAATCTCATCGCTCTCCGTCACCGGATCGACATCCATCGACTGGCTAGGAAGCGGCACATTCGACCCGGCGACATGGGCATGCCAGAGCAGCCCGCCGGAGCCAATCAACACAAGCTCGGCGGGCGCGGACAACTGCTCGCCCCAATCCGCCAACCAATCGGCGATCTGGGACGGGCGCGAAAGTTCTCGGCGCGGCATCCTCGCAGCTTAGCGCAAGCAAAGCATTCGACCATCGGGATTCGCCTCCCCCGGATCGACCGATTTCGGATGAAAAGGCGGGCCGGTTGCGTTTAGGCAGAGACTTTCCCATGCCCGACCCCACCCCAGCGGTTTCCATCGTCATCCCCGCCTACCACCACGAAGCCTTCGTCGGGGAGGCGGTGCGCAGCGCGCTGACCCAGGACTTCGACCCGCTGGAGGTCATCGTGGTGGATGATGCCTCGCCGGACGGCACCTCCGCCGTGGTCGAGGCGTTCGACGATCCCCGGCTCCGGTTTTTCCCCCAGCGGCAAAACGGCGGCATCAGCGCGGCATCGAACCTCGCGCTGCGCGAATGCCGGGGGCGCTTTGTGGCATTGTTAGGGTCAGACGACGCGATGCACCCAAGGCGGGTCGCCGCGCAGGTCGCCGCGCTGGAGGCGGACGCCTCGCTCGGCGCGGTCTTCACCGGCGCGGAGATCATCGGCGACCGGGGCGAGCCGCTCGACCAAGAATGGCCGTATGCGGCGGAAGACCGGACGCGGGAGGAATCGCTGCGCTGGTTCTTCCTCAAAGGCAACGCCCTCTGCGCGCCGTCCGCCATGTTCCGCGCGGACGCGGCGCGCGGCATGGAATTCGACCCCCGCCTGCTCCAGCTCCAAGACTACGACTTCTGGGTGCAGATGGCGCTCGCCGGGCACGGGTTCCGCATCCTGCCGGAAAAGCTGACCCGCTACCGGGTCCGGTCCGGCGGCGAAAACACCAGCGCGCCGAACCCCGAGCGCGAGGCGCGCATCCAATTCGAGCGCATCATGGTGCTGCGCCGCTTCCTCGCAATCCGCTCCGCCGCCGAATTCGCCGCGATCTTTCCCGACCACGAAATCGAGGGCGCGCTGCGCGACGATCTCGTCCCGCTCTACGTCGCCCTCCGCGCCTTGCAGGGCAACCCGAAGCCCGACCTCCGCGAGTTCGGCTTGCGCGCGCTCTTCGATTTTCTGGGCGACCCGCAGAACGCCGCTGCCGCCGCCGAGGCACACGGGTTCCGCATGGCGGATTTCTTCCGGCTCACCGGCACCTCGCCGCTCGGCCACCTCAGCCGCGCGGGCGGAGCCGACGCCGCCAAAGCCGACCAAGCCCGCCGCGACGCCGAGGCAAACTTGAAAGAAGCAAAGAAGGCGGCCAACAAGCTGGAGAAAGAAATCGCCCGCATGAAATCGGCATCGCTGTGGAAGCGGCTGCGGGGCTGGTGATCGGCGCTTTGGATAAGAACCGCTTCGCTAAGCGATCTCTGCGAGGATCGCTGGCATCACTCCAAAAACTGAAACTCGGTCGAAGCAAAGACCGCCTGGGCGAGCGCTGCCCAGCCTGCCTTTTCGCCATCGGGGTGAGACCGGGCGAAGGCTTGGGCGTCCTCGCGTTCGGCGTCGGAGGCGGGGCGGCCGAGGACGAGCCGATAGATCGCGTTGGCGGGATCGGCGCTGATTTCTGCCGAGGCGCGCGCGGCGATCTGGGCGGCGGCATTCTTGGCGAAATCGGCGTTCATGAGATAGAGCGCCTGGGCGGGCACGGTGGTTTCGGGCCGCTGGCCAGTGGCGACATCGGGGTTGGCGGCGTTGAAGATTTCGAGGAATGGCGGCATGTCGCTGCGCACCATCGGAAGATAGAGGCTGCGGCAAAGACGGTCGTCGCTGGAGATCCCGCCCTTCTGCGCGGCGTCGTTGGCGATCGCTTGTTCGCCGAGTCCGGCGACCGGGCTGCCGGGCGTCGCGTGGTCGAGCGAATCGGCGGCGGCGAGCAGGCTGTCGCGGATTTCTTCGGCGGCGAGGCGGCGGCGATTCTGGTGGGAAAGCCAGCGGTTCTCCGGGTCGGGCTGCGAGGCGCCGGGCGGCGGATCGACCGCCATGCCGTAGGCGCGCGAGTTGACCAGCGACCGGATCATCCGCTTCTGCGACCAGCCTGAGGCGATGAAATCGGCGGCGAGCGAATCGAGGAGCGCCGGGTGCGTCGGCGGCTCGCCCAGCGTGCCGAAATTGTCCACGCTGCGGACGATGCCGTCGCGGAAAAGCCCCGCCCAGATCCGGTTCGCCGTCACGCGGGCGACCAGGTGGCGGGCATCGGAGGCGAGCCAGTCGGCCAGCTCGCGCCGCCCGCTCTCGCCCTCCGCGATCGCCGGCGGTCCCTCGCCGTCATAGAGGACCTGCAGGAAGCCGCGCGGCACTTCATCGCCGAGCTGGTGCGGCTCGCCGCGCACGCGGATCGGTTGGTCGCCTGGCTCGTCGCGGTCGGCGGGAGCCATCGCCAGCGGGCGCCTCTCCAGCGCGGCTTCGGCGTCTTTCTTCGCCTTCTCCATCGCTTTGACCGATTCCTTGAGCGCCGCGATCTGCTCCGCCGCCCCGGCGTTGCCGCCCGCCGCCTCTTTCGGAATGTCCTCGACGGCGATGAATTGGACGCCATCGACCAACACGAACCCGGTCGTGCCGCCGGTCAGGACGGTCAGCTTCGCCGGCTTGGCGGCATCGAATTGGAATCGCCCGAGCGGCTTGAACAAATCGCCGGGCTTCGGCTCCTGATCGAGCGCCACCTCCGCCGTTCCCCCGGCGTGCTCGATCGCGATCGGCACCCCGCGGTCCACCGCCTCGCCGCCATTGGCGTAGGCGAAGCGCACTTCGTATTCGCCGCCGCCTACAGCATCGCCGTGAAAGTGACCGACCATTCGCCCTGCCCTTGCTTGTCGTTGTGGGAGGTAGCCTTGCCGTGATAGACCGGGCGATGCGTCGATGTCTTCCACGCGCCGACCTTCTCCGCCTCGGCATCATCGATGACGACGCCGAGGCGCTTGACCTCCGCCTTGGCGGTCAGCTTCTTCAATTCGTTCTTCGCGGCGGGCAGGTCGCTCTTCAGCTTGGCGAGCGTCTCCTCCGCCTTCGCCACCGCCGCCGCCGCCTCGTCGCCCAACCCGGCGGCGACCATCGGCAGGTCGCGTTCGATCCAGCCGGAGACGTTGACGTTGTTCATCCGGATGCCCTCCGCCGTGCGGGTCGAGTAAAAGATGCCCGCCAGCGCGTGTAGGGGTCCGCCAGCGCTGACGGACCACCGTGATCGTGGCAACGGGCGCAGCCGAGCGTCTGATCGAGGAAGACGCGCCTGACGGTATCGATTTGTTCGTCGGCGACGTCGAGGTCCATCTTTTCCCTTGTCGCGCTCGGAGAGCATCTTGAGCCGACCATGAGAAATCCGGCGGCGATGAGCTGTTCGGGCGCGTTGCGCCTCGCTTTCCCACGGCGCAGCAGACCGCCGATGATTTGCTCGCGCAGGAATTGGTCGAACGGCTTGTCGGCGTTGAAGGCGGCGACGGCGTAGTCGCGATAGCGCCACGCGTTGTGAAAAGGAAGCGATGTCGCCGCCGTTGGAATCCCGCGTAGCGGCGAGGTCGAGCCACGCGCGCCCCCACTTTTCACCAAAGCGTGGCGAGGCGAGCAGCCGGTCCGCCAGGCGGCGGCGGGCGTTCGGGGTCCCCCGCCCTCTCGCTTTCGGCAAAGGCGCGCTCTCCGGCATCGGCGGCAACCGCCCGGTCAGGTCGTAGGTCAGGCGGCGGGCGTAGGCGAGCGATCCGGCGTCGGGCGCGGGCGACAGCGCGCGCGGCGCGCTCGACGGCGAGGTAGGCGTCCGGCATCCCATTCGCCCAAGCCGGATCATCGGCGGGACCGGGGCGGCTTGCCAAGGGCTGAAACGCCCAGAACTGCCGCCCTGCCTCGATGTCGATTTCGCCGCCCAGCGCAGGTCCCGCCGCGAGTGGGGCGGCAAGAACAGCGGCGGCAAGAGGGCGTGGGATCTTCGGCATGGGTCGGAGAATGTCGGGGTCAGGCGGCGCGTAGAAAACGCGGCGGCATCCAAGGATCATTCATACTTTGGCGGACGGCGCCAGATCAAGCGCGACCTTCGGCATTGACCAAAGCAACCGCTCAATCCCCGACCGACGCCCGACCGAAGAGCTGCGGCGAATCGGCGCGCGGCATCGGGGCGCGGTAGCGGCGTTCGAGGACGCCGCCCTCCATGCGGAACTCGCCCAGATAGATCGCGTTTTCCTCCCACGTCCCCAGATCGGCGGATAGCTGGAAGCGGACGGCCGCATCTGCGGCGGCGTCGAGGCGGAGCGCGAAGACGGCGAACTCGGCTTGCCCACCCTCGTGGTCGAAGATGCCGGTCGCCGCGATGGGGCGCGGATCGCCGGCGAACGCATGATCGAGCGCGTCGGCGATCCCATTGCCGTCGGCGTCCGCCAGCGGATCGCCCGCCAATGCTTGCGCGCCCGCCGATCCCGGCGAGCCGCCCACCGCCGGGCTGCTGCGCCAATTCTGCGGGTCGGCGTGATCCGGGTTTGCCTGCGGGGCGGCGAGCTCCAGCGCAAAGCCGCCGCCGTCCGCCGCCTCGGGCCACGGGGCGACGTCATTGTAAACAAAGTCGCGGATCGCCCCGCCCGCCGCATCGAGCAAAACGATCTGCTCGCCATCGTTGTCGAGCTGCCCGGTGAACGCCCCGCCCGGCGCGAATCCGTAGCGCATTGCAAAGGCGGCGGCATTCGAGGCGAGCACCACGCGCCCCCCGGCGGCGAGCTGCGCGCCCTCCGCGAACGCGAACCCGATGCCGTCGGCAAAGCGCACGCCGCCGAGGTCGATGGCATCGCCGGAGATGTTCATCAGCTCGATGAACTCAAAGTCGGTGCGGTTGCCAAAGCCGGCCGCCTCCTCATCCAGCGAAGGCGGAGCCGGGCGATAGCTAAACTCGGAGATCACGAGGTTGGACGCATCCGCCGGAGCCGCGCCTACTAGAAACGTCGTATCAAGCACGCCGCTCCAATTTGCCCCATCCAAGGCGCGGGCGCGGATCGTCTGCGATTCGCCGATCGTGATGACCGCCGCGGGATCGGCGCGCACGGCGGAGAGGC
Source organism: Verrucomicrobiales bacterium (assembly GCA_041395145.1). Taxonomy (GTDB): domain Bacteria; phylum Verrucomicrobiota; class Verrucomicrobiia; order Verrucomicrobiales; family DEV007; genus JAWLBD01. The sequence goes on along the minus strand of JAWLBD010000023.1, from coordinate 4,867 downwards.
TGAGGTCAAAGCTCAGGTCGCTCGAATCCGGGCGGTCCTGGTGGACTTCTGCGGCGAGCGTGTTGGCACCCTCGGCGAGCGCGGCGGGATCGACCTCAAACGTCAGCCACGCGTTCTCCGCCTCGCCGGAGACATTTCCGCTGGCGAACGTCTCGAACGTCGCCAGGCCGGGAGCCATGTTGGTGCGCGCCACTTCGATGCCATTGAGATAGACGATGGCTCCGTCGTCGCTGACGCAAAAGCCGACCGCGACCTGCCCCTGCATCGGCGACCGTGAAGTCGCGGCGAAAATAGATCGCCGGATGCCGCGCATCGATGGGTCCGCCGCCGATCGGCGTCGCCTCGTCGCCGTCACCAAAGCCGAGTTCGGCATTGCCCTTGCGCCCACAGCGCGTCGTCGAACGCCGCGTCCTGCCAGCCCGCACCGGGATCGCGCCCGCGTCCAGTAGGACCAGAGCAGCCTTCGGCGACGAGCGACCGCCCGCCGCCGCCGCCCGGCAGCAGATCGCGTTTGGCGACCGCGCCGCTCGGCTCGCGCGGATCGCCGCTGACGGTCGTAGTGATCGCCCCTGCGGGCGCGGCGGCGGACACGGCGGACCCCGCCGCGATGCTCCCGCCGCCGCGCGACAGGCGCGGCATGGGCGTGAATCCGGGCATCGATCGCTGGCGGGCGCGCGCCTCCAGCCAATCGCGCAGTTCCTGACCTGTCCGGCCAGTTGGCGGTGCCATTGCGCAAGGCGACGTCGGCGGTGATCTCGGCAGCCTGCGCGTCGATGAGCGCTCGCATGTTTGCCGTCGAGAGCGCGCCGCGCCGGAGTGGACCGCCAGCGGTCGATGTAGTTTGCGTGAACTCGGGATCGGCGAAGAGGCGCGGATACCGCATCCGGTCGGCGTTTCCACATGAGGCTGGACGCCGATCGGCGCTGGTCGTGCTGGTCGCGAAGGCGCGGTCGAAATCCCAGATCGGACCCATCTTGGCAGGAACCCGGAGCCTCGCGATAGACCCAGGTGCTCAGGACGAACGCGTCTTGATTCTTGGCCAGATTGCTGAGCAGATAGTGGTCGATAAAGCTCGGCACATCGATCCAGTCGCGGTAGCCGCCGCCCGCCGCCAGCCAATCTGCGCCGTAGAGCGCCGCCTCGAAATCGAACAGATAGCCTTCGATCGCCTGCCTCTGCGCCGCGTTGATCCGATAGCCCTGCGGCGAATCGAAATTGAAGAACGAATGGTAGAACTCAGGGTGGTCGTCCGGCTGCCCGCCGGACGGACGGATGCCGTGGTCGGCGTTCGGCACCGTCGTTAGGATCCCATCCGGTCCGGGCGTGTGAAAGTGCTGCGGGACGGCGCCGGGATCGTCTTCGGGCAGCGAGTCCATGCGGTCGATCTTCAGCATCCAGCCGCCGAGCGCGCCGTCCCACGACATCTTTTCAAAATCGACCCGATCCTCGTCCCGCTTGATGCCCTCCATGAAAACATAGAGCCCGCGGTAGTCCGCCATCGTCACCTCGCCGCCGTCCTCGTTGAGGAAGACTTCGACAAACTGGGTCCGCGCGGCGTAGCGCCCGATCTGGTTGCTGAGCGCGTAGATGAATGAATTGTGCAAAAGCGAGCGGTCATAGCGGTCGCTGCCGAATTCCTCGGTCGGCGCGTAGAGCACCCAATCGCTTTCCGCCGGCATCCCGAACGGGCGGATCGCCCGCTCCTTCTGGCGGCGATCCCACGCTTCCACCGAGTAGGCTTTTTTGGAAAGGCTGGACGAACTCGACCCGCGCTCCCGCATCCCGATCAACGCCGTCAGGTCGGCGGGGTTGGCGGGCGACGCCTCGCCGGACTCGCCCCGGTCGAAGATCGCCATGACGAGCGGCTGGCGGGCGACCTGCTGGATGCCGCCGCCGTCATTGCCCGGCGGCGTGACCAGCGGGTTCAGCTTCACCACCTTCCCCGGCACGTCCCCGGCACCGAAGTTGTCCAAAACGACCACCGGCAGCGGCGAGGCAAACGCCTGCACATCGGCGGCGAGCTTCGCGTAGCGCCGCGATTCGACCCGGCTGGGGGCCAGCCCCGGCGCGCGGACGTGCGCCCGGATGACGGCGGATTCCGCCAGCGCGACCGGTCCGGTGTAAAGCTGTCCGCTGGTCGCGGGATCGCTGCCGTCCGCCGTAAAATAGATCTCGCCGCCCGGCTCGTCGGTCTCCAGCGTCACGCTGACCGCCTCGGCAAACACCGAATCGTCCGGCGTGAAGCGCACCGAATCGGCGGGGCGCTCGGTGGCTCCGCCATTCTCCGCGCCGGGCGTCGGCTCTAACAAATACCCGGTCCGCGGCTCGGCGCGCGACAGCTCGAGCGTCGCCCCGATCAGAAAGCGATCCGCATCCGCCGCCGAATTCAGGCCATGGATGGCGAGGACGTTGGAGCCTTGGGCGAGCAGCCCGAGGCTCGCGGTCAGATCGATTTCGGATTCGGCCAGCGCCTCGCTATCGCCGCGATCCAAGGTTGACGAAGCATCCCAGGGCGCGGGATCGGGCGCATTGGCGGAAAAGGCGCGCACGCCATTCAGGTAGGCGACGATGCCATCGTCGTAGCGGGCGCGGAGCGTCAGCGCATCGAAGCCCGCCGGATCCTCTGGGACCTGAAAGGGAAACCGCGCGTAGAGCGTCGGGCTGACCCCGCGCATGGCGGCTTCGACATCCAACGCGATCGCCCCGCCATAGAGGGCGTCCGCCTCGTAGCCGAACGCGCCGCCATCATCGAGGCGGAGGTAATCGATCTCGACGGTGCCGAGCAGGCTGGACGAGAATGGGCGCCCGGCGATCCCCAAGCCCGTGCGCAAGCCGACGGCTCCCACCGAGTCAGGGGCCCACGCGTAGCCGTCCGCCTCGGCCAGGCTCGCATTGAGCAAAACGCCGTCGCGCCAGACGTAGTGCCTTCCCCCGGAGCGGGCGATGCGGACCACATGCATCGCGTCGGTGTTGTCGCTGGTGTCGATGGTTTCGAGCGCGCCGCCGGGCAGGGTCACCCGCAGGTCGCTGGCACCGAGCCGCAGCCAGAAGTTCTCTTGGTTGTCCGCATTGGTCGCCGCCAAGATCGCGACCGCGCCGGTCGTGCCCGTCTGGGAGGCGACCCGGAACCGGATCTCCAACGTCCAGTCGCCGCCCAGGAAATGCTCCCGCCAGATGCTGCCGCCAAAGTCGGTCGCCACCGTGCCGTCCCGCGCGGTCGCCGTCGATTCCATCGTCGCCACGCCGCCTGCGATCACGCCGATGTCCCAACCGTTCCAAAAGTCCGGCGTCGCATTGCCGTCGAGGTCCTGCGTGTTCGGCTGGACGTCGAATTCGTAGCGGAAGGCAAAGTCCGCCGACGCCTTCGCGCCGCCGAGACCGCCCGCCGCAGACCCGATATCGTAGCCGGCCGGTCCGGCTCCCAGCGCCCAGCCGGAATCGTCGAACGGCTCCGCCCCGCCGGTCCACGCATCCGCCAGCGAATCGTCGGCGGGCACCAGCACCCGGACCGGAGCCACCTCGCCCACCACCGCCAACACGTCCGCGCCGGTTCCGTAGGCGACATCCTCCGCCTGCGGCGGAAACGCCGGCGCGAACTCCGCGGCGACGACACCGCCCGGCCCGACCAGCGCCAGATACTCGCCCGCCGAATCGAGCTGGAAGTTGGCGTGCAGTTGCCGGCCCGCCGCGCCCCGGTCTTTGCCCGAGGCGAACACGATGAGCCGCGCGCCTTCCGCCAGCGAGACGTACCGGGAACGCCCATTTCTGCGGGGCGAGCGCGTCGTCGGTCAGGTGCCATCCGTCAAGGCTCGCCTCGCCCGGACCGGGGTTGAAGATCTCGATCCAATCTGGGAAGTCGCCCTCTTCATCCGGCAGGGTGGTCGCATTCTCCGCCATGAATTCGGAAATGACCGGCGCGCCCCATGCGGGGACACCGGCGAGGAATAGGAGCGCGGGCAATGCAAGGCGCGGGGCAAGCAGAATCGGCAATTTCATGGGGGCGGCGGTGGTTGGCGGGAAGTTCGGCGGATCGACCCGCCCGGCAAGGCGGACCAGCCGGTCTGAAAAACAAACCACTGCCCAGCGCCACAATTTTCTTGCGACCGGGCGGCCGCCGATTCCATCGTGACTCCGATCCATTTTTTGACGCCTATGAAATCCGTCCTCTCCATCACCGCCCTCGCCTTATCCGCCGCCTTGGCACCCGCCGCCGTCACCATCCAGGTGGCGACCGCTGACCTAGTCGCCGCCTACGACGGCTCGTCGGTCGTCATCGATGGCGCTGCGGTGAACGGAAATGAATTGCAGAGCTGGGTGGACCAGAGCCCGTCCGGGGTCACGCGGAACCTCAACAACGTGAGCGGCGCGATCACCCGCCGACCCACCCTGCAATCGGGCGGTCCCAACGGACTGCCGTTCATCAATTTCAACGGGGCCGACCAGGAGGCGTTGTTCTTCGACAATCACACGGACCTCAACGGGACCGACGGCATCTCGTTCTTCGTCGTGACCCGGATGGCGTCGAATTCCGGGACGCCCAACATCGTCCGCACGAGCGATTCAAACGCCGCCAACAACTGGGGTGCGTTCGGCTTCAGCGGCGACCGGATTTCGGTCCACGCCCGCAACGGCGGGGCGTTCCAGGGCGCCGACCTCGCCGGCGGCGTGCCCACCGACAAATGGTTCATCCTGACCGGCATCCTCAACCCTGCCGGCCCGACCGCCGTGCTGAATCGCCTCAATACGCTGGACGGCTCGCTTTCGCTCCAGGCGACCAACGCCGGACCGATCACGCTGGGATCCCACGTCCGCACTACCGTCGGGTCGAACGTCAGCTTCTCGGCCAACAACTGGCTCAACGGCGACA
>JAWLBD010000022.1:0-88958 GCA_041395145.1 Verrucomicrobiales bacterium | reverse complement strand
TTGCTCGCCCACTACGGCGGGCGCCTCGGGCAGGTCGCCCAGTGCAACCTCCGCGAACTCTCGAACCACCGCGGTCTCGGCTTGGCCAAAGCCGCCCAGATCCTCGCCGCGCTCGAACTCGGCCGCCGCCTCGGCGAGGAGCGCTACGCGGAGCGCGGCATCCACTCGCCCGACGATGTCTTCGGCGCGCTCGGGCCGCGCATCTGGACGCTGTCCACCGAGGTCCTCATCGCCATCCTCCTCAATGCCCGCAGCCGCCTCATCAAGATCGAAACCATCTCGCAAGGCACGCTGACCGAAGCCGCCGCCCACCCCCGCGAGATCCTGCGCCCCGCCATCGCCCACTCCGCCTACGCCTTCATCCTCGTCCACAACCACCCGTCCGGCGACCCGTCGCCCAGCCGCGCCGACCGCGCGCTCACCCGCCGCATCCGCGAGGCGGCAGAGATCATCGGCATCCACTTCCACGACCACGTCATCATCGGCCAGCCCTCCGCCGAAGGCATGCCCGCGTATTTCAGCTTCGCCGAAGAAGGGATGATTTAGGCTTGCCAGCCTCGCTCGGTTCTGATAGGCTTTGAGGGTTGCTTCGGACACTTATCTTTTTGCTCCGAACTCACGTGTTAGCCATAAAAACGTATGAAATGGAAATTATTTACCGCCGTCATTCTCGCATTGGCTGTTGCAGTCGCAGTTGTCTGGAGTTGCAGATCTTCAGGGATCGACCCTAAAGTCAGGGTCGCGCTCGCCAACGTAAAGGATGAATTCGGTTACACTGATGCGCAGTTGGTCGACTTCCTGAAGGTAAGCAAGTTTAGAGAATGGGCACAGGTCAACGCGTTTATGGAGGAAGGGCTATCCCCTGAGCAAATTGCCCGTGCTACTAAGAACACCGACGAGATTGCTGCTGCGATTCAGAGTGATGATCGGATGTCGGCAATAGTTGCGTATCATGCCCTTGAGGCGCTTGCCGAGGGTGACGAGACAAGGGTGAAGAAACAGTTGATCGGGGCGATAGAAAGGTTTGCGAGAAGGGTGAAGAGACAAGGAGAACTATCTGACATTCCCGAGATCAGAGCCTTCCAGGAGACGGATTTAAGCTTCTTGGCAGAGATCGAAGAACTAGCACAAAAAGATTCCGATCTCGCCAAGGCGCTCGCCGAAATTCCAAAGAAGGATGCAGAGCAGCCGAAAACGGAGGAGGACAAGTAATCTAAAAGCGGCAATGGAATTGCCCTCGTATCCTCGCAAATAATTGACCGCCAGCCTGGGTGAACCCGTTGATGGCAGGGCGTCATATCCATTCGTCTCCCCTCCGGGAAGGAGGTCAAGGGTGGGTCAGCGGTATCAGGCATTGCCTGCCCGGAGCGATCCTTTTCTTCGCTGGGAAAATCAGCCGCGCGGCTTTCCAAGGTCATCGACGGGCGCCTCGAGCTGATCGCAAACACCGTCCCGCTGACCGGCGGACCACGCCGTCGTCGCCCCCGCCGCCCTGATGGTCAAGGCGCTGGTACTCTCAGCTAGACTGGGCGGTATGCGCCGCCAGATCGACGCCTTCGAGAAGCAGATCGAAGCCCTCTACGCCTCCCACCCGGAGCATGAACTTTTCGCCCGCCTGCCCGGCGCGGGCATCGTGTTGGGATCAGGCTGCTGGCCCTTCACGGGACCGACCGCGACCGCTTCGCCGACGCGCGCGGGCCCAATGTTCCTTCGGGCTGGCGCCCGCCACCAAACAAATGGACCGCACCCGTCGTCCATCGCCGCCGATCCTTCCCCCAGCACAAGGCACCAGACTTGTAGATGGGTCGGTACCGATCATCAAAAAGCACCTGGGCGCGCGCCTGCTACGACGACCTCAAAGCGCGCGGCTGCCGCCGCTACGCCGCCCTGCGCTGCCTGAGCCAACAAATGGATAAAAGCGTCCTCTTCCGCTGCTGGAAAACCCGAGAACCCTACGATGAAAACCGCTACATCGCCGCCCTGCGCAAAGCGGGCAGCCCCTTCGTCCCCCGCATCGACCGCCTCCTGGAAAAGGCGGATAACTCTGCGGACAACCTCGAAATCACTTGCTAGAAGTCCTCAGGTGTTTGTTCGCCCCGTTTTTCACCTCGCGCTTTCGAGAATATCTGAGTTGGATCACTCGCATCGATCTTGAAGCATCCCATCTCCGGCGTGACGGGCAGATCCACTGCTTTACAAGGCAAAATGCCTCCAACACTGCAAAAGCAAGGAAGAACATACCAAAATATGATCACCAACAAATGGTCTGCTCAATCCGATGAAGAGAATCAGAGTATCTCGAAAACGCACCACTTTCTATCAAGGCAGCTTTGGTATAGCTCTTGCACCAGTCGGGCTTTTTTTTCCGCAATAGTAATCCTAGGGCTAGACCCACGGGTGCGGAAACCACAACGATGATGCATAGTTGCTTCAGTTCAGGCTCATATTTAGGCGAGACAATATGGCTGCCTCAAAGAGCCAGCCGATTGCGAATGAGTTTAAGTTGGGGCGTTCTGCGAGAACATGATTTCGCGGGCTATCCCGCCTTTTTGGGGGCGATGCGCGGCAGGTATCTACCCCAATACCTTGGGGAAGACAACCTATCCGTAAGGGTTGGGGTCATCGTGATCCTCAACCACAACCCGAACAGAACACGCCATGAACACCAAACTCTACGTCGAGAACCGACGTCCTGCAGCCGAACGCAGTGAGACAGGCAACCTTTCGACCCGATTCCCCAAGGCTGCCAAAGATTCCATCGCCGTCGCCATCGCCAGGGCGGGCGGTCGCGCCAGCAGGCTCTTTAGCCGTGCGTTGGGCGATGTCCGACGCACAGCTGTCCGGGCAAGGAGTCCCGAATCTAGACTGATTGCCAGAAAGCCGTGCGGGAAAGTGCCCGCCCGGCGCGTGCCGATAGGGGGGCGTGATCGGACGACTCGATTGCGCACGGCCCAAGACGCGACTCGCCGCGTAGCGGCAGTTGGTGTAGCCCAGCCTTTCAAGGCTGGGTGACGCGAAAACGAGCCATCCCGCCGCGTAGCGGCGGTTAGACACGGTCTCCGGGATCGCCAGCGGTCGGGTCAATCGTCGCGACGCGACGGCGGCACGGTGCCGGGGAGCGACCCGGTACGAAGGACCGGGCTACAAGTCGGTCGCCGCTACGCGGCGGATTTCTTCAAATCGCTTTGTCCAAACGACCGGGCTTTCTGCAGCAGGCGCAAATCTTTTGGCATTCAGTCTACAAGCTCAGCGCCACCTACACGGCGGTGCTGGAACTGTCGGAATGGGTCAGGCACCGGGTGAGGTATACTGATTGCGGGCAAGAGATTTGCCTTTCTTTATTTGAAATCCCGCGCATATCTTGCGAGGCCAAAGAGAGCGCGAAATCCGGGCGTCTCGAATCAATCTCCTCCTGGGAGGGCGGGGGTGGAGTCAGCGAGCATCGGGTCGCCTGCCGGGAGCGATCCTTTTCTTCGCTAGGAAAATCAGCCGCGCGGCGCCTCGACGGTGCGGAGGATGCCGGAGCGTGTCGTCCACGGTCTGGTAGGAGATGGCGAGTTCGGGGCGATGGCGACGCGGTGGCGGAGGACGGGGAGGGCGGCGGATTTGACGTCGTCGGGCGTGATGAAGGTGCGGCCGTTGATGACGGCGTAGGCTTTGGCGACGCGGATGAGGGCGATGGCTCCGCGGGTGCCGGCCCCGAGGCTGATCGACTGGCTTTCGCGGGTCGCGCCGGGTGATGTTGACCGCGTAGCCGGCGACGTCGTCCACCGCGCGGATGGCGGCGGCGTCGCGCTGCGCCTGGAGGATGTCCTCGGCGGAGCAAACCTGGCTGACGGCGGCGGGGTCCAGCCCGCGCCCGCCGGCGGCGGCGCTGGCGCGGCTGACGATCTCGCCCTCGTCCTCGGCGGTCGGGTAGTCGATGAGGACCTTCATGAGGAAGCGGTCGAGCTGCGCCTCGGGCAGCGGGTAGGTGCCCTCTTGCTTTCGATCGGGTTCTGGGTGGCGAAGACCATGAAGGGCGGCGCGAGCTTCATCGAATCGCCGTCGATGGTGACCTGCAGTTCCTGCATGACTTCGAGCAGGGCGGACTGCGTCTTGAAGCAAGGGCGCGGTTGATCTCATCGGCGAGGAGCAAGTTGGTGAAGACAGGACCGCGGCGGACCTTGAATTCGCCGCTCCCCATGTCGTAGAGCGTGTGGTAGAAGCGTCGAAGGCGTGAGGTCGGGAGTAAATTGGATGCGCCGAAATCGACGCGCCGAGCGCAGGTAAGCGCGAGGACAAGGTGCGTCTTCCCGAAGCCGGGCACGCCAGCAAACGTGACCATGCGGCGATCAGGGCGGTAACGCCTGCGCGACGACGTCGTCTTGCCCGAAGACACGCGGACCTGGGCGTTGATCTCCACAGCAACTGCGCGGTCCGGCTGCCAGCACCGCGCCCGTGCGGGCGGCAACAGCGGCGGCGACCGGCGAGGGCGGCTTTCGGGCAGCGGACCGGCGGCGGCAGCGGAAACCGGCGCGGGATCGATTTCCGGCGAGACGGGCGAATCCGAAACCGGCGGCGGCGGATCGGGCAGTTGATCGGGCGAAAGCGAGAAGGGCGGCAGGGTCGGCTGCGGCGCGACCTGCGGGTCGTCGGGGTTCATAGTGATTGCTCGATAGTCTGGAGGTCTCTGGTGAGTCGGATCATGGTGCCCGGATCGCGGACCGCGGTCATTCCATCGCGTGGTGGACGCTTTCGGGGCGAGCTGCTGCGGACCGGCCAGGCGTAAACGGTCGAGTGGTGCGCGCCGGTGGCGTCGTCGGCGCGCGTGCTTGTCCGGCACAGGCGCAGGATGCGTTGGCGCATCGGGTGGAGGAGGGCGGGCGAAGGCGGCGGCGCCAGAGGAATTTGCCGGTCATCCGGACGTGTCCGGCGAAGTCGCGCGGCGCGGGGCGGGCAGCGGGATGATCGAGTATAAAGCGGGGCAGCCCCTTCCAAAGCCAGATGGCGATGGCGGCGGCGAGCGCGACCAGCGCCATCCAACCATGCTCCCACAGCAGCCCGAAAAACGAGATGCGCGCGCCGCGCACAAAGTAGATGAACGACGAATCCATCCGGGCTGATCTGGATGAGCGCCCAGAGGAATTTCGCGTGGTCGGCGTTGGCGATGTAGCGGTTGCGCAGCGGGCGCGCGTCCGCGATCACCGTGATCCGCCCGTAGCCGTGCGGCATCGTCACGAAGGACGCGAATCGTCGTCCCCATGGACGACCGCATCGCGGGGCAGGTCGGCTTCAGAAACATCGATGCCGACGTAGTGCGGGAACTGGACTTCCAGCGGCTCGCCGGTCAGGTCAACATTTCGTCGGTAGGGCGATCATCGCCTTCCGGCTGCGCAGCTATCCACTTCATCATCGTCATCCTCCTCATCATCGCCGCCCGAGACGCCCGAGCTGAACCAGATGGCGCGCCGCGCTCGCGGATCACGCGCTCAAGAAATCGAAATGGGCGAGCAGCGGGTCCGGCTTTTCGTCATCTTCGTCGCGATAGTAATTCCCGTCGTTGGGCGCGTAGTAACCGCCCTGGTTTGCCAGTCGTTATGCAATCCAGAGGCGCGGCTGACCAGATAAGCGAGGTGAGCAACCGTCGCGATCCACTCGTCCACGCGCGGCACCATGCCGTGGGCGGGCAGCGCAGCCGTAGGCAGGAAGATCACGCCGTAGTCCTCGGCAACTCGCCGAGCGCGGCGCGATCCTCGACGCCGCCGACGCCACATCTGGTCGAGGAAGCGCTGTGCGGCGAGGAACGGTTTGCGCTTGGCGTCACGGAATCCGACCTCCCTTTCAGTCGTCATAGTCGCCGCAGCCGCCGAGCGCGAGGGCGCAGGCGAGTCCGGCGGCGGCGATGCCGATCCTGTGGCGAAGGCGGTTCATGCGGGGCTGGGCGATGCCGCCGGAGCGGCGCCGGATTCATGGGCGGAGCGAGCCGATCCGCGATACGGCCGTTGCCGAGCAGATATTCCATCGATGCGGGCTCCGGCTCGCGCGTTGCGTAGGCGGTCAAGATCCAGACGTCGGTCAGCGTCGCAAAGTAGGCGGCCCGCGCGCCATCGGTGCCGCGCCTGGCCCGGCGCAGGCAGTCGCCCTCGGTATCGCTTTCCTCGATCGGGACGCCCGCCGCATCGATCATCCAGGCGATCGATCCCCGGTAGAGCAGTTTCAGCGCGCCGCGCGCATCGCCTTTGCCCCAGAGCATGCGGGCGGCGGCGGCGATGTCCTGCGGCAGGGATTCGGGCGTGATGTCCATGCCCATCACGCTGCGGGCGCGCTCCTTCGTTTTCGGTCCTTCCGCCATGCGGCGAGGCGAATGTGCGAGTAGCGCATGACGAGATAGACGACGCCTCCGATCAAGGCGAGACCGAACCCGATGAGCAGGGCGTAGCCGAGGATCGACATGATGTAGGCGATCCCCGGGTCGGGCAGGCTCGAACCGCCGCCGCCGCCGCTCGACCGCCCGGCACCCGGATCGTCCGCTTGTGGATCTCGAAATCGGGGTCCTCCATCACCGTGTTGATGACCGCTTTAGGCGAGCCTTCCTCGATCGCCTCCGCCTCGACCGGCGGGTCGGGATCGGCGTCCTGCGCCCATGCCGACGGTGCGCCGCCGAGCGAGACCAGCGCGCCGATGGCGGCGGCGAGCGCCACGTTGCGGAGCGCCGCGCCCATGCCGCCGCCTTGCGCCAGCCGGGTCGCCTCGCTCGGCGTACCCATCGCCCGGCTCGGTTCGCTTCCGTCGGGTGGCGTGTCGGGCGAGCGGGCTTCCTCGATGCGTTTGGCGATGCGCCGGAACGTGATCTCGATGTCCCAGCCCTCAAGTGCGTGCGGCTGTTCAGGTAGATGCCAAAGCCCGCCGCCACGTAGAAAGGCTCGGTCAGCATGGTGGCGAGGGCGGCGACGATGACGAGCGCCCAGTTAAAGGCGGGCGGGAATCCGACCTCGAACAATCCCGACAACGCGAAACCGGCATCCTCTTGCAGCGATGGCGGCAGGAACCAATAGGCGAAAACGAGCAGCCCAGCCCAGACGCAGACCCAGAGGAGAAGGCAGGCGAAAAGCAGGCCGCCGGAGGAATCCCCGTAGCGCCCCAGCAGCCGGGTGCGGTCCGAGGCGGCGCTTCCCTTCAGCCCCTCCAAGGCGCGGACCGGCAGCGTGAACGAACGGGAGGGCGAAAACCGGTGGAGCAGCAGACCCAGCGGGATCGACTGCCACAGCATCTTCGGCCACGCCTTGAGGATCTCGCCCAGCCTAGGTTCCGCGCCGAACAGCTTGCGGCTCAGGAAATAGAGCAGCGGGCGATCCAGCGCCGGCTTGAGCCACCAGATCGCGAAGAGCAGCCACCACTTCCCGAAATAGCCGAAGAGGGCGTAGAGCGGCAGGCTGGTGAGCGCGAAGATGGCGAGCAGGCGCGGCAGGTTTTCGCGCGCCATCGCCCAGCCGAGGTCGGCGGCCTCCCAAGACCCGCGCGGGCGGATCTCCGCTGAGATGTCCTCAAGCCGCACGCCCGAACCTCCTTCCCCCCAAGAGCAAATAGTCGATGAGCAAAACCCACAGCGTGATCGCAAACGTGAACTTCACCGGGTCGGGGAATTGGTGCGCCTACCAGAACCCCTCGATCAACGCGGCGGCGAACGTCATCCCCGCCGCCCCGAAAATCAGGCGGACCGATTTTTTGCCCGAATGGATCAGGGCGTCCTTGCGCGACAGCCGGCCCGGATTGAAAAGCGGCAGCCCGATGCGCATCCCCGCCATCCCCGCGACGATCAACCCCATCAGCTCGACCGACGAGTGCCCGCAGGTGAACCGGTAAAACGTCATCGGGTCGCAGGCGTAATGCGCATAGCCGGTCGCGGCTCCGAGGTGGACGCCGTTGAACACGGTGAAGAAGAGCGTGCCGAGGGAGAAAAGGATACCGCCGGCAAAGGTGCGGAAATCGATCCCGATATTGTTGAACACATAGAAGGCGAACATCCCGAAATCGGAGTCGAACGAGCCGCGGTATGCTTCGAGCGCCTCGCTGTCTTTATACATCATCTCCATGCTCTCCATGCCCTCGGGACCGAGCACCGCCTGCATCCACTGCGGGTCGATCTTATGCGAAAATGCCATGGCGAAAAACGGTCCCCAGAACAGGACCATCATCAGCCAGAAGAGCCGCCATTCCTGCCGGACCAGCCTCGGGAATCCCGCCCAGACGAACCGGAAGAGCCGCTCCCACGTCGCGCCAGCGGACCGGTAGATCGCATTGTAGCCGCGCTTGACGATGTCATTGACGTGCTCGCAGACGCGCTCGCCATACATGCGGCGCTGGGCGAGCGACAGGTCGCTGCACGCCTGGCGGAAGAGGTGGGGCAGCTTCGCCTCGCCCTCCTGGAGGCGCGGCTGGCTGCTGTTCATCGGCAGGTCCGCCGACTGGAGCGCCGCCTGCGTCTCCGCCCAGCGGGCGGCATTCGCTTTTTCAAAGTCTGGTCGGCTCAGCGGCATCGGTTTTTTTAGGCGGATTCCTGCACCCAGCGCGCCATCGACAGGACGCGGCGGACGCCCGCCGGTCCGGTCGTTCCGGTCAGCGGGGCAAGGTGGTTGGCGAGTTCGATCTTCCGCGCGTCAGACCAGTCCGGCGCGCGCTCCAGGTAATCGGACAACGCGCGCTGCTCCTCGCGGCTGAGCGGGACCGGCGGCACCATCGGCTGGATGCCCTGCACCGGCGGCGGCGGTTTCCAATACGAGAGCGGCTTGTCGTAAACCACCATCGTCCCCGCCACCAGATCTCCAAGCCGCCGGAACGACCGCGAGAGCGAGATCGCGCCGCCGCCGATCAGGTAAAATCCGACGAAAAACACTCCCGGCAGCGCATCGGCAAACCGGAGCAGGTTGCGGAGCAGCGATTGCAGGTAAGTGACCGGCGCGCCGGAGGTCTGCACCACGCGGAGCCCGAGCGCCCGCTTGCCCGGCGTCGCCCCCTTTCGCCCGACCTCGAAGATGACATGGTAGAGCCACTCAAAGAAAAATAGAAGCAGGAGCCCCAGCCCCTGGACGATTCCTTCCCCGACAAAAATTCCCATCAGACCGAACACAATCGCCAGCAGGATGTAAACCCCAACCCGGATCAGCAGGTCGAGCAGATGCGCCAAGATCCTCGGCGGCAGCCCGGCGGGGTGAAGCAAAATCTCGACGCCCTCAGACAATTCGATGCGCTGAAGCGTGTCCAATTTTTGGCTTTCCATGCGGGGCGGGATAGTGGGTGGTGGGCGGCTGGTCTGCCCTAGGTTCTAGCGTCTCCCCGCGCCCGCCGCAACCGGGTTTCCGCGAGGGGTCGCACCGGCGGCGCACGCACCGTCGCGCCCGGGCCCCCGCCGCCGGGGAAAACCGGATCGGCTGCGCGGGCGCAGCGGTTTCGAGATCCGTCGCCGATTGGCGCATCAGACACCAACGGATGCGGAGCTACAGGCTCGGCAGTTCGGTAGAGTTATTGGATGAAGCACCCCACCCCACCCCTCACCCTTCGATTCCTTGCCGCCGCCGTCTTTGCCGCGCTCGGAACCGCCGCCCAGGTGCAGGCCAATTTTCAGCGGCGGCGTCCAGTCCTGGGCGACCTCGACGACGACCGCCGAGGCGCGCTATTACCTGATCTGGGGCGACCCGTCGCAACTGGCGGAGCCGGTCGAACTCGCCCTGAAAAGCCCGCCGCTCCTCGGCGGCGGGTTGGTCGAAATCGAGACCGCCGACGCGGGGTCGCCGGGCTTCCTCCAAGGGCAGGAGACGGTCTCCGAGCTTGGTCCGGCATTCGGCATACACTTACACGTGGATTCTCCGCTATCGCCTGCTCGATGAGGAAGGTGGCCCGGCGAGTGGCAGGAGGCGGAACTCGGGGCGATCAGCACGTTCGGTCCGGCGCTCACCAACCACTTCGGCGCGCCGGGGATCACCACCTGGGCATCAACTACGAAACGCCCTGGGCAAACATGCCGCAGCCGACGCAGATCATCCTGAAGGACAGCCGGCGGAGCAGGAGGTCATCGCCACCGGCGATCCCCGCTACGTGATCGGCGTGGTCCGCAAGGAGGTCGATCCCGCGAAGTCCTACACCGTGATCGCCCGCGCCTACCAAGCCGACGCCAACAACGAGATTTTCGCTTACAACTACACGATCGGCACGCTGGGAGCCTCCGACCAGACGGTGGCGGGCACCCTGATGTTCGACGAGGACATCGACTACCCGGCGGGGATTGCGAGCGCAAACGTCAGCGTGCCGCCGGGGCTTTCGTTCGACCTGAGCGACACGGCGTCCAGCGGCAGCGTTTACGTCGGCGGCGCGGGCGAACTGAGCCTGTCGCGGATCACCGCGCCATCGATCGTGCTGGCGGGCGGATTCCCCGGCGAGATCACCGATTCAAAGACGAGCGATTTCGAGTTTCGGGAGGCGGGCGTCGGCACGGTTTCCGGCTGCCTGTTTCTCGGCGAGGCGCAGATCGGCACCACGTTTGGGCGGCTCACCGTGTCCGGGAATGATTTCTACGGCCGGACCTCGACGATCACTTGCCCGAAAGACGGCGTCGCGGTGACCGGCAACGCCTGCCCCTACGGACTCGGCTTGCATCTCCCCGACCTGGCGGACGGCGATTCGCTGGCCGGCAAAGTGAGCGGCAATAGCTTTATCGGCGGGCTTGGATTCTTAAAACAATTCCCGCCCCCGGCACCGCCTTGGCCGACCAGCTACTCACCCGGGATCGTCGACGTCTCCGGCAACTACTGGGCTGGGTTCAACGGTCCGGCAAACGCGATCCCGCATGGCGGATGGCTAGACGGGACCGGCAGCGGCTGCGGCGCGGGCTTCCCGCCGAACTTCAGTTGGCTCACCAGCGGATTTGCCCGCGCCACCTCCCTGGAGGCGGACATTCCCCTGAGCACGATCGGCAGCGATTACCTAGCGGTGCAAAATGTGTCCGGCTGGCCGGCGATCATCCGCAAGGGAAGGTCGGTCCTGATCGCGGTCGACGCCCGCACCCGCTACGGCACGCGCAGCGGCGGCGACCTACGCCTCGCCGTCACCGGCGGCCCGACGCTCGCCCCAATCAACGCGCCGACCATCACGATGGACCCGGGTGACCCGAAAAATTTCACCACCAACCGGACGGTCAACTTCGTCATTCCGGCGAGCGAGGCAGACCGCGTCGAGTTTTCGATCATCGACACCGGAAAGGACGACCAAACAGTAACCTACGGCAGCTACGGCCAGCGCGGGCGACCGGCGCGACCGCTGCGCCTCGCCGTCGTGCCGCTGGAGATCGAAGGCTATGCGAAGAGCGGATTTCGCAACGCGCGCCCCGGCAAGCTCGCGGTGAATGCGGTCCGGAAACACATCGCCGCCCGCCTTCCGCTGCGCGAGGATGAAATCGAGATCGACCAGCTCCCCGCCGCCAAATACAAGCTGGGCTACACCGCGCTCTATGCGCTGCTCAGCCGCACCTACATGCTGAACGAGGCCGCGCTGGTGCTGACCGGCCACCTCAACCGGCTCAACGCGCAGCGCCCGGACCACCCGTATGACTTCCTTATCGCCGTCGTCCCGCAGGATACGCTCGGCTCCGGCAACTACGGCGTCAGCCTCGCCCTCCGGCGCAAAGTCATCCTCGTCGATGAGATCAGCCCGGAATCCGCCGTGCACGAACTCGGCCACGGGCTCGGGCTCTACACGCTAGGCGAGCAATACAACCTCTACCTCGGGGACGGCTATCGCGGCGATGGCATCTATTATAAGGACGGCTACGGCGCGCGGGTCGAAGGTTGCACCGGCTACATCCCGCAGGACGCCGCGCGCGTCTCGCCGCTGGGCAGCGGGATACGCCACTTCCCGGCCGGCGTGGACACCGGCGTCTATGACGTGATGGGCGGCTCCGGCACCCAGTGGATCATCGGGCAGACCCAATACCAATTCGCCGAGCGCCTCTACCAATTGCTCGGCGAGCAATCGTCCGCCGCGCCCCTGCTCGGCAAGGCGGGCGACGCCGCCGGGAAGAAGCCGGTTGGCAAGTCGCCGCCCGCGCCTGGGATGCGCCGCGTGCTGCTGCAGGGGCTCATCAACGTCGGACAGGAGGAGCAAGGTTTCGTCCGCGAGAGCCTGCGCTGCGCCATCGCGCCGCCGGATCTCGATCCCATCGCCGGCTCATTTCAGTTTCCCGGCCATGTGTTCAAAGCCTACGACGCGGGCGGCAATCAAGTGTTTTCCCAGACGTGCTCCCGCTCCCCTGATTCATTGCAATACATGGTGCAGACCTTCGACGTGCCCGAATCCGCCGCCCGCTACGAACTATCCGAATCCGACCCGGACTATTTTTACACGCCGGTCACCCTGATCCAAAAGCCGGTCGCCGGGATGGGGATCAGCCTTGCCGGACCGCCCGCCGGGGTTTTGCCGCAGAGCTTTTCCTTGAGCTGGACCACCACCGGATCGCTCGCCGACGGCCGCCCGCTGCCGGTCGAACTCTTTTGGTCCACCGACGGCGGCGCAACTTGGGAACTGGCGGGCGATTTTACCGAACAGACCTCGGCGACGTTTGAGGCGGGGTTCGCGCCCGCCGGAAGCAGCCTCGTGTTCAAGGCAGCGGTCAGCGACGGATTCAGCACCCAAGTCTCGACGCGCGGCGGCTACACGGTGCCGTATCCGCCATTCGAGGCGATCATTGCCTCGCCGTGGGATGGCGCTTCCGCGCCGGAGGAATCCGCCTGGACCCTCGTGGCGGAAAGCTCCGATCCCGACGCGCCCGCAACCTTCACCTGGGAGTCGTCGCTCGACGGACCGCTCGGATCCGGCGCGCAAGTCAGCGCGCCGCTCAGCCTCGGCACCCACGTCATCACGTTGTCCGGGACCACGACCGGCGGGCGCAGCGACACCTCGCAAATCACGGTGGCAGTCAGGGATCCGGAGCTGAAGCAATTCGACGCCGCGGTCGCCGCCGATGCGTTCTCGCTGCAAGTCGAGGGCGTCGATCCGGTGCAAGGCGTGCCCGACCGCCCGATTGCCGGGCACCGCTGCACCGTGCGCACCCGCTTCGACAACCCTGGCGTCCCCGGCATTGCCCGCGCCCGGCTTTACGTGACCAAGCCTGGGGCGCCGGAGCAATTGCTCGCGGACCAAGAGATTTCTTGGGGGCTGTTCGAGCAGCGGGAGCTGACCGGCGACTTCACCGCAGCGGGCGCGGGCAACTACCTGTTCCGCGCCGCGCTGGAGGTCCTCGAACCAAGCGACCACACCGATGTCAACCCCGCCAACAACCAGCGGACGTGGCTGACCGAAAATGCGCGCCCCGAGGCGCGGGCGCTGCGCGGCGTCGCCGCCGAGGGCGAGGCGATCCCGTTCTATCTCTTCGCCGACGATCTGGAAGGCGATGCGGTCACCCTGCAAATCACCGCCCAGCCGCAACACGGCACGTTGGGCGGATCGATCCCGAATTTGACCTACACGCCGGCCCCCGGATTCACCGGCGCAGATTCGTTCCGCTACCGGGCGTCGGACGCGCTTGGCGCGGGACCGGAGGCAGAGGCGTCGGCGCTGGTCTTGATGGCGGTGCCGAAGCTGACCAGCGCCAATTCCATCGAGCCGGAGCAATTTCATCCGTTTGACTATGCGATCGCCGCCTCTGGGACCGGCGCGACCGCCACCGCTGCGGACATCCCGCTGGTCTTTGAGGACAATCTCGAGTTCTACCAAGGCACCCAGATTTTGAGCGGGCAGTTCAACACGGTGACTTCGGGCGGCGTGGCGCTGACGATCGAAAACGCGGCGGGCCGGGTGAAGCCGATCCTCGAAATCGACGTCCAGCCCAACGATGACCTTTCCCAGATCACCAGCCCGCTGACGATCGACACGACTGCCGGCACCGAATATTGGATGGCCTACAACCTGACCGCGACCTACTTCCCGACCGGATACGAATACGTGGGTCTGCCCGACGGCTTGGGCTACAGCCCGTTCAGCGGCCAGCTCACCGGCTACGTGGCCCACGCTGGATTCTACCCGGTGCAAGTCGGCGTCACCAACAATGCCGGCACCTCGTGGACCACGCTCACCATCCGCGCCGCCGCTAACCCGAACCCGCCGGACTTCCCCCCGATGTCGGCATTCGGGATGGTCGGGCAGCCGTTCTCTTACCGCATCCCCGCGACGAACGATCCGTTTCTGTTCGAAGCCCTGTCGCTGCCCATCGGCTTGCACCTCAATACGCAGACTGGCTTGATCACCGGCACCCCGGAGCAGGCAGGCTCCGTCTTTGCCACGGTCACCGCGACCAACCTCTTCGGCTCGGGGAGCGACTTCATCTCATTTTACTTCGATGTTCCGGCGGGCTTCCCACAGCTCAACAATCCCGGGGGGATCGCGGCGACCGGCGGAGCGCCCTTCTCGATCACGCTGACCGCGACCAACGGTCCGGTCACGTTTTCGGCGACCGGATTGCCGGACGGGCTTTCGCTCCACCCGACGTCCGGCGTGCTGAGCGGCACGCCGCGCGAGTGGGGGCAATTCCGCCCCGTCGTCCGCGTCACCAACGGCGCCGGGGCAACCGCCTCGACCCTCGATCTCTGGGTCAATCCGGGTGGCTCCTGGCCGATCATCACCAGCGATCTCTATCTCGAACGCACCATCGGGCAAAGCTTTACCTACACGTTCACCGCCAACAACGCGACGACCTACAGCGCCGGCAGCCTGCCCGCCGGGCTGAGCTACAACGCCTCGACCCGCCGGATCACCGGCACGCTGCAAATCCCCGGGCGGCATAACATCAGCCTGATGGCGAGCAACGCGTCCGGCGAGACCACCGGCACGCTGGTCCTCGTCGTCGCCAACACGTTCAGCGGCTGGGCGGACCTGCACCAACTGGCGGGTGCCGACCGGCTGCCCGATGCGGATACCGACCGGGACGGCGCGATGAACATCGCCGAATTCGCCGGCAACTCCGACCCGAGATCCGCCGCCTCGAAGCCGTTCGTCCAGATAGCGCGCGAGGGCAACGTCCCGGTCCTCCGCTTCCGCACCTGGCCCGCCGAGTCCGGGATGCCCCAAGGCACTTTCGCCGCCGCCGGCATCACGATCCGCGTCTTGACCGCCGGCGACCTGGGCGGCGGCTGGGCGACCGACCCGTCGATCTTCCTCGCCGGCAGCGTCACGCCGATGCCAGACGGCACCGCCATCTACACGCTGCCGATCATGCCCGACCCCGCGTTCGCCCGCCGGTTCTTCTCGCTGGGCTTCGATTGATCCGGCGGGAGGCGTTCGGGTCCATTTTGAGTTGAGCGAAGGCGAAAACTCCCGCCTTGCGCAGAGCCGCGCCGCTCCCATCCTGAGCGCCGCGCCATGCCCGCTGACCCCCACCACAACGTCCGGCAATTCATCCTCTTCCGGATCTTCTTCAACTGCCGGTTCTACTACCCGATCTACGCGATCCTGTTCCTCGACCTCGGGTTGAGTGTCTCGCAGTTCGCGGTGTTGAACGTGGCGTGGGCGGTGGCGATCGTATTGCTGGAGGTGCCGTCCGGCGCGCTGGCGGACCAGTTCGGGCGCAAGCGGCTGGTCGTGGCGGCGGCGATCCTCATGGTGATGGAGATGGCGGTGCTTTGCCTGGTGCCGGCGGGCGGCGGAGCCATGACGTTCCTGCTCTTCCTTGCCAACCGGATGCTGAGCGGCGCGGCGGAGGCGGCGGCGAGCGGCGCGGACGAGGCGCTCGCCTACGATTCGCTGCCGGAGGCGGCGCGCGAATCCGAATGGCCGCGCTGGAACGCGCGGCTCATGCTCTGGCAGTCCGCCGGCTTCATCGTCGCCACCATCGTCGGAGCCCTCAGCTACAAACCCGACGCCGCGAACTGGCTGCTCGCCCGCGCAGGATCGGACCTCCAGCTCACCGCCGACCAAACGCTGCGCTTCCCGCTCTACCTCAGCTTTGCCGGGGCGCTCGCCACGCTGTGGACCGCCCTGCGCTTCCGCGAGATCGAGGCGGAAGAATCGCCGACCGTCCGCGAGAGCCTGCGCAACATCCTCGATGCGGGCAAGTGGATCGCGCGCACGCCGGCGCCGCTTTTCCTCATCCTGACCGGCGTGCTCTACGATGCGTTCCTCCGGCTCTACTACACGGTGTCGGCGAACTACTACCGGCTGCTCGGATTGCCGGAGCAACTCTACGGCTTCATCGGCGCGGCGGGGTCGCTGGTCGGGATCGGCGCGTCCCTCGTCGTCGCCCGGATGATGGGTTGGTTCGGAGCATCGGTACCTCCGAGGCGTCGCGCTGCTCGCCTTCGCCGGGCTGCTCGGCATCGCGTTCGCCCCGCGCGGCTGGCCCGGCGTGCTCTGCGCCGTGCCGATCTGGGTCGCCATGCGCTTCCTCCATTATTTCCTCTCGCACTATCTGAACCTCGTCACCGACTCGAAGCGCCGCGCCACCGTGCTCAGCTTTCGCGGGTTGGCCATGAACCTCGGCTACGGCGGCATCACCGCCGCGTTCGGCATCCAATCCGCCGCCCTCGCCAAGCGGATGCCGGAGGCGGGCGAGATCGGCGTCTTTGCCTCCGCGCTCAAGGCGTGGCCGTGGGTGTTCGCCGGCGGCGTGCTCGCGCTCATCGCGATCACGCATTGGCGTTGCCGCTGCTCGCTGACGCGCGCGGTCGAAGCCGCCAAGGTGAAGTGAGCGGCAGCGCGATTCGTTCTTTCCACCGGCGGCGGAATTCCGTAGATTCCCGCCATGCCCCCGAAAACCCCCTCCCCGTTCGGGCGGCTCGGCGCGACGACGTTTGCGCTAGCCGCTGCATTCCTCGGCTCCCCGCCGCTGCGCGCCGACATCGTCATCAACGAGATTTATTACGACGCGGAACCCAACACCTCCTGCGCCGAGTTTATCGAGATCTACAACTCCGGCGACGATCCCGTCGACCTGTCCGGCTGGCGCTTCTCCGAAGGCATCGACTACACGTTTCCCGGCGGCACCATTCTCGGCGCGGGCGAATACCTCGTGCTCACGGAAAGCATCGACGGGTTCAACGAGCGGTTCGGGGCGCAGCCGCCCGCTCCGGCGAGCGGACCGCTGGCGCACTGGACGTTCGACGAATCGACCGGCACCTCGGCGGCGGATGCCATTGGATTGCTCAATGCGAACGGCGTTCCCAAAACGGCGGTCGCGTCAGGCGGCGTGGATTTAAATGCGGAAGGCGTCTTCGGCGGATCGGGCGTGAGCCTGAACGGCGCGGCGGGCAGCTACCTGACGATCCCGTATCTCGACGGCATCCAGAACAACAGCTTCACCATCGCCGGCTGGTATAAGGCGAACGACACCGGGGCCAACCCGATCATCGCGGACTGGAGCAACCCGTGGGCGTTCATGCTCTTCGGCAACGGGACTTCGTTCATCGCCTGGCAGCGCTATTCGGCGAACCCGGCCGGCAATACGTTCGCGCTGACCGGAACCAACGCGGTGCAGACCGGCGTGTGGAAACATGTCGCGGTCACTTGGGACCGCCCGTCGCAGGTCGCCCGCCTGTATATCGACGGCGCCTTGGCAGCCAGCCAGATCGCCTACCTGCCCGCCGCCAACCTGCCGATGATCGACAACAACCGGAACTATCACATCGGCTGGAAGCAGGACAGCACCGACACATTCAACGGCAACCTCGACGAAATCTGGGTCGCCAACGACGCGCTGCCTCCCCGCGCCATCGCAGACCTCTACACCGCCAATACGTTCACCGACACCGATGCGCTCGACCTCGCCGACATCATCGGCGGCGGCGACGGCACCGGGACCGGCGCGCCGCTCGGCATCAACGCCGCCAGCGGAACCATCGACAGCGCGACCGGCGCGGGCAACCAGACCGAGGCGACCGCCGGCTCCTACTATGCGGTCAACAACCCGCTGATCGACGGCGTCTTCGTGCCCAACGGGACGATCGGCGCGCAGCCGATCACGTCGACCGGCGTGACCCACGACTTTGTCGGCACCGGCAATGCGGAAGTCAGTTGGGGCTATTTCTTCAATGGCGTCGGTCCGATCGATGATCCCTCCGGCGGCAACAACCTGCCGTTCTTCTCCTCGGGGGCGGATACCTCGATGATCGCCGCGCACGCGCAGAAGGGTATCACGTTCGACCTCGACGCGATCGAGGCGGCGCACGACGGCCGGCAGGTCCTCGGGTTCTCCTGCATCGTGGGCGACTCTCGCCCGAAGGCGAGCGGCAACATCGGCTATGTCATCATGGTGGATGGCGTGGTCAAGGCGACGCGGATGGGCGTGGCGGATGCGGAGGATGCAGTCGAATTCACGCTCGCGCCCGGCGACCGGTTCTTGACGCTGGCGATCACCAACTCGGACAACACAAACAACAGCGACCACGGATACTTCGGCAATCCGTTCCTCCGCATCGAAGCCGCGCCGGAGGACGAAGAACCCGAGCCGGGAGACTATCCGGAGGCGTTCGGCGAATACGCGGGCGGGCTGTCGAACGACGGCGGCGAAGACATCGTTTTGGCCAACGCCGAAGGCACCGAGATCGACCGCGTCGACTACGGCGTCGAATCCCCCTGGCCGATCGCCGCGAATGGCGGCGGCGTTTCGATCGAGCTGATCAACGCGGGCTTGGACAACGATTTGTCGGGAAGCTGGCGCTCCGCCACCGACGCGCCGACGCCGGGCGGGCAAAACTCCGCGTATGCCGACAATGCGCCGCCCGCCCTGCGGCAGGTCGATCATTCGCCCAACCAGCCGACCAGCGCCGAGGCGGCGGCAATCTCGGTCAAGGTGACCGACCCGGACGGCGTGGCCAGTGTCGAGCTGCAATACCAGATCGTCACGCCCGGCAACTACGTCTCCGCCTATCTCGCGAAGACAACCGCCGAGCTGACCGCGAACCCGAATGCCGACCTCGCGCCGAATCCCGCCTACGAGCAGAATTGGCAATCGGTCGCCATGCTGGACGACGGCAACGGCGCGGACGCGGCGGCGGGCGACGACACCTACACCGCCGTGATCCCGGCGCAGGGCAACCGCGTGCTCGTCCGCTATCGCATTGTCGCGGAAGACGCGCTCGGCGCGCAGGTCCGCCTCCCCTACCCCGACGATCCGTCGCTGAACTTCGCCTATTATGTTTACGACGGCGTGCCGGACTTCGTCGCGGACACCCGCTCGGTCACCGGCTCGGTGCCCTACACGCACCCGAAGGAGGCGCTGACCAAACTCCCGGTCTATTCGCTGCTCACCACGCAGGCGGACTACGACCAATGCGTAGTTACAACGGTGCGGACCAGGTGCCCGCCAACAACTACGACGGCCGCAGCTCCTTCAACTGGCCGGCGACCTTCGTTTACGATGGCAAGGTTTACGACAACATCCGCTACCGGCTGCGCCAGCGGAACGCGCGCTACGCGGGCGGCGGCAAGCGCTCGTTCCGGTTCCGGTTCAACGACGGGAACTTCCCGCAATTCCACGACCAGCAGGGCGACGCATACCCGACCAAATGGCGCAGCCTGAACACACACAAGATGACCGGCTCGCGCGGCGAGGCGACCTTCGGTCTCTACGAGGCGATCAACTCCGCGCTCTGGAACACGACCGGCACCGCCGCACCCTACACGCACTGGATCCACTTCCGCGTGGTCAAAGGAGCCGACGAACAGCCGGCGGGAACCAACGGCCAGCACCTCGGCGACTTCTGGGGATTGCTCCTCGCCATGGAGGACTACGACGTCCGGTTCCTCGATTCCCACAACCTCGAGCGCGGCAACCTCTACAAGCTGAAGACTGGCGGCAACGACGGGAAAAGCGTCCAGCGATACCAGGCAAAGGACGCCGTCGCCGACGCCTCCGACTTCACCAACATCATCAACCTGCTCCGCAACACGCAGAGCGACCAATGGCTGCGCGACCACGTGGACTGGGATTCGTGGTATCGCTATCACGCGATTGTCGACGCCGTGCGGCACTATGACGTGTCGAACGGGATCACCACGAACAACGGCGAACACCTCAAGAACCGGACTTATTACTTCGTCCCGGATGCCGCCAACCCGCTGGGCAAGCTCCGGCTCTACCCGTGGGACTCCGACACCTCGTGGGGACCGAACTGGAACGGCGGCTGGGACTGGCCGAAGAATGCGATCTCCGCCGCGGACAAGGTCGAGTTCAACAAGGAATACAAAAACGTGGTGCGCGAGATCCGCGACCTGATCTGGCAGGAGGACCAGCTCTATCCGCTGCTCGACTACTACCAGACGCTGCTCGAACCCATCTCGCTCGCCGACCGCGACCGCTGGACCGGCGCGACCGGCACGCCGAACCCCGGGTCGCAAACCGATGGCCCGATCGGCGACCGCGTCGCGATCATGAAACAGTTCGCCTTCCAAGGCGGAAGCTGGGTCGGCGGCGACGGCGGCCAGCAAGACTGGCTCTTCGACGCCAGCGGAAATCTCTACGCCGACAACAACGTCTCGAAAGACGCGGGGCTCTCCGGGTCCGACGGGCGCGATGCCTATCTCGACGCGCTCGCCTTCGATCCGTTTGTGCCGGATCGCCCGGCGCTCACTTATACCGGGATCGCGAACTTCCCGGTCAACGGCATCGCTTTGCAAAGCAGCGATTTCTCAGACCCGAACGGGAATAGCACCTTCGCCGCGATGGAATATCGGCTCGCCGAAATCACGCCCTACGAGACGCCGGAGCCACCGCCGCCCAACACGGTATTCCTCCCCGCCGGCTCGCAGTGGCGATTCGACGACAGCGGCGCCGGGCAGGGCAACAGCGATGTCGTGGTCGGAAATGGATTGGACGCGACCAACTGGAAGCACCCGGATTTCGATGACTCAAGCTGGGGTCAGGGCAACGGCTTCCTTGGCTACGGCGACGCCAATGGCGTGAACCCGACGACGACGCTCAGCTACGGCACCGACGCCAACAACAAGATCACGACCTATTACTTTCGCGGCACCGTCACGGTCGCCGACAAGTCGCCGTTCGAGAGCTTCCTCGTGCGCGTGCAGCGCGACGACGGCGCGATCGTCTACGTCAATGGCGTGGAGGTCGGGCGCACCCAGATGCCGGGCGGCGTGGTCACCCCGGCGACCTTCGCCGGTGGCACCTCCGGCGGCACCGACGAGACCAATCTCAACCCGATCGACGTGCCCGCCGCCCTGATCGTGGAAGGCGTCAACACCATCGCGGTCGAAGTCCACCAGGCGAACCTGACCAGCAGCGACCTCAGCTTCGACCTCCAGTTCGAGGGCGTCCCGCCCAACCCGAACGGCGAGATCGACCCGATCACTTCGCCGCCGGTGCTCGAATGGAACGCGGTCTGGGAATCCGGCGAGCTGCCCGCCTTCACCGGCGAGATCGCCGTACCGACCACCGCGGTGCGTGTCGGCTCGACCTACCGCGCGCGCGTCCGCCACCTCGATGACACCGGGCGCTGGAGCCAGTGGTCCGCGCCGCTCGAATTCGTCGCCACCCTGCCGGACATCACGCCGCTGCTCGACGCCCTGGTCATCAGCGAGATCATGTGCCGACCCCGCCCCGGCGACGGTGGACGAGGCGGACCTCGGCTACGAAGACGGCGACTTCGAGTGGGTCGAACTCTACAACAGCCGGCGCGACGCCGCTCGACCTGACCGACGTCCGGTTCACCAAGGGCGTGGACTTCGACATCGCTCCGGGCACGATGCTTGCCCCCGGCGAGCGCGCCATCGTCTCGCGCAACGCCGCCGCCTTTGCCGAGCGCTACGGCGCAGGCCCGCGCGTGCTCGGCGAATACACGCCCGACAACCTGAACAACGGCGGCGAACAACTGAAGCTCAGCTTCGGTGCCGGGGAGGCAATCCGCGATTTCGTTTACGACGACGCCGCACCCTGGCCGACCGGCGCGCAGGGCACCGGAGCCTCGATCTATCTAGTCGATGCGGAAAGCGTGCCCGACCACGGCATCGGCGAAAACTGGCTCGCCAGCGCGGTCGCGGGCGGCACGCCGGGCGAGGCGGAACCTCCGCCGCCGACCGGCTATGCCGCGTGGGTCGGCATCCACTTTTCCGAAAGCGACCCCGGCTACCCGCAGATCGCCGAACCCGATTTCGACGCCGACGGCGACGGCATCCCGAACGCGGTCGAATACGCGCTCGGCACCGATCCGCGCGATCCCGCCTCGAAGCCGCTCATCGCCGCCTCGGTGATCGAGGAAGGCGGCGAACAATACCTCGCGCTAACCTTCACCCGCGATACCGCCATCGCCGACGTCCAACTCGCCGGGCAAGCCTCGGGCGATCTCGCCGGCTGGAGCGATGCCGAAGTCGTCGAAGTCTCCCGCACCGGCAATGGCAACGGCACCGAGACCGTCGTGCTCCGCGATACGATCCCGGTCGGCGACTCCGGCGATACCGAACGCTTCCTCCGCCTCGCCGCCATCCTCGCCGCGCCTTGACGGGTGAGGCAGATGCGGCGGCGCTCTGGCGATCGACCTACGCGCGCGGCTGGGCGCTGCGTGCGCTGCGCCGATTCGTGAGCCGTGAAGCCGTGAAACGTATCGAACCGAAGGTGTAAGCGATACCGCAGGTCCAAGACGGCAAGAGTGCCGTCTCTACAGGCCGACCGATCAGCCGTGTTCGACCTAGATTGCACCAAAAAGTCGTGCGGTAAAATGCCCGCCCGCCCGAAGCCGGTGCGTGCTCGCACACGAGCCGCTGGCACCGATAGGTGCTCAATCGGCCAACTTGATTGCGCACGGCCGCGCTTGCGCCTCGCCGCGTAGCGGCGTTTGACCTGTAGCCCAGCCTTTCAAGGCTGGGTGACGGGAGCGGATGACGCCCCCGCCGCGTAGCGGCGGTTGAACCCCTGGTTCTCCGGGCTCGCCAGCACCCGGATCAATCGTCGCGACGCGACGAAGCGGCACGGTGCCGGGGAGGGACCCGGCCCTAAAGGACCGGGCTACAAATCACTCGCCGCTACGCGGCGTTTTCCTTTAATTCGCCCGATCCAATCGACCAAGCTTTCTGCGATAGGCGCAAACTTCTTTTTGGCAATCGACCTACGCCATCGCCGCGATCGCCGCGCTCAGCTTCTCCGCTAGATCGGGATCGGTCACGCCTTCCCCAGCGCTGAAGTTGTCGTAGAAATTCGGCAGGCTGAAGGTCGCGCGCACCTCTGCCCCCATGCGGGGAAAGGTCGCGCTGGCCGCCGCCATGACCGACGCGCCGCCGCGCCCGCCCGGCGAGGTCGAGAGCAAGAGCATCGGTTTGTCCGCCCAGACGTTTTGGTCGATCCGCGATGCCCAGTCGTAGAGATTTTTGAAGGCGGCGGAGTAAGAGCCGTTGTGCTCCGCCAGCGAGACCACGACCGCATCGTGCGCGCGGATCGATTCGAAAAACGCCTGCGCATCCGCCGGAATCCCATCCTGCTCCTCGCCGTCCGCCGAAAAGATCGGAAGCGAATACTGGCGCAGATCGAGGGCCGTGACCTCCGCGCCGGGGATTCGCGCGGCGGCGTGGAGGGCGAGTTGGCGGTTGATCGAGGTCGAACTGGTGGAGCCTCCGAAGGCGAGCTCTTTCATGGTTTTGTGGAGAGAGTTTGGCTGGGTTATCGCGTCACGATGCGGACTTGGATTTCGATCAGATCATTGACCAGATGACCGGCGAGGCGATGAAAAAATTTCCCCGATCCGTAGAGGATACCCCACCGCGTCCGGTCGATCGAAAACGCCGCCTGCGCCGCCGCGTGACCCGACTCGGTGCGCCCGGTGGCGGCGGCAAACTCGACCGGATGCGTCTGCCCGCGGATCGTCAGGTCGCCGCGGATCGAAACATTGGGCGAGCCGGGAGCCGCGCCCGCCACCGGCGTGGCGCCGCGGATCGTGAAGGATGCCTCCGGATGGTTCTCGACATCGAAGAAATCGTCCGAATGCAGGTGGGCGACCAACACATCATGCAGCGGCGAGCCATCCAGATCCGCGCAATCCAGCGTCCGCAGATCGATGGTGAAATCGCCGCCCGCCAGCGTGCCTTGATCAAATGTGAGCTGGCCACCGGAGAACTTCGCCGATCCCCAGTGCTTGTTGAGCAGGTTCCGCCCCAGCCATTCAAAGCGAGACTCCGCCAAGTCGATCGGATGCGCACCGTCCAGCGGCGGCGGCTCAGGCGGCACGGGATCGCCGGACTCGACCGCCAGTCCCGCTGCCGACGCCGCCTCGATCCCGCCTTCCAAAATCCGCACGTCGCGGAAGCCCGCGCGGCGCAATTTCTCCGCCGCCATCTCCGCCTCGCGGCTCCCGCCATGCGCCCCATAAACCACCGTCAACGCCGCCGGGTCCGGAGCCGTCTTAGAAAGGCGCTCCGCAAAGGCGACCTCGAACACGCAATTGTTCGCCGCGCCAGCGAGGTGCGCCGCCTCATAGTCATCGGAGAGCCGGACATCCAGCAGTTGGACCGGTCCGGTCAGGTCGGGAAATTCAGTTGGTTTCATAGGCAAAATCGACGCCAATTTGGCATCGGTCAGGCTACGCGCCCCCAGCGCATTCCGCCGCGCCGATTTTCATCAGACGGCGAGGGCAACCCAATGCCGCCTTCGGTGCGGGCGGCGCGGTGAAGCCACCCTGCCCTCCGGCAGCCCATCGCGTGTCCCACCGCCGCCGCGACCGACCGGTGGATTCTCGCGAGACATCTACCGCCGCCGCAGCTTCTCAATCCGGCGTTGGATCTCGGCGTCTTCCCTTTCGAGCATCCGGGCAAGCGTTTCGGCTCCCACCCATTCCGCCCCGTTGGCGAAGATGGCGTTTCGCTCGGCAATGTCGTTGGTGGCGACAGTCAGGCGATAGGTTTTGGCATACTTGAGCGCGAGCCGTTCGATGACGGCGTCTGCAGTTTGCCCTTTGGCGGAGTAGAGGACCTGGATGCCGTCGGGGTCTTTGTGCCCGCGGCTCGCACGCTTTTCGGATCCCCCATCAAAAACGACAACCACCCGCTCGCCTGACGCGTCTTGATAGGCGGTCAGGCGGCGGACGAGTTCGTCGCGGGCGGCGGCGCGATTGCGCGAATGGAGCGCGCGGAGGTCATCCCACGCGAAAATCATGGAATGCGCATCGACGATCAAATATCGGGCACCTTCCATCGGCGTGGGCGTAGGGGCGGCGAAGGCGGGCGAACTACCGCTAGCCGCAGCGGAGCGCGACCTTACTCGCTCTTCTCCGCCTCAGCGTCGTCGCCGCCGCCTTCTGCGGCAGGCTCTGCAGCAGCTTCGGCCGCAGCTTCAGGTGCCGCTTCTTCTGATGATTCCTCAGCAGCGGGAGCGGCTTCCTCAGCAGCGGGAGCGGCTTCCTCAGCAGCGGGAGCGGCTTCCTCAGCAGCGGGAGCGGCTTCCTCAGCGGCGGGAGCGGCTTCCTCGGCGGCGGGAGCGGACTCCTCGGCAGCGGGAGCGGATTCCTCGGCAGCGGGAGCCTCCGGCTCGACGGCGACTGGGGTTTCCTCGACCGGCTCCGGAGCGGGATCCGGTTTTTTGGCGGGGACTTTCTTTTTCGGCGCGGCTTTCTTTTTGGCTGCGTCGGACCGCTTGGGTTTGCCGGCGGCGGCTTCGCGCTGGCGGTTGCGCAGGCGTGCGAGGTAGCGTTTCCGGCGGCGGCGTTTTTCGGTGACTCGATGCTGTTGTCCCATAAGGAATTGGTTGGAGGCTTGGGGTTGAAAAGCGAAACGCGTTCTAAGCGTCCCGCCGCGCAGAAATCAACCAAAAAAGCGCCCCCGGATTCTGGCAACCTTTGCGTTGACAGCGATGCGGAAGCCACTTTAACTTGCCCCAAGCCGGAGGTCGTCTGCCTGCGGATGGTTTAAGCCATCGCCCATTTCGTTGAATTACCGCCTTCGGGCAACCTTACCGCCACCTACCAATATTGCCTTTTGGCAGCTCCATTCCTCCTGGTAAGGAAATCGGCCCCCTTCGGATAATGCCGCGTCCTACTCGCGCCCTACCCCTGGCGATCCGGGTTGATCTTAGGAGATAACCTACTCGCAGCGGACGGGGCATTCGGGGCAATCGCCCGACGGGCTGCGGACCTACCCGGATCCCATTGAAAAATCCCATACCCTAAAGCCCAAACCACACCCACAGCAGCCTCCATAGCCGGACACAACAAGTGGTCAAAGGTAAAGCACATCAAAGGTGCTATTGACGCCAAGCGCGGGAAGATGTTCTCCAAGCTCTCCCGCGAGCTGACCGTCGCCGCGCGCGAAGGCGGCGGCGATCCGGATATGAACGCGCGCCTGCGCAGCGCGATCACCGCCGCCAAAGCGCAGAACATGCCCAATGACACCATCGAGCGCGCCATCAAAAAAGGCACCGGCGAGCTGGTAGCGAATCGCTGGAGGAGCGCTCTACGAAGGCTATGCGCCGGGCGGGGTCGCCTGCCTCGTCGAAGTCGTGACCGATAACAAAACCGGGTGAAGAACGAATTGAACACGATCTTCAACAAAGGCGGCGGCAGCCTCGGCAGCTCGGGCAGCGTCGCGTTTCAATTCGACCGCAAGGGGGAGATCAAAGTCGCCGCCAACGGGATGGGCGAAGAGGAGATGCTGGAGCGCGCCCTCGAAGCCGGGGCGGAGGACGTCGCCTCCGACGAGGACGAACACACGGTGACGACCGCCCCGGAACAACTCGCCGCCGTAGCCGCCGCCCTCGCGGAGCGCGGCGTAGAGATCGCCTCCCAGCAGCTCGTTTTCATCCCCCAGAATCTGGTGCCGGTCCCCGACGCGGAAACCGCCGCCAAGATCCTGCGCCTCTATGAAAAGCTCGATGACTACGACGACACCCAAAATGTTTACGCGAATTTCGACATCCCCGATGAGGTGATGGAACAAGTCGAATTCTGATCCCCCATTTCCCACGACCAAACCTCCCCCACCCGGTACCGCTGCGTCGCGCCGCAGAACGATTTCCCCCACCCAATACCCATGACCGAATCGCCCAACGATCCGCCCACCGCACCTACAACAGCGGAAGCAGCGGCTGCGCCGAAGAAGAAAGCGGCGGCAAAGAAGAAGACCGCCCGCAAGAAAGCGGCCGCCAAGAAAGCACCGGCGAAAAAAGCGACCGCCAAGAAAAAGACCGCTGCGAAAAAGGCGGCGAAGCCCGCCTCCGCCGAAAAGGCAGCGCCAGGACCGGCGCAAAAGACCACTGCGAAAGCGGAGGCGGCACCGAAGGCAGAAGCGGCACAGCTTCTCACCAGCCGCCGCCCGCCCCCAGACCGGCGGATGAAGCGCCCGCGCGACCGGTTTACAAGCCGCTCTATCTGGAGCGGGAGCAGCAATTGATCAAAGAGCGCCAGGCTTCCGGGCAGGCGGGGCAGGGCGGCGGCGCAGATCGCGGCGCTGCGGAGGCGGAATCTGGCGGGCGGGACAATGCCGCGGAAAGCGGCGGCGAGTACAGCGGCAACGACAAGAATTTTCGCAAGGGCGGGCGCAACCGGCGCAATCGCCGCAACCGCCGCGGCAAAGGCGGCGACATCCCGGAATACAAACCGGTCGGCGCGGGGCAGCGCCCGCAAAACAACAACGACGACGACGATGACGACGACGAGCCGGACCACGATCCGCGCCCGCGCGGCAACCGCGAGATGACGCCCGAAGAGGCGAAGGTCCGCGCCGAGATCGAAGAGATCCTCGACCGCCGCCGCCAAAAAAGACTGGCGCGCCCGCCGCGAATACCGGCAGAAGCTCCGCGCGCTGGAGCGCGACCGCGAGAAGGACATGCTCGGTCCGCCGGAAGACGCGGGCGGTCTGCTCGAACTCTCCGGCAAAGGGTTCGGCTTCCTCCGCCTCTCCCGCCGCCAGTTCGCCCAGCATCCGGCGGACACGTTCGTCACGCCAGAGATGGTCCGCGCGCACAACCTGCGCGAGGGACTCTATCTCGAAGGCGTCATGCAGCGCGCGCGCGCGGCCGCAGCTCACCGAGATCACGAAGATCAACGGCGTGGATCCGGAGCGCTACAAGACGCTGCCGCTCTTCGAGGAACTCAAGGCGACCAACCCGAACAAGCGCATCGTTCTAGAGACGGCTCCCAACCGCTACACCACGCGGATCATCGACATGATGACGCCGATCGGGCGCGGCCAGCGCGGGTTGATCGTCGCGCCGCCCCGCACGGGCAAAACGACGCTGCTCCGGCACATCGCCGAGGCAGTCTTGAAAAACTACAAAGAGCAGATCCACCTGATGATCCTGCTGATCGACGAGCGCCCCGAGGAGGTCACCGAATTCCAGCGAGAGTTCCCCGAGGCGATGCTCATGGTCAGCTCGAACGACCTCGACCCGAAGAGCCACGCG
The DNA here is from genome assembly GCA_041395145.1 of Verrucomicrobiales bacterium. Lineage (GTDB taxonomy): Bacteria > Verrucomicrobiota > Verrucomicrobiia > Verrucomicrobiales > DEV007 > JAWLBD01. The sequence continues at coordinate 60,610 of JAWLBD010000022.1, read as the reverse complement.
CGCACCGCGATGATGGCGGTCGAGCGCGCCAAGCGCCTCGTCGAGGCGGGCGAGCACGTCTTCATCCTGCTCGATTCGATCACCCGGATGGCTCGCGCCTTCAACAACATGATGCGCGGCGGCGGCAAAACGATGTCCGGCGGCATCGACGCCCGCGCCCTGGAGATCCCGCGGCGGCTCTTCGCCAGCGCGCGCAACGTGCGCGGCGGCGGCTCGCTCACGATCCTCGGCACCGCCTTGATCGAAACCGGCAACCGGGCGGAAGACGTGATCTTCCAGGAATTCAAGGGCACCGGCAACATGGAGCTGGTCCTCGACCGCCAGATCGCCCAGCAATACACCTACCCGGCGATCGATATCTTCAAATCCGGCACGCGCCGCGAGGAACTGCTCCTGCCCGCGCACCAGCTCGAAAAGATCCACCTGATCCGCCGCGGGCTGTCCGGGCACAAACCGATCGAGGCAATCCAGCGCCTGCTCAGCTTCGTCGAACGTTTCCCCAGCAACGCCCAGATGCTGATCGAGATCAAACCTCGCTAATCCCCAAACTTCCCCGTGCCGGACGAGATCCAGCGACCCAACGCCACCGAAGCGCAGGTGGACGAAGTCATCCCGCCCGGCGGCAAGCCGGCCGCTTCGGCATCGTCGCGAGGCGGCGCTGGCAGCGGGCGCGCGGCGTTCCGCTTCGCCTTCCGCTCGTCCTCCGGCCAGAAGATCGAGTTCGACGAGAACAGCAGCCCCGTCGCCAAGATCATCGCCGTCTTGCTCGACGAATGCATCCGCATCCCCGGCACGAATTTCCGCATCGGCCTGGACCCGATCCTCGGGCTGCTCCCCGGAGCCGGCGACGCTATCTCGGCGGTCCTCGGCACCACCATCATGGGTGAGGCGCTAAAAAAAGGCGTGCCGAAGAGCGTGCAGGCCAAGATGGCGTGGAACATCTTCCTCAACGCCGCCCTCGGCTCGATCCCGGTCTTCGGCGACGCGTTCTCCGCCTATTTCAAATCGAACTCGAAAAACTACAAGCTGCTGCGCGGCGCGATCGATGCCGGGCAGACCGGCGGCAAGAAGAGCGGCAAGTGGCTGCTCGTCCTCGTCGTGCTGGTCGTCGCCGGTTTTGCCGTCCTCAGCGCGGCCGGCGCGTGGTTCCTCCTCCGCCTTATCTACCAAGCCGCCACCGGCGATCCCGCCGCCTAAGCAATCCCCGATGCGATGCCCTCGATTTACGATTTAGAGAGAAAGTTCGGCTGGATCGCCATCCCGCACCTGATCCGGGGAATCGCCATCATGCAGGCGATCTGCTGGGCGCTCGGCTACATGAACCCAGACTTCTGGGGCGCGCTCGCCTTCAGCCGCGGCGCGATCTTCGAGGGCCAGGTCTGGCGGCTGATCTCGTGGGTTTTTGTCCCGCTGACCAGCAGCCCGATTTTCATCATCTTCGCCACCATGATCCTGTGGATGTTCGGCGACATCATCGAAAGCGCCTGGGGCATTCCGGACCACCCTCTACGTCCTCGGCGGTCTCGCCATCCAGACCGCCGCCGGGCTGCTTTTCCTTTGGGGCTTCCCGAGTTCAGGTCTTTCTGAGGCGAGCTGGCTTCTCGCCGTCGCCATCCTCGCCCCAGACATCGAACTCCGCCTCTTTTTCATCCTGCCGGTCAAATTGAAGTGGCTGGGATGGATCACCGCCGTCTTGCTCGCCAGCGGCGTGTTTATGTTACCGGTCGCCTGGCCGGCGACCGCTGCCGCCGTCGCCAACTTCGCCATCGCCTTCGGGCCGTGGCTCCTCCGCACCGCCAAACAACGCCAGTTCGCCGCCTCCCGGCGGCGCGAGTTCAAAGCCAAACAAGCCCGCGACCCCGGCGATGCCTTCCACCGCTGCGCTAAATGCGGGAAGACCGACCACGACGATCACGACGCCGTCTTCCGCGTCTCGTCCAGCGACGGTAAAGAATACTGCGAACCCTGCCTGGAGGCGATCAAGGCAGACGCGACGAGCGGGGCGTAGGACCATCATGGCGATAAAGCCTCGATTCATACCCACATCGCTTTTCTCCCTGCCGGCTGTCATTCTCGCCAGTTGCGCAAAAAAATCACCGCCAACTCAGCCAAACAGTCCCGATTCAAGGGAACTAGGGGTTGCTCTCCGGAATAATTCTAGAAGCGGGAAACGAGGGATTCCATTGCTGCTTCAAGGTTCACCGCGCTGCGCCAGGTGCCAAAATGATCTGCCGCTCAAAGCGCCGCCTTTTGCAACAGACTGCTAGGCAGCCACGCCGGCGGATCAGCCGCAACGTCCAGCCCGGGCGCGCGGAATGCAGAATGCCCCCGGCTTGCGTAATCGGGAAATCTTCCCGAGGAGGTCCCTTTTCCAGGAATCCAACTTGATGTGCTACTTATTGTTAGGCATCACCCAACAAAACCACAAAAGACAAATGCGCGATCACGCAAATCAGAAACCCGTTGTTTTACACTGGGCAAGCCACTAGAACGTGAGCGGTAGCTCAAGCTGCTCGGCTTCGCGCCGCTGCTTCTTGAGTCGGAGACTTTCGCTTCGGGCACGGAATTTGCGCGCCTGCTCGAAGAGAGAAGTGATGCGCAGATAAATCTCGCGAGTAGCTTGTCCGGCGGTGGAGGCAGTTTGATTGTTCATGCGAACATTTTAACGTGTTCTCAAGAACAGTCAATGGTTTTTTCGGAAAATTCGAAGGTGCGTGGTCCGCGTGACGTTCGATGCGGACTGGTTTTAGACGCCATGATTTGATTGAGATCGCCTTCCCCATCGCGGCAAGAAACATGGCAGCGGATGCACTTGGGCATGGGGTGTCGGGTGGTTGAAACCACCCACACTTCAATGCGGCACTGCCTATTGTCCGCTTCTGTTTTGAGCATGTCAATTTGGCATCAAGGCAATGCCTGGATTGGCCCCTGCCGGTCGTCCGCTTAACCTAGAAGCGGCAATTGACTCCATCGCTTCCTCGCTTCCTCGCAAAGAATTGACCGCCAACCTGATCGAAATACCATGCGGCTCACCCGTTGGGTGAACCCGAGGATGCCAGGGCGTCGCGAATCCACACTCCCCTCCTGGGAGGGTTCGGGGGTGGGTCAGCGAGCATCGGGTCACCCGGTCGGGAGCGATCCTGCACTTCGCCGCCAGATCTACATTATACGTTAACTTCGAGCGATTTACACATCCAATACCCACCCCTTTGCCCCCTCCAAGGAGGGGTCTTGTGGCGCGACGCCCCGATTGATCGGCGAACCGATAATGACCGCGCGTATCAGGGCAGAACGTCCGAACCACATTGCCGCTTCTAGGATTAAAGATGCCCCCAAAAGCCGCGCCCCCCGATGGCTTTTGGACGTGCCGAAGAGCACGAGGTGATCGACGCATCCGATGACGCCTTTTAAGTCCTTGCCGAACCGTTCTGCGAGCGGGGCGAGCGTTTGCATCAAACGCTAGCTCGCACGCCCCCCATTTGGCTCCGCCTTCGAAAGGATTACCGTAAATCACAGACCTCGAACACGTTACCACAATCCTGTGATTTCATGAGAGTTACGGGTTAAGCAGCGAGGCGCGCCATCAGTTCTACTACGTCCCGCCGGTCGCCTTCGCAAGGCATCGGCACCAGGTCTTGGGCGTAGCCGAAGACCTCCCTCGCGGGGCGCGAGCTAAATTGGTCGCTGAGGATGTCGAAATGCTCTGGCGTGACCATCGCCGGGTGGGGCACGCCGCAGGTCCGGCTCAGCTTTAGGAGCTCATAGCGGAGGGTGACGAGGTAGTTGGCGAGGCGCGCCGCCTTGAGCGCCGGGTCCAGCCCGCGCATGAGCCATGGGTGGTGGGTGGCGATCCCGGCGGGGCAATGCCCGGTGTGGCAGCGCTGCGCCTGGATGCAGCCGATCGACAGCATCGCCTCCCGCGCCACGGCGACCAGATCGCAGCCCATGGCGAAGGCGAAGAGCGCCTGCTCGGGAAAGCCGAGCTTCCCGGAGCCGACGAACGCGATTTGCTCGTGGATGCCGTGCTCGACCAGCGCGTGGTAGACGCGGGTAAAGCCGACCTTGAACGGCAGGGCGACGTGGTCGGTATAGACGAGCGAGCCCGCGCCGGTGCCGCCTTCCCGCCGTCGATCACCGCGAAGTCGATGCCCCGGTCGCCCTTTGCCATCAGCCGCCCGAGGTCGTTCCAGAACGACAGGTCGCCGACGGCGGATTTGATCCCGACGGGCAAGCCGGTCTCGGCGGCGAGGCGCTCGGCGAAATCGAGCAGGCTATCGGCGTCGTTGAATTCGGTGTGCGCCGCCGGGCTGATGCAGTCCTCGTCCAGCGGCACGCCGCGGGCTTCGGCGATCTCCGGGGTGATTTTCGCTTTGGGCAAGATGCCGCCGAGCCTGGTTTTGCGCCTTGGCTCAGTTTGATTTCGAGGCACCGGATCTTGGGGTAGCGTTCGAGTTTTTCCAGCAGCCGCGCCATGCTGAAGCGCCCGCGTTCATCCCGGCAGCCGAAGTATCCGGTCCCGATCTGGAGCATCAGATCGGCGCCGTGGTCGTGGTGGCGAGAGACGCCGCCCTCGCCGCAGTTATGCATCGCCCCTACCAGCGCGCAGCCCTTGTTGATCGCCTCGACCGCCGCCTTGCCCAGCGAGCCGAAACTCATCGCGGAGACATAGACTGCCGAATCGGGGCGGAATGCCTTGCGCCGCTTCCGCGCCGCGCCGATGACCTTCGCGCACGGCATCCGGTGCTGCGGGTCAAAGCCCGGCTGCCCCTCGTGCGGGTTCTCCAGCGGAAAGGCGGAGTGCTTGATGATCAGATAGTTGGGCGACAGTTCGAGGTCGTTGTCCGTGCCGAAACCGAAGTAGTTGTTCTCCTTCTTCGACGACGCATAGACCCAGCGCCGCTCGTCCCGCGAAAACGGACGCTCCTCGTCGTTGTCGGTGACGATATACTGCCGCAGCTCCGGTCCGATCGTCTCCAGCAAGTAGCGGAAGTGCCCGACCAGCGGGAAATTGTGCAGGATGGCGTGCTTGCGCTGGAGGATGTCATAAAGCGCGACGGCGAGGATGAGGGTGGCGAGAACGCCGAGGGAGAGCCAAAGCCAGAACATAGGAGGTAAGTGAGGCGGGGTGATCGGTGCGATGCCTATAGCCGGACCTCTCGAAATGCGCCAGTGCTGCCTTCAAGGCGGTCTTCTGCCGACAAAAAGAGCCGCCCCGCGCTAGGCGCGGGGCGGCTCGAAGTTGGGGGCCCGGGTTTTAGCCTGCGCGTAGCAGACCATCCGGTCCAAACCAAACCGATCCAAACTGGGATGATTATGCAGCCGCCCTCTTCTTGGGTCAATGCGAAATGGTCTCCGCCCCACCTTTTCAGCGCAATCCGCTGGATTCCAGACGCTTACAATTCGATCCTTGTTTTTACGGAATATCTGGAAATAATATCCGTATGCGCCAACTCTTGCTTTGCTTTGCATCGGCAGCCATTCAGCCGCCAAGGCCAAGGCGGAGCGAGCATTCCGTGCGCGCTTGGAGTGCAGGCAGCGCAGAGCTAAAAGACGCCGGATTCCTCCGACGCTTCGGCTTCGGCAAACCCAACCGGCCGACGCACGCTGGGACGCGCACGGAGTGCGCATGCCACCACCGAAGCCGGAAGGCTCACGGCGCACCCGCCTAGAAATGGGTCGGATACGGATGCAGCCAATAGACGAGGGCAGCGACGGGGATCGACCACAGAACTGGCAAGATCACCGCCAAAGGAAAGTGGTAGAATCGCGGGAGACGCAGGTTTGGGCGCTCGGGCAGGCTGTAGAGCGCGGGCAGGAGGATCAACCCATAAACGAAGATCCACAGCCCGGAGTTGAGCACGCCTTGCGGACCAAATGCCAACACCTCGCTCAGGATTCCTGTGATGCCGAACAGCAAAAAAGCTTGGCTGCGGGTGAAATCGACGCGCCCGAACATCCACGCCCAGCAGCAAAACATCGGCACAAAGACGACAACGCTGTGGCAGCAGACGACGTCGAGGTAGTTGGCCGAGGCGGTGATATAGGCTTCGCCGACCTTGGAACCGAAGAGCGGCGCGAGGTTGGTCAGCGCTGTGGTCACGGCTTCCTCGACCAGCGCGGCAGCGGTCGCGAGGAGCACGAATTTCGCCCGCCAGCCACCGGTTACGGAGAGGCGTTGCGCCCAATTGGTAAAGCGGCGGCGGCAGAGCCAGATCAGCGTTCCGAAAAATCCGACCCACAGGATGACCACCCCCCAGGTCATACAGATGATCGCCTTACCGCCCGCATCGCCATGGTTCGCGAGGTGGACGCTCAGCAGCGTGAGGAAGAGCAGTTGGAAGATGCCCGCGAGGGCGATGATGATCTTGGTCGGAGACACGGCGGCGATGCTCCGCCCATAGCGACCAGACGCACCGAGGTCAAGCCGCGCCCGATGCGCCACGATTCGCCCCCGAATCGAATTCGTTGCTTTTTTATGCTTTTCAAACCGAGCGCTATTTCTTATGAATCCCGCTCGATGAACAAGCGCTTTCTCTTTACCTCATTCGCCGCCGCCACCGCAGCGGCGACCGCCGTCCCGAATGCGGACGCAGCGGGCGTCCTGATCGGCAGTTCGACGCTGATCGACCAACTGGCCTACAGCGATTCATTTACGACGACGCCGAATGGCGGGATCGCCGGGCGACCGGGGGCGGGAGCCTATCCGGTAAACCTGCCGGGCATCAACGTCGAGACCGCTTACCTCGGGCTGCCCTCGCAGGTCTGGACGAATGGAAAGTGGTCGATCGCCGAAGACGGCACCGTCAACCCGGGGGCGCCAGGCTATCCGGGCGGCAGCGGCGCGGGATCCGCGACCGGGATGACCCAGAGCGGCGGCGGCACCGACTATGGGTTGGAGTGGGGGCTGACGAATAACTACACCGTCCAGTTCGATGCGGTGCAGGCCAACGACCGCATCGACATCACGACCAGCGCCGGGCGGGATACGATCGCCCAAGCCGGCAGCGGTCTGTCCGTCTTTTTCCGGACCGACGGCAATGCCGCGCCCGAGGTCGGCATCTACAATGGCGCATTCGAGCTCGACACCGGGTTGGACACCGCCGGGATCATCAACAGCATCGACGAATGGCACAACTACGCGGTCAACTTCGACCTCGATAATCGCCAGCTCGACATCTACGTGGACCAGACCCACCTCGGCACGGTCGACCTCGATGCCACCTACCCGCGCCTCGGCGGCGGCACCGGATCGTTCGCCGGCAATGTCTTTTCCAATGCGGCGGTCAGCGTCGGCGGCACCGGCCACGGCGACCGGACGTGGACCGACAACTTCCAGGTCGGCGTGCCGGCCGGCGTCATCTTGCCGACGCCGCATCCCGACCCCGGCGATATCCCGTCGCCGCCTTCCGGCTTGGTCACGTTTCTCGATTTTAACGAAGCCGCCGGACCGACCCCCGAGCACACGCTGAACTTTGCCTACGACCGGGCTGGCACGTCGAACGGATCGTTCCAGGGCAATGCGACCCGCGTGCCCGGGCTGACGGGCAAGGGCGCGGCGTCCTTTGACAACTCGGCAGGCACCCAGGTCAACCTCGGCAACTCCGGTTTCGTCGTGACCATCGGCATCCGCGATCGAGGCGATGATCACGCCGAACTGGTCCGGCGCGATGGGCGATTACGACGAGATCTTCCGCAAAGAAGATGGCGGCAACCGCATCTTGTTTTCGTTCCAGAACGACAGTTTCGGCGGCGAAGCCAGCCCGGCGGTCGGAGCCGGTCCCGTGCTTTCGTTCGGCTTGAACACCGGCGGCTACAGCGAGCTCGACATGCCGCTCGACGGCGTGGATGGTACGCCCGCTGCTCGCCGATTTCAACGGATCGCCCCACCATGTGCTGGCGACCTACGACGCCGCCTCCGGCGAAAAGGCGATCTGGATCGACGGCGAAAAGCTGTGGAATGTATTCCTCGCCCCAGGCACCAACATCACCAGTGGCGGCGGATACAGCGCCTACATCGGCGCGGTCAATGGCGGCGAAAATTTCAACGGGATCATCGACGAATTCGCCTTCTACAGCCGGGCGCTCACCCCGGCGGAGATCGCCGACCACTACGCCAACGCGTTCAACCCAGGGCTGAACTATTTCGGGCAGGTCGTGCCGGAGCCGAGCCGAGTCCTGCTCATCTGCTTCGGTATCGCCGCTGCCGCCCTGCGCCTCAGCGCTCCTAAGCCAATTCCGACCGCGACCATCTCCCACCCGCCCTTGCCCCGCGAATCGCCGGCGGTGCTGCGCCATATCGGCAGCGGCGGTCAAGGCCATGTCTTCGCCGGCGACGGCTGGGCGATCAAAATCCGCCGCCGCTCGCTGCTCTCGCTGCTCGGGCGGATGGTCGTGCCGCCTTCATTCCACGCCCTCGCCGCCGAGGCGCTCGGCGATCTGGTCGTCCCGTTCGCCATCCTCGGTCCGGTCCGGTTTGTCGCGCCATCGCTGAAGGGCTCGCTGCTCACCGCCGAGAAGATCGAGGCCGCGCCGCCCCGCGAATACCGCCACCGCCGCGCCATCGCCATGCCACTGCTGCCCGCCGGGCGCTTCCTCCACCGCGAGCTAGACCGTGCCGCGCCGGCCGTGTGGGCGAAGGCGCTGCCCGAGATCCTCGCGGTCTTGCGGGCGGTCAAAGCGCGCGGCTTCTACCTGCTCGATCCGATCATGGGCAATTTCGCCCGCGGCGAGGACGGCGCGATCCGCATCGCCGACCCCGGCTTGATCGCCCCCGCCCGCTACCTGCGCGAACCCTCCATCGGCATCACCGCCCGCCAGTTCGCCAGCCGCCTCGCCAGCGACTACGCCGACCTCTGCGCCCGGTCGTGCGCCGCCCACCGCAGCGATCCCGCCGCCGATTCCCTGCCCGCCATCGCCGCCGACTTCGGCGACCAGCTCCGCGCCCTCCGCCGCTGGAATCCAGAGTGCCCCGATCCGCCCAAACCGGTCGCCTTCCCCGCCGAACTCCGCGCCCAGATCGAAAACGCCGTCGCGGCTTAGTTTGGCCACGGAAGCGAGAGTGGGCGGTAACTCCGCAGCTAGGAGGAACGTTTCGCCGCCCGTTCTCCCATGCTCGCCGCCACGTCTTCTCACCCGCCGAACAGCGGATGCCCTGCCGCCTTTTTCTGAAACTCCGCATAGAGCCGCTCGATCGCTTCTTCGGGCGATTCCATCATCATGCCCTCCCGGATCTTGGAGGCATAGAGACCGAAGGCGAATGGCGTGACGGCGGGGACCTCGCGCAGCGTCCAGTCGAGCGACCCCGCCTCGCCGAGAAACCGGAGCGCGGACCCGGTGTCGAGAAACGTGTGCATCGCCTCGCGCATGGCCTCTCCGAGCAGCGGGTGATCCGGTTCGTGTTGCTCTAGCACTTTGAATAAGATCTCCGCGCTCCAGCGGAGCTGCCGCAGCGGGCGGCGCTCGCCAGGCAGGTTGCGCGGCACCATCAATCCAGTCTGGGCGACGCCCCGGAAGTTCCACTTCACGAGGTTGGATTCCCTCAGCGCGGCGCGCAGGTCATCCTCCGCCTCGGCGGGGTGGAAGAGGTTTCGCCAATCGCGCAGCGCCATCGCCTGGAACGGGCGCAGGCTCATGAGAAACCCGTAGTCGTCGAGGGTGACCAGCGCATTGCCGCCGACCGCATTCTTGAGCCGCCACGAGAGGATGCGGGAAAGCGCGTCATTCGCGCTGCGACCGATCAGCGTGTGGAAGAAATAATGATACCGCTCCTCGCGCTCGCCGCCCGCATCGCCGTCGCGGAACAGCTCGATCAGCATCTTGCCGGCGGTCGGGATCTCGGAAAAGGCGAGCTGGTTTTGGAAATGGCGGACGATGGCCTGGGCGTTGGTCGCCGAGACGAGCCACTCCTCGACCAGCCAGTCGGCGAGTTCGGCGGGCGATTCGCCGAGCGCGACGAGCCGGCGGTCAAGCTCGGTGCGGAACGCGGTGACCTCGCGCGCCAAGCCGGAGCTGAGCGGCATCTTGTTCGCATTCCACTGCGGCACGGTGGGCGAGCGCCGGCGCGCCTCGCGCACCTTCGCCTCGGCGACGCCGGTTTCGACCAGCTCGACGATCCGCCCGCCGAGCACGAAAACGTCGCCGATGTTGATGCCTTTGATAAATCCCTCCTCGACCGCTCCGAGCTTCCGCCTTCCCAGATATACCGTGACCATGCCCTCGGCGTGGATCGTGCCGACGTTCGGCAGGTAGTCGCGGGCGACGCGCGCGCTGGCCGGCAGCAGGCGTCCGCCCTCCTCGCGGATCTTGCCGAACGCTTCGGTGTATTGCTTCTCCAGCGAGCGCCCGCCGCCCCTGAGGTATTCGACCAGCCGCTCGAATTCTGGCTTTGTTAGGGCGCGGAATGGATGCGCGCGGCGGAGCAGGGCGAACGCCTCCGCCTTCCCGATGCCGCCGCCGTCCGCCTCGGCCAGCGCCATGCCGACGAGATGCTGCGCGGCGACGTCGCCGGGCTTCTGCATGATGCGGACCGGGTCGAGCTGCCGCGCCTTGACCATGTGGGCGCAGACCGTGCATTCGATCAGGTCGTTGATGTTCGTCGCCACGAGGATGCCGTGGCTCTGCTGGTGGATCGAATGCCCCGACCTGCCGATGCGCTGGAGCGTGCGGTTGATCCCCTTGGGCGTCGAGATCATGAACACGGTGTCGATCGACCCGATGTCGATGCCGAGTTCTAGGCTGGTCGAGCAGACGACCGCGCGCAATTCGCCCGCCTTGAGCCGGTCCTCAACCTCCAGCCGCAGGTCGCGGTCGAGCGAAGAATGGTGAGCCTCGATCAAATGCGCCTGCTTGGGCAACGCCGCTTTCAACCCCAGGGCGATCCGCTCGGCGCCGGACCGCGTGTTGCAGAAGACGAGGACGGTGCGCTTCGCCGCGATCAGCCGGGCGAGGTCGTCCATGACCCGCGCGCCGGTGTAGCCGGCCGGCGGATACGGTTCCCTCCGCAGCGGGGTGAGGACTTCGACAATGCTGTCCCGCGCGCCGCTCGCTTCGAGCAGATGGCACTTCCGCCGCCCGCCGGCGAGGAACCTCCCGACTTCCGCCATCGGCGCGACGGTCGCCGACAAGCCGATGCGGCAGAGCCCGCGCCGCCCCCGCCGCAGGCGTTCGAGCCGCTCGAGCGAGACCGCCAGATGCGCGCCGCGCTTGTTCTCGGCCAGCGCGTGGAGTTCGTCGATGACCGCAAACTCGCAGGACCGGAGCGCCTCGCCCCACGCGGGCTGGGCGAGCAGGATGGCGAGCGTCTCCGGCGTGGTCAGCAGCAGGTGCGGCGGGCGGCGGCGCAACTTGGCGCGCTCGGCGGCTTTCGTGTCGCCGGTGCGCAACCCGATGCGGATCGCTTTGCCCAATCCCATGCCCTCCAGCGGCGCGGATAGGTTTTTCTGGATGTCATAGGTCAGCGCGCGCAGCGGCGAGATGTAGAGCGCGCGGATCTCGCCGGCGCGCAGGTTCCCGGCGTCGCGCTCGCGGGCGAGGTGGTCGATGATGCCGAGGAAGCCGGCCAGCGTCTTGCCGCTGCCGGTCGGCGAGGCGAGCAGCGCCGACTCGCGCGCGAGGATCTTCGGGATGCAAAGCGTCTGCGCCTCGGTGAACGCGCCGTGCGTTCGCCCGAACCACCGCGCGACGGTCGGGTGCAGGCATTCGATGAGGGCTGGCGGATCGGCTTCGATGCGCGGAGGGTAGCGGATCGCGCGGCGTCGGCAAATCGCGGCGCTGGGCTGGATTTGCAGGCCGGGGTAAAGCCGCTACTTGAATTCAGACAGCGGCACCTCTCGAACTTCGTCAGCAATGAACTGAAAGCGGACGACGTCATCGGTCAGACCCATGATCGCGGGCGGCGTTGGATAGGGCGGGATTGACGATTTCACGGGCATGGCAATATAGCGGCTTCGCATCGCATCCGTAGAGAGTTGGATCAGCAGATGTTTGCAGGCTGGCACCGCATCCCAGCAATCCTCCACTACGAGGATCGTATCGCCGCTCAAACTGACCGCCGCAACCGGCGCAAAATCTCGTCCCGCGCGCAGCCGTCTGCCATCGACCCCGCGTTCATCGGCGCCAATCGAAGAGCGTACCTTCCCGAACAGACGCCCCGATTTGGCGTCGGAGATCTCATAGTGGGCGTCTCTGCCAAAGCCCTCACTGGATTCTTGGACGAAGACAATTTGCCGCGGGCAATCTGGCGGGATCGTCTTGCACAGGTAGCGGCTGGACTGGCACCCGGCGAAGGCGAGTGCTCCGATGGCGAGAAGACGGGTCATGCAAATCTATGGCATCATCTTGCCCCGCCGGAAAGCGGAGCCTATGATCCCGCATGATCATTCGCACCCTACCCCTTGCCGCTGCCCTTGTTCTCGCCGCCGCCCCTGCCGCCGTGCGGGCGGAGGAAAAGCCTGCGCCGCCCGCCGCTGCGGCGGGCGAAGCAAAGCCTGCAGAGGGCGAGGCGAAGCTGAAGTGGCGTACCTGTTCGACGGCAAGTCGCTGAAGGGGGAGGCGATCGACTACGGCGGGGCGGGCGAAGTTACCGTCGAGATGGCGCGATCCAGATCGGGTCGGGCGTCGAGCTGACCGGCGTGCGCTACATCGGCGAGCTGCCGGCGATGAATTTCGAGGTGCGGCTGGAGGCGAAACGGATCTCCGGATACGACTTCTTCTGCGGGCTGACGTTCCCCGCCGCCAAGCAATCTGCCGATAGCAAGGACGGGAAGAAGCCGCCGAAGACGGTGACGCCGAAGACGTTTGAAGGCGATGCGGATGCGCCGTGCTGCACGCTGATCCTCGGCGGCTGGGGCGGCGGGCTGACCGGGATTTCGAGCATCGACCACATGGACGCCGCCAACAATGCGACCACCGGCGTGGAAAAGTTCGAGAAAGGGAAATGGTATCAGGTCCGGCTCCGCGTCACCGAAAACCGGTTCGAGGCGTGGCTCGGCGAGGACAAGATCATCGACCAAGACACTAAGGACAAGCGGCTGAGCATGCGCCCCGGCGACATCGAGATGAGCGTGCCCTTCGGCATCCAGCACGTTCCAGACGATCGGGGCGATCCGCGGGATCAAGATCGCCGAGGTCGATGGACCGGCGGACCCTGAGCCGACCCTGCCTTAGCCCGCCCTAAGAATCGCTGCATCGCCCGCGTTATCCCGCCCATGATCGCCGCCCGCCTCCTCGCTGCCGCCTTCGCCATCTCCCTGCTTGCCGGATGCGGGGCGGTCAGCAATCTGTCGGGAAAGTTCGCCGCCAGCCGCGCGGCGAAGAAGCGGGAGAAGGCGCTGAAGGAAGCGGCGGCGGCGGGTCAGCCGGAACTGGCGATGGGCGAGGTCACGTTCGTGCAGCCGGGCGCGAGCTTCATCCTCTACCGGGGGGCGCCGATCGCCGGCATGGCGCAAGGCACGCCGCTGGAGGCCCGCTCGCCAGACACGGGCGAGATCACCGGGCGGCTCACGTTTTCGCCCGAGCGGAAGCAGGGGTTCGGCGTCGCCGACATCACCGCCGGGATCCCGCAGGTCGGCGACAAAGTCGTCTTTGTGACTGGGCGAACGAACCCGGATGCGGTCGAAGAAGCGCCCGCCCCAGCGGCCACCGCATCGCCCGCCGATCCGATCCGGTCCGGTCCCGTCACGCCCGAAGAATACCTGAATCCCGCGCCGCCGGTCGAACTGCCAGGCTTCGCGCCGCCGCTCAGCGAAGGCACCGACCTGGGACCGGTGGATAACGGCTAGGCGGGGCGGGCGCCCAGCGACCTTCCGCTGGCTTTTTGCCTTGCGCGAAGGCGGGGAGGGATAGAATTCGCCATGTTTTGGGACTCCGATCACTTTCCGAACCAGCCCTCGACCTCGCGCGAATTTTCCGACGCGAAAGTCCGGGGGATCGACCACGAGCTTGAGCACCTGCACCGCCGCGTCGAGCGCCTCGCGCTTTCCTGCCAGGCGATGTGGGAGCTGTTGCGCGAACACACGCCGCTGAGCGAGGCGCAACTGCGCGAGAAGATTTTGGAGGTCGATCGCCGCGACGGCCGGGTGGACGGTCAGATCGCGCCGAAGATGGTGAACTGCCCGCGCTGCGGCCGCCCGACGAGCAAGACGCGGCAGAGCTGCCTGTGGTGCGGCGAGATCGTCCCGCACGAACACGCGTTCGAGTAGGCGGCGGCGCAGGCGCGCGCCTTGACAGGGGGGCGAACCGCCGCTGGGGTGAGGAATCCCATGTCAAAATCGAAGCTCATCCTCCTCGCCCTGGTCGCCGCCGCGACCGGGATCATCTACCTGCTGCGCGACAGCGGCAAACCATCAGCCGGAGGCGCGGGCGACGCGGGCGACATCGAGCTCACGATGTTCTGCGCGGCGGGCATCAAAGAGCCGGTCAGCCGGCTGGCCGCCGACTTTGAGAAAGAGACCGGCATCAAGGTGGCGCTCCAATACGGCGGCTCCGGCACCCTTTTGAGCAGCATGGAGATCGCGCCGCCGGACATCTACCTGGCGGCGGATCAAAGCTACACCGACCTCGCGGCGGAGAAGGGCTTGGTCGGCGAGACGTTCGCCGCCGCGATCATGCGCGCCGGTTTCGGCGTGCCGAAGGGCAACCCGCTCGGGCTTTCGTCCCTCGCCGACCTGCGCCGCGAGGGCTTGCGTATCGGCTTGGCCAACCCCGATGCCGCCTCGGTCGGCAAGTTCACCAAAAAGATCCTAAGCGCGGCCGGCGCGTGGGAGCCGGTCGAGCCGCAGGTCAAACTCTTCACGCCGACGGTCAACGAGCTGGCCAATGCGATGAAGCTCGGCCAGCTCGATGTCGCGATCCTCTGGGACGCCGTCGCCGCCCAGTATCCGGAGATCGATTTCGTCCCGCTGCCGGAGTTCGATGCGGAGCCGAAGCACGTCTCGGCGGCGGTCGGGGTGAAGTCCGCGCACCCGACCGAGGCGATCGCGTTTTGCCGGTTTCTCGCCGCGCCGGACCGGGGCGGGGCGGTGTTTCGGGAGACGGGCTACGAGCCGGCGGGCGGCGACCGCTGGGCGCTGCGGCCGGCGGTCACCCTCTTCTCCGGCGCGATGCTCCAGCCGGCGATCCGCGAGACGATCCGCGAATTTGAGGCGCGCGAGGGCTGCACGGTGGCGACGTCTTACAATGGCTGCGGCGTCCTCGTCGCCCAGATCGAGGCGGGAGCCAAGCCCGACGCCTATTTTTCGTGCGACCAAAGCTTTCTAGATCTCGTGGAGGACCGCTTTGCCAAAGGGCGCACCGTCTCCGCCAACGACATGGTCATCCTCGTGCAAAAGGGCAACCCGAAAGCCATCGCCTCGCTCGCCGACCTCGCCGCACCCGGCTTGGGCATCGCCTTCGCCCACCCGGAAAAATCGGCGCTCGGCGCGCTGACCGTCCGCCTGCTGGAACGCGAGGGGCTCGCCCAGAAAATCGCCGATTCCGGCAACCAAAAGCTCGACTCCGCGACCGGCGACTTTTTGGTCAACCAGATCGCGACCGGCTCGCTGGATGCGGTCATCGTCTATCGGAGCAATGCGCTCGCCCACGCCGGCACGCTGGAGAAATGCGATCTGGTCGAGATCAAGGCGGCGGGCGCCAAGGCGGTCCAGCCCTACGCGGTCGCCAAGGACGCGAAATTCCCCCGCCTGATGGATCGGCTGCTCGATGCGATCACCTCCGCCGAAGGCGAAAAGCGGTTCCGGGGCGTCGGCTTCGAGTGGCGTCTGGAGCCGGCACCCTAACAGAACCACAAACCACACCGCAAACAAACGATGCGCACCCTTCTCATCGGCTACGGCCTGTTCGGAAAACACCACGCCAACGCGATCGCCAAGGCACCGGGCGCGGAACTCGCCGCCGTCGCAGCCGCCTCCGCAGAGAGCCGCCACGCCGCCCAGGCGGACCACCCCGGCGTCGAAGTCTTCGCCGACTTCCGCGAGGCGCTGGCGCGCCCGGACATCGAGGCGGTCGATATCGTCGCGCCCAACCAGCTCCACTACGAGATGGCGAAGGCGGCGCTGGCGGCGGGCAAGCACCTGCTCTTGGAAAAGCCGATGGCGCTGACCAGCGCGGAATGCGACGACTTGATCGCCTTGGCCGAGCGGCAGGGCGTGGTGCTCGCGATCAACCACGAGCTGCGCCACTCGTCGCTCTGGGGCGGCGTGCGCGACCTGATCGATGCCGGGCGGATCGGCGAGCCGCGCTACTGCCTGATCGAGCTGTCGCGCTTCCCCTACCGGCCCGGCAGCGGCGGCTGGCGCTACGATGCCGGGCGGGTGGGCAACTGGATCCTCGAAGAACCGATCCATTTCTTCGATCTCGCCCGCTGGTATTTCGCCGCCCATGGCGAACCCGGCTCCGTCTTCGCGGCGGCGAGCAGCGGCGATGCGCGCGACCTCGAAATGCAGCACAATGTGACCGCCACCGCCCGCTGGGCCGGCGGTGCCTACGCGGTGATCTCGCAGACGCTCGCCGCCTTCGGCCACCACGTCTCCGCCAAGATCGCCGGCACAGAAGGCGCGATCTGGGCGGCGTGGAGCGCGGCGGATGCCCGGTCCGACCAAACGACATCGTTCCTGCGGGTCGGCAGCGGCTTTGAATACGATGAGATCCCGCTGGCCAAGCCGGCCGGGGAACTGCACGAACTCGACGACCAGCTCGCCGCCTTCGTCCGCTGCGTCAAAGAGGGCGAGACGCCCGCCTGCACCGCGCGCGACGGCCGCTGGTCGGTGCGCCTCTGCGAGGGAGCCGAGGAATCGATCCGCTCGGGCAAAGAAGTCGCCTTGTAGCGCGGGCGCCACCCCTGCCGGACGCCGCCACGCTGCCAATTCGCGCCGGACGTGTTCATCCGCGCCTCACAGCATCTTCCACTTCTTCCGCAGCGCCCATTCGCCGGTGAGGAGCAGGGCGATGAGAAACAGGGCGCGGCCGGTATCCCAGACCGGGATCGGCGGGCTCTTTTGTTCGAGGCGGCGGACGCGGTCGGGCACCGAGTTGGCCAGTTCGGTGAGCTGGTCGATGCCGAAGTATTTTCCGTCCGTCAGGCGGGTGAGATCGAGGAGGCGGGCGCGGTCGAGCCAGGCGGTCTGCGCTTCGCGGATCGGCAGGGAGGCGGAGAACGAGGCGTCGAGCACGTCCGGATCGCCCTGCGGATTGTCCAGCGTGATCACCACGCGGTGGATGCCTTCTTTGGCGATGGCGAAACCCGCTTCGTATTCGCCGGGCCGCCCCTGGACCGGGCGGAACTCGGCGGGCTGCGGGTCGGAGCCGGGGGCTTCCACGACGCCCTGGACCGAATCCGCCTCCAGCGGCGAGAAGTCGTGGTTGCGGAGGCGGGCGGTCAGGCGGGCGCGGTCGCCGACCTCATATTGGTAGCGGTCGGATTCGACCGAGCCGCGGCGCTTTCCGGCGAGGGCGCGACCTTCCGCCAGATAGCGGATCGCCTGCACCCAAAAGCGCTGGAAAAACTCGCCGTCATCGCCCGCCGTGCGCCACCGGTAGGTGCCCTCGAAGCCGGCATAGACGGTGCGCCCCGCCCCGAATTGCCCGGCGACGAGCAGCGGGCGGTTCGAGCCGCCCTTGCGCAGCGTCGGGTCCGAGTGCTCGAGCAAAACGCGGCTGGCCGGCTTGGGCGCGGCGGCGGGAAAGCTCCAATACACGCCGGGCAGCGTGCGCCAGAGCGCCAGCGTGGCGGACACCTCGGGCATGAGCCGCGCGATCTGGTGGTCGGCATTGGCGGGGACCGGCGCGATCATCCACTCGCGGCCATAGGACCCGAGCAGCCCCTCGACTTCCATCGCGCCGACATCGCCGAGCTCGACCGGCAGCAGCTCGCGCAGGGCGGGGAAGCGGTCGCCGGAGAGCAATTGCCCGGAATAAACCGGGCCGGGCATGAAGTAGAAGCCGCCGGCGTGTTCTTTGACGAACTGCTGGAGCAGCTCGAACCACGCCTCGTCCAGGCCCGCCGGATTCGGGTCGAGGAGCAGGACGACATCGTATTCGAAAAGCTCCTCCTTGGTCGCGGGCAGCGCGTTGATCGGCGTGTCGCCCTGCTGCTGCCGCCCGTCGTCCAGGCTCTGCAGCCAGGCGGAGACCTCGACCATTTCCTCGCGCATGAAGAGCCGGACGAGGTCGCGGTATTCCCAGGATGGCTCGCCCGAGACGAGGAGCATCTTGGCGTTGTCGTCCAAGACGTTGACCCGCGCCGGAGCCGGCGGCCGGTTGTCGCCGAGGTTCGATTCGCCATCGACCGCCTTGGCGCGGATGGTGAAGAGCTTGGGTCCCGCCTCCTCCGGCGTGTGGTCGAAGCTGAGCGGCAACTGGCCGCCGTCCTCGGGGATCACGGCGGTGCGCGTCTGCAAAACGGTGCCCTCGCTGTCGGAGCCATCGGCGGGCAGCTCGATCAATTCAACCTCGACCGGCTCGCTTTGCAGACCGACCGAGCGGAGGACCGCCTGGATCTCGAACGGGTCGCCTTTCCATACCTGCGGGTCGGCGTAAAGCCCGGCGACCTGCAGGTTGCGCGGGCGGGTCGGATCGCCGACGCCCGCCGCGAGGATCGGGACGCCGCGCTCGGCGGCCCGGGCGGCGACACCCGCCGGATCCGCGCCGATGTTGTGCTGGCCGTCGGTGATCAGGATGATCGCGGAGGTCAGGCGCTCTTCCAAGGCGGCATCGATGGCGCGGCCGAGGTCGGTGGACGGACCGGCGGGCTGGAGCGGCGGCAGGACCGCGGCGGCGGGCGGCGCGCCCTCGCCCTCGCCCTCGGCGGGAGCCGGGCCGGAAAGCTCGGCGACTTCCTTGGGCGCGGCGGCGAAATCGATGACGCGGACCCGGCCGCGCTCGGCCAGCGCCTGGAGAAACGGATCGCCCGGCGCGCCGACCGCCGCGTTCACGATGGCGGCGCGCGATTCGCCGGACGGATCCGCCTTGCCCAGCACGCGGGCGGCAGCGTCCTTCGCCGCGCTATCCGCGTAGGAATCGGCGATCTGCATCGAGTCGCTGGCATCCCGCAGCAGGGCGACGGATGGGCGCAGCGAGCGGACCTGGGTGAAGATGGCGGCGGGACCGAGGAAGATGGCGAGCAGCGCGGCGATCACGGCGATGCGCAGGCCGGCGAGCAACGCGCGCCCCCAGCGCGGCGCGCTCCCGATCTCCCGCCGATACAAATACCAGGCGAGGTAAGCGAGCGCCAAGCCGATGCCGATGAAGAGGAAGACGCCCCACGACTCCGGCGCGTTGGTCAGCGTGAATTCGATCTCCGCGCCCGGCGGAATGTCCTCTGTGTCAACGCCGAGAAATCGTAGCATCCGTAGTCGATCTAATTTTAGGGTTTCGTTCGGGGCGTTGGGATGGTTACGGCTGGGTCTGCGCCTGCACCGGGGTGACCGGCACCGAGCTTTCGATGACCGCGAACAAGGTGCGCACGTCCTGCGGCAGGCCCTGCATCACCTTCGACCCGCCGAGCACGAGCTTGGGCAGCTTCCGGTTCGTCTTCGCCAGGTCGCCGTAGAGCGCGGTGCCCCGCTTGAGCGTCTCTCCGACCCAGCCATCGGCCAGCGCGCGGTCAAAGGCGGGTTTGCCCACCAGTTCGGCGGCGTAGTCGCGCGCCTCGCTCGGCAGCGGCTCGACTTTGATCAACCAATCGTGGAAAAGCGGGAACTTGTCCCGGTCGGCGCGGAAGACCGCGAGCGCGTAGCGGGCGTATTCGCAGGCGTCGGGGCGGTCGAATTGCCCCTCAGGCAGGTATTGGTTGCACTTGCTGTTGAGCGGGGTGGGCAGCAGGACGATGGCGATCTGGTCGCCGTAGCGCAGCTTCGCCATCAGCAGGGCAGGGTAGAATTCCCGGCAGTGGTCGCAGGTGTAATCGAAGAGTTCGACCATGATGTGCTCCGCATCCGGGCGCCCGATGATCGGAAGGTCGTGCACCGGCAGGGCGAGCGACCCGTCGAAGAAATTTACGATCCTTTCCGCCGGGGCGACCCGTGTCGAGGCGTTGCCCGCCACCGCTGCCGGGGCAGGATCGGGCTTCTCGCCAGTGGGGCGAAACGGAGCCGGTCCGGGTGCTGGAGCCGGTTGCGGATCCGGTGCGGAATTCGGGTAATCCTCTTGTCCCGGCAGGGCGAAACTGCCGCCGGGCTTCGGCTTAGGCGGACCGGCACTGGTCTTCGGGGCGGGCGGGACCGATCCCCGTATTGGGCGGATCGGCGGGGGCGAATTTTTCCGGCTCAGGATCTTCGGTGGGGACTTGGCGCAGGACCGGATCTTGGCGGAGCGCGTCAAACGAGCCGGTCGAATCCGCCGATGAGCGGAGCGCCGCGACGTCCAAGGTCGGACCCTCTTTCTTGGGCGGCTTCGGCTTCTCGGATGCCCGCATCTGGTCGCTCCGCATGGAGGCGACTCGCCGGGTTCTGCGCCGCGCCGCCGCCGTTGACCGTCGCCGGATCGATCTCGACCACATTGTGGGTCGGCTTTGGCTCCGAGACCGACTGCACCATGACCAATGCGGCGACCGCCATCGCCCCGGTCGCCACCGGGATCATCGCCTCCGCCTTCCGCCGGGTCAGCGAAAGCGGCGCCAGAGCACCAGCGCGCCGAAGAGCGAGCCGGTGAGGTGAACGGCGAGGCAGTAGGGCAAGTCGCGCCGATCCGCGCCTTCATCAGGTAGATAAAATACGCCGCGCCGAGCAGCGCCATCGTCGCCCCGGCGGTCAGCGCCGACCACGCGGCGGAGCGGACGTTGCGGGCGAACCGCGAAGCGATAAAAAATGATGAGGCGACCATCGGCACGTAGAGAGTCAGCCCGAGCAGGCTGACCGGGATGGAAAAGACGCGCGACCAGTGGCTGTCGAGCACCTTCGAGCAATCGTCACCCGCGCAGCTAAGTACCAGCCCGTCCGATTCGCCCTTCGTCCACTTCCACACCAGATAGGCGCTAAAGATGGCTGCCAAGCCCGCCAGCGCCGCCAGCGCCCAGCGAAACCACGGCCAAGCGGCCGCTCGCTGGTGCCGCCCCAAGATCGCCGCCGCCCGAGCCGCCGCCATCCTCCGCCTCCTCGAAATCGCCGTCGAATCCGTCTTCTGCGTCGCTGGGGTCGCTCGTGTCGCCGTCCATCGGGCGGATGGCTTCGCCTTCCTCCGCGATGTCGGCAAAATCGCCGAATTCATCGCCGCCGCCGCTTTCCGCCCCGTCATCCGGCGGGACTCCAGCATCGGCGTCGCCCATCGGATCAGCGGCGCGCATCGGCTCCGGCTCGCCTTCTTCGACATCTACCCACTCGCCATCGATGTCGTCGAACGCCTCGACCCCAGGCGCCCGCTTTGCGTCACCGCCGCGTGGGGGGCGGCGCGGCGCTTGGTCGAGTTGGGGGAAGACGCTCTGGGTCGCTGGAATGGCATGGGCGCCAAGCAGAACACCGCTTCCCACCTCCCGCAAGGCGATTGGTTCCCCACAAGGCGGGCGATTCGGGCGGCGGCGCGCTGCGGGAGCGGGCGTCCCGGCTGAGCTGGTCATCTTGAGCCCGAGAATCCCGGCGATGATGAGACCGAGGCAGACGAGCCGGGGCGGCGAAACGGAATCGCCAAACAACACGATGCCAAAAATGACGGTGCCGACCGCGCCGATCCCGGTCCAGACCGCATAGGCTGTTCCGATCGGGAGCGATTTTGAGGCGACCCCCAACAATCCGACGCTGATCGCCAGCGCCCCGATGGTCGCCAGGCTCGGCCAGGGGCGGGAAAATCCGTCGGTATATTTTAAGCCGACCGCCCAGGCGATCTCAAAAAGACTGGCGAGCACTAGGAGAATCCACGGCATGTCAATGGCGGTGAGGTTGGGGCGGACCCGGCGCGCCCCCGCTCATCGGCGCCTCCCGGAATCGGGATGATCGTAGCCGAGGAGGGCGAAGTCGGCGGCATAGTAGGCGGAAAGCGCCTCGATGTGCTTGGGATCGATCGCCGCCCAGGCGTCGCGCGCCTCACGCCCGGCGGATTGCGTCTGGTTCAGGCTCGGCAACTGATCGCCGGCGATGCCGAGGACTTTGCGGAGAAATACCCGGTGATCCGCCAGCCTTTCGAGCTGCCCGATGTAATCGAAATTCGGGCCGCTGGCGGACCACAGAAAATCGGATTGCCGCCGGACATGCGGGTTCTTGCGGGCCCGTTTGTCTTCGAGCAGCGCCTTGATGAAATCGGCGAATGCCATGCCGGGGGCGAAGCCCGAGGCGGCGATTTCCGCGGCGATGGTGGCGTCGCATTTCGGGTCGCCGCTCTGCCCGGCGATCTGGTTTTGGAAAAACGACCAGAGCCGCGCGAACGGATGCCGCGTGAAGGTGAAACGGAGCAGCCCCGCTGCCTCCCCCGCGCGGAGCGCCGCCATCGCCGCGCTGTGGTGGATCCCGAAGACGCAGCGGCGAAATTCCGCGATCCGGCTTTCGTAGCCGGCGGGGTCTTCGAGCCGGAGGATCTGGGAGATGAACGTGGAGCAGCCCGCCTTCGGGATCTGCAGGTAGGCGATGCCCTCGGCGCGCGACACGTAGTAGGTGGGCGGCGTCGGCTCCCGCAGCGCGCCCCGGCGGACGGCATCGCCCAGCTTCCCTTTCAGCATGGTATTTTGCGCCGCCAATCGTTCGACCTTTGACCGAAAGCCGTCCCGTTCGACCGAGAGCTTCGAACGGCGGACGAGGGGGAATTTCATCAGGAGCTTAGGTGGGAGGCGAGGGTTGGAGTCTGCCTATCAGATTAGCCGCGCGATGGCAAGCGCGGCGGTCCCTCCGAGGTCAAAATCAAAAGCGAAACCGTATGTCGCGGACCTTATCGGCTCCAAATCGGTCCTGAAACCTCTTTAGCAGCGTCTTTTTCATATCGCGCTCTAGCGTGTCGCGCAGGGCGGGCTGGAGAACTTGGACGTAGAGCACGCCGTTTTTGAGCGAATCCGGGCGCGAATGCTGGGCGATGAAGGCGCTGACCAGCGCCCCCCATTCCGCCGCGATCTCCTCCTCGGCAAAGCGTTTCTCCAACCCGAGGAACTTGAGCTCGCGCTGGAGCAACGCGGAGAGCGGGTCGATGCGGTCGCGGATCGAGTCCGCCTCCGGGATGCCGCCACGCCAATCGCGGACCGCCTGGTTTCGGCGCATCCATTGTCGGGCTTGTCGGCGGTTCTTTCGCATCGCGGATCTCGGGTCGCGCTAAGCCTAGAACCAACACCTTCGCTTGCAACGCAATTAACGCGGCGCACACTGCGGGAAGCGCCGGACGACCGCGCGCCGCCCCCACCTCGACGCCTCCCCATGGCCAAAAAGAACAAGCGCCGAAATCCCGCCCCGAAAAACAAGCCGGCTCCCGCACCGAAGCCGGTAGATCCGCCTGCCGCCGCCGACCAGCCGGCGACGCCTGCGCCCGAGGACATCGAGAGCGCCGATCTCGACGAACTGGTCGGGCTTGCCAAACCGGGGGAAGAATCCGCGCCGCCCCGCGCAGCAGAACAGAAAGAATTGTTCACGCCCGATCTCGCCGCCGAACCGGAGCCCAGCCTAGATCCAGAACCGCCGGATGATCCCGCCGATGATCCCGCCGACGACCCCGCCGATGACCCCAACGACGACCCCGGTGAAGCCGAGGCCGGCGCGCTGGAGAACGCGTCGCCGGACGATTTGATCGACGCAGACGCCAGCGGCGACGACTTGATCGAACCGGATTTCTCCGAAGATGAAGGCGAAGGCGGAGGCGACGATCCGCTGGAGGATGATGGGGGCATCGAGGATGAGCCGGCACCCGCCCCGACCGAGGCGGACCGCAGCCCGAGCTCGACGCTGGAGAAGGCGGCGCTCGGCGGAGCGGCCGCCATCATCCTGGCGATCGCGTTGTTTTTCTTCGGCAGCCTACCGGACTCGGAGAAATCCGATTCCGGGCCCAAGGTCGAACTCGACCTGCCAATCGAAGGCGAGTCGGCTTCGATCACGGCGCTGGAGGTTTATTGGCGCTTGCCGGCGGAAGGCGATCACGCCACGCCGGGATCGGCGATCATCCCGGAAGTCGCCGCGTCCACCACCGGCAGCGGGTATGTCCGCTTCATCTTTCGAGACGGCGATGGGCGCATCGCCGGCGATCCAACGGTGGTCAAGGTGGGCGAATCCGCGCGCGCCCACAGCGGCGATGGCCTGGCTAGCGAAGCGATCCTCAACGAAATGATCGTCGGCGACCTCGATCCGTGGTCCGTGGAAATCTACGAGGGCAGCGACCCGCAGGGCAGCGGCGACGCGTGGACGCGCCTCGAGCATCTCGCGGTCCCGCCCCATGTCCGCGTCAGCCCTCCGTCCCAGCAGTGAGCGGGGAATCATCCAAGCCCATCGTCCCGCCTGGCACCGAGCGCCCGGCATTCCGTTTGAGACAGCGATTTCCCCCGAAAGATGAACGATCCCGACACCCGAGAATCCGCACCGCCGCGCGAGCCCGCCGCGCCTGAACCCGAATACCCGCCGGGCGACTACCGGCTCTTCGCGATCGATTTTTTCAAAACCTGGCCGGCGGTGACCTGGATCGCCGCGCTCCTCTGCACGATGGGTGCCGCGCTCGCCGCCCTCGGGTTCGCCGCGCTCGACTGGCTCCCGCAGCCGGTCTCCCCGGTTGCTGCGATCATCGAATGCCTGCTGCTGGTCGCCTGCGGCGCGCTGCTCTGCGCTTCCGGCGTCCGGCTTTTCCTCTTCACCGTCGCCGTCCGCCGCCAGCACCAGGGGCGGCGGAGCCGACAGCTTCCACTTCGCGGCAGAAGCATACGCCGTTTTTGAAGTGGCTGGTCCGGGCGCTCGCCCTATACCTTATTCAACTCACCGCCTCCGCGATCTACGGGATCGCCCACGCCCTATGATTCCGCCCCGCCGATCCTCCCGTCGCAGCCACCCGAACGCCGGCGGGACTCGCCTCGCAGAACTTGCCCGCACCGGGCGCCTGATCGCGGCGCACTGGTGCAGCCTCGGATCGCCGCCGTCTCCGCCGCCCAGGTGGCGCTCCATTTTGCGATGCCCGCCGCCTCCGACCGCCCGGTCATCGTGGTCGCCGCCGGGTCCGGCATGCCGGCTGCTCCTCGGCGCGATCTTCGGCATCGCATTGCTCCGCTATCGGTCGAGGCTGCGCCGCTGGGAGGACGGCGCCGATGCGCAGGGCGAGGGATTTCGCAACACGCACCTTGGCGTGTGGCGTTTCCTGAGCTTCGCCGCCATGCTCGTCTTCGCCGCCATCGCCGTCCTCTCCATCGCCCTTTTGTCGTCGGATTGGTGAAGGCGTAGGCGCTAACCGAGCCGCCACGCCGACCGGAAGACGCTGCGTTTTGACGCGGGCACCGCAGGCGTCGGCACCACCATCGAGCGCTTCAGATACGGGCGGATCGTGCTGACCGCGGCAGCCGGACGTGCTTACTGGCAACCGCCATGATGAATTGCAGCTTCTCGTCGGCGGTCGAAAACTCGCCCAGCACCGCGGCGGCTTCGCCGATCGGCACCTGGCTGCCCAATTGATCCGCGATCTCCAGACGCGTCTGGACCTGCTGGCCAGGCTGCGGGATCTCCGCCGCCGTCTCGACCGCCCCGCCCAAATCCCCGGTCTTCGCCTGCAGCCGGGCGATCCGGCTGAGCGCCCCGGCCAGCCGCTGCGGCAGCGGGATCGCCCGCGCCGTCTGGCGCGCCGCATCGACTTGCCCGACCGACGCCTGGATCGTGGCGATCTGGCTGAGCTGCGCCGCCTGGGCGACCGGATCGCGCAACCCCCACGCGAGCCGCCGGGCGCGGCCGAGCGAGTCCCGCGCCTCCGCCGCCATGCCGCGCTTGTGCTGGTTCAACGCGATCTCGCAGAAGGCTTCGACCTCGCGCTCCGGGCGGGCGATCTCCCTCGCGAGCAGCGACGCCTCGGTGAATTCGCCTTTGAGCGCCAGCGCGGCGGAGGCTTCGAGCAGCGCGCCGGACCGGTTGTCCAGGCTGCGCATCGAAGTCGCCGCCTGCCGGGCGGCGACAACATCGCGTCGGGCGGCGAATTGGCCCGCGACCTCGGTCAGCGCCTTGGCGCGTTGCGCGGGGTCGCTCAGGTTGCGCGCGGTGCGCCCGGCGGAATCCGGGTCGCCCATCCGCGCCTGGAGCGTCGCGATCTCCGCGATCGCCTCCTCCCGCGATGCCCCGTCTGCGATCAGCCGCGCCGTATCCATCGCGCCCCGCCAATCCCGGCCCTTCGCCTGCTCGGCGGCGATGTAGCCCAGCGCCCGCGTCCGCTGCGACGGGATCGGGATCGCCCAGGTCAGCCCCAGCGCGCCAGCCACATCACCCGCCCGCGCCTGCAGCGTCGCCACCCGGTAGAGCGCCGAGGCCAGCGGCCCCGGCTCCCGGATCTCCCACGCAATCCGCGTCGCCTCGCGGAAATCGCCCGCCGCCGCGACCGCGCCAGAGACCGCGGCGAGCGCCCGCGCCCGCCCGGATGGCTCCGGGATCGACAGCGCGATCTCCCGCGCCTCCGCAGCGTCCTCAGAGGCCCGCGCTTCCGCGATCTGCACCATCGCCCCCGACCGCTCCGCCCAGCCGCCGATCTGCGAGGCGATCACCAGCGCTTCGCCGGTCTCGCCCGCTTCCGCTTTGGCCAGGGAAAGCGCGGTCAGCGCCCGCATCTGCGCGCGCGCATCGGCGATCTGCCGCGCCATCTGGATCGCGCCATCGAATTCGCCCGCCGCTGCTTGGGCGGCGCTCAACTGCGCCAGCCGGCTGTCTTGCTCGATGCGTTCTCCCGCGCCGCCGACGCCCGCCATCGCTTCCTCAAACGTCGCGCGCATCCCGCGCTCGTCCTCGGCATAACGCTGGTGCACGGCGACTTGGAGCAACGCCGCAAACGGATCGCCGGACTCCTCCGCCAGCGCCGCCGCCTCCGCCAACAGCGCCCCGACGATCTCGCTGGCCGGCGGCCCTTCTCTCCTCCCCTCGCCTAGCGGTCCCACGCTTTCCCCTTTTGCTTTTTCATCGGATTCTGACTTCGCGAAAACTCCCTCCCCCTTCTTCTTCGCCTTGCCAGCCTTCTTCCCAGCGCTCGCCTCGCCCGCCTCCTCTTCTTCCTCCCGCTGCTCGTCCGAGTCCTCCTCTGGTTCGCCCGCATCCGCGACTTCGCCGGAGTCTTCCCCGGCGGGCACCTCGACCACGCCAAATGGAATCCTCGGCGGAATGCCCAGGTATTCGGATTCCGCCCGCACCAGCGGACCAGTGGCGAAAAAGCCCCCTGCGAGAGAGAGAAAAACGACCGCCATCGCGGCGGCACATAGCGTGAGAATTCGATTCATCGGTCCGGTCGTAACAAAGTTTGGCAAGGGACCCTGATGTCCCGGCTTTCGCGTAAAATCCCGGTTCGGAATCGCGCGAAAGAGTCCTACCCAACCCGATTATTCAATCTTTCCGATAGTTCATAGATTTCAGGTTTTCTGCCACGACCACAACTCGGATAAAGCGTTCAGGATAAAACGGATACCCCCTTCACCCCGAGAGGTAAATCAGCCGACTTTCAACGATAGGTTCAGCCTCCCACCCGGATCGAACCATGATCGGCACACAGGTCCGAAATCGGGCGTCGCCTGGGTTCTGGCGAATGGAGGCTGATCACGATCCTTCCTACGATCGTTGGTGATCACTTCCCCGAAATCAGCGCAGCCCGGACCTCGGCTTCTTGTGCGGCGGCGGCTTTGGTTGCTTCCGGGAGCGGCGGCGCCTTTTGTTCGCCGGGGCGTTTGTGCCCGATGCTGACGCGCCAGGCGGTCGAGTGGGCGCGGTGGCGCGCGAAGATTTTGCCGGCGAGCGCCTTGTTGTCGGCGAGCGCCTTGAGGAATGCCGCAACGTCGGCGGGGGCCTCGCCCAAGCCGAGCAGTACGGATTCGCCCATTTTGAACTGGCCTTCTTCGTTCGGGTGGACGCCGTCGCCGCTTTTGTAATCCGGGTCTTCGGCGCGCCGGGCGTTGATGGCCGCCTCCATCGGCGTGTGGATATCGATGGCGCGGTCGCAGCCGCCGGCGGCGGGCAAGGTCAGGATCCACTCGCCATATTTCTCCAGCACGCTGTCGTCGTAGTCTTTGAATGGAACCTTGTATCCGTAATCTGCCTCGCCTTCCCCGCCCAATCTTCCGCGCACCGATTTCGCATCAAAGGGCGGCGGCGTGAGCAGGGTCACGCTTTTCACCCCGGCGGCGCGGCAGTCGGCGACAAGCTTTTCGATGCCCCCTTTGTATTGGGCGAAGCGATCATCGCCAAACGGATGGTAGATGCCGTCGTTCATCCCGTAGCAGGCGACCACGGCGGTCGGCTTGGCGGCGGCGAGGGCGCGCCCGAGCCGCTCGTGGACGTTCGGGCGCGGGAACGGATGGTCGCGCTCGGTCAGCCCGCACGCGGTCTCGCTGCCCAGCCCCGCGCAGATGAACTGCGCCTTCGAACCCGGATACTTCCACCACCAATACGCCTCGACCAGCGCCGCCCAGCGCCCGTCCTGCGTGATGCTGTCGCCGAGGATCAAGACGCGGTCATCGGGGGCAAAGGCGGGTTCGGCGGCGGGTGCCGAGGTCAGGAAAAGGGCGGCGAACGAGGCGAGGAAGAGCGAGGTTTTCACGTGGGGACTAGGCACTTCGGCGCGGGCGGATGCAAGCGGATTGGATTGGCACGGTATATACCCCGAATTGTCTGGCGGCCGCGCCGGTTGGATCGGATGATCGGCAGGATGCTGATGCTACTTGGCGCGCCGCTCCGGCGGCTCAGATCATGTCCTGCCGCAGAATCCCGATGAGCGGCAGGTTGCGGTAGCGCCCTTGGTAGTCCAATCCGTAGCCGACCACGAATTCGTCGCCGATCTGGAAGCCGGAGTAGTCGGGCTGGACGTCTTCGGCGCGCGGGGCCATTTTGTCGAGCAACACGCAGATTTTAATGCTCTCGGGGCGGCATTCGTCGCGGACGCGGGCGGCGATGGCGTGGAGCGTGCGGCCGCTGTCGAGGATGTCGTCGAGGAGGAGGACATGCTCGCCGGACAGGTCGGGCAGCCTGGTCTGGTTGAACGTGACAATGCCCGAACTCTCGGTGCCGCCGTGGTAGCTGGCTACCGAGATACTCTCCATCTTGAGCGGCAGGTAAACGCGGCGCAGCAGGTCTGCATGAACATGATGCCGCCGTGGAGGATCGCGATGACGGTCAGGTTCTTGCCCGCGTAGTCGGCGGTGATCTGCCGCCCGAGTTCATCCAGCCGCGCGAGGATCGTCGTCTCGTGGAAGAGAACGCGTTCGAGGTGCCCGATGAGCAGGCTGCTCGGACCGCTGGCGGCGGGGGATTCCATGGGGCGGCGTGGCTTTTGGATACTACGGGATGCGCAGGCGCTGGCCGGGGCGGATCGCGTCGCTCCGCAATCCGTTGGCGCTTTTGATCGCGGAGACCGATTTGCCGTAGCGGCGGCTGATCGACCAAAGCGTATCGCCCCGGCTGACGGTGTGGTACCGGGTCGATGGCTTTTTGCTGCTGCTTCTGGAGGAGGACGACGACGACTTTTTCGACCGGCTGGAGGAGGACGACGAAATGCGCGAGGTCGGGTTGTAGATCGAGCGGCCGGCGCGGCGCTCGCCCTCGATCGCCCAGGCGTCGATGTAGTTCCCGGCGTCGTCGAACGGGTATTCGTAGCGGGACATGTTATGCGGCGGGGTCCGGCTGGAGCCGCCCGCGATCGGATCGAAATTATAGTTCCGGGTGGACGCGCCGCCGCCGGTGGACCCGCACGAGGTCAGGGCAATGGCAGCGAGGGCGGCAAATCCGATGCCGCTGAAAAATTTGGCACACAGGGGGAGGCGATCCGGCTTGGTCATCATGGGGTACTCGGGTAATGCCGCGAGCCGCGCCGCGCTAGTGAAAAATCGGAGCCGCCAGCGCCGCGAAGATGAGTCCGGCCCCAACCGCCAGCCGCGCCGCGCGCTCGGGATCGGCATCCAGATCGCCCGGCGGCGTGTGGGCGAAGAGCATCGCCTGGGGCGAGCCGCCACCGGGTTGCGCGCAGCGCTGCAGCCCGCGGTAGTAAAGGTGGTTGCACACGTAGTTGCCCGCGTGATTGCTGATGCCGGCGGCGATCCCCGCCTGCGCCAGCGCCTCCTCCGCCGCGCCGATCGCCGCCGTGGTCTGCAGGGCGAGCGGTCCGCCGGGGGCGATCGGCTGCGCCCGGCGGATCGACCCGCCGTTGTCCGGCTGCGGGCAGTCGTCGAGGTTCAGCGCGATCCGCTCCAACGTAAATTCGTCGTGGGAGGGTCGCCCTTGCCCGAACGACACGATGAAATCCGGATCGAACGCATCGAGCAGCGCGAAAAACTCCGCCGTCGCGCCGTCGTAGGAGACCGGGAGCACCGCGCCGCGCAACGCGTAGCTGCCGCCGCGCTCTGCCACCGCATTGCCGAGCAGGCTCCGGACGAGCTGGGCGGAGGGATTGGCGTCCGCCCCGCCGAAGGGTTCGAATCCGGTGATGAGTATCTTGGTCATGCGGGAGAGGATACGGGCGAAACCGAAGCGGAACTACGCCGGGGGTTGGATTCCGTTTCCTCCGCGCGAAGTTTTCCCTACGCTGCGGCGACCGATGCGCCCGACAATCCCAACCTGGCTCGCCGCCGCCGCCGCCCTCGCGCTGGCGGCGGCGCTATCCGGCTGCGGCGAAGGCGCGCCAGCGAGGCGCTCGCCCACCTCGAACACGCGTTGAAGCTTCAGCCGGGGCAACCGATCCTCGAAAAGAACCTCGAAGCGGCGAGCCGGATGGCGGCGGGAAGGCGATAGCCGCAAAACGAAAATGGCGGCGAAAAGGAGCGGCGGGAGATCCTCGGCGCAGATCCAACCTTCGGCCAATCTCCCCCAACAAATAGCGCCCGCCAGATGGTGCCAAAGCATGCCGCAGCGATTCAAAGCAAGATATGCGCAGGCATCGGCAAGATCCCGCACGCCCTTGGCGGCCCGGCGGCGTAGGCTCGCGCGCGAAGAATCCGCCGCTTGACCATGCCGCCCCATCATCCATCCTCCGCGATGCCCCAACTCAAAGACCCTGCGCTTGCGCGGATGCTGAGGGAGATCTTGCTCGGCACCGGAGCCGGTGTCGGGGAGAGCTTCTTCTCCTCGCTGTGCGAACACTTGTGCCGCGCGCTCGGCGTCCGCTTCGCCCTGGTCGGCCGCCTTTCGCCCGATAAATCCGAAATTCGGGTGACGACGTTTTTTGCCCGAGGGAAAAAGGGGGATGGCTTCCGCCACCCGCTCAAGGGATCGCCATGCGAGGAGGTGCTCGATGGCTTGCCCTGCCAGTATGAAGGCGACCTCGGCGCGATGTTTCCGGAATGCGGCTTCCTCAAGGAAAACGGGATCCGCTGGTTCCACGGCGCGCCGCTTTTCAATTCGGCGGGGGAGCCGCGCGGCGTGCTGGCGGTGATGGACGACCGCGACCTCGACGGGCTGATGGAAAGCGCGGACGAAGCCGGCGCGGTGCTCTACATCTTCGGCGCGCGCGTCTCCGCCGAGATGGAGCGCGAGTCGGTCGCCGATGCGCTCAAGGACTCCGTCGAGCTGAGCCGCGCCGTTTTGAATACGGCGGTCAACGCGATCCTGACGATGGGCGAGGACGGCGTCATCATCTCGGCGAACAAAGCGGTCGAAAAAATCTTCGGCTATGCCGAGGGCGAGTTGATCGGGCAGAAGGTCAACATCCTGATGCCCGCGCCCTATTCGCGCGAGCACGACGCCTACGTGAACCGCTACGTCGAAACCGGCGAGCGCCGGATCATCGGGATCGGGCGCGAGGTGACCGCCAAGCGCAAGGACGGCACGATCTTTCCCTGCGACTTGTCGGTGGGCGAATTCTACCTCGCCGACGGGCGGCGGCTCTTCACCGGGATCGTGCGCGACATCTCGGAGCGCAAGTCGCTGGAGGACCGGCTGCTGTCAATCGGCGAGGAGGAGCGTCGGCAGATCGGCGGCGAGATCCACGACGACCTCTGCCAGCGGCTCTTCGGCATCGGGTGCCTGACCAAGGCGCTGGAACAACGCGCGGGCGCGGACGAGGCGATGCGCCGCGGCTTGGCGGAGCTCGGCAAGCTCGTCACCGAGGCGAATGTGCGCGGCCGCGAGATGGCGCGCGGCCTGATGCCTGCGGCGCTGGAGGCGGACGGCCTGGTCTATGCGCTGCGCGAACTGGCGGAGGCTTCGGAACACGCCTTCGGCATCGAGTGCGCGGTCGAAGACCAACTCGGCGCGCCGATCCACGACGCGGCGGCGGAATTGCAGCTCTACCGGATCGCCCAAGAGGCGGTCGGCAATGCGGTGCGCCACGGCGGCGCAAAACGCGTCAGCATCCGCCTGGCGGAGGCGGGCGAAAGGCTCGCGCTCGAAGTGCTCGACGACGGCCGGGGGCTGCCCAGCGCGGACGAGCGCACGGTCGGGACCGGTGTGCTGACGATGCGGCGGCGCGCCCGGATGCTCGGAGGCCACTGCGAATTGGTCAACCGCCCCGGCGGCGGCGCGGCGGTGCTTTGCCGCCTCCCCCGCCCCACCCCGGCAGCCGCGCCCGACGACCCGCCGACACCGCAGCCATGAGCCACCGGATTTTCATCGTGGACGACCACCCGATCAGCCGGATGGGGCTCGCCCAACTGCTGCGGCTCGAGCAGGACATCGAGGTGTGCGGCGAAGCGGGATCCGCGCGCGAGGCGCTCGACCGGATCGGCGAATCCAAGCCCGACCTCGCGTTGATCGACATCACGCTGCCGGACAAAAGCGGGCTGGAGCTGATCAAGGACATCGCCGCGATGTATCCGAAGGTCCTCACCCTCGTGCTCTCGATGCACGACGAACAACTCTACGCCGAACGCGTCCTCCGCGCCGGCGGCCGGGGCTACATCATGAAGGAAGCCGCCCCGGAGCACCTCTCGCGCGCCATCCGGCGCGTCCTCGCCGGTGATATCTACGTCAGCGACGCGATGTCGATGCGGCTGCTCAAATTGTTCACCGGCAAAGGACCGGAGCGGACGCCCGCCTCGCCGCTCGAGCGCCTCAGCGACCGCGAGATGGAAGTCTTCCAGCTCATCGGCCACGGCAAGGCGAGCCGCGAGATCGCCGAGCAGCTCTGCATCAGCATCCGCACGATCGACGCCCACCGCGCCCACATCAAAGAAAAGCTCGGGCTCAAGGACGCCACCGAACTCGTCCGCTACGCCGTGCGCTGGGTCGAGACCGGCACGATGTAGGGGGCGATTCGCTAAGCCATCTCGTAGCCGAATTCCCAGCCCTTGCGCGGTTCGCGGCGGACCAGGGCGTTGGCGGCATCGGCATTCGAGCCGGTGAACTTGCCCGCTTTGAGATCGTAGCTCAACTTCGCGCCTTCGCCGACGCGCAGGGCGATGGTGCCGAGCAAGACGATCTCGGTGAGCTTCGTCGCGTAGCCGAAATTCGACGATGGCGCCGGGGCGGACGAATCTTTGACCGCGCGGAAAAAGTCGCCGGTGTGCCCCGGCACGCGCTCGATCATCTTCTCCGGCTTGCCGGTTTCCTTTTGGAATGATTCCGGGATCAGGCGCACGCCTTGGCAGTGGCTGCCGGACATCATCACGCCCTTCGACCCGTAATAATAGGTGCCTTGGGAGAGGAGGTCGCGCCCCTCCTCCAGCGCCTCGGGGCGCGGCGGCAGATCATCCTTTGACCCGCCATTCCACCAGGTCAATTCGACCGGCGGCAGATCGCCGCGCGCCGGGAAGCGATAGACGATGCGCGCATGGCCGTTGAAGCCCTCTTTGTTCACGCCGCCCTTTTCGGCGACGACCTCGACGCTGTCCGCTTCGCCGAGCTTCAGCGCCCAGACCGCGCCGTCGATCGTGTGGCATCCCATGTCGCCGATCGAGCCGGTGCCGAAGTCGAGATAGCCGCGCCAATTGAACGGATGCAGCCCGTCGTGGAACTCGCGGAACGGCGCGGGACCGAGCCACGCCTCCCAATCCAATCCCTCGGGCGCGGGCTTGGACGCCGGGCGCTCGCCCTTCGCGCCAAAGCTCCGGTTGGAGACGCAGTGCACTTTTTGCACGTCGCCGAGCGTGCCGCCGCGGATGTATTCGACGATGAGCCGGATGTCCTCGCTGGAATGCCCCTGGTTGCCCATCTGGGTCGCCACCTTCTTCTCGGCGGCGAGTTGGGCGAGCTTGCGCGCCTCCCACAGCTCGTGGGTCAATGGCTTCTCGCAATAGACCGCGACGCCCGCCGACAGCGCGCGGACGGAGGCGGGAAAGTGGTTGTGGTCCGGCGTGGCCACCCAGACCGCGTCGAGATCCGAGTGCTTGTCGAAGAGTTCGCGGTAGTCGCGATACGCCTTCATGCCGGGGAACTTTTCTTTCGCCTTGTCCAGGTTTTTGCCCACGCGGTTGAAGTCCACGTCGGCGATCGCGACGAGTTCCTCGTTCATCGCCGCGCCCATCCCGGCGGCTCCGCGCCCGCCTGCGCCGATGACGGCGATCTTGATCTTGTCGCCTTTGTTCTGCGCGTGGAGGATGGCGGGGGCGGAAAGCGCTCCGGCGGTGAACAGGCTGGTGTTTTTGAGGAAATGGCGGCGTTTCATGTCGGCGAGTTCGGTTTGGGTTTTTGATCGGGGTTCGACAATGGTTACGTGAGCATGGCCGAATCTTGTCGGTCGCCGCAATGAAAAAGCGCCCCGGGACCGCTGCGCCGCTGCCGATCTCAATCCGGGCGGAGAAAGTGCGGCAGCGGGCGGGATCTTCGTCCAAGGTAGCCGCCATGCAGCCCCGCCGAGCCGCCGTTGGCTTTATCTTCGTCACCCTGTTTCTCGACATCCTCGGGATCGGGTTGATCGTGCCGATCCTGCCCCATCTCGTCGAAAAGATGGAGGGCGGCGACACCGCGCAGGCGGCGGCGATGGTCGGCTGGCTGGGGTCGCTGTATGCGCTCATGCAGTTCGTCTTCTCCCCGGTCCTGGGCAGCCTGTCGGACCGCTTTGGGCGCCGCCCGGTCATCCTGCTCTCGCTGCTCGGCGCGGCGGCCGAACTACCTTTTGCTCGCCTGGGCGCCGACGCTCGCCTGGCTATTCGTCGCCCGCATCATCTCCGGCATCACTTCGGCGAACATCAGCGCGGCGAGCGCCTACATCGCCGACGTGACCCCGCCGGAGAAGCGCGCCGCCGGCTTCGGCATGATCGGCGCCGCCTTCGGGCTCGGCTTCATCGCCGGCCCGGCGATCGGCGGCTGGCTGGGCGAATTCGGGCTGCGCGTAATGGGAGATGAAGGCATCCGTTTACCATTTTACGCCGCCGCCGCCGTCACCTTCGCCAACGCGCTTTACGGCGCCTTCGTGCTGCCCGAGTCGCTCGCCCCGGAGAACCGGCGCGACTTTTCGTGGCGGCGGGCGAATCCGTTTGCCGCGCTCAAGGCGCTCGCCCGCTGGCCGGTCGTCGCGGGCATGGCGGCGACCCATTTTTTCATCAACCTGGCCCACAACATCTACCCGGCGCTCTGGGTGCTCTACACCGGATACCGGTTCGGCTGGGGACCGAAGGAAGTCGGCACCTCGCTGGCGGCCGTCGGCATCATGGCGGCGCTCGTCCAAGGCGGGCTCGCCGGGCGGATCGTCGGAGCCATCGGCGAGCGGCGCGGTCTGGTGCTCGGCTTGCTCGCCACCGCGCTCGCCCTCGCCGGCTACGGCTTGGCTCCGGCGGGCTGGATGATCTACGCGATCATCGTCGCCGGCTCGCTCGGCGGCATCGCCAATCCGTCCGCCCAGACGATCATCACCAAAGCGGTGGACGCCGACCAGCAGGGCGCGGTGCAAGGCGCGCTCGGCAGCATCGCAAGCATCGCGAGCATCGCCGCCCCGCTGCTCTGGACGAATCTGTTCCGCTTCGGCATCAGCGAAGGCGGCAGCGCCTCGCTCGCCCCGTTCCACTTCCCCGGCATCGCGTTTCTCGCCGCCGCCGCCACCACGCTGGGAGCCATCTTTCTGGCCAAGCGGGCCTTCGCGCAGGTTGACCGGTCTGCGGCGGCGGAAGCAGAGACCTGACAGGATCGCGCGACAGCCCGCTTCCGCGGCAGTGCCTGCCAGTAGCTGGCGCGCGAGTTCGCCGACGGCGGCCGGAAGGCGATGGCGCTTCGGGCAGCGTGCGCCATCTCCGCGCAATCCCTCGGGATACCCAATCTCTCGCCTCCCGGAATCGGCGCTGGTGGAGGAAACGCTACCAGGTAATCTGGCGGGAGAAAACATCCGCCGAACTCAGGGACTAGGAACGCCTAAACAGGCTAGGCGCGGCGGTACGACATCTCCACAGCCAAATCGGATCCTCTGCTGGACCGGCGAGACCGAGCCGATCCGAGGATCAGAGATGTCGATCCGGGCGCTTGAGCGGCGCGTCAAGCCGCATGGCGAACCCGACAGGGGAAATGAGCCAGCGCGATTCCGCCGCCAATTCAACGCAGGAGCAATGAGAATCCTATAGTGGAATCGCATAGGCAAAACCCGCGCGAATAACGGCGACCAACGACCTCGCGGACGCTGAACCGCGACGGGCGTCACCACTCAAAACGGATCTGCGCGTCGATCCAATCACGCGTCCAGCCCGCCTCCGAGAAAGCGTCCTTCGCGTCGTCTGGGGCGAAGCGGGACCACTCGCGAACACCTGCTGGCGGCGATGTCTTGCCGGTTGGTGAGCGTTCTGACCCACTCGAAGGCGGCGGCGGGTCGGATTTTATTTAAGGCGAGGCGACATCCCGGATCGCGACATCCAAAAAGATGCGGCGGCCTGGATTCCGGAGGCGATCGCGCAAGATCGCGGCGCTGCCTGGGTCGATCATTGCAAGGTTGCGGACAAGGTCGATCCCGAACGCGAAATCATCTGGACCTTGGGGCGACTCTCGCCAGAGCCGGAGCGCCTCCGCCACCCGGTCGTCCGCCGCCTCGATCAGCTCGAAGGCAACATAGGCTGCGCCGCGGGCGGCGCTGGTCATCTTGATCCGAAAGCCAAGCCTGGGCGCTGACAGGATCGACCCGCATCCACGTCCGCAGGAAAGCATCCTGCTCGCCGCCCTCGAGGAGTTGCTCCTCAATGCTCGGTTTGCTCGAAAAGCCGGGGTTCCTCCGTCCAATACGGTCGGGTCACCCCTTCACCTTTGATGAATTGGATCGCCCGCTCGGCCCAGCAGCGAGCGCCTGGATGGCGGCACCGCGCAAGGCGATGTTGATCCACTCATCCCTTCTTCGCGGTTCGCTCCGTTGTTTTGTCAAACGATGGCGGCAGCGGGATCGCGCCGGACCCACTCTACCATCGAGAACTCGAGAAACTCTCCATCGTGACGGGTGCCTGCCCCGCCAGCGCAAAGGCGAGCGCCGCCTGGGATCCCGCTCCGCCCAGACATGCATCAGCAGGCTGCGGCTGGATCTGTCTTTGCGGTCGCCCCTCATTCGAGCCGCGGTCGCCAGCCGCGCCAGCGTCTCGGTATCAAGCCGCTCGGCGAGGGGCAACATCCGGTCGAACAAGCCCGATCCTGATCTTTGCTCGGATAACGCGTTTCGATACGCCGCGAGGGCTGATGGCTTCCGTTGGAGAGTCGCCGCACCGGCAAAACTCGTCGGAAGCAGATGCCGGAGGTATCCGCCCTTCGCACGCTTGGGTTCCCGGATGTTTTGGTGCCACCATCCGAGGGCGAGCGCGGCGACGGTTCTCGGGCGGCGAAATTGGTCCTCGAGAATCTCATCGCTTGTTATCAATTTTCGGTTCGACTTGGAGATCCCGATCGCACCGAGAGCCGCCGCGTCGATCTCGCTGAGCGTGATCGCCTCTCTGGCTGAACCCTTGCCTGGATTGCCGCGAGGACCATCGGCGTGGCGGCATCGGGGTGGCTCGCCACCTGTGCGGCAACCTCCGCGCCCCGCTTTCGCGCCCAATGCCCGAGGAGGAAAGGTAATTCGGAATCTCGGCGGGTGGGATCCAGGTGCGGGTAGGCGCTGTTCAACAACGAGGACCAGCCGCCTTCACAGTCGTCGAGAAGGTTTCGGCCATTCTTGATCCAGGTATGTTGCCCCGAGAATAGGTCGGCGACGATCCGGAAGGCGACCACCGACCGGTCGGCTTCGGATGGGATCGTGTCGAGTGCGGCAAAGCCCGCGGTTGGCTGATCGAACTCGATCCTGCCAATCAATTCGGCGAGGCAGGTTCAAGCCGGTGGCATTCGCCCTCGATCTCGCTGAGGAGGAGAATCACCTTTTCTGATGCAGAAGCCTCCGCCGCCCAAGCAACGGCGGGAGCTTGTTCGAGAGTGCCCCGATTGAGTTGATCGACGAGAAATTGAAGGCGGTTCGCCGTTGTCTTTGATCCCACTACCGATCGCCTCGATCATGTCGGCGCGCGCTTCACCAAGTACCGGGCGGCGCGATCCAGCGAACCCTCTTCGTTGATCGCATTGAACCAGTCGGTGGCGGCGGCGATATCCATCCCCGCCCATCGGCGAGTCGCCTCAATCAGGCTGGACCTTTGGTAAAAGCCCGCCGGCCAGCGCTCGACGAGGAATTTGGAAAGATCAGGGTAAGGGACGCCGCTCTTCCGCCAGTAGAAATACAGGTGCCGAATCGCAGCGTCCGCTTGGTTGCGGCGAATTCGCCCGAGCAACGCCTCACCCAGCTCAAGCCCGAGACCTGGCGCGAGCCGCGCGAATAGCCTCCGCTGGCGGGAGTCGCGCAGCGGGCTTGGCGGCTGCTCGTAGAGGGCGGCGAGCGCGTCGAGAAATGCCGCCATCCCGAGCATCGGTTCGGCAGCGTCTTCCCCATCATCCGAAGCTGCCGGCTGCGCCTCATCGGAGGCACCGATTGCGTCGAGAGATCTTGGCTCCTCGACGCGCTCGCGGCGGGCGATCCCAATCTATCGAAAGCCGCGGCCAGCGGGCGGACGACCGCCGCCGAAAGCAGGGTTCCCACCGCGATCCCAGCCGCCGCCGAGATGATGGGCGCGACCAGCTTGGCGCGAGGACCGCCCAGCCAGACGGCGCGGCGGTGAGCGATGCGTTTGCCCACGCGGCGGCACATCCGGCGGGCGCGCCTCGCCGACTCGGCACCCAGCGGGCAAGAGTCCGGCCGCCGTGAAGGCGATCCTCTCTGGAGAATAGGCGGCGGAGCTTGCCGAGCGCCCGCGCCACCCGCTTGCGCGCCGCCTCTTCGCCGATGCCCAGCTCGGCGGCGACGCCGGAGAGCCTTTGCCCCTCCAGGAATCGCAGGATGATCGCCTGCCGGTCCGGCTTCGGCAAAAGTACCAGCGCCGCGTCCAGCGCGGGTGCTCATTCTGCCCCGGCGGATGGCGCAGCCCGATGGGTCGTCGATTTCATGCAGGCGGTTCGAGCGGGATCGGATGCCGCGGACCGCCTCGCGACGCTTCCGGCGCCGCTCGCTTTGAGGGCATCGGCAGCTGCCCAACGCGCCCGGCGATGCAGCCACAGCCCGGCAGATCCCTTTGGGCGAGAGCGTTGGCGCGAGCCGCGCCAGGTCGCAAAAGACCCGCTGCGCCACATCCGCCGCCAGATCGGTCCGCCCGCCAGTCGCCCGCACCGCCGTCCCGTAAACCAACCCGCCAAAGTGATTCACTGCGGTCCGAAACGACGCCTCGCAACGCCGCTGCACCCACGCCGCAAGCAGCGCGTCGGCACCCGATCCTTCATGACTGCGCGGGACAGTCGGTTTGATTTGGGAAGGCATCACTAGGAGAAAGACACCGCTTACGAAAAACCGGACAACCTTTGTGGGAACTGCTCGCAAAGCGCCGATCTCGAAAAAGCGGATATCATCGCCAAAAACAAATCAGTCTGTAAAAGCCTTCCAACCCTGACCCGGGACCCCTGCTGCGCGGCGTCCCTCGCCGCTGCTGCCGCTACGCTTGCGCTGCCTGACCAACAAATGGACCCGCGTCCCTTCCCGCTGCTGGAAATCCTGAGAACCCTACAACGAAAACCCATACCTCGCCGCCCTGCGCAAAGCAGGCAGCTCCCTGCCCCCGCATCGACCGCCTCCGAAAAGGCGGATAACCCTGCGGACAACTCACCGGAATCACTTGCCAGAAGGTCCTCAGGTGTTTGTGAGGATTTTTTAATCTGCTCTGAAAACGGGTCCGTTGACCTGTAGATGCCACACGATGATCAGGACGGTCCAAAATAAGAACATTCCCTGCGCGGTGCTTCTAAATTTTCTCCATTGAGCGGTGTTGGCACCACTTAGAAGAATGTATGAGACTCCGTGAGCCAGCAAAAATGCTGGTAGGCACAGAAATCCCATCACTAGGCCTGCCCACTCCGCTTAACATCCAAAGTGACGGAATCCTTGCGCGCGACCCCGAAGATCATAGGTAACCGCAGCGGAACCTGAACCTCACGCAAACAAGGTTCCGGTGACAGCAGAAACAAACCACCCGAGAACCGGTCGTTTGGTATTTTCCGTGGCGTCTAGCACGCACATTTTCTAGCACAGATAATATGGCCGCCCCCCAAAGAGCCAGCCGATTGCGAATGGGTTTAAGTTGGCGCGTTCTGCGGGGCATGATTTCGCTGGCTATCCCGCCTTTGGGGTGATGCGCAGCAGGAATCTACCCCCAATGCCTTAGGGAAGACAACTCATTCGTTAGGTTGCGGTCGCGCGGACCCTCAACCACAACACCGATCAGAACACGCCATGAACACCAACTCTACGTCGGTTCTCGACGCAGGAGGAGAAACCGCTCACCCTACACAAACAAGCTCCCCGCATCCTCCCCAGCCCCCACCCATTTGGCACGGAAGTGAGGAAGGCCGGACCGCCTCCGGAGGCGAACGGACAAAGGACGATTTTGCCCCTGACGGATGGGCAGCCATATCAACGTCGAAGTGGTGGCACCCGCTACCGGAGCGCCAGCTCGATCAGGGTAAAGAGTTCTCATCAGGGTTAAATCTCCGACTCGCGGCGGGTAGCGGGTTGTCCACCCATGCCTTGTTCGCCGGATGTTGTTTCGCACTACCGATTAGTCGAAAAACCACGCACAGAACTCGTTCCAAGCGGGCCATGCCCCAACCAAACCATACTGAACCAAAGCAGGACGGAGAGGACACGATCAGCCCCGAAAATCAATCTTCTGCGACAAGCCAGCCACAATCCAGCAAGTGCGCTGATCACAAGTGCTGGACAACCGACACCATGCCCAGGAGGACT
Organism: Verrucomicrobiales bacterium; assembly: GCA_041395145.1. Taxonomy (GTDB): domain Bacteria; phylum Verrucomicrobiota; class Verrucomicrobiia; order Verrucomicrobiales; family DEV007; genus JAWLBD01. Next base: position 19,369 of record JAWLBD010000022.1, on the reverse strand, counting down.
ATCGTATGATGAATCGGCCACCCAAGGCGCTTCGGGTCCGGGTTATCGTAGGTGTCAACAGCCGTTCCAGCCTCGCCCGGCATGCATAGCTCAAGCATATCAGCAAGCATCCGAGCGGCACGATCAGTGCGCCAATCGATATTCTGCGGATCGCGTGATCAGATGTGCCCATGTTTTGTGGCGAACAGTATTAGTAGAATGCACGATTGATATCGCAAAGGGCAATATCGCTTCAGTTCGGATGAATTAGCATAACGAACCCGCCATGAGGTCGGGCGGGAATGGACGATCGGCTCGTTGGGTTTTCCAGAGGGTGCTCGGATCTCTAAGTTCGCCTGATCTTTCCGCTCCTCCGGATGGCGCGATAGGGTTTCTTACTCCATCGGGTGATCAGGGCGTCCGAATCATTCTCAAGCTCGAACGAGGAGCGCTGCGCCAGGCGCCAATCGTCCGTTGGATGCAGATCTGCCTGATCGCGTCTCTCCGGCGCGAACGCCATGGCGGCGGTGCCCATTTGATCGGGGATCCCGGCAGCCCCTCCGTGGCGGGCATTAAAAAGGGTGCAAATCTCTTTGGCAATAGTCACACCACCTCCCAGATGCGCTACATTCCCCGCCCTCCTGATTTTCGTTTCGTGGAGCGCAGATCGATCCACCGATGACAGACCTTCCCGCCCGACCGCCCCGCGCTCATCCTCGCGCCGATGCAGGATGTGACGGACCTGCCGTTTTGGGAGGTCGGGGAACGGTTCGGGGGCGGACCGGACATCTTTTACACCGAGTATTTTCGGGTGCATCCCAACTCGACGCTGGAGCCGCACATCTTGCGCTCGGTCCACGGGTGCGCCTTCGGGCAAACCGGTGGTCGCCCAGATGATCGGGCAAGACGTGGCGCACCTCGTGCGCGGCGCGAAGGACCTGCAAAAGCATCCGATCGCGGGCATCGACCTCAACCTCGGGTGCCCGGCTCCGACCGTCTGCAGCAAGGACGCCGGCGGCGGCCTGCTCCGCGACCTCCCGAAGATCGACGCGATCCTCGGCGCGCTGCGCGATGCGGTGGCGACCCGCTTCACGGTGAAAACGCGGCTCGGGTTTTATTCGGCGGAGGAATTCGACGCGCTGCTCGCGATCTTGACAAGCACCGGATCGATCTCCTCACCGTCCACGGCCGCACGGTGAAAGACCGCTACCAGAGCCGGGTGGACTACGCGCGCATCCGCCGTGCGCGCGAGGCGCTCCCCTTGCCCGGTCGTCGCCAACGGCAATGTCCTCTCGGTGCGCTTGGCGGAGGTGACGCTGCGGGAGACCGGCGCCGACGGGCTGATGGTCGGGCGCGCGGCGCGATCCGCAACCCGATCTTCCAGCAACTGCGCGAGCGGGCGCAGTTGGCGCAGCGGCGCACGCGCCCGTCCCTGCGCGATGTCTTCGCCTATATCGAGGCGCTCTACGAGGCGGTCAAGATCACCGGCCGCGCCTTCCGCGAGACGCCGCATGTCCACAAGATGAAGAAATACCTCAACTACATCGGGCAAGGCGTGGACCGGGACGGCGCGTTCCTCCACCAGATCCGGCGGGCGACCACCGAGCAGGAATTCTTCGCCATCTGCCGCGAATTCTTGCTCCGCGACGATCCGCTGCCGGACGAGCCGCCTGTGGAAAACAAAATGTTCGCCGGCTTTCAGGAAGTAGCCTAGGCAACAAAAAGCCGCGCGGCATGGCACCGCGCGGCTTTTGAGAAATCGTTGCCGGGAGCGGGTTACTTCTTCCCGTAAACTTCGACTTCGACGTAGTGGTTCAGCTCGTTGGCGCTGTTGCCGCGGCTGTAGAGGCGGACGTAGCGACCTTTTTTGCCGTCCACTTCGATGATCCGGCCGTGGTTGGTTTCGACATAGGCGTTGTCCGCGCCTTCGCCGAAGCCCATCTGGTTGTCGTGGTCGTTGTTGTAAACCGTTTCGGAAGTGCCGAATTCGGGATCGTTCGACACTTGGACGACGACATCGAAGTAGATGTTCGCCGACTTGTGGAAGTGCCACACGATGATGCCGAAGATGTCATACTCTTCTTCGAGGTCGATCTGCACCCATTGCTTTTGCGGTCCAAGCTCGACATAGCTGCCGTCGCCGCCATCTTTTTCGCCATCAGTGACGTATTCGAGCTCGCCGATGATCGGGGCGGACTCGCTGCTGGTGACCGGCTTGCCTTTCGAGATCAGCTCGGTGCCCTCAGGCGCTTGGAAGGACATGCGTGGGGTGCCGGGTTTTTCGAGGTTCGGGATGTCACCGGGAGGCACCGGCGTGCCTTCGAACATCGGCTTCGGGAAATCCGGGGTGATCGTGGTGTAGCCTTCTTTCGGCGTGTCATCGCCGGAGCCGGAAGTGGAGGCGGGCTTGCAGGCGCTAAACGCGACCGCCGCCACGGCAGCGGGGGCGATCCATTTCAAGGTGCGTTGGATATTCATTAGATTGCGTTGTTCTCTGTTACTTGCGGGTGTGTTTTTAGGAGGGGGGTTATACAACGGTAAAGTCCTCTGGCGTAAAGGTGTATTTCGCGCCGCTGGCCAGCGACTCGCGGATCTTCAGGACGGTCACGCAGGTGCGGTATGCGTCCTCCACCGTGCAGTTCAGATCCTCTTGTTTGCCGTTGGCGCGCACCGTGTCGAAGAAATTTTTGAGGTGCGGCGTGTGCGGGCGGACGTCGAGGACGACGGGCAGGGAGAACGGATCGAGCCCCTTGGAGACGCGGGCGTCGACGACCCCTTCGGAGTCCATCCAAGCGGGGGCGCGATGCCACGGCTTCGGCTTCTCCCAGAACTTGTTATGGATCTCAGAGGATAGGTTTTTGAGCAGCCCTTGTTCGACAAGCTTTTCGGCGCGCCAATCCGGCGCGGCCGCTTCGCGATAGGCTTCGTTGCCGTTGCCCGGAACTTCGGACATGACCGCCGTGCCGTTGACGCCCATATATTTCTCGTAAAAGCCCTGCGAGCTGGTCGTCGTCAACACCTGATAGTAGGCGCGGGCGATCTCCTTTTCACCATCGGCGGCTCCGGTATCCGTCTCGTACTCGTAGATGCACATCACATTGTCCTCGAACTCGTAGTCCTTGTGATAGTTGGTGCCGCCAGAGGCGATGACCGATTTCGGCGTCGCTTTGTAGAACCAGTTGAACAAATCGATCTGGTGCGCCCCGAGGTCGGAGATCACGCCGCCGCCGTATTTCTTGAAGAGACGCCAGTAGAAAAACTCCTGCGGGCTGCCATAGCCATATTTTTCGAGCAGGCCCGGCGGCAGCTTGTCCGCCGCTTTCTTCTCGAGGCTCAGCGTCGACGAATCGGCGGCCCGGTTCCACTGGCCGTAGCTGTGGGTGACGCGCCCGAAGATTTTGTTGCCGTGGACGAGGTTGTTGCGGAGGTGCAGGTAGCGGGGGTTGCTGCGGCGCTGGTGCCCGATCTGGAGGAGCTTGCCGGTCTCCCGCTGGGCGCGCACCATGTCGGCGGCCGCCTCCAATGTGTTCGACATCATCTTCTCGCAGTAGGTCGGCTTGCCCGCCTCCAGGCAGGCGCGGGAAAATGGCGCGTGGAGGAAGTCCGGCACCGCGATGACGCAGCAGTCCACCTTGTCGATCCCGTTGGCGATGAATTCATCAAAGTCCTTATAGGATTCCGGCATCTCCTTCCAGTAGGCATTGATGCGCCGCGCCATCGCCTCGCGTTTAAAATCCCAGATGTCGCAGACCGCCGTGATCCGGATGCCTTCGGGGATGAGGAACTTGGCGGATTCCATCAGGGCCTCGCCCTGCGCCCCATTGCCGATCAAAGCGACTTTGAGGTCGGAAGAACCGTTGCTCTGAGCGGAGGCGGACCGGCTCGACAAGACGCTAAAGCCGGCGCCGGTGATCGCGCTGCTGCGGAGGAATGTCCGGCGCGTCAGGCTCTGCTTTGCGCCGGATTCCGGAGCGCTGGCGTTGGGAGGTGTTGAGTTTTCCATGGCTATCGGAGGGTTGTGGTTCCGGGGGAGATTACGCGCGGCGGTGGACCTATGGAGTCCTAGCCGCCTCGCGCGCGGCGGCTACGCGTTGGGCTGCTCCGACTTCTTCCCCGAGAAGAGGCGGAAGATCGAATCGACGCCGAGGCAGCGGTGGCGGGCGAGCGCCAAGGCACCGGCGGCCAGCGCCGCTTCCACGCCGCGGAGAACCGCTTCGTTGTCGTCAGGCAGCGCCATCAGCCCGAAGGAGAGCGAAACGAGCAAGAGACCGCCCAAGAAAAGGCTGAGCCGGGTGAACAGACCGATCAGGGATCAGAATGCCGAGCCCGACCAAGGCGAACGGCAGGATGTTGATGAACGCATCGACGGCAAAGTCAGGGAGGATGATCGCGTGCTGCTTCATGTTCTCCGCGATCTTCTCCAATGAAGCCCCCTGGGGCGCGCCGATTTTGTATTCGCCGTCGGCGCGGAATTTTTCCATGCCCGCCATGAGTAAGCGAAGCCCGACCCAGAGGCGGAGGATCAGGAATGCCATGCAGCCTTCAATGGAGCAGCCGTGGCAGCTTTTCGATGATTTTGCCGGAGAGTCGTCGGTGGCCATGGGGTGGTGGGGTGTGGTAGGTTTGATTTGGAGAGAGGTGGGGCGGGAAAAGTGGGCGTCCGCCCGAGGAATTCCAGCACTTTCTCAGGATTGTAGGAAATGCGGCAGGGGCGGGGATACGAGGGCAACCCACAGCGTATTTCATGAAATGCCGGCCGCTTCGGGAGCGATTATTAATCGGGTGCCGCGATTCGCCTTTACAATCGTGTAGCGCCGCCCATCCGTGAATTCGTCTAGCGTGGGTTTTCTCCCGCCAGGCACCCCCACTCCTCTCGACCAATTAATGCCAAACGAAGCGACCGCGTTTGCCCAAGATCTCGCCCTCGCCGAACGATGCCGCGCTAATGATGAAGCGGCATGGCGAGAGCTATACGCGCAAACGAACGACTTCCTTAAAGGCATGCTGGCAAGCCGGGGCGCGGCGCATGGCCCGATCGACGCCGAGGATTTTGTCGCCGATCTTTGGGCAAAGTGTGTTCCCGGTGGAAACGGGCGCTCGGCAAATGGGTCACTCCTCGAAAGATACCGGGGTCAGTGCCCGCTCAAGGCGTGGCTCGCTACGGTGGTCAAACACGCGTTCATCGACTACGTCCGCCGGGCGGCGCGGCGCCCCGCTGAACGGGCGGCATCGATCGAGGCAGGCGGGCTGGGAAGCTATCTTGACGACGGCGATCGCGAAAGCGGCGGACCGGTCGAAGCCGACCGCGTGCGCGAGGCGATTCTCGCCGGGTGGCATAGCCTTTCCGCCCAGCAAATGCTGCTGCTCCGGCTTTACGCCAGCTACCAGGTCACGCAGCAGCGCCTGAGCCTGATCTACGGCGTCTGCCAGGCAACGATCTCCCGGCACGTCGAGGACGCGATCTCCCAGATCCGCGATACGGCGGTCGCCCACATGAGCGAGTTCGAAATGGCGGTGGACTGGGACTGGACCGACATTGCCAATACGATCGATCTAATGGCAGAAGCCGAGATCGAGTAGAACCATCGCCCCCGCATGGGCGGCGCGAGATTTCTCTCGAATTGGCGGGCAAGATCCTTCACGATAGCGGCATGATTCGCCTGATCGCCCCGCTCCTCGCCCTCGCCCTCACCCTTTTCGCCGCCGCCGCGCCTGCGGAACTCGCCGGAACCCGCCCCAATATCATCGTGGTGATGACCGATGACCAAGGCTACGCGCCGGTCGCCGCCCACGGGCATCCGTGGCTGAAGACGCCGCACATGGACGACCTCTACGCCCGCAGCACGCGGCTCACCCGGTTCCTCGTCAGCCCGACGTGCTCCCCCACCCGCAGCGCCTTGATGACCGGGCGGCACCCGATGCGCAACGGCGTGACCCACACGATCCTCGAGCGCGAGCGGCTGGCGCTCGACGCCACCACGCTGCCCCAAATCTTGAAAAAGGCGGGTTACACGACCGGGATCTTCGGCAAATGGCACCTCGGCGACGAGGACGAATACCAGCCGCACAACCGGGGCTTCGACGAGGCATTCATCCACGGCGCCGGGGGGATCGGGCAAGCCTATGGCTGCTCGTGCGCCGATGCGCCTGGCAACAAATACTTCGACCCCGCCATCCGGCACAACGGGTCGTTCGTGAAGACGAAGGGCTTCTGCACCGATCTGTTTTTCACCGCGGCGCTCGGCTGGATCAAAGCGTCGGCGAAGGGCGACAAACCTTTTTTCGCCTATGTCGCGACGAATGCGCCGCACGGTCCATTCATCGCCCCGCCGGAGAACCGGCAGCGGTTCAAGGACCGCGGCTTTTCCGAACAATGCGCCGGCTTCTACGGCATGATCGAAAACATCGACGAGAACCTCGGGCGAATGATGGCGAAGCTCAAAGCGTGGGGGCTGCTGGAGAACACGGTGGTCATCTTCATGTCGGACAATGGGATGACCGGCGGCGGCTCCGGCAAAGGCGTGATCGGGCGCCGCGCGGACGGCGAGAAGATGGAATTCTTCAACGCCGGGCAGAAAGGGCTGAAAGGATCGGTCGATGAAGGCGGCGTCCGCGTCCCGTTTTTCGTCTGCTGGGAGGGCAAGGTCCGCGCCGGGCAGGACATCGGGACCATCGCCGCGCACATCGATCTGTTCCCGACCGTCGCCGCGCTGGCGGGAGCGGAATTGCCGGGCGGTCAGGTGGAGGGCCGCAGCCTGCTGCCCCTGATCGAAGATCCCGCCGCGCCCTGGGAAGACCGCTACCTCTTCACCCACACCGGGCGGTGGAAGACCGGCGCGGAACCAAACGACTTCCAGTGGAAGAACTTCGCCGTCCGCAACCAGCGCTTCCGCCTCACCGGAAAGGAGACGCTCTTCGACATGGAAGCCGACCCCGGCCAGAAGACGAACGTTATCGCCGACCACCCGGAGGTCGCCAAGGCGATGCTCGACGCCTACGACGCGTGGTGGAAGGCGACGCGCCCGATGATGGTCAACGAAGACGCCCCCATGTCCCCGACCCGGCCATTCCACGTCGCCTTTAAAAAGCAGATGGAGGCAGGCGGCATCCCGGATTGGAAAGTGCCCGATCTCGATTGATCGCCGCCGCCGACCAGCATCTAAGCGGACATCTCGACCTCTTGACCTTTCAGGTCGAGGAAGTGTCCCCAGCTTTCGTGGTAGCCGCGATGCTCCCGCCCGGTGGCGAAGAACGGGCGCCAGCGAGGCGCGCGCGGGCGGTTGAGCGGAAACATATTTGCCTCGGCGGGGAGTTTGTTCGCCTTGCGCGTATTGCACGGGATGCACGAGGTCACCACGTTTTCCCAGCTCGTCCGCCCGCCTTTGTCGCGCGGGATGACATGGTCGAGGTTGAGCTGTTTGGTCTCGAACCCGCGCCCGCAATACTGGCAGGTGAATTTGTCCCGCTGGAAGATGTTCTGGCGGCTGAACTTCACCTCCTTCTTCGGCAGCCGGTCGTAGGCGCGCAGCACGATGATGCGCGGGATCTCCAGCCGGATCGAAATCGAATGCACCGAGCAGGCGTCGCTCGATGTCCGCGAATGCTCCAGCCACGATTCGATGTCGTGCGTCATGTAGTTCTGCGCCTCATCCACATGCACGACGTGGGCATGATCCAGAAAGAGGAGGCAGAAGGCGCGGCGAGCCGAACAGACATGAACCGGCTGCCAGAGCCGATTTAGCACGAGAATGGGGCTGTCTAACAAAGCTTCCACGGCGGAATGCGCGCAAAATAGGGGATCGGCGCGCCGGATCAATCAAAATTACCGCCGCCGAAAATCGCTGGATTCCGCCCCGCTGCGGCGCTCGCTTTGCCCATGCCCGCACCCGCCCCCGATCCAATCGACCCCGAACAACTGCCGCAGCTCGCCGCCGCCGTCATCGCCCGCGCCAAGTTCCCGTTCCTCGCCACCGACGACGCCGGGCAGCCGCGCCTGCGCCCCGTCTCGCCGGTCCGCGTCGACGGCTTCACGATCTACGTCGCCAACCTGCGCCGCTACGGAAAAACCGCCGAGATCGCCGCCAACCCCCGCGTCGAACTCTGCTACCTCGACAGCGACCATGACCAGGTCCGGATCACCGGAATGGCAGAGCCGCTCGCGGCAGGCGATCCGATCATCGCCGAGATCTGGGCGAGCAACCCGCTGCTCCGCCAATACCTTGGCACGCCCGGCAACCCAGAGTTAATCATCTACCGGATCACGCCGGAGCGCGTCCGCTTCATGCGCGAGTGGGCGCTCGAATACCACGAGGTCCCGCTCTAGGCGGCAGCCGGGCGGGCGAGCGGCAGACAGATTCGGGTCCACATCGGCGTCAAGCGGCGAGGTCATGCCGCGCTTGAGGCGTTCGGCGGCGGCGAAGGCGATCATCGCGGCGTTGTCGGTGCATAGCAGGCTCGGCGATGAAGAAGCTCGATGCCCTCGCCAGACAGCGCTCTGCCAGGGCGGCGCGCAGGCGGCGGTTACCAGCTCACCCCGCCGCTGATCGCCAGCACGCACTCACCCGATTGCCGGGCGGCGCGGATCGACTTTTCGACAAGGACATCGACGACTGCCTCTTGGAATGAGGCGCACAGGTCGGAAGACGGCCGCTCGGCGATTTGGTCGCCGAGCTTGGGCCAGCAGATAGCGGACCGACGTTTTCAGACCGCTGAAGCTAAACTCGAGGCCTTCCGCGAGCATCGAGCGCCGCGGAAAATCGAAGAAGGCGCGGGTCGCCGGATTCGCTGTCCCGGTCGATCGCCGGACCGCCGGGATAGGGCGAAATTTGCTCTTCGCGACCTTGTCGGCAGAGGCTTCGCCCGCCGCGTGTCGTCGCATCAGCGCATCAGTCGCCAAAATCCCGCAGGTGGAGAAGCAGCGTGTGCCCGCCCGGTGACCCAGCGCGGCGCAGACCGGATCCGCGAGGATCACCCAGGAAAGAGCAAGTGTCCCTCCAGTGGTTGACGGCGAGAAACGGTTTGCCGGTCGCCGCCGCCAGCGAAACGCCGTGTTTCCGATCAAGAGCGAACTGGTAAGCCCAGGTCCCGCCGTCGCGGCGAAGGCATCGACCCTGCCGGGGATCGACGCCCGCCTTGGATAATGCGACTTTTTACCGCAATGATCGGGCGGATCGCGCGGATGTGATTTCGAGAGGCAACCTCGGGGACGACGCCGCCGAATTCCTCGTGGATCGATGCCCTGCGACGAAATCTCGCTCGACAGGATCTGGCGGCTGCCCCGGCAGATCGCCGCCGCCGATTCGTCGCAGGATGTCTCGAGCGCAAGAAGGCGAAGGCGAGCTCGCCGTCATCGCCCTGCCCCTACTACTCAGCTTTTTCGCCCTCTTTCTTGTCGTCCGCCTTGGCCTCGCCTGCCTTGGCCTCGCCTGCTTTCGGCTTTGCCTCGGGCGGGGCGGCGGCCGCTTCTTCGCCTTCTTCCGGCGGAGCGGGCGGGGGCGTCAAGAAATCGAAATTCGGCGGGAATCTCGCCGCCGCCAGAGAGGTCGTCTTGTAGATAACCGCCAGCGCGTGGCGCTCCTTGAGGATTTCGTTGATAATTCTCCTCCGCGTCCTCCCAATCCTTCAGGATACGGAGCGCGCCGAGCATCGCATCGTTGCTCAGGCGCGTCTCCGCGCCGTTATCTAGCGTAAAGCAACGATAGTAATCGTTTAGGGCATTTTGCTTTTGATCGAGATTTTCGGCAGCGACCCCGCAGGTAATGGATCTGCACCACCTCGCGCGGGCGCATCTTCATGACCGGCTTCTGGGTCGGTTTTGATCTCATTGCCAGCGGCGTCGGTCTCATAATTTTCGACCAATTTCACCGAAGCGCCTTCCAGTAGCCTTTACCCACATGACCCCACGCATTGTAAAGTTCGAGCTGGGCTTTGAAACGGCTGCTGAGCGCCACCCGGCGATTCACGTCGCGGCTCGCATTCTGCATCCGATCGACCGCCGTGGCGACCTCTTGATATTTCCCTTGGAGGCGGAGCGACTCCAGCAGGTAATAGTTGGAGAGGGCGGCGAATCATCCTCCACGGCGCCATCAATTCATAGTCCTTAACCACGCTTTCCGAAGAGTTCCTCTGCCTTGGCAAAATCGCCGGAGGTATAGGCAGCAAGTGCCTCCTCATAGTCAGGCGGATTCTGAAATTCGACTTTGCTGATGATACTTTCGGGACGAGCGCGGCCTGTCCCCGTCTCATACGGGTTCAGGGTGATTCCGGAGAGTCCGCTTTGGTTGCATAGCCAGACCGGACGTTGCCGTCCGCATCGTAGATCTGAACGTGCACAGGGGGGGACAGCGGCGATCGCGTGGGCGGCGAAGGCGAGCAACGATACCCCGGCGGCGGCGAAGAGTCGGGAGGTTTCATGGCTTCGATTTGAAATTTGGATTGAGGGTGACCGAGGGGGTTACTTCTTCTCCGGCTTGTCGAATTCGGGCTTCAGTTCCGCGAGGAGACCGAGCCCCTTGCGGATCCAACGCTCCGGATCGCGCGGGTGATTTTCGTGGGCACCGAGGCGCGGCTCCATATCTTTCAGGATCTCATAGGCTTTCTCGCGATTCCCGCGATCGACCTGGGCTTTCGCTGCATTGTAATAGGCGTGGCCAGAGAACTCCAACTCGCCCGCATACTGCGTCCACACCATGAGATAGGCGGTCAGCGCGTTATTCCACTCCTCATCCTTCTTGCTGGCGCGCGCCAGGTTCTCGTAGGAATGGCCCAACTTGAAATACAGCTCGGCTCGCTTCTTGGTGAACTGTTTGTTGTTTATCAGCTTCAAGAGCGGGTCGATCGCCTGCGCCCAATTGCCCTGCTTGTAGCGCACCTGGGCGATCCCGATGTAGGCGTCTTCGACAAGTTTCTGGTCATCGTAGTCGGCGATCAGGCGGTTGAAATTCTGGACCGCTTCTTCTTGCACCTTTTCATCATTCGAAATCGCCATCACCTGCGCCAATCCGAGGAGACCGAACTTCTTCAGGTCATCGGTCCCTGGACGGTCGACGAGTTCTTGGAACCATTCTTTCGCCTTGAAGGGCTGCTCTTGTTCGACAAGCCGCTGACCGATCTTCACCAACACATAGGAGGGCAGGCTCTCTTTCCCAAGTTCCATGAGGTTGTCGTAGGCGACCTTGATCTCGGCGTCTTTGCGCGGGAAAGACTCCTCCGTCGCCTCTTCCAAGATGTCGACGCGGGCGATCGTCAGCCAAGCGCGCATCGTTTTGTTGGTCAGGTCTTCGAGCGGGAAATTCTTCAGGCGCTCGACGGCCGCTTGGGCACCTTGCGCCTCGACATAGAAGTTCGCGTAGGAGGTAATCGCCTTCTCCAAATTGGGCGAATTCGGATCCTTGCCGATCTCCTTGATGATCTCTTCTAGCTTCTCCAGACCCTCCTTGGTCCGACCCACCGCATGGAGAGCGGGAAGGACATCGACGACCACGAAGGGTTCGTAGAAGCTATCCGGAAACTTCTGCTGGAATTCGTCGTACCCAGCGGCGGCATCTTCATTGCGCATCTCAGTCACCGCGATGACAATGAGCTGGTTGAGGGCGTAGGCAGCAATCTCGCTGTGCTCGTTGGCCTCCGCCACATTCTTCGCCTTCTGGTAAGATTCGATCGCCGCCGCGAGCTGCCCTTCGGATTGCTGGACATCGCCGCGAAGATTGAGCGCCCTGTCGAGGACGTTCGAGTCCGGGAATTCCTTCTCGATGCGCGCGCAAAGTTCGAGGGTCTTCGGATTGTCGCCGAGCGCAAAATAGCAGGTCGCCCGGTCGAAGAGCGCTAGGTCGAGGTAGCGCGACTCAGGGTAAGCAGCGAGGAATTCATCAAGTTTGGTGGCCGCTTCGGTCCAGCGGAAGAGCTTGACCAAGTTGCCGGCTTGATGATAGAGGGACATTTCGCGCCACAAGCTGGTCGGGTAATTTTGGACGTGGGCGTCCAGTTCGGGCTGGGCTGCCTCAAACTGCCCGAGATAGAACATCGATCCGCTAAGCACCACATCCGGAAGGTCGCGCTCCTTCGAGCCGGGGGTGTAATTCTTCCGGATGTTTTCTGCGATCTCGATGCATTGCGCGTATTCGCCCGAGTAGAAGAGGTTTTCGAGCAACAAGGCGGAGACTTCCGGCTTGAGGTCGATCCACATCTGTTCCTTTTCGTGGTCGGGAAATTCGTCGAGGAAGGTCAGCCCGTAGTGTTGGGCGCTGAGCATGTCGCCGATCAGCGCGGAATGGCGGGTCGCCTGGAAGAGGATATTCGCCCGGAATTTGCTGGTCGGGAAGTTCTCCGCGAGGTAGCCGTAGGTGGCAAACCCCGAGCGGACATCGCCGACATCCTCGTAGCACTTCGCCAGCCCCATGAGCGCATAGACTTCATGGTTGTCCTGCCAGAGCGATCCCTTGTATTTTTCGATCTCCGTCTTCAGCGCCTCCGGGATGGTCGCGTAGTTTTGGGAAAAAACGTAGAGGGCTTCCAAGATGTCGTAGGTCGAAGGGAGGTAGCGGTAAAGCCGGATGGCGAGGATCGGCTTCTCTGCCGCTGCCGCATCTTGGGCGATTTTGATCAGGCGCTGGTCGAGATTGTAGCGGGACAGGTTCCAGGCGTTCACCTTGAGCGCCGAGTCGAACGAATCGAGGAATTCGTTTGCCTCCTTGGTGACCGTTTCACCTTCCGCCCCGACCCAGCCTTCGGCGAGGGCGAGGACGCCGTTGAAGAGAGCCCGCTCGTAGCGGCTCCGGGCGCTGAGGCTGCGCTCCTTGTTGATGTAATTCTGGGCGGCTTTCAGGTATTCCTGCGCCTGCTTCGTCTTGCCCGTCTTGCCGTGGCAGATGCCCATGTTGATGTTCCACGCCACATAATCGATCTGATCTTCCTCGGGCTTCTCTTCCAAGAACTTCTTGTAGAGACCTATCGCGGTTTCGTAGTCCTCGGAATACTGGAGGGCGACACCGCACTGGAAAATCGCGCGATGCCAGTGGATATTGATGTTCGGCGCGCCTTCGTCCTGATCCTGCTTTTTCCCATTTGGGAACTTCAGGTAGCAGGTCTTGAACGACTCTACCGCCTCCGGATACTTTTTCAGGTTCAGCTCGCAGAGCCCCTTTTCGTAGTAGATGACGCCAAAGCGAGCGCCGAAGCTGCTTTCCGCGTCTTTCCCATACTGCTTGACGATGCCGGCGTAGATCTGGAGGGCTGCCTCCCAGTTTCCCTGTTGGGCCAGGGCCGCGCCCCGGTTGTAGAGGGCGTTGAGCTGCTCGCCATTGTCGTCTTGGGCGACCGCGCCCTTAGGCGAGGCGAGCGAGATGAAAGCGACTGCCGCAGCGGCGGCTAAAGCGATCCCCAGCCGTCTGGGGGAGCGGAGAAGTGCGTTGAAGTCCATGGGATTCGCGGTTTTCTATGGGTGGTTACGAGTCGCCGCGCCCTGCGGGGCGCCGCGAGCCGCAGGAATTTCTGGGGTTGCCACCGAAACGGTGGAGGGCGCCGAATCCTTAGCAACTTCTCTGCCGTGGCAAATCTGTTGCTCAGGGTGCCGCGCCGCAGGGGTAAACCAAGGGAGAATCAGTCCTCGCGGAAGCCCGTGAGGGTCACGCTCGTGATTTTCTCCTTGGCCAGGGTGTTGATCACATCAACAAAGCGTTGCTGCTTGGATTTATCGTCTGCCGCGACGATCACGATCGGCTTTGATTCGGTGGCGGACGCCATTTTTTTGTAGGTCGCCAGCTCGTCCTGGAGCCGCTTCATCTGCTCCCCAGTGCCGTGCGCGCCCTCCGCCGGAGCGGGGATCAAAAGATCCTTGTTTTTGTAGATGTTGCCTTGGACATCGATCTTGATGACCATCGGATCGAGCTTGAACGGCGTCTTGTCCGGGTTGTCTGAGGGCAAGGTCAGCCCTAGGTCCTGCTCTTGCTTTTGGAGGGTGGAGGTGACGAGGAAGTAGATGAGGAGAAGGAATGCGACGTCAATCAGCGGCGCGATGTTCATCTCCGGCTCTTCTTCTTCAATCTCAAATCTTTTGTTAATGGCCATCGGAAAGGGAGATGTTAAATTGGCTAGTTCGTGTAGGTGCTAAAAACGACCTCGATAACGCCAGCGGCAGATGCCGCCTTCACGGCTCGTTTGGTAAACTCGACCGGGGCGTTTTTGTCGGCGCGCAAATGGATCCAAGTATCCACGCTGGCCTTTTTGTTCCTCAAATCCGCCTCTTTCACCATTTCGGTGATTTCATCCTCGGTGAGAGGATTCGAAAACTCATCGGCAAACCGCCGACCGCCTTTCTGCTCCGTGATCTCATCGCTGTAAACGTTAATAATCACGCGCCCAGCCGCCGTCGTTTTCTTGGTCGCCGCGTCGCCGATCGGGATTTTCACATCGGGGTCCATGCGAAACCGAATCATGGTGGAGGCGACCATGAAGAAGATGAGGAGCAGAAAGACGAGATCGATCATCGGGGAGAGATCCCCCTTGGCCTCATCGGCTTGTTCCAAAGATTCTTGTAGCTTGGACATGGTAAAATAGGGTGATCATTTTCTCGGTCCGCCTGAACTGACCCGGGGGTGAGAACCCCACCCCCGGGAAGTTCAGGGGACGAATAGATGCGAGCGTGCGGAGCGTCGCTCCCCACGCCGGGGCATCTAAGCGTGAAGACCTTCTGGCACTTTCGCCATGTGCTGATCGGCATTGATCGCCATGAGGCTCGCGTCGATCATTTCTTCGGCGGCGATGTGGCAATCGCTGATCATGTCGGCGAGGCGGTTTTTGAAGAAGAAATAAAAGAAAAGGGCGGGGAGCGCGATGATAAGACCGGTCGCGGTAGTGACGAGCGCCTCGGAGATGTCTCCAGCAAGCGCATTGGGGTCAGCGCCGGCGGTGTTCATCAGCGTATTGAATGCGCCGATCATCCCGGACACGGTTCCGAGTAGCCCGAGCATCGGGGCGGCCTGGGAGATGAGCGAGAGGTATCCGATCGGCCCCATCGCGGCGCGGTTTTCGCGGACGGAGAATTCCGCCATCATTTCCTCGACGTTCTCACGCCCGAGGTTCTCCGGGTCGGTGGCATCGATTTTCGGGAAGGAATAGGCGATCATGCGACCGAGGAAGCTCGGGCTGGAAGCGACGAGTTCGATGGCGCTGCGGGCGCGGACATTCGCCATGTGCTCCATCAGGCCAGCTTTTAGCTCGACCGGGCAGTATTTGGCGCGGGTAATCTGGATGAAGTTGTAAACCGCCAGCGCGATGACGCCGATGGAGAGGAGACCGAGCGGCCACATGGCCCAGCCGCCTTCTTTGATCAAGGTCAGCATGCTCTTGTCTTTGGCTGCCTCCGAGGCGGTGTCGGCGGCATCCTGCGCCAACAAATCAGGGGCAGCAGCGAAAAGGAGACCGCCAACGGCGAGAAAGATTCCTAGGCGGATCGAGGTCTTAAGGCCAGTTGAGGGGAGGTTCTGGGGGAACGCGTAACGACTCATGGTTTTTTGTTTTGGGATGGATGAGAGAGGTTCAAGGTGCCGCGATAGGGGCTAAGGCGGGGGAGTAAAGCAAAAGGATTCCGGCATGTCTAGCCATTATCCTCCACCGATTTTCCAGCGCTTATCTCCCGGGTTAGCAAGTCGCGATGCCGTCCAAACGCCCATTCCGCCAGATTCTTAGGAATTTCTTTCCCCAAAATCCATTTGGGACCGAATGTCTTCGGCGACCGGAATGATCGGGCGCGGGCGGAGCATGAGGCTGATTTCGGCGAGTCGCATGACGGGACTTTTTCTCAGCGACGTGAACTCAGCCTGCGGCGCCCCCCGCCGGATCGCCTTAGCGGCGTCGCTCGCATTGACACAGATCCCGCCCGCCAATAATTTGCCTGAAGTGGAAAAACTCGGCAGCGCAGAAGATCAGCAATCCCCCGCCCGGTTCCAAGAAACACGTTGGAGCCTCGTCGCGCTGGCGTCGGAGCAAGGCGGGGCGGAATCGCGGCGCGCGCTCAACGAACTCTGCCAGATCTATTGGTTTCCGCTCTACGCCTACCTGCGCCGGTCGGGCACGCCGAAGGAGGCGGCCGAGGATCTGACCCAAGATTTTTTCCTCTGGCTGATCGAGCGGGACCGGCTGCGGCTGGCCGACCAGCGGGCGGGCAAGCTGCGCAGCTTCCTGCTCACCTGCCTGAAGCACTTTGCCGCCAACGCGCACCGGAAGGCGGTCGCGGAGCGGCGCGGCGGCAAGGCGGCGCACGTTTCGGTCGATGGCGATTGGGCGGAGGAGCGCCTGCTCGCCGAGCCGGGGGATCCCAGCCTGCCGGAGCTGCTCTTCGACTGGAGCTGGGCGCATTGTCTGTTTGAAAACGCGCTCGCCGCGGTGCGCCGGGCGTTTGAGGCGAAGGGATTCGGCGACCGCTTTGCCGCGCTGCGCCCGTTTTTGTCCGGGTCCCCGCCGGGCGGCTACGGCGCGGCGGCGGCGGCGCTCGGCATCAGCGAGGGAGCCGCCAAGGGCGCGGTCCACCGCATGCGCGAGGCGTTCCGCGAAGAGCTGCGCCGCGAGGTGCGCGCGACGCTCGCCCACCCGACCCCGGCGGATATCGATGCGGAGCTCAACCATCTCTTCGGCGTGCTGGGCGCGGCGTCGCTTTGACCCTACTCTCCCTGCCATGACGCCGCCCGATGCCGACGACAAGCTCACCGCCGACGAACTGGCGGGGATGGCGCGGGCGCTCGCCCCCGGCAGCAGCGGATCGCGGCAGCAGGCGCGCTGGTTCGATGCAGAGGCGCTCGCCGCCCAGCTGGCCGCCGCGGTGCCGGGCTACGATGCGGTCGCGCCGCTCGGCCACGGCGGGATGGGCGCGGTTTTCAAAGCGAGGCGGATCGCGGACGGGCGCGCGGTGGCGATCAAAGTGCTGCTGCCCGGGCTGAGCGCGGACGAGGGATTTCGCGAGCGCTTTCGCCGGGAAGCCGCCGCCATGATCGAGCTGGACCACCCGAACATCGTCTCGGTCTTCGAATCCGGCGAGGCGGGCGACCTCTGCTTTCTGGTGATGGAATACGTGGGCGGCGCGCCGCTCCGCGACCGGCTGGCCGGCGGTCCGCTGCCCGCGGGGGAGGCGCACCGCATCGCCGCCGACCTGTGCGCGGCGCTCCAATCCGCCCACGACCGCGGCGTGCTCCACCGCGACATCAAGCCGGGCAACATCTTGCTCGCCGAGGACGGCACGGTGAAGCTCGCCGATTTCGGGCTGGCCAAATTGGTCGGCGCCCGCGCGGAGGCGGATCGAGACTACACGCTCACGCTGACCGACGCCGCGCTCGGCACGCCCGCCTACATGGCTCCGGAGCAACTGCGCGGCGCCGCCTCGATCGACCAGCGCGCCGACCTCTACAGCCTCGGCGCGGTGCTCTATGAAATGCTGGCCGGCGCGCCGCCGGTCGGCGACTTCGAGCCGCCCTCGACGCTCGCCGCCGCCGATCCCGAGGCGCGCCGCCTCGATGCCGCCGTGCTCCGCGCCTTGCGAAACCGGCCGTCGGATCGGTTCGCCTCCGCCAGCGCGATGGCGGCGGAGCTTGCGCGCGCGGCTCATGCCAGTCAGCCGGGAAGGCGGCGCGCCTGGCAGATCGCGGCGCTCGCCGCCCCGGCGCTCGGCGCCACCGCCTGGGAGCCGCCGCATTTGCCAGTGAGGCCGCATCGATGAGCCGCCGCCCCCGATCATCAATTCGCTCGGCATCCCGCTGCATGCGGTCGAGGGCACCAGCGTCCGCTTCGCCGCCTGGGAGACGCGCGTGCGGGACTTTGCCGAATTCGTGGAGGCCTCGAATTACCTCGATGGCGAGCCGCCCGCCTGTTTTCGCCTGCCGCCGGGCGACGCAAGCAACCCGGTTTTCGACGCGACCTGGCGCGACCCCGGCTTTGCGCAAGGCGGCGACCATCCGGTCATCGGCGTGAGCTACGAGGACGCGCTCGCCTTCTGCGGCTGGCTGACCGGGCGCGAGCGGGCCACCGGCGCGATCCGCCCCGACCAAGAATATCGCCTGCCGACCGACGCCGAATGGACGCTCGCCGCCGACTTCCACGGTCCCTATCCGTGGGGCAACGCGCTGCCGCCGGGCGAGGGCGCGGGCAACTTCGGCGACGTCGCCTATGCGAAGACCTATCGGAAAAGCCGGCTCGCGCCATACGACGATGGCTTTGCCGAAACCGCACCCGCCACCGCATTCGCGCCGAACCGGTTCGGCCTCCACCACATGGCGGGCAATGTCTGGGAGTGGACCGGCGCGCCGGACGCCGAGGGAAAAATCGCGTTTCGCGGAGCCTCCTGGTCCAACGACCACCTCGGCGGCTATGGCTACCAACTGAGCAACCGCTGGAATTCCCTGCGCGCCCACGACATCGGGTTCCGGATCGTCTTAGCTAGCGCGAAGGCATCCGCCGAAGGCCGGTGATCGCCCCCTCTGATTGCCCGCCCTATCTTAGTCGCAAGAATTCAGGCGAACTTGGAAGAATTTCAACGTAATAAAATGAATCAACCATCACGACATGCCATGACTAATATCAATAAAATTCTTACATTACTGATGTTAATCAGCGCCTCTTTACAAGCGCATTCCGAAGAAACAGTTCTTTGCACTGGGATTACTGTGTATCACCTTTCTTACGGTGCCGATACATTTGCACCTATTGATGGGGAGAGCCTTAAAAATCGGTATAGCGTAAAAGTGGAGGGAGGGCTTCATGAAGGACGACGGGCGCAAAAAATAATTTCGAGCTGGACCCTGCCATCCCACCAAGGGTTAAAATCCCAAAAAGAAGTTGATGCGAGGATCTTGGTCGTGCTGGAATTCACCGGGAGGGACCCTATGTCTTTTGCCATCGGAAAGGGACCTGAAAGCGACTTCGCTTTTCAAGCAATTGAAGGAGGAGCCGCTCCATCAAAAGACGACCTTGAGTTTTTTTATAAACTGCTACCTGTTTATTATTATGAAGAGATAAAAATATTACAAAGGCAAGAAAAATAATGCCCCCGGGCGGTCCAACATTGCCACTATACCACGCTAATCGCCTTCTTTCTTGCCAATTTCATAAAACACCCGATCTGCCCTCTTATATTCCCCGATTCCAATATCTTCGATACGGTCTCCAGAGAATTCCCAAATAGCGACCGGGTCACTGGATTCTGACTTATACCTCCAAATTACTTTATCCTTCTCGAAAGTCGGAAAGTAGACTTCGTCCCGCATGTATTGCGCCTGCAAGCCGAAAGTCAGTATGTGCCTCACCAGTTTCCCGTCGCTACCTTTCCGGAAAATGCTCACCGCCTGATCTTTGGAGTATGTCCATACAATCGTAGCCGGTCCTGCGGAGGCGCTGACAATGTTGTTGG
>JAWLBD010000021.1:0-89087 GCA_041395145.1 Verrucomicrobiales bacterium | reverse complement strand
GCTCGTCTCGGTCAGCTTCGCGTGATTGCTCAGGAAGTGATCGACCAGCGGCGGGATGTCCTCCTTGCGCTTGCGCAGCGGCGGGATGTGGATCGGGATGACCGAGATGCGGTAGTAGAAATCCTGGCGGAACGACCCCTTTTTCACGCACTCTTCCAGCCGGTCGCACGAGGTCGCAATGAAGCGGAAATCGAGGTTCGACGGGAGCGTGCCGCGCAAGCGCCGACCGTTGACGTCTTCGAGGAAGTGGTCGAGCTGGCTTTGCAGGCGCTGCGGGAGAAGATCGACCTCTTCCAGCAAGACGGTCCCGCCTTGGGCGCGGTTGAAAATGGTGTGGCTGCCGCCGGTGCCAAACAGCTCCTGCTCCAGCAAATCCTCCGGCAGCGAGCTGCACTGGAGCATCTTGAACGGAGCCGGGTTGCGGCGGCTGGCGTTGTGGATCGCGCGGGCGACCATCTGCTTGCCGGACCCGAACTCGCCTTCCAACAAGACCGGGCTGTCGCTGTCCTTGATCTTATCGACCAGCTTCAGGATGTCCCGCATCTGCGTGCTCTCGCCGATCAGCTTCGTCTCCGAGGTCAGCGTCTCATCCATCGGGAACGAGGCGTCGCTCGCCCCGCCGCTCTGCACCGCCAGCGCGCGGTTGATCGTCCGCTGCAAATCGTCTAGCTCGAACGGCTTAGCGAGATAATCAAACGCGCCGTGGCGCATCGCCTCGACCGCCACCTCCACGCTGCCATACCCCGTCACCATGATGATGTTCATACTCGGGTAATCGGCTTTGCAACGCTTGATGATCTGCATCCCGTCCATGTCCCCGATTCTCAGATCCACGATGAGCAGTTCAGGCACTTCGCGCTCGAGCGCAGCCATGCCTTCCCGCCCGGTCTGGTATGCTTCGACCTGATGTCCCAGCCGGCGGCAGAGCTGGGACATGAGATTGAGGATCGCCGCCTCGTCATCAATGATTAGGATTTTTGCCATAGCGTCAGTTTTGAAAGCTAGTTAGAATCGTATTGCAATAAGGAATTGCAATTATTAAATCAATCAAAATAATCGGGCAGAGGCAGATTTTAAGATCTCACTCTGCCTGATATCCATATTTACTATAATTTTTATAATTTGGCAAGTCCTGAGTTGCTTGATTGGTTTTTGCCGTTGCGTCGCACGGCGCAATCTTGTCGCCATCGTTGCGAACGAGGCAGCGGAAGAAGTGCCTAGGCGGACGCAGCGAAAAGCACTTTTGTAGGGTGCAAAGAGTGCGGAAATGTGGTTTTCTAGAATCTCCGAACCAAACCCCTGCCAGCCCGCCTTGCCATGAACCGCCGCCGCTTCCTCCAAACCGGATCCCTCGCCATCACCGCCACCTCTGTTTGCCCGCCTTTCGACTTGGCGGCAGACGAATCAGGGGGAAAGCGAGCCATAAAAAAGGCGGTCAAGTTTGGCATGTTTAAGAGCGATTTGCCGCTTGCCGAGCGATTTAAAGCGCTACGCGAGGCAGGATTCGACGGCGTGGAGTTGGATTCGCCCGGCGGTGTAAACAAAGAGGAGGCGCTCAAAGCAAGCCGAGAAACCGGATTCCCGATCCACGGTGTCGTCGATTCGGTGCACTGGAATATCCGCCTTTCCAGCCCGGACGAGGAAACCCGCGAAAAGGGTCGCGCCGCCCTAGAAACCGCCGTCCGCGAATCCCATCTGGTGGGTGGAACCTCCGTCCTTCTCGTTCCCGGGCGCGTTGCCGATGAGAAGAACGAGAATCAGGATCAGGTGTGGGAGAGGTCTATTGAGCAAATCAAAAAAGTTCTTCCGGTCGCCGAAGAGCTGAAGATCCACATTTTGATCGAGAACGTCTGGAATGGCTTCTGCTACCAGCACGACGGTCCGGATGACCAGAGCGCCGACAAACTGGCCGAATACCTCGATGCCCTGGGCAGCGAATGGACTGGTTCCTACTTCGACATCGGGAACCACCAGAAATACGGCAAGCCGGAGCAGTGGATCCGCACCCTAGGCAAGCGCATCAAAAAGCTCGACTGCAAAGACTGGGGCAAGGAGAACAACTTCTGCAAGATCGGCGACGGCGATGTGAATTGGCCCGCCGTCCGCGAATCTCTCGCCGCCATCGGCTATTCCGGCTGGGCGACCGCAGAGGTCTCCGGGGGACCGCTGGAGCGAATGAAAGAAATCGCCGCCCGCATGGACAAGTATCTGCTAGGGAAAGGCGCGTAGCGCTCCGGGCACATCGCACGGCCCAGGCAGCATGTTGCGCCTGCTGCTGCACGGCAGCCTTGGTCATTGTCGCATGGGTCGCCGCAACGATCCCGACCGGCGCGGCCTCCGTGATCGGCCATCCGCTCGTCGCCGTTGAACTCATGAAATTCATCGCCTTAGCGACTGCCCTCGGTGCTTGGACGATCTCGAAAGCGGGATCGAAGCCGATTCGGCGGCGACGCTATCGCCTAGGATGAAGCGTTGCCCACGCCCGCCAATTCTAGAATTTCCGCTGGACCGGGGGGCGACTTGGCGGCAACTACGGCGGATTTTCCACCCCTGATCCGCCTTTATGAAACGCTATGCCATCGGACTCGACTACGGCACGAATTCCTGCCGCTCCCTGCTGATCGACCTCGAAACCGGGGAAGAGCTGGGCAGCGAGGTCTTCGCCTATCCCTCCGGCGAGATGGGCATCCTGACCGACCCGCGCGACCCGAATGTCGCCCGCCAGAACCCGCAGGACTACGTGGATGGGCTGGAGGCGATCATCAAAGGCGCGGTCGCCCAGGCGAAGAAAAAGGACAAGGCGTTCGACGTCGCCAACATCGTCGGGATCGGTGTCGATACGACCGGCTCGACGATCATCCCGGTGGATGAAGACGGCGTGCCGCTGGGGATGAAGCCGGAGTTCAAAGACCGGCTCGACGCCCAGGTCTGGCTGTGGAAAGACCACACCGCGCACGCCGAGGCGGCGCAGATCACCGAGCTGGCGAAGGAGATGCGCCCGCGCTTTCTGGCGAAATGCGGCGGCACCTATTCGTCGGAGTGGTTCTGGGCGAAGATCCTGCACCTCGCCAACACGGCGGGCGATGTCTTCGACGCGGCGCACAGCTTCGTCGAACACTGCGACTACATCCCGGCGCTGCTGACCGGCACGACCCGCCCGGAGAGCATCGCGCGCTCGGTCTGCGCCGCCGGGCACAAGGCGATGTATGCGCCGGACTGGACCGGGCTCCCGGACGAGCAATTCCTCAACGCGCTGCGCCCCGGCTTGGGCGAGCTGCGCTACCGCCTCTTTAAGAAGGCGAAAACGTCGGACCAGCTCGCCGGCCGGCTCAGCCTGAAGTGGGCGGACCGCCTCGGGTTGAAACCCGGCGTCGCCATCGCGGTCGGCGCATTTGACGCGCACATGGGCGCGGTCGGCGCGGGCGTGAAGGAGGGAACGCTGGTCAAGATCCTCGGCACCAGCACCTGCGACCTGATGGTCGCGCCCAACGGCCGCCCGCTCGCCGACATCCCCGGCGTCTGCGGCATCGTGGACGGCTCGGTCCTGCCCGGATACTTCGGGATCGAGGCGGGCCAGAGCGCGGTCGGCGATATCTTCCTCTGGTTCGTCAAAAATTTGGTGCCCGACCGCTTCGGCGAAACGATGGACGAAAAATTCGCCTATCTGGAAAGCGAGATCGGCGCGCTCAAGCCCGGCGAGTCCGGCTTGCTCTCGCTCGACTGGAACAACGGGAACCGCACGATCCTCGTCGACGTCCGGCTCTCCGGCCTGCTGCTCGGGCAGACGCTGCACACGCAGCCGCACGAGATCTACCGCGCCCTGATCGAGGGCACCGCCTTCGGCGCGCTGACCATCATCAACCGGATCGAGGAATACGGCGTGAAGGTCGAGGAGGTCATCAACACCGGCGGGCTGGCGGTCAAGAACCCGGCGCTCATGCAGATCTACGCCGACGTGCTCGGCCGCCCGATGAAAATCTCCGCCAGCGAGCAAACCTGCGCGCTGGGAGCCGCCATCTTCGGCGCGGTCGCCGGCGGCGAGTTCCGCGAGGTCGAGGAAGCCCAGGCGCGGCTGTGCCAGACGCGCGACCGCGTGTTCGAGCCAAACCCGCAGCACCACCGCACCTACCAGGACCTCTACGCTCTCTACAAGCAGGTCCACGACGCCTTCGGCACCGCCGATTGGTCAGGCGCGATGCACAACGTGATGAAAGACCTCATCGCGATCCGCGAGCGGGTCCGCTAGCGCGAGCGGGTCCGCTAGCGCGAGCGGGTCCGCTAATGCGAGCGGTCCGCTAATGCGAGCGGTCCGCTAATGCGAGCGGTCCGCCAATGCGAGCGGTCCGCTAGCCAGCCGGCGCGCTCACTCCCCTGCCCCGCCCCAGTAGTCGTCGCCCCAGCTTAGCCCCCTGCGGCGGGAGGCTCCAGGCGCGGGGATCGGTGGCGAGGTCGAAGGCGATGCGGAGCGGGTTCTTTCCGGGGCGGGAGCCGGGGTTGAAATCGCCCTCGCCCCAATGCTCGCCAAGCGCGACGACCTTGAATTCGAGGAGGCGGGCGACGTTCGGCGTGCGCACATAGCGCAGCGTGCCGCGGATCTCGCCGTGGAACCCGCGCTGGGCGTCGGCGGTCTCCATGGCGAAGTGAGCGCGAGATTTCGGCGCGAAGTAGGACCGGCGAGCCGGATCGTGATCTCGATGGCACGGACCTCCTCGGGCTTCCAATGCGGCGGCTCGCCCGGGTCGTATCGACGAGATGGTAGCGGGCGATGCGCCGGGCGACCGGGTCGCGGAACGCGCGCGCCGAATCCTCTCGCTGCCGCGCTTTCGCCCGATTCCTCGCCAGTACGGGAGCAAGGCGAGCCACTCCGCCTTGCGCAGCCAAAAGCATGTCGCGCCCTGCGCCGAAGCCGCGCAGCGAGTAATCGCCCGGCTGGTCGGTGCGGCCCGGCACGCGGAGGCGGCGCAGCGCGCCGCCCGGTCCCGGAGCCAGCGCGCGGGCGAAAACCGCAACCGGCACGCCGTCGGCGGGCAGCGCCTGGACCGCCCGCGGGTCGCGCTTTTCCGCCGGCAGGTCGAGGATCGCGATCGCCTTGGGCGCGGTGATCTCGGCGGGCAGCGCCTCCCAGCTCTGCCAGCCGTGGTCGATGACGTGGCGGAGCGCGGCGGGCCCCCACTGATTGTCGAAAGCGAGCAACTGGCCGGCGGCGGTGAGCACATAGTGCCCCTGCCCGGTCTGCGCGTCGTCCTTCCGGTCGGCGCGCTGCGCGAGGATGCGCCGGAAGAAATCGCCCTCGGCGTCCTCTTGGTGCCGGATGAACGCATCGTTCTCGGCGACCGGGACAAAGCGCCGGGAGATGAGGCGGCGGAGGGCCGGGTCCTGGAACGCGAACTCGCGATCCCCGATGCCATTGTTTCACGTGCAGCCCAGCGGGTTGCCGTCCATCTCCCAAAGAAAGATCGGCTTGCCCTCGTCCGCCGCCCGGATGCGCGCGCGCCACAGGTCAGCCTCCCACGGGATCTGCGCCCACGCATCCTCGTCCGCCTGCGGCAGGATCGCCGCATGCAGCGCATCGGCACCCGCCCCGCCGGAAAGGCGCGGAGCCTCGGCGCGGGCGGCCGCGACCGCGATCCCGGCGAGGGCGGCAACCGCCGCGATGGACAAACGCGTGAGCATAGGTCCCAAAATGATGCATCGCATTCGCCGCCCCGCAAAGGCTCGCCTCAAATTCCGCGCCCGAGACCAACCGGCGCGGGTCAACCTACTCGCCCTTCGCCTTCGCGAGCACCTCCGCGAGCTTCACCTCCGCGCCGCCGCGCCGCTTGCTCTCGTCCGCCGCCTCCATGAAGGCGAACAATTCGATCGTTTCCTCGGCGGCGACCGGCGGCTTCTTGGTTTTGAAAAACGTGACGATCTCGGCGACGAGCGGCTCGTAGCCGTCGAACTTCCCGATCTCCGCCTCGCCCTTCTCGCCGACCGCTTTGCCGCCATAGCCTTTGCCCTCGCGGAAGATCCCGACGCGCCCGCCCTGCCACTTGCCCTCCACCTCGATGCCGCCCTCCGGCGTCTGCCGCCGCACCACGCTCTCGCAGCCGGTGCCCATGGCGGTGAAGAGCGCCTCGCAGCCGTGGACGCCATACCAATACAGGTCCGGGTGATGTTCCTCCAGCGACGCCGGGCTAAACGTCTCCGCCCGCTGCACCGCGCCGATGCTGCCGCCGCGCACCGCCTGCGTGGACTTGGCAAAGCGCAGCGACGAGGACGAAAAGATCGGGACGCCCGCCTCCTTGGCGAGCCGGAAAATCTCGACGGCATCCCGCAGCGATCCCGCCACCGGCTTGTCGAGGTAGAGCGGCTTCCCGGCGGCGATCACCTTGCGCGCCTGCTCCAGATGCGGCCGCCCATCCACACTCTCGATCAAAACCGCATCGACCTTCGCGCACACCTCTTCAATCGTCGGCAAGATCTCGACGCCATACTTGTCCCGCAGCGTCTCGGTGTAGCCATCCACCCGCGTGATGCTCGATTCAATATCCGGACTCCCGCCCTTAAACGCCGCCACCACCTTCGCCCCCGGCACATGCCCCTTCGCCGCCGGATTGTTGATCGTCTCCGTAAACGCCACCACATGCGACGTATCCAACCCGATCATCCCCAGCCGGATCACCTCCGCCTCATCCGCCGCCGGCAAAGCGCGGGCAGCGATTAGGGAAAGAGCGGCGGCAAGGAAGAGGCGGAGCGGTTTCATGCCCGCAGTTTGGCGCATCCCATCGCCACCCGTCAACTCCGAGGTCTCGCCGGGGTGTGAATGAAACTGAAGGACAGAATTGCAGCGGATTCATATTCCCGCAGCCCGTCCAATCTCAGATAAAATTGATTGCCGAGAGCCGTGGCGGTGATCGGCGGGGCGAAGAAGACCTGTTTCGCCCTAGATCAGATGAAGCTGGGCGTCGCGCCGCAGAAGTCCCCTCCCAGGGAGGGGATTTAGGGGTGGGCAGAAAAAGGAGTAACTCGCTTGAAACCCACGGATTACCGATAAAATAGGGCGCCCCTCGGGACCGATCCCAACACGGTCGTCCGATGCCCGCTGACCCACCCCCGACCCCTCCCAGGAGGGGAGACGTGGCGGCGCGACGCCCGGATTGCGCAGCGCCCTTCCATCGGCGGCGCTCCCTCCATTGACGCGGCACCACGGTCCACGGACGCCGCTCGACACAGACTTCCAATCACACCCGTCTCGCCGATTTCGCCCGAACTGAACCCAAAAAATCCGTCTTCGGTGATGGCGATCCGGTAGAGCATCTGATCCGCCGTGTTCAGCATGCCCGAGTCATCGACAAAGCGGACGCCGCCTTCATCAGGGTAAAACGTAAACCACGTCGTCCAGTTCTTGCCGTCCCCGCTCCGCTGGAGGTAGTAATACCAGCCGAGTTGCTTTTCGAACCCGATGCGCGGACTCGCATTCTGAGCGATCGGCTGGATAGAGGTGATCCTCGCCATGCTGGCGGGCAACGTTTTGACCGTCAGAGAGTAGGGTCCGGACTCGTTCCCGAGAGGACCCGAAACGCGGATGTAGTAGGTTCCTGCGGGGAGCGACTCCTGCCGAAGGCGCATGTTGTTGCCACCTCCATATTTGTCGTCGCCTAACCAAGACATCTTCCCCATTGATGAAAAGTGATCCACTTAGGTATCCGTGCCGCTTTCGCTTTCTGTGTAAGCTAGAAGCAGAGAAGGTTCTTGCAAAGCTCGATCTGAAAGAAGTCTGCGTCGTCATCATCAAGCTGCCTGCAATCCGGGCTGTTGTGAGTAGATCGGGGTGGCGGCGCCAGTGGAGTTTCCATGGTCGTCCTCACCTGTGCCCGCCTCTTGAGCGATCGAATGAACCCGAGTGATCTCGCCCTGCACAAAAATAGATCTTGGCAAGGCGAACGCTCGCCGTGGTGTTCGCGGCGACATCGTAGGTGAACGTCTTTATGCCCGTCTGCGATGCCGCTAGGCTGCTACCCACATCAGCATCAGCGCTCCATGACCACGCCGTGCTCGTGACGCCGAAAGAATGTGCTCCCCCTGCTTTATCAAAATCCTGATACGTATCGATCGTAAGCGTCGGAAACCGCACCCCGGTAAATGACCACCTGCCCTCGGTCGCTGCCGGCGCTATTTCGAGGCGTCGACGCGAGTAATAAGTAGTGCCTGCGAGGAGGTTCCCGGCGCATTAGCCCAGGAGAGGCGGTCTGGAGACCCCGGTCTTCCCCGGCATCCGGCGTCGAGTCGATCCGAAGTAAATCCGGTATTCAACCGTATTTCCGCCGCTCTCCCACGTGAGCGTGGGCGTTGTCAGCGTGATAGCGCCGTTTGAGGACTTGGGTTCGCGGTTCCCGCCACGCAGTAGCGGTAGTGTCTTGAATCGGCTGACGACCTTGATCGCTGACTTCGTCACGCCACCGTAGTGTAGCTCGCCGAAAGGTAGCGCTTTGGTCTCCAGTCACCTCCTGACTGTAGACCCGACCCGGACCAGGTCGCCGGGTCCGAGTCAAAGATGAGTGTAAGGGCTTCCTCGTTCCAGACCGCGCCGAGGTCACGATCCGGCTGGATCCGTCGCTGAAATAGGCGGTCGCGGTAAAATCGCGGAAGTCGTTCTCTCCCAAGAATTCGATCCGCCGGAATGGCGAGGCTGCTCAGCGTCTTGCCGGGTGACGTATCCAGAATGGTGACGACCTTGATCGCTGACTTCATCCGCCGCCGTAGGTGTGGCTTGCCGAGAGTAGCGCTTTGGTCCCCGGTTACCTCCCTGACTGTGGACCCGACCCGGATAGGTCGCCAGGTCCGAGTCAAAGATGATGTAAGGGCTTCCCTCGTTCCAGACCGCCGCCGAGGTCACGATCCGGCTGGATCCGTCGCTGAAATAGGCGGTCGCGGTAAATCGCGGAAGTCGTTCTCTCCCAAGAACTCGATCCGCCGGAGATGGCGAGGCTGCTCAACGTCTTGCCGGGGATAGAAGCAGAATTAAGACTGCCGCCTTCCCCGATACGTCGAGTGGTAGGTCCCGCCACGTTGTAGTCGGCGCGAATTCGCCGTCGTAAACTTCTTCCGGGGATGGGGAGCATACGCCACGCCAGGAAGTGAAGTCGATGATGAATCCCAGGTGAATTCAGTGGGAGAGGTAAATCCCTGATTAACGGGAAACTGGCGCTGGTCTCATTTGCTGCTGTCGAGATCGAAGTAGGACGTTTGACCAACTTTGCGGATTTGTAGGCGATATTGCGCAGCATTGATCGCCCCACTCCCGAAGGCGGGTTCGACCAACTTGTTGTTTGCCAGTCGAAATAGACTGAGCCTTGAGAGACAGTAGGCACCGATTGAATCCAAGCAACAGCAGGCGAGCCTGTAGAAATATTGCAGTATCTCGACCTCAGGATCCAGCGTGAGAATCCGGTCGCAGGCGCCTCCGCTGCGGCGACCTGGCCTTACTTCTAGATGAACATGCTCGGCACCCGGAGACCCCGAATCCCCTTGTATACCTAACGGCGGCGTACTAATCGTTACCTCCTGACCTTGGGACACAGACGACGACCTCGCGTGCAAGTAAATAACCGTCACATCCCGATCAGGATCATATACAGAAATCGTCTTGTAGGCGTCGGTTCCGTAGGATTCGACAACCCCTTTTGATACCGAATAAAAAACCTCATCTGCGGTCAGCGCACCCGCGACACTTTTCGTTTGAATATCTAGCCCTGTATGTCCATTTACGTAGCCACAATTTGTTGAATACTTCCCCATGGGTTGTGATTATAATTCGCGCCGTTTGACCGTCGATTGATGCACTAGGAATACCAAACAACTGCGATGCGATAAACGCTCGTTCAGAACTGCCCGCATAAAGCGAAATCCAAACAGCATACCGAAAACTATCAATAGCGATAATTTATTTAAAAAGGAGATGGCGGGAGTGGAAATCACGGAATACGATCTTAAAATTTTGTTTAGGCTATATAGTCAATTTGCATTCCCGCCCCAAACGTCACAAGATTTCCGAAAAAACCTTCCGATGTCCCATACCCCGCAGTCCTTTCCCGATACGCCATGGCAGTTGGTCGGGCGGTTGCAGGTACCGGCGGAGGCGGATCGGAATGAGGCGCTAAGCCGTTTGCTATCAGCGTATTGGGTGCACTTTTCACGTTTGCGAAGTCGCTGGGCTACCGGGATCCTGACGCCGGAGGATCTGGTTGCAGGGTTTCTGCCAGAACCTGATCGAATCTGGCACGCTGGGGCAGGCGGATCCAGCGAAGGGGCGGCTGCGGGATTTTTTGAGGGCGGGACTTCGGCATTATGCGGCGCACGGTATCGGCGGCAGATGAGGCAGAAGCGGGGCGGGGGCAAGGTGGTCTCGCTGGAGTCGATCCCGCTGGAAGTTGTTTCGGACGAGGCAGCCGAGGCGGCGGCGGTCGAATTCGACCGGCAATGGGCGCTGGTCGTTTACCGGCGGGCGATGGCGAATTTTCGGAGCAGTTGCCGGGCGCGGTCTCCGGAGATCTTTGACGCCCTCTTGCCATGCCTGATGGGCGAGGAGAATCGTCGATCAAGGGGGCAGGGGCGAGAAGGCGAGATTAGGCGAAGGGGCAGCGCGGATGCGGGTCCATCGGCTGCGCGCCCAGTTGCAGGAATATCTGCGGCTGGAGGTTGCGCAGACGGTGTCGGACCGGCCAGGAGTCGCGGAGGAGGAGCACTATCTTATGGGGTTGGTCGCCAACCATGCCTGACGGGCGATGGGTTGCCGCGCCCGGATTGGATGCTAGGCTTTGACCATGGAAAGCGCCGACGACGACACCCCTGAGACCGCAAATGATCACCGATGCCCGCGGTGCGGCAGTCCTATGGAGAGGCGGATGCCGGAATCTGCCCGGTCTGCGTGGCGCGCTCCCTGGTTTCGTCATGGGATACGACGCTGGCGGGAACCGGCTATATGGAGGCGCTGGCGGCGCGTTTGCCGGAGTATCGGTTCGCCCGATTCTTGGGCAGCGGCGGGATGGGCGAAGTCTATCTAGTGCAGATGCCATCGGGCAAGGCGGCGGCGCTGAAGGTGCTGCGCGCGGACCTGCTGGGAGACCGGAGGCGCACGCGCGGGTCCGGCGCAGTGCAGGCGCTGATGAAGCTGACCCACGCGGGCATCCCGGAGATCTACGGGTGGGCGAGGTCGATGGGGTCCCGTATCTCGCCATGGAGTTCATCGACGGACCGAACGCTGCGCGAGATCCTGAAATCAGGCGCGGCGCCCGTGGATAAGGCGCTGGCCTGGATGCGAGACGTTGGCGAGGCGCTGGCGGCAACGCGATGCCGGGCTGGTCCATCGCGATATCAAGCCAAACAATGTGATCATCGCCAAGAACGGTAAGGCGATGCTGGCAGATTTCCAGGGCTCGGGCAATCGGCGGGCATCTCGCCGCTGACGCACAGGGCGCTCGGCGCGCCATTATGTCGCGCCAGAGGTGGTGGCCGGGCGAGACCGGCGGACGCCCGGTCAGAACGTCTATTCGCTCGGCGTCCTGCTGCATGAATTGCTCTGCGGGCAGCCGCCGCGCGCCGGACGGATCGCCGCCGCCGTCCGCCAAGTCCGGGTGCTCGCGGCGGGTAGATGCGGTGGTGGACCGGGCGCTCGCCAGTGCTGATCCACTGCGGCGATTTGCGGACGCGCGCGGCTTTGGCGAAGGCCGCTTGCCTCAGCCGCCGCGCTGAAGCTGGGCTGGCAGCGGCGGTGGCTGGCGCTGGAGTTTCGGGGCGGCGGCAGCGGGGGCTGGCTTTGGTATCCTGCGGCGATCCGGGCTGACATGAGAGAACCGCCTCCGTTTTGGGTGGCTCCCGGCGAAGCCATTACCCCGGCTTTTACCAATTCTCTGGGGATGCCGTTCATCCGCATCGAGGGGAGCCGATCCTGTTTTGTATCTTTGAAACAAAGGGTGCTGGATTTTTCGGTCTATTCGGCGGTCTGGCAAAGCGACGACCGGGAGGAACCTCTACGAATGGCTGGAGCGCGCCCAGTTTGGGGCGCCAAACCCCGAGGGAATGCGGTCGCTGTGCCGCGATGGCTGGCAGCAACTGTCCGACAGTTGGTCTCAGCCAGGATTTGATATCACACCCGCCCATCCGGGGTGTGCGGGGTGAGCTGGTTCGACGCCAAGGGATTCTGCTCGTGGCTGACGTGGCGGGAGCGCGCGCGCGGGCTGATCGGCGGGCAAGATCTCTATCGGCTGCCGACCATTTGCGAATGGAGCGCGGCGGCGGGGATCGCCGCTTTTTGAGCGGAGGAGAGCCAGCCGACCGGCACGCGCGGACGATGGAACCTACCCGTGGGGGATCTCGTTTCCGCCGCCCTCTGCAGGATAGGGAAACTACGGCTACGCGGACGCGGTCGATCGTAATGGGCCAAGATGGATACACGGCTTGATCGCGGGCGCGGACGGTTTTCCCCGCGGCACCAGTAGAAACGCAGCTTCGCGCCTACCCACGGGATTGTTCAGAGGCCAGCACCGGCAACGTGTGGGAGTGGACGGAAAGCCGGATGACCGAAGGAAGGATCTCCGGGTCGCGCGGGGCAGGTCGTGGTTCAACGCGAAGCCCGGGAGCACCTGAAGGCTAGACTTTCGCGATAGCGATCTGCCCACCTCGCGGGTGGCCACCGGGGATTCCGCATCGTCTTGCAACAGTCGGAGCGAGAGTAGCCTGCGGCACCGCGCGGCGGACGAGGAGCCGGGCGAATTCTTCGCCGGGGGCTCCGCTGAGGCTTTGGTAGGTCCGGGTGGCGGTGCCGTTGCCGTGGTTGGTTTCGCCGAGGTAGCGCAGCGCGGTATCGCCGCTTAGCCAGCCACTGAGGTCGCCGGAGATCTGCGGGTGGTATTCGACGTTTTCGGCGGCGAGGTTGATCTGGAATTCGAAGGTGAGCCGCTGAAACATACTTCGCCGTCGTCACGCAGTTCGACGCGGTAGGCGTTCCGCGCGGCGGTCGGGTCACTGCCCTGGGTGCCGAGCGCGTATTCGAGGAAGTTGCTGATCTGATTGCCGTTGTCGTCGCCTCCTAGATCCAGCCGGCGAAGGGCGCGGTGCCGCTCTCGCCGGGCGAGCCGCCGCCCGCGCTCGACGCCCAGCTCTGCGGCTCGCCGGGCGGCGGTTCGCCAGCAGGTTGGCGAGAACCGGAGCTGAGCTGGCCCGCCGCCGTGTCGGGCGCGGTCGGTACAGGGCGTCGTCATCATCAGGCGAAGTCTTGCAGCACCGCGTTGTCGGCGGTCAGGATGATCCGCTCGCCGCCGGTAATCGAGCTTCGACCCGCCGTCGAAGCGGAGCCCGTGAGGGTCGCCATATTCGTAGAGGCGACCAGCGAAGCCGCGCGCCGCAGAAGGCGGCGAGGTTGCGGGCGACGAGGACCCGCGCCGGGCGCGAGCTTCGTGATCGCCGCGCCGGTGAAATCGAAGGCGAAGGCATCGCCCGATCCGTCGCAGCAAGCCAAGGTCGATCTCGCCGGAGCCGATGTTCATCAGCTCAGAGTATTCGAAAGAGTTCCGGATCGGCGAAGCCTGCATCGATCTCGGCGGCGCTCGGGTCGGCGGGGTGATGCGTGATTTCGCTGACGACGAGGTCGCCCAGCGCCGCCGTGCCGATGATGAACGTCCCGGTCAGCGAAGTACTCTGAGCCGCCGACCAAGGCGCGCGCGGTGACCGTCGCCGTGTCGGCGAGTTGGAGCGGATCGATGTATTCCCGCCTTCGGCGATCCCGCCGCCGGGCGCGCGCGGATCGCTGCCGTCCGTCGTGTAGTAGATCGTCCCCGTCGCGGCGACCAATTCCAGGGCGATCGGCGCGGGATAGCTCCCGGCGCATCGCCAAACTGGGGCATGGCGGTGAACTGGGTTTTGACCCAGGCGAGCCGCGAGCTGATCCAACTTTTCACATAGTCGACGTGCTCCTCATAGGTCGGGAACGTCAGGTGGCTGCGGGTCACATTGGCGAGCGGTACGGACCGGCGGGCTGGAAGTTGGTCTTCGCCTCGCCCACCTCAACTGCCATCGCGTCGATGATCGGGAAGAGATGCGCTTCGTGCAGGTGCGTCTCCATCAGCGCCTGCCAGCGGTCGATGTAGAGCTGGAGGAAATCCGGGTCCTGGAAGAGCCGCGCCCAGAAGACGCCGCGCGCGCCGATCGCATCGCCGCGCCAGCCTTCCGGGAACTGCTCTCGCCCGACGCTGCGTATTGCCGAACGAACGGTCAAAATCCCAGAGCGAGCGCATTCGATCTTACCGCCGCGATCTTTGTGGAAATAGGTGCTGAAAGTCTTTGGGGTCCCTCCTTGGTGAATTCTTGGATCGAAATCGATCCAGCTCGCCACATCGATGTAGGCGGCGTAGCCGGTCGCAGGATCGGTGAACGACTCAGCGCCATTGAAGGCCGCCTCAAATCGCGGCCGGATTGCAGGTAGGCGACCTGCGCGCCAGTGATACGATCCTCCGCCGGATAGGTGATCATGCGAAGTCACCTTGCCGTGGGGAGCTTGCGGTGGTCGCGTTCACATCGCCGGCGTCCATATATCCTTTTTGAAGATGTAGCCCGCCAGTCACGTTCTCGCCGGTGTTTTTCGAGCGGGTCGAGCTTGGCGACATCGACGCGGTCACTGCTCCGCTTGACGCGCTCGATCAAAAGATAGAGACCGCGGTAGTCCGCCGCAGTGATCTTGCCCGCCGCCTTGGTTGAGGAAGATTTCGACCGGTCGGTTGCGCGCCGAATAGCGCCCGATTTCATTGAACAGATAATGCGGCAGCCGCTCGCGGATGAAGGTGCGGTCGATCTCCGAGGCGTGCAGCGCCCAGTCGGAATCGGCGGGGAAGCCGAAGAGCGGCACGTCTTTGTCCTCGCCCTCGGTGTTGCGGGTCTCGAACGAAAAGTTGAGTTTGTTGAAGCCGGGGAGCGCCGGCTTTCGCCGCGCACGTGGATGCCGGGTTGCCGCCCTCGCTCTGCGCGCCGGTCAGCGTCGTGCGCCCGGTGTCGGCGGCCAAGCTCGGGCTGCCCGGCGAACAGCGTCTTTGAACTCGCGGTCATCGCGGGGCAGCGCCGTGTTGAACGTATCGATGACGAGGACCGGCAGATCGCTGCCGAAGCTGCGGCGATCTCGGCATCGGCGAAGAGATAGCTTTCTTGCGAGAGCGGACCGGGCACGTAGCCATCGCGGAAGGCTCCGCCTTGACCAATACGGTGCCCGCCAGCTCCAGCGGCGGCGCCGTGTAGGCGAGGCGAAGCGGCGGTCGGGATCGAGCCGTCCATCGTGTAGCGGATCGTCGCCTCAGGGTCCTCGTGGGTGAGCGCCACGCTGATCGAGGCGTCGAACACCAAGCCGCCCGGCGTGGCGAAATCGACCTTCTTCTTGAGCACTCCATCGTAGGCGTCGGTCAGGTTCGGCTGGCCGGGCGTGGGCGGCGCGAGGAAGCCGGTCGCGCTGTTCGCATCGGAGATGCCGTAGGCGATGCCGGTGCTCTGGGGCGGGAACGCCGGGGCGAATTCTTGGATCACTGCCGCGCCATCGCGCCGATCAACGCGAGGTAATCGCCGTCGGCATCGAGGGTGAAATTCGTGTGCCACACCGCTCCCGGATCGGCGCGGTCTTTGCCCGAGGCGAAGACGACGATGCGCTCGCCGGGCGCGAGCACGCGGGGCGGGAGCACCCACATCGCCGGGGTCGCCGCGTCGTTGGTCAGCGCATAGCCGGCGAGGTCGATGAAAAAGCCAGTCGGGTTGTGCAGCTCGATCCAGTCCGAATGATCGCCGTCGTCGTCGGTGAGACCGCTGTCGTTTTTGGCGAGGAACTCGGCGATGCGCGGGTGCTGCGCCTCCGCCGCCACGGTGACGGTGACCGCCGCCTCCGAGGTTCCCATCGCGTTGGTCGCCGCCAGCGTGTAGATGGTGGTTGTGTTAGGGTTGACAACGGCGGTGCCGGACGCCGGGTCGACCGGCTCCCCGCCAATCGTCGCCGAGGTCGCATTGAACAGGTTCCACGAAAGCGTGACCGGCACGCCGGGGGCGATCGCCGCGCGGTCGGCGGCGAACGATAGAACAATCGGCTCGCCCTGGCTGGCCACGCGCATTCCGTTGCCGGCGCTGTCGAAAACGATGTAGGCGTCGCCGCCCGCTACCGAGCCGCCGGATTCACCGGGCACGCCGGTCAAGCCGGTGGCGTATTCCCACGGCACGCCGCCGACCACCGTGATGCCCTGCGCGGCAAACGCGTCGCGGAAGGCGGGGAATTGCGCCGCCGTGCCGCCGCCCAACCCAAACGAATAGAAGACCGCGACCTCGTCCGCCGTCAGCCCGCCCGCCCACAGCGCGATGTCGTCGAGGCTGCCATTCAGGTGGTCGGCGGGTGACGCGCGGTCGAGCCGCCCGGAGGCGAACCGGTTGACCGTGGCGATGAATGGCTTCTCGCCGCCGATCGTCGCGGCGAGCGACCCATCGACGTAGAGCTTCTTGCTGCCATCGCTTTCAAACAAACCGACAAGCTGGTGCCACGCGCCATCGGCGACGAGAACGCCGGCGGCTTCCTGAAAGCTCGCCCCATCTCGCGCGGTGAGATAGGCATCGCCGGTCGTGTTGTTGACCCCAATCGCGAAATATTCCGTGTTGGCCAGCGAATTGCCGAGGTGGGCGACGATCTGCCGGGAGATCTGCGAGGTCTTGACCCAGCCGCTCATGACAAACGGATAGCCGGCGATCGGCGCGGCGTCGTAGCGCACCACATCGTCAGTCCCGTCGCAGACCAGCGCCCCGCCGATCGCGCCGCCCGCCGGATCCCAGACCGGTCCGCCGATCAAGCTGCCATCGTGGCCGCCCGCCGAGTCCGGCGCGGCGGAGCCGGCGGATTCATCGAGCGCCCAGTGCAGAACCGGGAACGCTGGGGCGAGCACTTCAGCGGTGACCTGCGCGGTCGCCGATCCCTGCGCATTGGTCGCCGTCAGCGTGTAGGTCGTGTTCGTCCCAGGCGAAACCTGCAGGCTGCCGCTCGCCTCGGTCAGCGCGCCGACGCCGCCGTCGACCGCCAGCGAGGTGAAGTTCTCAGCCTCCCACGAAAGGGTGACCGGCTGGCCGGCGACCGACGGGCTTTGCGAGATCGTGAAGCTGACGATGACCGGGTCCGGGACAACGGCGACGGTGGCTTGGCGCACCGTGTCGCCCTGCCCGTTCGTTGCGGTCAGCGTGTAGGTCGTGGTCACCTCGGGCGAGACCGAGCGCGTGCCGGCGGTGGCTTCGACGTCTCCGATCCCCTGGTCGATCGCGACCGAATCCGCATCCGCCACGTCCCAGCTGAGCGTCGCGCTTTCGCCGAGATAGATCTGGGCGGGAGCCGCCGAGAAATCGTTGACGACCGGGTCGCCGGGTTCGCTGCCCACGCGCATCCCGTTGCCCGCCGCATCGAGGACGACGAACGCATCGCCGGTAGCGAGGCTGCCGCCGAACGCGCCAAGCGCGCCCGCCAATCCGGTCGCGTATTCCCACGTCCGCCCGGCGATCGCGGCGGTGCCCTGGCTGCCGAACGCCGCCATCAGCGGGTCGACATCTGCCGCGTCGCCCGCGCCCAGCAGGATCAGCGCGCGCGCCGCCGCCACGTCTGCCGCAGAGAAGGCGCGGTCCCAGAGCGCGACATCGTCCATCTCGCCGGTGAACATATCCGCCGGATTGTAGGGCGTGTTGCGGGTCAGCGCCCCGATGCCGAATCGGTTCAGCGTCACGGCATTTACGTTGGTGGTGCTCGACGCCTCCAGGACGCCGTCCACATAGATCTTGCGGTCGGCGTTGCCCGCATACACGCCGACCAGATGGTGCCACTGGCCGTCGTTGATCGCCGTCGATCCCGTCGCGTTTACCTCCGAGGTATTGCGCGCGTTCGCCCAGCCGAAGCCATCGCGGACGCGCACCACGTAGTAGCGGTCGCCAAATCCGCCATCGCCCAGATAGACCGCGCCGTTGTTGCCCGCCGCCGCCGTCTTGACCCACGCCGAGATCGTGAACGGCGCGCCCGAAACCGCCGAGAACGATGAGGTGATGAACGAATCGGGCTTCACCCCGCTGAATGAAACCGACCCGCCGCCGTCTACGCCGCCGCCCGGCACCCAGCCCGCATCGGCTCCCGGTCCCTGCCATGCGCCGTCGATCCCATTCCCCGAGCTATCCGCCGCCACCGCGCCGCTGGTTTCATCGAGCTGCCAGTGGACCTTGAGGTCGGCGGGGCAAAGCGGAGCGGCGCAAAGAAAAAGCGCCGCAAGGGCGGGACGGATCTGCTTCATGCGGAAATAGGAACGTTGAAGTATGTTGGGGCGTCAGGAGTGCCGGTAAGATTACGCTGCTCGCCAAAATTCTCCACGGTGGGAAACGTCGCGTAGGACGCGCTTTGCCTTTGCCCGCAGCGGATCGCTCTTCGATCTTCGTTTGGCGGTTCTCGGCTCGTGGCGGGAGGGGCGGACGCCAAGCATCTTCGTGGCGCAGGCTGCGACGATCTCCATTCGGTGGCGGGTCCTGTTACGAGACCCGCCGCGATTTAAGAGGCGCGCCCCTCGAGGCACCGCCGCCTGTCCCAGCCCCCCGGCGAACCTGATGTGCCAGAGGGGGGAGGCGGGCTTCGGCTGCGACTTCTCCCATCAGGGCGCGCAACAAGTTCGCGTCGGACAGGGTTGCACGCGCACAGTGATCGACGATGAACGACGGGTCGCGGCCGGGGAAGAGTTCGACTCGGCCGTTTTTGTTGGCGGGAGCGTAGTTGCCCCGAGAGTCGGCGGTGATCTCTATGATCCACCCGGTGCGGTCGGCATTCAGCTTTTCCCTCTCTCTCGCACAACCCGGTCGCCCAGCGCCCGGTGCCCAGCGCCCAGCGCCAGACCGAAGGGCGCGGGCAGCGCCTCGCGCAGCGGCACGCGGCGGAAGCGCCAGAGCCGCGCGATCTGCCACAGCCCCATCGCGCCTAGGGCGAGGAGCAGCGCCTTGGCCGCCAGCCAGCCGGCGACCAGCCGCAGGCGGTCGCCGAAGAGGTTGAGCGGCAGCTTGACCGGCTCCTTGTCCAGGTGGGAAAACGTCGCGGTCGAGAGCAGGAGGCAGAACGCGCCCCCCAGCGACCAGAGGAAGTCGGCGGCGCGCACCGCGCGGTTGAGCCGGGGTGCCCCGGCGTAGCGCGGCGGCGACGCGCCGACCCGCAGGATCGCCGCGCGCATCTCGCCCGCGCTGGCAAACCGCTGCGCCGGGTCGGGGTGCATCGCCTTGCCGATCGCGTCGTCGTAGCGGATGTCGACCGGCTGGATCTCGCTGGCGGGCCGCCACGCGCCGCGCGGCGGCACCCCGGCGAGCAGCTCGTAGAGCAGGACGCCGAGCGCGTAGAGGTCGCTGCGGGCGTCGGCGGCCCCGCCTTGGCGGAAGAGTTCTGGCGCGAGGTATTCGGTGGTGCCGGCGACCGCGCCGGTCATCGTCAGCGGCAGCCGGATGAGCCGGTTTTCGAGCGACTCGGCCAGCCCGAAGTCGGCGACCTTCACCTCGCCGTCGCACGAGACGAGGATGTTGGAGGGCTTGAGGTCGCGGTGCACGATGCCCGCGGCGTGCGCCGCCTCGACCGCCGCCAGCACGGGCAGCAGGTATTCCAGCGCCTGGTCCAGCGGGAAGCCGTCGTCGGGCAGGATCTCGGCGAGGCTCGCGCCATCGATGTCCGACGGTCGCCTCGCGGGCGCAGGCTGATTGCCAAAATGTCCTGTGGGAAAATGCTCGCCCGAAACCGGCGCGCGCCGATAGGGGTGCGTGATCGGCCGACTTGATTGCGCACGACCGGGCTTGTGCCTCGCCGCGTAACGGCGGTTGAACGTTGGGTTCTCCAGGATCGCCAGCGCGCGGCTCAACCGCCGCGGCGCGGCGGGGCACCACGGTGCCGGGGAGGGACCCGGCCTTAGGCGACCGGGCTACAGATCGGTCGCCGCCACGCGGCGGATTCCTTCAAATCGCCCTATCCAATCCACCAGGCTTTCTGCGATAGGCGCAAACCTTTTCTCAATAAGTCCAAACTCCTTCGCCACGTACACCATCGCCGAAATCCAGCGGCATCCGCCCCATCCCCCGATTTCAACTTGTGTCTCAGCCAAAACTCCATCCTGCAAATTGTGGTGAAAGCAGGGCAAAAAAATCCCCTCCTAGCGGACTAGGAGGGGATAATTAGACTGGCAACGTCCTACTTTCGCATGGCCTATCGCCACACTATCATCGGCGCTGTAGCGTTTCACTTCCGTGTTCGGGATGGGAACGGGTGGGACCACTACGCCATGGTCACCAGAGCTAAGGCGAATCCAAATTGGAAAAAGCACAAATTGATTTCGCATCGGCTCTGATGGCGATCCCGATAGGTGGGATTCTCTGACAGTTGCATACAGGAGTAAGAAAAACAATCTCGCTACTCGCGATTGGAGGCGTGGGCTTGACTTGCGCAACCCGATAAAACGGGCGCAAAGGGGAAGTGAAGGAAATCGCCGGGCTGATGATTAGTACCGTTGAACATGTTACCATGCTTATACCTGCAGCTCATCAACGTGGTGGTCTTCCACGATCCTTCGGGGAAAGTTAATCTTGGGAGGAGCTTGGCGCTTAGATGCTTTCAGCGCTTATCTCTTCCGACTTAGCTGCCCTGCGGTGCTGCTGACGCAACAACAGAACACCAGGATCCGTCAGACCCGGTCCTCTCGCACTAGGTCTGAACCCCTCAACTTTCCTACGCCCACAGAGGATAGAGGACCGAACTGTCTCGCGACGTTCTGAACCCAGCTCGCGTGCCGCTTTAACCGGCGAACAGCCGGACCCTTGGGACCTTCTCCAGCCCCAGGATGCGACGAGCCGACATCGAGGTGCCAAACCGCGCCGTCGATATGAACTCTTGGGCGCGATCAGCCTGTTATCCCTAGCGTACCTTTTATCCGTTAAGCGACGGCAATTCCACATTCTACCGCCGGATCACTTAGGCCTACTTTCGTATCTGCTCGGCTTGTAAGCCTCACAGTTAGGCTGGCTTATGCCTATGCACTCAACACGCGATTGCCAACCGCGCTGAGCCAACCTTCGCGCTCCTCCGTTACTCTTTAGGAGGATACCGCCCCAGTAAAACTGACCGGCAGCCATTGTCCCTGAACCGGATGACGGCACAGGTTAGGGATTCTCCAATGTAAGGGTATTGGCGGCTCCCCCTGACCCCTACAGTCGAGATCTAAGCCTCCCACTTACGCTGAGCATCAGAATCAAAAAACCAGTGACTGCTTACAGTTAAGGTGCATAGGGTCTTTCCGTCCTTCTTGCGGGTAGTGGCATCTTCACCGCCACACAATTTCACTGAGCACCTGGTTGAGACAGCGCCCAACTCGTGGCACGATTCGTGTAGTCGGAACTTACCCACAAGTGAATTTCTGCTACCTTAGGACCGTTATAGTTACTTGGCCGACATTCACTGGGACTTTACCAGAGCTTCGCCTTGCGGCTAACCCTTTACCTTTAATCTTCGGCATTGGTCACGTGTCACATCCTATAATGTCGTCTTGCGACTGCTAGCAGAATGCTGTGTTTTTGCTAAACAGTCGGTTGGGCCTATTTCACCGCGTTTCGCCAGAGCACCCTCCCGAAAGAAGCGCTAGATTGCTGAGTTCCAACCAGGGTTCACTCTTGCGCCTTAGTATATTCTACTCACCCACCTGTGTCGGTTTACGTACGGGTCCCTTAGCTCGACACCACAGCTTTTCTCGGCGGTCGTTCCAGCGATGCGGATCTACTCGAAGCCTCACCTCGGAATTCAATAACCTAGTCGCTTTTCAGACCGCGTCCCTGTGGCTTTGGGATCGGGGAGCGCGGGAATATTAACTCGCTGTCCATCGCCTACGCCTACCTGTCACTCTCGGCTTAGTCCCGGCTAACCCTGACGAAAAACGTTGCCCAGGAAACCTTGTTTACGGCTACCGGGGATTTCACCCGGCTTATCGTTACTCATGTCTGCATACTTCTTGCCAGCGCTCCACCGTTTGTCGCCCTCCTCCGGCTTCAACGTCTCTGGCAATGCTCTTCTTCTACCGCAGCCACGCTAGGCGTGCGCCCAGAGCTTCGGTATACCGCTTGATCGCCAATCATTTTCGGCGCGGGGTCTCTCGATGAGTCAGCTATTACGCACTGTTTAAATGGTGGCTTCAAGCCAACATCCTCACCGTCTAAGAAACCCCACATCCTTTCCACTGAGCGGTATTTAGGCACCTTAGTTGCTGGTCTGGGATGTTTCCTCTCGCCCATGGAGCTTATCCCCCACAGACTCACTGCCGCGTTTCACCCTCGGTATTCGGAGTTTGGTTGAGTTTGGCACCCGGTATGGA
The DNA here is from genome assembly GCA_041395145.1 of Verrucomicrobiales bacterium. Taxonomy (GTDB): domain Bacteria; phylum Verrucomicrobiota; class Verrucomicrobiia; order Verrucomicrobiales; family DEV007; genus JAWLBD01. The sequence goes on along the minus strand of JAWLBD010000021.1, from coordinate 66,693 downwards.
ATTTCAGCTCATTCAGTGCTCTACCCCGAGGGTCAGCACGCGACGCTGCACCTAAATGCATTTCGAAGAGAACCAGCTATCACGGGTTTGAACAGCCTTCACCCTACCCACAGCCTACATCCGAGAATTTTTCAACATCTACCGGTTCGGTCCTCCACGCCATTTTACTGACGCTTCAACCTTACTAAGGGTAGATCACCTCCGCTTCGGGTCTAGCCCCGCGACTAAAATCGCCCTATTCGACCCTGCTTTCGCTGCGCCTCCGCCCCGGAAGGGCTTAGTTTGCCACGGAGACTAACTCGCAGACTCATTAAGCAAAAGGCACGCCATCACCCCCGAAGGGGTACTCTTACACCTTGTAGGCATATGGTTTCAGGTTCTATTTCACCCGCTCGCAGCGGCATTTTCACCTTTCCCTCACGGTGATTTGTTCACCATCGGTCGCCAGCTAGTTTAGCCTTACGCGGTGGTCCGCGCAGATTCACACAGCGTTTCACGTGTGCTGTGCTACTCAGGAACACCCTAAGTCTGCTCGCTTTCGGTTACAATGCTCTTCACCTTCTAGGGGGCGCCTTTCCATGCGCTTCTCCTAGCGTCCGAGAGATGCTAGATCGGGGTCCTCAACCCCGGCGGCAGAGCTGCCGGTTTGGGCTGTTCCGCTTTCTGTTCGCCACTACTTACGGAATCGCATTCGCTTTATTTTCCTCCGGTTACTGAGATGTTTCACTTCAGGTGTTGCGTGCCCTCCCTATTTTATTCAGAGGACGACCAGGCATGACCCTTACCAGGTTACCCCGCCCGGAAATCCCCGGGTCTAAAGCGTATTTGCCGCTCCCCGAGGCTTATCGCAGCTTATCACGTCCTTCATCGCCTGCTGGCACCAAGGCATCCACCATATGCCCTTAGTAGCTTGATTTCGCTTCCTTCTTTAAACCCTTGAGTGGGTCTGGCGGACGAATCCTGCCGGACCCGAAGAAAGCTTATTCGCCAATTCTATCTAAGGTTCGCAATTGTTTGCCCAGACTCGCGCTCCAATGAGCGCGTAGTCGAAATTGTAATTTTTTACCCTGTATGCAACTGTCAAAGAACTGCCCGACCCAGAGGGGAAGCCCGACTGGGGTGGGATCGCTTGAATAAGATGGAAACTCGCGCTTCGCGCGGGTCAGCCAAGCCGGTGCCCTAAAATTGGGCATCGGATTGGCTGACCTGATTGTCAGCCGGGGACCAGACTTGGAATTGAGTGGGCCAGACTGGACTTGAACCAGTGACCCCACGCTTATCAAGCGTGTGCTCTAACCAACTGAGCTACAGGCCCGTAAATTGATATGCCATGGGGTTTGTTCCGCTTCGCCATCGCAGAGTGGAGGCAAGCGGACTCGAACCGCTGACATCCTGCTTGCAAAGCAGGCGCTCTACCAACTGAGCTATGCCCCCGGCGTTTGAGGGCGGCTGAATGGCAGCGAAAGATGCTGCCGACCGCGGGAGAAGTAAGGGCTAAGTTGCGCGCTGCGTAGACGCCTGCGTGAGCAGGCATCGCACGATTAAGTATTGAAAGGCACCTTCGGCACTCCGAGGAATATCGAAGGGTCGACCTATCCGCATAAATGACCGGGGGTGAGAATTGATCCGGTCTAGCGGATTACTCCCTAGAAAGGAGGTGATCCAGCCGCAGGTTCCCCTACGGCTACCTTGTTACGACTTCATCCCAGTTACCAGTCTCACCTTAGGGCGCTGCCTCCAAAGGTTAGCTCACGCACTTCGGGTGCGACCGGCTTCCATGATGTGACGGGCGGTGTGTACAAGACCCGGGAACGTATTCACGGCGCCGTAGCTGATGCGCCATTACTAGCGATTCCGGCTTCATGGGGGCGAGTTGCAGCCCCCAATCCGAACTGGGCCCAGTTTTGAGGATTTCCTCCCCTTGCGGGATCGGATCACATTATGCTGGGCATTGTAGTACGTGTGCAGCCCTGGGCGTAAGTATACTGACTTGACGTCGTCCCCACCTTCCTCCGGTTTGATACCGGCAGTCTGAACAGAGTCCCCAGCATTACCTGATGGCAACAGTTCACAGGGGTTGCGCTCGTTGCGGGACTTAACCCAACATCTCACGACACGAGCTGACGACAGCCATGCAGCACCTGTGCAAGTCCAGCCGAACTGACGTCCTGCTTTCACAGGACTACGACAAGCATGTCAAGCCCAGGTAAGGTTCTTCGCGTTGCATCGAATTAAGCCACATACTCCACCGCTTGTGCGGGTCCCCGTCAATTTCTTTGAGTTTTAGCCTTGCGGTAATGTACTCCCAGGCGGCTCGCTTAACGCGTTAGCTCCGGCACGGAGGGGGTCGAATCCCCCACACCAAGCGAGCACCGTTTACTGCTAGGACTACAGGGGTATCTAATCCCTTTCGCTACCCTAGCCTTCGTGCCTCAGCGTCAGTGAGCGTCCAGGATCCTGCCTTCGCCATTGGTCTTCCTCACGATATCTACGCATTTCACTGCTACACCGTGAATTCCGGATCCCTCTCCGCTACTCTAGCGCGGCAGTATCGGGTGCAATTCCGAGGTTGAGCCCCGGGCTTTCACACCTGACTTACCGCACCGCCTACGCACGCTTTACGCCCAGTGATTCCGAACAACGCTTGGGACCTTCGTATTACCGCGGCTGCTGGCACGAAGTTAGCCGTCCCTTCCTCTTCGGCTACTATCAAACTTTGGATCAGTTACTATCCAAAGCGTTACTCACCGATGACAGGAGTTTACAACCCGAGGGCCGTCATCCTCCACGCGGCGTCGCACCGTCAGGGTTTCCCCCATTGCGAATGATTCTCGACTGCTGCCACCCGTAGGTGTCTGGACCGTGTCTCAGTTCCAGTGTGCCTGATCATCCTCTCAGACCAGGTACCCGTCGGAGCCTTGGTGGGCCGTTACCCCGCCAACAAGCTGATAGGCCGCGAGCCCATCTGGAAGTGGCAGCTTGCGCCACCTTTAATCAGGAAAGGATGTCCTCCCTAATTCTATGCGGTATTAATCCGAGTTTCCCCGGGCTATCCCCCTCTTCCAGGCAGGTTGCTCACGTGTTACTCACCCGTTCGCCACTAGGAACATCAAAGCAAGCTCCGATGTTCCCCGTTCGACTTGCATGTCTTATCCACGCCGCCAGCGTTCGTTCTGAGCCAGAATCAAACTCTCCGAAAAAAAGAAAGCTGATTCCCGGCAGTGCCCGAGGTGCTAAAACCTAGGGCACCGCTAAAACGGAAAAAAAATTTAACAGGTATCGGGACCGCTTTCAGGAGTCCCGATCTCCTGCGTGCGATGCGCCCTGACCTTGCGGTCGGAGCAGCGTCACACGCAGCGCACAACTTAGCCATTTCTTCTCCGCCGCCGGATTTCGCTTGGGAGCCCGGCGGCTGAAGCATTAAGTTTCCATCTCAAAGAGCAGTGTTTCGCGGGGATAAAAAAGCCGACCGAACTCGAAGGTTACGATCAGCTTTTGGGAGCCGCGCCCCAAGCGTTTTATCGTGGGGAGCGGGATCTTAGACGTACCTTGGAGAATCGTCAAACTTAATTCGGCATTTTTTTTGATTTTTCCGCCATTTTTTTGATGGCATGTTTGCAACCCGTTGATAATACGACATTTATTTTAAAATCTTAATTTAGGTATGACTTCGCATTTTTTCGGCGACTTGGGGATGGAGGCGGGTTTGCGGCGGGAAAATGGGCGCGATTAGCGTGGAATTCATCCGGTCTCGAAGCAGATACGAAGGGAATTTCCCGGTGAAATTGGCTCATGGCGGCTGCGGATTCCCGTGGCGGGTTTGTCCCGCCGCCGTAAGTAATTGCGACGCGCCGAGTCGATTGCGGCGTTGGCTCCCTAAACTAACCCATTCCCCTGAACCGTGACGCCGCCCTTCAGCCTGTTCCTCGCCCTGCGCTACATTCGCCCGCGGCGGTCGATTGTCTCAGCGGTGTCTGTGCTTGCGGCAGTGGGGGTGATGCTGTGCGTCGGGGCAATGACGGTGGTCATCGCGGTGATGGTGGGGTTTGAATCGAAGATCAAAGAGATCGTCCTGGGGATGGAGCCGCACATCTATGCCTACCCGCAGCAAGCGGGGATGCCGCTGGATCCGACTGGGGAAGAGGTGCTCTGGGAGGATGTGGCGGATAGGCTCCGGTCGGCTCCGGGGATCAGGTCGGTATCGCCCATGGTCGAGGATACCGTCTTTGTGGAGTCGAGCAGCGAACCGGTCCCGGGGATGATGCGCGCGATCGACCTGGCGACCGATCCAAAGGCGGCGGAAATCCGGCGGCTGGTCGAAGAGGAGGGCATCGGTGAGTTTGACCTCAAGGGGAGCAAGGCGGTGATCGGGAGCGATCTGGCCAGGCGGATCCAAAGGGACTTTCAGGTCGGCGACACGATCACGCTTTATTCCCCGAACAATATCCGCGAGATCGTCCGCGCCGTGCGGGATCTCCAGGAAGACGAGGATCGCAAGGACGACCAGGAGGAGTGGCGCGCGATCAACAAACTGGTGCTGCCGATAGACCTTGAGGTGACCGGCGTTTTCGACTCGATCCAATATGGCAACTACCTCTTTGTGCCCCTGCATATCGGGCAAGAGATTTTCGAGCTCAAAGACGAGGTCGGGGGATTGGCGGTCGAACTCGATGAGCCCTACAAGGCGGTCGAGGTCCGCAACGCCGCCGTGTTTCCCGCGCTTCCCGACGGCTGGGCGGCTCCGACGTGGACCGAGCAGCGCGCCCAGTTCTTCGAGACGATCCGCAACGAGCGCATCATGATGTATGTGGTGATGGGCGTCGTTTTTCTGGCGGCGGCGTTTGGCATCATGGCGGTGGTGCTGACGGTCGCGATCCAGAAGCGGCACGAGATCGGCGTCCTGCGCGCGCTGGGCGCCCGGCTCCGGCAGATTATCGGGGGATTCCTAGGGCTGGGCATGGGGATCGGGCTGGTCGGCGTGCCGCTCGGATTTCTCGCCGCCAAGCTGATTCTCGACCAGCGGAACAACCTTCAAAAGTATCTCAAGAAAGTGGGCATCGATCTCTTTCCCCCAGAGGCTCTACGCAGCGTGCCCGAGATACCGGCGAAGATCCAGGGCAGCGACTTGCTGATCATCGGCGGGATCGCGTTCGTCCTGGCGTCGATCGCCGGGCTGTCGCCAACGTTTTCGCGAGCCCGCGTGGATCCGGCGAAGGCGTTGCGCGACCAGTAGGATGCGACGCGGATTTTGGCGGGGCGCGGTCTCGCGGCAGTGGCGGTGCGGCGGGTTGCGCGGCGGAAAAGGCGATCCACTAGAGCCATGCGCCGCTCCTACCAGCGCCTGTGCCTGGCGACCGCTGCCCTGCTGGCGGCGGCGGTGGCGCTGCCGGTCTGGTCCGAGTCCGCGATCGGATTCGGCTGGCTGCCCGCCGGGGTGCTCGCCAGCGCGCTGGGGCTGGCGCTCTACGCCGGGATGCGCGAGTCCGCCCTGTTCGGGGGCGGTGCCGCGCACCGGGGCGTTGCGTTCTCCGGCACCGCAGCGTTCTACGGGGCGGCGGCGCTTTCCTGCTGCTGCTGCGCGGCGACATCGTGCCGCCGGTGGATTGGGCGCACGCGCTGCTGGCGGGCGCGGCGCTGGCGATGTTACGGGGGATGCTGGCGTGGCCGGTAGCCTAGGTCCAAAGCTCCGGCGTGTGGAGGCGGCGGCGCGCGCGCCGTGGTTCGGGCGGCTAGCGGCGCTGGTTGCCGGGCTCTGCCTGGGGGCGGCCGCGTGGTTTGCGGCGGAACCTGTGTCGTATCGCCTTGCCGATGCCGCGCAATCGATGCGCGACTGGGTCGCTGAATTGCGCGGGGAACCCGCCCGGCCGAAGCGCCGCACCGAGGAATCGGCCAGCGTGGTGACCGGGCTTTCCGAGTCGCAAGGCTCGGGCGAACCCGGCGCGACGCTGCCGGACCGGGTCAGCCTCCAGCAAAGCGGCGGGCTAGAGCTCATGGTGCGGATCGACGATCCGGCGCAGCGCTATCCGGTGCTATCGCGCCCGCTTTACCTCCGGAGCTTTGCGCTCGCCGTGTGGGACGGGCGGCGCTGGTCGTTCCCGCTGGAGGACGCCACGCTGGCCGCCGATGCGGACGACGGCACGCGCGACGGGCGCATCGAACTGCGCCCCGAGCCGCCGGAGGCGATCGCCCACACCGTCTTTCTGCCCGCCAACAGCGCCGCCTCCCTGCCCGCCATCCAGGGCGTGTGCGCCTACGATTTGCCCGCCCTCTTCCTCCTCGGCGAGGACCGCTTCGCCATCGATGCGCCGGGCAAGGTCCGCTACTCGGCGACCTCCGCCCCGCGCAGCCTAGACGACCTGCGGTCCGCCGCGCCAGGCGATCCTGGCGAGACCTATCGCCGCGTGCCGGCGGACGCCACCGTCGCCCGCATGTGGGAGGAAATCGCCCGCCCGATCCGGCTCTCCGGCGCGAGCCAGCTCGCCCAGCTCAAAGCGATCCGCGCCGAGCTCCGCGCCCGCTGCGAATACAGCCTGACCATCGAGAACAAAAACAATCTCCCGCCGCTGGAAAACTTCCTCTTCGGCGAGCGGCGCGGCTACTGCGATTTTTACGCGACCTCGGCGGCGCTGCTTGCGCGGCTGATCGGATTTCCGACGCGGGTCGCCTACGGCTATGCGGGCGGCGAGGCGGACCCGGCGCAGGGTATCGCCATGTTCCGGGGGACGGACGCGCATTCGTGGGCGGAGGTGTTTGTTGCCGGGCAAGGCTGGGTCATCTTCGAGGCGACGCCGCCCGGCGAAGGCGGGGCGGACCGCCCGCAGACCGGCGCGGCGGCATCTCCCGACTTTTCGGAATTCGCGAACCTCTCGGATGGGGCGCTCGACTACAGCGAGCGCCGGCGCGCCTGGTTCGCGAGCCTTGGCGAATGGGCGAAGCCCGCGCTCTTCGCCGCCGCCAGCCTCGCGCTCATCCTGCTCGCGAAATTGGTTTTCGCCGTGGGCAAGCGCGGCGGGACGCCTGCGGGTGGGTTGCCCGCCGGGGGGCGGGCCGAAGCCCCGGACTCGCCGTATGCCGCCGAGCTGCGCGCCCTCGCCCGGCGGCTCGGCATTGCGCAGCCGCCCGGCCGCACGCTCCGCGAAGTCGCCGCCGCCATCGAGGCGAAGCTGGGCGACGAGGCTTCCGGCATCGGGGCGATCGTCGCGTATCACTACGAGACGCGGTTCGCCGGAAGCCACGCCGATCCCCAGCGGGAACGCCGGCTCGCATCGCTGGCGAGGAGCCTGTGAAGCCGCGCCTGCTGGGGCGGACCTTCTCGACGCCACCGCCTACCGCTGACGATTCTGGCTACTCAGCGTCCGCCGCCCCCCATCTTAGCCTGATCGGCATCGAAGCGATCGCGTTTCCGTCCCATGTCTTCCGGCGCGCCGCCCCGAAGAATAGGGTCGCGCCTTGACCGCCGCCGGGATCGGGCAAAACGAACGGGGTGACATGCCCGAAGCGGTCGGCGTCGGCGTTGCTTTTCGCCAGCAGCCACCCTTCGTCATTCCAGCGCAACCCATCGCCGCTGGACGCCCAGCGCGTGCCGCCGGCGGACTCGAGCGCCATCCCGTAGCGGGAGCCGAGGCGGGCGACGTGGATCGCGCCCGCGCCGCCGCGCAAGACCGGCTCGCCCCGCCGCTGCCACGTCAACCCGTCCGTCGATTCCGCGTAGCCGACCGCGCGCCCCTCGCGTTGCACGGCGGCGGCGAGTTCGCCTGCGGCGGCGGCTGTCCGTCGGCTGACCGTCGAACCAAAGGCGGAATCGCCCGGCATCGTAGAGGGCGGAGGGACGCCCGACTTTGCGCGAGTCCCACGCCTCGCCCGCGCCGGGGGCGAGCACGACGCCGCGCTTCTCCCAGCGGATGCCGTCCATCGACGTCGCCGCCGCGATCGCGTCATCCTCGGCGGATTCCGCCACGGTGTAGAACATCCACCACTGGCCGCCGGCGCGGACCACCGACGGATCGTTGACGTGGTTGGCCCCGCCGTTGTCCAGCACGACGCCGCGCTTCTCCCAGCGGGTGCCGTCGCGGGATTCGGCGAGGTGGATGCGGTCGTGGCCGTCGCGCCCCTGCCCGCCGTACCACATCCGCCAGCCGCCGCCGACGCGATGCACATCCGGCGCATAGATGTTGCCTCCGCCATGCGGCGCGCGCTCGCTCTCCGCCTCGCCTTTCAAAACAATCGCCGGCGCGGGTCGGGCCCCGCCTTCCTGCGCCACGCCCAGCGGGATAGCCCAAGGGGCGGCGAGCGGCGGAAGCACCAACAGCAGCAGCAGCAGGCGGGCGATCACGGCGGACGGCGGATCGATTGGCCGCCTACTCCGGCGGCGGCGGCGGGGTGTAGAATCCGCCCCCAGCGGCAGCGGCAGCCGGGGTCGGCGGCCTGCCCTTCGCCATCGCCCGCTTGATGATCCAGACGATCAAAACGATGCCGCCGACGAGGAGCGGGATGCCGAGCATCGGGCGATACCAGATCCAGGCAAAGGCGATGGTGACCAGCGAAAACGCGCCAGCCCCGATGAAGGCAACGAACCCGACGCCCGCCCCGGCGAGGCGCCCGAGGAACGGCAGGACCATCGCCATCGCAGAGATCGGACCGAGGATCATCCCGATGCCGATCGCCATCATCACAAAGCCGCCGCCCCGGAGCAGCCAGGTCCGGATCGTGTTCTCGCGCTCCGCCATCTGGATCATCGCCTCGGCGGTGTGGATGCCGTCGCGCAGATCGAAGATCTTGGTGTCATACTCGGTGGCGAATGGCGCGAACGAATTGCCCTGCTGCGCGCCGAGCACGCTCACATCTTTGGGCGAGCGCACGACCGAGAAGGCGACCCGCACATCGCCGACCGCCGGGGAGCCGGACTCCTTGCCCATGTAAAGCCCCCCGCCTTCGGCGCGGAATTTTGCCTTCAAGTCCTCGGGCAGCGCGCCGTGGATCTCCTCGGTGATCGGCAGGCTTTCCTCCCCGCCGATCTGCGAGGCGAGGCTCTCCGGCAGCCTGAACGCTCCGACCATCGCGTTGGATGCCACGAATTGCTCGCTGCGGAAGGGCATCGGCGGATTAGTGTGGCCGCCTTCTTTGAAGTTCGCCGAGCTGATGGCGTCCTCGCTCCATTCCTTGCGGTAGTCATAGGTCGTCACCCGCTCCTGCCCGCCGCCGATCTTGTCCTTCGTCTTCGTTTCCTTGATCTCCTTCCACTGGAACATCTCGACCTTCCGCCGCAGGCGCAGCGCCGCCTCCTCGACCCCGAATTTCGGATCCTTTAAAACCGCATCCGTCGCCGCCTGACCGCTGATGTGGACCAGCTTGCCCTCATTCCCCGGCGCGGCGGCATCGGTGCCAGAGCTGACGACTTCTTTGCGCCCCTGCTCCAATCCCTTCGCCGTCCGCACGGCGCAGCCTTCGTTTTTGAAAAGCACGAAGAACGATCCCGCGAACATGAGGAGACCGACGATCACGCCCATGAACGAATTTTTCATCCGCCCGAACCATGAGATGTTTTGTGTTTCGGTGAAAGCCATGAGATTTGAGGGTAGCGAGTGTTTAACGCGAGTGACCGCCAAGCAAACACGATTCTCCGCTCCGGTAAAGCGCGGGAGTGCGCCGCCGGATGGCGGTTGACTAGGCGGATCGTGGCGGTCCATAATCCATCCCGCATGGACTTGCCCATCCGCGAATGATCTACCGGTTCCCCACCCTCGAAGCCGCTGCGCTTTTTGCCGACGAGAAAAAGTTGGGCGGCCATCACGCGGCGATCCTCCATCTCAATTCGGGGCACCTCTATGGCAGCTTGCCCGTCTATGGATTCCTGGTGTCCGTCTCGGAACTGGCGGGCGAAGAGGCTGACGAGGACCCCGGCGAGGCGCGGGTTCGGTGGCTCCCGGATCCAGCCTCCGCGTTTTTCGCCGTCGCGTTTATGGTCTGCGGCGCGGTCGTCGGAGCAGTCGCCGCGCTGGCCGTGATCGGTCTCGTTTGGGGGATCGCCATTGCGCTTCTCCAGGTGCCGCTTGAAACGGCTTTCTTTCTTTCGCTCGCGATTGGCTTTTGGGTTCTCTATTGGAAAGCCCTGATCGCCTTCTTCGCCTGGCGCAGCCGGGAAGTCGACCGGAACCCGCAGGCGTTTCCCTGCATCGCTTGCCGTTTGATCGCTTTGCTTTTGATCCTCATCTTACCATTTTTTGCCATTGGGTAAGCCTCGATTTGCCTCCGGGCGCCGGTCGCGGTCCAGCGGCAGGGACGCACTGACAATCCGTCCGCCAGCACCCGATGGCGAACCCGATTCCGGCCGCCGCCGGACTGCAGTCCAAGCTACCGCCCGGGACTTCCGCCGATCTGTTGGAATGACACGCATTCGACAGCCGCGAAAACGGCAGCTAGATTGACCGCGCCATGCGCCTAAAGCACGTCAAGATCCAGAATTTTAAAGGCTTCGCCAAAAAGGAGTTTTCCCTCGACGAAAACTTCACCCTTTTTGTGGGCGAGAACGGCTCCGGGAAGACTTCGGCGTTGGAGGCGATCGCGCATTTACTCTCTCCAGTCGTACAGTGCTATCGAGATTTTACGTCCCATCGGGTCTTTCATTGGAACGAGCCGGAATTGGCCTACGGCAGGATTGGCGAATCTGACCGGTGATGTCCTCAACTTCGCGTTTTCGTTTCCATGCAATTAACTGCGGAGTAGAAGCTTCATGGGCGAAATCTAGAGGATGTGAAGTGATCCGAGTTGAGACATGAAACGAGTGGTGAGATTTCATTGAATACCAATCCCGCACCAACAGAAATGCTAAGGCGTTGAGAACACAGGCGGGATGCTGTCGACCGCCACCCCGAAAACCCTTGGGTTAACCTCATATACTATTCTTCGCTCAGCGCATGCTTTCGACAAGGGAGAGTTCTCGCCTTGATTGGAATCAGATCATGGGGATGAAGCACAAGCGGACGGATGGATACGAGAGGTGTTTGGGAGCTGGGATTTCGAAGAACGAACTCGCCCAATGGCTCGGCGCCCAAGAAGCGATCACTTTCCAAGAGGGCGAGGAGCCTTCGATTTACCGGGCGGTAAAACGCGCGATCCTCTCGTGCCTCCCGGATTCTCAGAAGCTCTGGTTCAGCGCGAAATACGGGGAGCCGGTGGTCCAGTGGCGTGACGGATCGATCGTGGCCTTCTCCAACCTGTCGGATGGGCAAAAGGGAATCCTTGCCCTTGTCGGCGACATTGCCCGGCGCGCCGCGCTGCTCAATCCGCAGTTCGGAGAGGAAGCGGCGGCGAAGACGCCTGGCGTGGTCTTGATCGACGAACTGGATCTCCATCTCCATCCGCGCTGGCAGCGCCGGATCGTCGATGACTTGAAGCGGGTCTTTCCGCTGGTCCAATTCATCGCCACGAGCCATTCGCCGTTTATCATCCAATCGCTCGAGCCGGGAGAATTGGTCTGCCTCGATGACGATTGCCAGCCGATCGACTATTCGCGGAGCAGCCTGGAGGATATCGCCGAGGAGGTGATGGGCGTCGAGGTGCCGCAGCGGAGCAAGCGCTTCCAAGAAATGCTGGGCGCGGCGGAGGAATACTTTCGGATGGTCCGCGCGGGCGAGACAGATTCGCCGGAGCTGGAGAAGGCGCGGGAGGAATTTGAGGCGTTGTCTGAGCCATTTTCGAACGATCCGGCGATGGCGGCCTTCCTGAAGCTCCAACGCGAGGCGGATAGCGCAAAGCATCAGAGAAGAGAACCCGCTGCGGCCACCAGTTAGATTCTATGCGCCCTGTCGAAAAAGGTCCGGCTCCCCGCGAATACCAAAACTATCGCGATGCCTTTTCCGATCTGGAAAGCCGGATCGGTCCCTACTGCAGTTACTGCGAGCGGCGCCTCGAAACCAATCTCGCGGTCGAGCACATCCGCCCGAAGTCGCTTGAGCCAGCCCTTGAGACAAGCTGGGAGAATTTTTTGCTCGGCTGCGTGAACTGCAATTCATCGAAAGGCGACACGCCGGTCGCTCTCGATGCGTTTGTCTGGCCGGACCGAGACAACACGATGCTCCGGTTTGGCTACGGCGAAGCGGGAATTGTCTTCGCGTTGGATGGGGGCGATCAAGCGCGGTCGGAAGCATTGATCCGGCTGGTCGGGTTGGACAAAGATCCCGGAAATCCGGACCGCGACCGCCGCCCCACGCCGACCGATCTCCGCTGGCGATCCCGGTTTGACAACTGGCGGCGGGCGAGGCTCTGCCGGGACCGCCTTGCTGCCAACGACACTTCGGAAGCTCGCGAGTTAGCGGTCGATGTGGCCCTCGGCTGGGGAGGTTTCGGCATCTGGATCACCGTTTTTCGGGACGATGCGGACATGATCCGGCGCCTGGTCGAAGCCTTCGCCGGCACCGCGCGTGACGGTTTTGGACCGGGCGGCGAATTCCTCGAGCGCGGCTGACCCTTCCTCACCCGACCTGCCGGAGCTGGATCGTGTCGATGACCTTTTCGCTGGCGAGCGCGTTGGTGATGACGACCAGCCAGGTGCCTTCCGGGCACCAGTTCTTGCGTTTCAGATAGGCGAGGGCGTTCAGGATCGTGACCTCGGGGTCGTCGGAGAATTCCATGAGGAACGGCTCGACACCCCACGGGAGGAGGAGTTGCCGGAAGATCGACTCGACGTCGGTGAAGGCGTAGATCGGGGCGCCGCGCGGGCGGAGCGCGCCGAGCACGTAGGCGAGGAAGCCGCTGCGGGTGAAGACGACGATCCCGGAATTGCCGAGGTCTTGGGCGAGCACGGCGGCGGAGCGCAGCATCTTCGCCTTCGGCTCGCGGAGCTGGATCTTGGCGTTGAGCGGCGCGGTGACCGACGGCTCGATGCTGCCGATGATGTCTTGCAAAACGCGGACGGATTCGAGCGGGTAGGCGCCGGTCGTCGTTTCGCCGGAGAGCATGACGGCGTCCGCGCCTTCGCGGATCGCGTTGGAGACGTCGGAGATTTCGGCGCGGGTCGGCATCGGCGAGCCGATCATCGATTCGAGCAGGTGCGTGGCGATGATGACCGGCTTGCCGTCGGCGAGGCACGCGTTGACGAGCTGGGTCTGGACGAGCGGCAGCTTGTGGTAATCGATCTCGATCCCGAGATCGCCGCGGGCGACCATGACGCCGTCGGCGGCGCGGATGATCGGCTCCATGTTTCGCACGCCCGCCTGGTCCTCGATCTTGGCGATGATCCGGGCTCCGCAGCCGATGCCGTCGAGGAAGGCGCGCAGCGCCGCGATGTCTTCCGCCTGGCGGACGAACGAAAGGGCGACGAAGTCGATGCCAGCCGCCGCCCCGGCGCGCAGATCATCCTCGTCCTTCTGGGTGAGGGCGGGCAGCCGGACCTGGACGCCCGGCAGGTTGATGTGGCGCTTGGAGCCGAGCTTGCCCGGGGTGAGGACCTCGCAGCGGACGCGCGCATCGTCCTTGCCGATGACCCGCATCTGGATCAACCCGCTATCGACGAGCACCGTCGCGCCGACTTCCAGATCGCCCGGCAAGCCCGCGTAGTTCACCGAGGTGGCCGGCAGGTCGCCGGTCGGCTCCGCGCCTTCGATGTAGAACTCGATCTGCCCGCCGGCCGGCAGGTCGATCGGCGCGTCGAGCCGCCCGGTCCGGATCTCCGGTCCCTTCACATCCATCATGATCGCGACATGCCGCCCGACCGCCGCCGAGGTCTCGCGGATGTGCCAGATCGCCTCGGCCACCCATTGGTGGGAGGCGTGCGCCATGTTCAGCCGCATCACGTCAACGCCCATCCGGATCAGCTCCGCGAGCTTGTCTTTGGACTCCGTCGCCGGTCCGAGCGTGGCGATGATCTTGGTGTGGCGATAGGGGCGGGGTGACATCCCCTTGCTCCAGAGCAAGATCCGGACCAGCGGCGACTTTTCCGCCGGTCTGAAGGCGCGGCATTTCACCGAGATTTCACCGGGCGATCACGAGGGCTTCACAGGCGTGGGGGAGATTTGCAGGATGATTGCCCCATTCCTCCGCAGGGTGCCGCACCGGACGGACCTCTTCGCCGTCGCGGGCGGGCTTCCTGTCGCGATGCTTAGCCTTTCGCTGCATCTCTTCCTCTGCGCCTGCCTTTTAGAAATGATCGACGATCCGCGGCAGGTTAGGTTCTGGATGATTCTCGGAAAGTGCGCTGCCGTCTATTCGATCCTGGTCTGGGTTGCCATCGAGCTTGCCGTTAAGGTTTTTCGCGTGCTGCGAATCCCGGAATTCTTGGCGCTGCTCGGCGGCGGCTTCGCCCTCCTCGGGACGTTGTTGATCGCCGGGCAATTCGTTCTCGAAAAGGCGCATTCCACCGCCGTGCCGAGCCGCACCTGGTATTCCGCATCAGATCTGCCAATCGTCGCCAAGGCGTTCGTCACCGAGCAACTCGGCGCGTTCGTTGCTGGGCTGCTCGCTGCCCCGGTTGGCGGCCAGCTCGTCGTCCTCTATCCATCGCTCGCCCTCGCCTGGTTCGCGCGGCGGTCCGAGGCGTTTGAAGAGGCGTGCGATTGGGTGGAGCGGCGCATGAGGGGGCGTGCTGTGTAGGGGTTCCTATCCCTTCGGGAACCGGGCGACCTTGATGTCGTTTTTCTGCGGCGCGCCGGGCGTGCTGCGCCCTTGGGTGATGAGCTGTTCGAGCAATGCCTGCATGGCGGCGACGCGCTCGGGCTGGTCGGCGGCGAGGTTTTTGGCTTCGCCGAGGTCGGTGGCGAGGTCGTAGAGCTGGACCGGCTGGCTTTGGTCGCCGCCTTTTCCCCAGCCGCCGGAGCCGCGCGCCGCGATGTATTTCCAGGTCCCCTGCCGGAGCGCCGGCACGCCTTGGATGGAGCAGCTCACCGCCGTCTCGCGCACCGGCTCGCCGCCGCCGCGCAGCAGCGGCAGCAGGCTGAAGCTGTCCTCGCCCGCATCGGCGGGAAGCTCCGCGCCGAGGGCGTCGGCGATCGTCGCGAGCAGATCCGCCTGGTGGACGAGGTGCCCGCATTCGCTGCCCGGCGCAACCACGCCGGGCCAGCGGACGACGAACGGGACGCGATGCCCGCCTTCCCACGCATCGGATTTGTAGCCCCGCAGCGGGCCGCTCGGGAAATGCCCCTTTGCCTCCAATTCCTCGGCTCCGATATAGGGCGCGCAGCCGTTGTCGCTGGTGAAAAGGACGAGCGTGTTTTCCGCCGCCCCGGATTCGTCCAGCGCCGCGAGCACGCGCCCGACGACGGCATCGGTCTCGAGCACAAAGTCGGCGTAGGCATTCAGCCCGCTTTTGCCGCGCCACTCCGCATTGACCGAAAGCGGCGTGTGCGGCGCGGTGAACGGCAGGTAGAGCAGGAACGGCTCCGGCGTCTTCGCCTCGCGCGCGATGAAGGCGGCGGCGCGCTCGCCCAGCGCCGGGAGGATCGGCTCGAGCGTCCAGCCGGGCAGCGCCGGCCCCTGGATGCTCGCCATGTTTTTGGCAAAGAGCGCCGGATCGGCGAACTCGCTCGGGATCCCGGCGGTGCGGTCATTTTCGATAAAGCAATACGGCGGCCAGTTCGGCACGTCGGTCCCGAAGTATTCGCCGAAGCCCGCCGCCAGCGGTCCGCCGGGGATCGGCTGGGAAAAGGCGGCGCGCCAGGCGGCGCGATGCGCATCGGTGGCGGCGAGGTCTTTTTTTCCGCCGTAGCCGCCGGTCTGGAAGAATTTCTTCTGGCCGTCCGGGATCGGCCAATCCCAGCCGAGGTGCCACTTCCCCACGCACGCCGTCCGGTAGCCGTGCTTCTGGGCGAGGCTCCCAACCGTCAGCCGGTCCGCCGCGATGAGCGGGCGCTCCCACAGCCCGACAATCCCGCGCTGGAGCCGCGACCGCCAGTGGTAGCGCCCGGTCAGCAGCGTGTAGCGCGACGGCGAACACACGCCCGACGACGAATGCCCGTCCGTGAACCGCATGCCCTGCGCGGCAAGCCGGTCGATGTGCGGCGTCGCGATCTTCCCGCGATTCGCATTGTAGCAAGAAACATCGCCATAGCCGAGATCGTCGGCATACAAGATCACGATGTTTGGCTTCGGCTCCGGCGCCCCGGAGGCGGTGGCGGCGAGGTAGGCGATGGCGGCGGCGATAAAAAATCTCATGCCGGAAGGAGAACACGCCCCCGCTTTGGGTGGAAGCGAAAATCGCCCCGAGAGGGAACGGCCTCAATTGGCTGGACAAGCCGGCGGCAACTCAAATAATCATATTCTTGTTCCAGAAACCAACTCTCGCCCACATTCTATGACCTCGCGCATTCTTTTGCACCTGTCGCTGTTCGCCGCCCTGCTTAGCTTTCCAGCCTGCCACGGTGTGAAGCCTGCAACGATCACCTGTGAGATCGGGTTTGATTCACCAGAGGATATGGGGGTGTTCGGTGCGAGAGCGGAAATCGTCCAACCACAATCGAGCAAGATCAGCCGCGCCCATCGCTTCACCCCATGGAGCGGCGGATACCTGTCCACGACCGGAAAGGGAGCCGCCAACATCCCGGGGGTTTACCTCCATTTTGCCGATGGATCGGCGGGACCGCGAGCTTGGCTTTCCAAGCCCGGAGGGTCCGATGCGGGGCGGATCCACATCAATGGGGCCATGGATTTTTTCTTCCGCCTCGATGCGCCTACTGATAAGAGCAGCGAGTTCCGTCCGTTCGACCACACCCAGGATTCGATCCGTTGGGTCCTGAAGAATAGATCTAGCTTAACGACCCAATTGGCTGCGGAGCTTGTCACGAGCGACAGAAATGCGATTCTCCTCCCGGCGGGTCAGCTCGGCAAGTCGCCAAGGCGAACCGACCTCTGCGATCCGAAAAGCGGGGCTGTGCTCGTTTCTACCATCTCCCTCTCGACGCCATCGGATTTTGTGATCGAAGGAAACACCCCCTACCATTTGGCAATGTCTTTCGCGACGGACGAATGGGGCGATATCATCCAGAAGCTCTATGTTGAAAAAGGAACAGGTCCGATTAACACCCGAACCGCGATCCCAAAAATGACAACGACGTTTCAGATCTGCGGCAAGGGGATTTGTCTCGAAGATTCGGTTAGATCTTTCTTTTTTGGAATGGGCCATCCAAAATATGCGGGCGATGCCGTCCACGATTTCGAGAGGCTCCGGTTTTTTCAGGATGTCCCTACTGTTTTTCCGAGGCTCTGATCGGGGGAAAGATGGCGGGTGCGCGCGATCACTTCACGCAGAAAAAATCGACGCCCTCCGCGAAACCTCGCGATGCCGCCAACTCTCGGAGGCGCTGCCGGGCACCGAGGGTTCCGGCGGCTCCGATGAGGAGGCCGCCCTGCGGGTGGAGCGCGGGGAAGCCGTCGGCGCCCAGCACCGGGATGCCCATGATGACCTCGCCGATGCGGCGCGGGTTGATGTCGTAGAAAGCGGCGACCGCGATGCCCTCCCGGCGGAGGAGCCGGGCGAGCCGTTTGCCGGTCGGTCCCGCCCCGCAGATCCGGACGCCGCCCGCCTTCGCCGCCGGGAGCCGGGCGAGGAAATGCGCCTTGGCCGCGAGAAATCGCGCGGCGGAATAGCGTCGGTCGGCGCGGGTCAGGCGGGAGCCGTGATCCCGCCAGACGAGCAGCGTCTCCGGGATCTTGCCGATCAAGCGCCCGCCATCCAGCAGGCGCAGCCACAGGTCGTAGTCCTCCGCCCACGGCGGGTCGCGATAGCCGCCGATGGCATCGAGCGCCTGCCGCCGGATCATCGCGCTGGGGTGCGCGACCGGGCTTTCCACAAAGCGTTCGGCGGCGATCTGCGCCGGATCGGTCAAGCTGTTGAGCCAGCGCTCGTAGCGCCGGAACCCCGCGCCGCCGCCTGCGATGCGCACGCCGCAGCCGCAGACCGCCCACTCCGGGTGCGCCTCCATCGCCGCGACCTGGCGGGCGAGCCGCTCGGGCAACGCGACGTCGTCCGCATCCATGCGCGCCAAAAGGGGCGCGCTGGCGGTAGCGCAGCCGAGCTGTAGCGCGGCGACAATCCCGCCGGGCGGCACCGTCTTTTCGACCCGGACGCGCCGGTCGCGCGCCGCAATGCGCCCGAGCACCGCGCCGGTCCCGTCGGCGGATTGGTCGTCCACCGCGATTAGCTCGAAGTCGCCGAACGTCTGCGCGAGGCAGCTTTCCAGCGCCGCTGCAAGCGTCCCCGCCGCGTCGCGGGCGGGCAGGATGATCGAGACAGCCGGGATGGCAGCGCGGATTCTTTAGAACGAGAATCCGATGCCGATCCCCGCATTCCACGAGCCGCCGCCGATGTCCGCCGCCGCATTCGAGCCGCCGACGCTCACATCGGTCATCCACGAATACCCGCCGGAAACTTGCAGGAAGGCGGAGGTGTTCGGGATATTGACCCGCAGCGCCGCGCCGACATAGGCACCGGCGGAAAACTCGGTGCTGCTCTCCCGATTGTATTTGCCCTCGAGGAAATGCCCCGGCTCGACGTATTCTTCCACCCGCCCGTCAAAGTCCACCGAAGTGATCCCGACAAACGGTCCCGCCCCGACCGCAAACGAAGCGCCGCGGCATGGCTCAAATTCATAGTCGATCCCGACGTGGAACCGGTGGTGCCACGTCTAGCTCATGGATGGCGAGTTCATAAATCTCATCGCCATATCTCATAGTATTCATAGAGGGTGATTTCTCCGCTCGCGTTTTCGGCGTAGGTCAGCGAGTAGCCAAATTCCACGCTCAATCCGGTGTCGTTGAGCGCCCGGCGAAAAGTGATCGATCCGCCGTAGCCGACCTCGTCCTGGCTGCCAATGCCATGCCCCTCGGCGAAATAATCCGCCTCAAATTCTTGGGCGTGCGCGCCGACGACGACATCCCAGAGGCTGGAGGGCGTGTAAGTTGCTGGTCCCGAGGGGGAAACCGGATCCATCGGTCCGGCGGTAGCATTTTGGGCGGCGAGGGTAAAGGCGGCTCCAGCCACCATCCAGCAGAGAGAAAGGGTTTTCATAGTCCGATTCCTTTATCAATTTGGCTTCTCTCGGGCAAGTTGATTCGATCTATATTTTTGGCGGTTGTCGCTCGGATTTCTGCTATGAATATTTTAGGTAGGGCTAGCTATATTTACCATGCGCCTCCGCTTGGCGGTTGGGCTCCATATTGGAGCCGAGTTTCTTGGGTAGTCGCCTTGCGCGCTGAGACCTGGAAAGCATTTCAATAAGGGAATCGTCATATGCCGAATGAAGTTCCGCCGGGGGTCAGCGATGAAACTTGCCTCTGCGAGCGGCGTATCCTTCCGATGCGCCTGATTTCAAATCTATACTTGATCGCCATCCCGTTGCTTATCCCAGCTTGGGCGGTATCTGCGGAGCTTCCGTTTCTCGATCTCGCCAGCGAGAAAGACCGCCAATTTCTGGTGGATCGCGAGGAGGGGCAATACCTTGGGCACCCGACGACTTGCCTGCTTGACGACGGCAAGACGATCTTGGCAGTTTACCCGAAAGGTCACGGGAGGGGCGCGATTGTTTACAAGCGTAGCGAGGACGGCGGAATGACGTGGGGCGACCGCCTTCCCACGCCGGAGAGCTGGGCGACCTCCAAGGAGGTGCCGACCATCCATCGGGTGATCGACGCGGCGGGAAAGAAGCGCATCATCCTGTTCTCGGGGCTGCATCCGGTGCGGATGGCGGTATCGGAAGACGAGGGCGGATCGTGGTCGGAGCTGGAGCCGGTCGGCGATTGGGGCGGCATCGTGACGATGGGCTGCGTCGAGGCGCTCAAGACCGGGCAGGGGCACTATATGGCGTTGTTCCATGACGACGGGCGATTCTTTGCGCCGCAGCCGAGCAAGGCGAAGACCCGGACGATGACGCTCTACAAGACGTTTTCGAAGGACGGCGGGCTGACCTGGTCGGAGCCGGAGACGATCTTCGCCTCCAGCGAAATCCACCTCTGCGAGCCGGGCATCATCCGCTCGCCCGACGGCAAGCAATTGGCCGTCCTGCTCCGCGAAAACGCGCGGCGGAAGAATTCGCATGTCATTTTCTCCGATGACGAGGGGCGGACGTGGACGGAGCCGCGCGAGCTGCCAGTCACGCTGACCGGCGACCGGCACACAGGTGTCTATGCGCCGGACGGGCGGCTCTTTATCAGCTTTCGCGGGCGGACCGTCGGCGGCGGCACCTTCGATCAAGGCGAGGCGAAGAGCGCGATGCCGACCGAGGGCGACTGGGCGGCGTGGGTGGGCACTTACGAGGACATCGCCCAGGGCAATCCCGGCCAATACATCGTGCGCGTGATGGACAACAAAAAGGGCTGGGACACGACCTACCCCGGCGTCCTCCTCCTGCCCGACGGCACCATCGCCACCACCACCTACGGCCACTGGGAGGCGGGCCACGCCCCCTACATCATGACCGTCCGCCTCAAGCTCGCCGAACTCGATGAATTGGCGAAATCCGCGCCGGTGATCAAGTTGACCGAAGATGGGAGGCGGGTCGCGGAGTAGCGGATCAGCGTTCGCTGACGTCCAACACATCGTCGTCCGTCTCGAATTCCCCGTCTTTGCCCGCTGACCGGACCTCGATAGCATTTCCCGAGATTTTGATCCGGAATGGGCGGCCATAGGCATCGATCGGAAACCCCTGGGCATCGGATTCGTGGCGGCTTAGGTAAAGCATCCGAATCCCTCGCGGATTCTCGCCCAGTATTTGCCTGACGATCGCGGCGGAGTCGCCGCTCGGAAATTGCGAAAACTCAGCGTAGTAGGCTTTGATAGCATTCCCGACCTTCTGGACCCGATACCTGGTCTCCCCACTTCGCAGCCTGTCGTGGCCCTTATAGTCTGCGCATTGGTGGACGCCCCAAGAAATCCACGCGATCACCGCGAGGATTCCGATTGTGCTGAGGATGCGTGTCTCGACCGCCATGGGAAAAAATGGGGATTCAGAAAATGGGGGAACGATCCGTCTCGGGTCAATCCGATTCCTCCGGGAAAGCCAATCGGAACACGACATCGTCGCCGCCCAGGTTTGACTCGAAAGTGCCGCGATTCTGTCGTTCGCCGCATAAACAGAAGCCCTGAAAGGGCGCGATGCGATAGCCCAGGGCAGCGCCCTGGGTTTCGGGCGGTAAAACCGCGTAGCCCTGAAGGGGCGCGATAGCAAGGCGGGTCGAGCGGAGGGTTAGGTCGCCCCTTCAGGGCTGCTGCTTGCTTTCGGGCAAAATCCCAGGGCGTTGCCCTGGGCTATTTCAGGGTGCCCCGTTGGGGCGGATCTGTGGAATCGGCAGCCTGTGCGGATGCGGCGTCCGCGATCCCAGGGGCGGCGAACGCATTGACCCGAAGGAGGAGGCGATTCCGCAGGACCAAGACGGCAAGAGTGCCGACTCTACAGGCTGTGCGGACGCGGGGGCCGGGGCGGCTAGCGCGAGCGCCGCTATCCCCGCGTGAGCTTCGCCAGGTTCGCCCGATACTGGCTTGGATCGAGCACCGTCTCGCGCAATTCCTGCGGGCGGGCGGCGATGAATCCGGCGTGGGAGCTGAATTCGTTGAGGTATCCGGCGAGCGATTTGTCCACCACCACGCGCTTGTAGTTGGTGCTCGCGTGCATCAGCCGGAGCACGCCATCGCCGGTCCGCACCGCCAAGCCGACATGCGAGCAAAACCCGCCGTCGTGCCGCGTCACGATCCCGATCACATCGCCGCTCTGCAGTTTGCGCGCCGCCGACGACGCCTTCGATTTCGGGATGTAATAGACCGGCAGCGCCGCGACGCGCTGCTCCTGCTTCTTCATCCCCGGCAGCAGGCTCGGGTTCTTTTTCAGATAGCGGTAGCTCTTCCAGAGCACGGTCATCTCTTGGATCTTGCGCCCGCGGATGCGTTCCGCGCCGCCCAGCGAGCGGGTCAGATTGTCCGCCACGCCGCGCGCTTCGTTTTCAAAAAACCACTCCGCCAGATAGTGGATGCGGTCGAGGTAGTCGCCGCTGCACGCGCCGCCGCGGTAGCGGGTGAACTCGATCTCGCGCAGCAAATCGTCGGGCGAGTAGCTCCGCTGCGGGCGCCCGATCATCCGGGCGATCCCGAGCGCCGATTCAAAAAACGTCCAGCAGTCCAGACCATCGAAGTTGCAGGACGGCGACTCGACCCGGTCGTGGATCTCCAGCGTGTAGCCCTTGTAAGGCGTGCCGCGCAGCTCGTAGGCGATTTTTGTGATCCGCTCGCCGATCGGGAGCTTGCCCCATCCCTCCCGGACCGCCTTGGCGGCGACCGCCTTAAACTTCGACTCGCCTTTAAACGTCAGCGATTTCGGCAATTGCTGGGAGGCGGGTGCGAGGCGCGGGCACAAGGCGCTGCCCAAGGCGAGCGCGGCGAATCGGCGGCGGGAAATCGGGAGCGGATTCATCGCGCACTATAAAGCCGCCGCTCAGGAATGCGAACGAATCGGCGGGAGCGACCCGCCGCCGAGCGCGGGCGAGCCTTATCCCAGCTCCGCCGAAAACACCTTCACGCGCCCCCAGCCGTCGATCTTGCCCTCGTTGCTGGGCTTTGGCTGACCGACGCCGCCCGCGAGGTAGAGGCGTTGTCCGCCGGGGCTCCAGGCGGCGCGGCTGACCCTCATGCCGGTGTCGAGCTGGGCGATCTTGGAGCCGGTCTCGGCATCGAAGACCGCCGCATTCCAGCTTCCTTTGAAAAGGCGGCCCGCCATGGCGAAACAGGTGCCGCTCGGGTGGAAGGCGAGCGATTCCATCAAGCCCTGCCCGATATCGCCATCGGCGGCGGACCCGGATTTCGCGATCTCTGCGCCGAAGGAAAATCGCTCCCGAGCTGCTTGCCGTTGCCAGGCCGCCGGGTCGGTGGTGCTGCCATCCCCGCCGCGTGAGCGCGCCGCCGCCAGGGCGAAGGCGAGGGCAGATGCCGCCGACGTGACCTTTGGCGATGCCCCAGCCGGTGAAGCTCAGGGTCACCGACCTTGGCGGCGAGTTCGCCGACCGCCCGGGTCCCAGGCGCGGATCTCGCCCATCAGGTTGCCGGCGGCGGAACCGGCCGTCAGGGCTGAAGGCGACGCTTTGCACCGGCCGGAACGTGCCGAACGAATGGCGGGCTCGCCCGTCGCCGCATCGAAGACTTTGACCGATGGCTCGCGCTCGGAGCCAGTTCATACCGTAGCCACCGACCTGATACTGGTAGAGTTGCAGGACACCTGACCAGCGCGCCGCCGGGCGCAACGGCGCTCTGCCAGGACCAAAACGTATGCGCCCCGACCTCGCGGATCGGCTTGCCTTCCGCCGCGTCCGACCAGATCGGTCTGCCGTCGTAGTAGGCGCTGAGAACCGCGTTTTGCCCCGGCAGCCAGTGCGCGCCCGAGGCATAGCTGCCGTGCTGGGCGACCGCGCGCAGCGGCCCGCCGGCAGCATCGACCACATAGACGCCGCCATCGTAGCACGCGGCGACAGGCGGTCCGCCTCGCCTTCGCGGGCGCGAGGTTGAACCCGAGGCAGTGCGCGGGCAGTTTGATCTCGGCGGATTCTTTGAGCTGGATGGTGGCGGGCATGGCTTGGTCGGGGCTTTACTCAGGCAAGGGATACGCGGAAAGGGCAAAGCGATTTCCCTCCGGGTCGCGAAAATATTCCGTCCACGCCGTCGCCGATTCGGCGGCGGTCCCCGCCCGGGCGAGGCGCTCGCGGATCGCGGCGCGCTCCGGTTCCGGCGCGGCGAGCGCGACCAAGAACCAGCCCGGCGCCTGACCGCGCACGGGATCGCGTTCCTCCAGCGCCTCCTCGACCATCAGGATGCCGCCGCCGAGCCGGAGCCAGACGCTGCGCAGCGCGCCGCCGGACTCATGGAAATGCCGGGCGACTTCCGGCAGCCCGACGGCATCCCGATAGAAGGCGGCGAGCGCGGCGACATCGCGGGCGCCGAGGGCAAGGTGGTGGAGTGCGGCGGGCATTCCGATCCTTTGTTCTTCCCACCGCCGCCGTCGAACGCTATTTCTGTCCGGCTATGACTGGCGATCCCAATCCCTACGCTCCCCCGAAAGCTGAAGCCGGCACCGCCTCGACCGAATATGACCCCGGCGGCACCGAATTGGCAAGCCGCTGGCTCCGGCTCGGCGGCCATCTCATCGATGTCTTATTCCTCGTCGGGATCGCCTTTGGCCTGACCTTTCTGGTCGCGGCTCTATCCCCGGATATGGTATTGTCCCTAGACGACGATCTGTTTGGCGGCGACTCGCGATTCTACCTCTTGATCGGGCTCGTATTCGCGATCTATCTCGGCACCAATATCCCGCTCTGGCACTACCGCGGCCAGAGCTTGGGCAAACTGCTGCTCGGCATGAAAATCATCCGCGCAGACGGGGCGCGCGCGCCGCTTTGGCGGATCCTCTTTCTGCGCACGTTTCCCATTTTGATCTTGGGTGAGATCCCGCTGATCGGGCGGCTGATCTCGATCGTCGATGCGGTCCTCATCTTCCGGGATTCCCGCCAGTGCCTGCACGACGACTTCGCGGACACCATCGTCATCCGGCTCGATGACCACTGGCGCGCAAACCCGTAGCCGCGCTTCTCGGCCAGCGCGCCGCTACTCGGTCAGCCAATCGATCCAGCCCAGCCCCTCAAACCCGACGACCTCGACCTGCGTCGGCAACGCATCCTGCGCCTTGTCGCCCTGCGGGAATTGAAGCGTCAGCCGGACCGGGATCGCCTCGTCGCCAGAATCTTTGGTCGCGGCGAGAAACGGGGCGAGTTCGGGGTCGCTGCGGCGAAGATACCCAAAGACCAGCCCGCCCACCTCCGGCTTGCTCAACGCGAAGCAGGCGTATTCGCCGGGGTCGGAATACGGACCGCTGTAGAAATCCGACTTCGCCGCCTGGATGCGAAACGTACGGGGCGCGCCGGGGCGCTTGAACCGAAAATCGCCCCAGTCCATGACATCGTAGCCGACCATGCTTTCCCAATCGAGGCGATAGCCGTCCGCCGTAAATTCGAGCACCGCCGCCTTGCGCGAGAAGTCTTGGAAGACGATCTCGACCTCGACCACATCGCGGCCGGGGGTGTCGAGCCGGCGGTAGGTCTCGACCTGCGAAAAGCCAGGATGTTGATTCTCCGGCACGCCGTAAAACGTGTTCATGCGCGGCAAGGCGTTGCCCGGTTGGCGGACGAACGCGGCGCGCTCGCGCGGCGACTTGGCGGCGAAAAAGCCGTCCACCACCTCGTCGATAGCGGGAGTGGCCTCCTTGAGCGGGATGGCGCGCTGGGCGGCGACCTGCTCGGGCGTCGCCGCATTGGCGGCGCCCGGATCTGGCTCCGGCACGGCAGCCGCCCTCTCCGCCGCCGCGAGTTCCTGAGCGCGCCGGATCAAGTCCGGATCAAGGTCGGGAGCCGGGCCAGGATCGATGGCGGGAAAGCGGATCGGCTCGAGGTTCGCCGCCGCATTGAGCGGATCGCGCCCGCTTTCGGTCGGCGGCAGCGGGCGGTCGGAAGGCGCGATCTGCGGCAGGTTATCGGTCGCGCGCGGGTCGAATGCGGAATCAGGGAGGAGCCGGCGAGGCGGCGGTTTCGGAGGGTCCGCAGAGGCGATCACCGGCTCCGGGGTCTCCGGCGGTTTCGCGGCCGGGTCATCGATTGCCACTTCCTCGACCAGCGGCGCGGGGATCTCGGACGGATCAGCGGCTGGGGTGGCAGCGGCGAATTGCTCCGCGCCGTCATCGGCGAGCTTGCGCTCTTTGTCGTATTCTTTCGCCTGCTTGATGCTCTGCGCCAGCGTGATGACTTCGCGCGGGGCGGCGCGCTCCGGCGCAGGTGCCCCGCCGGGGCGGTGCGCGGAGATCTCCCCCTCGGTGGCACTATCACCCCCCGCGACCTTTTTCTGGCCACTGGACAACATGACGACGGTCGCCGAGATCAAGCCGATCCCGACCAGCGTGCCGACGCCAAAGATGACCTTGCCCTTGACCCGGTTCCACCGCCGCTTCAGCCGCCGCTTCTTCTTCTGCCACTCCGGCTCACCCTCATACTTCGGCGCCGGAAATGACGGCGTCGTCAAAACCATGGGTTCCCCGGTCTCGGGATCGATGGGTGTTTCTTCTTTCATGGAAGCACCTCACCGTAAACGCGGCGGGCGGCGTGCCAAGAAGTTTTCGCCGTCCGGCGGCCGTAGACCGGGGTGCGCACCAAGGGATGGGTGCACCACCATCGAAGGGCGCGGCGCAATCCGGGCGGCGCGGCACCAAGTCACCCCTCTTGGGAGGGGTCGGCGGTGGTGGGTCATCGGGCATCCGCCAATCCGCCCCCGCAAACTGGCTAGTCCAAAGCAGCCCAAAGAACCGCTGATCCACGCTAATGTTCGCTAATGGAGATAGATCGATAGCCCGGGCGGGCGATTCGGGGGTGCCATACCCATCGCCCGAACTTTCACAAGTCCGGCTACTCAAGCGGTCGGTCCACCTGTCCTTCAGTTTCATTCACACCTAGGGCGTTCGCTTTGCCGGCCGCTATTTCCCGCAGAGGATCAGCCGCACCGAATCGACCCGGATCTGGGCATTGCGGATCGCGTCGGCGAGATCGGAGCGCTGCTGCTTGGCGTCGGCGATCTCGGATTCGGGCACCGGATGGCCGAGGTCGCGGAGCTGCTGGAGGCGGTTGATCTCGGCGTCCAGCGTGTCGCGCATCGAATTCATGCCGCGGGTGCGCATCCACTCCGCCTGCTTATCGGCGGCGAAGCGGGCGGCTCCGAGCAGCTTGGGCACGAGATCGCGGAGCGGGTCCGCCTTTTCGCGCAGCCACTGGGCGGGACCGGGCTTGGCGTTGGCGAGCGCCTCGCGCGGCACTTCCTCGGTCCGGTTCTGCCGGTGGTGGTCCACCACGATGCGCAGCGGCGTCGGCGGGAAAAACCGGTCCGCATGCCAGGCGGGCGGCGCGACGGGTTCGGCGACGAAGACGACTTCGAGCAGCAATCCCTCGCTGCCGCTCTGCGGCACCACGACGAACGACGCATACAGGCTAGGACCAAAGCCGGGCAAAGAACCGCTGATGAACGCTGATGGGCGCTGTGGAATGCTGGATCGAAAGCCGCGGGCGATTCGGTGCGCAAAACCCATCGTCCGAACTTTCACAAGTCCGGCTACTCAGCGGTCGATCCGCCCGCGAGCATCGGCGCGCTCGCCTCCCGTAACACTAGTGCCGATCAGCGGGAAGATGAATCCGCTGCGGTTCTGTCTTTCAGTTTCATTTACACCCCGCATGACGACCACGCTTGCATCCGGAATGATTTCCACGCTAAGATTCCCAGATGAACCCCACCCTACGGCTGACCACCGCCCTGTTCTCCATCGCCGCCGCCACCCACCTAGCTCCGGCGCAGGACCGCCCGCCCAACGCTGCCGGGCGCCCGCTCCCGCCGCCCTCCAAGCCCGGAGCCGCGCTCTTCACCAAACTCGCCCCCGCCGACTGCGGCGTCGACTTCGTCAACCCGATCGACCTGAGCCATCCGCTCAAGCGCCTCTACATCGGAAGCTTCGCCTGCGGCGGCGTGGCGATCGGCGACTTAGACGGGGACGGGTTGCAGGACCTGCTCTGCACCGGCGGCGCGGTCGAAAATGCCTTGTTCCTCCAGGACCCAGCATCGGTCGGCTCCCTCCGGTTCAAGCGCGCATCCGGCAGCGGGATCGAAGGCGGCGACCGCTGGGCGGGCGGCGCGGCGCTGGCGGATGTCGATGGGGACGGGGACCTCGACATCTACATCGGCAACTACGACGCGCCGAACCAACTGCTCATCAACGAATCGAAGCGCGGCGTGCCAAAATTCGTCGACGCGGCGGAGAAGCTCGGCGTGGCGGTGGTCGATGCCAGCCTGATGCCTTCGTTTTGCGACTACGATCTCGATGGCGACCTCGATTTGTTCCTCCTGACCTCCGACTACAAGCGGGACGGCGGCCGCCCGAAAGATCTGCCGATCGAATATGTGGAAGGCGCGCCGCAGATAAAAAAAGGCTTCGAAAACTACTACGCGCTGATCCAGCTCGGACCGAACAACTACATGTATATCAATGCGGGCAAAGCGAACCGGCTCTTCCGCAACGACGGCGAACGCTTCACCGAGGTGACCGAAAGCTGCGGGATCAAGGGGCGGACGTTCGGCAACTCCGCAACCTGGTGGGACTATAACTTGGACGGCTATCCGGACCTCTATCTGGCGAACGACTTCAAGAGCGCCGACCAGCTCTGGGTCAACAACGGCGACGGGACCTTCACCGACATGATCGTGACCGCCGCGCCGCACACGACCTGGTTTTCCATGGGATCCGATGTCGCCGACGTGGACGGGGACGGACGGCTCGACCTGCTCGTCGCGGACATGGCGAACACCACGCATTACAAGGCGAAGGTCCTGATGGGCGAGATGTCGGACAACCGCGATTTCCTGATGACCGCCGTGCCGCGCCAGTACATGCGCAACACGCTTTTCCTCAACAACGGCACCGGTAGGCTACAGGAAGCCGCCTACCTCGCCGGGCTGGCGAGCACCGACTGGACGTGGTCGGTGAAGTTCGGCGACTACGACAACGACGGGCGCAGCGATGTCTTTTTCACCAACGGGACGGCGCGGACGATCAACGACTCCGACAAGCGGATGCCGCCCGACCATATGTTCGGCAAAACGGAGTGGGACTTCTGGGAGCCGACACCGCCGCGCCCCGAAGACAACCTCGCGTTCCGTAACCTCGGCGGGCTTAAGTTCGAAAACACCTCGAAAGAATGGGGCGTCGGAGACCTCGCCATGAGCTACGCGGCAGCCACCGGCGACCTCGACGGCGACGGCGACCTCGAAATCGTCGTCGCCAACCTGGAGGAGCCGGTCGCGGTCTATCAAAACAACAGCGCCGCGCCAAACCGGCTCCGGCTCAAGCTCGCCGCCCGCGGCAAGAACACGCTGGGCGTCGGAGCCGTCGTGCGGCTGTCCGCCGGCGGTCGCGAGCAGATCCGGCAGATGCAGCCGGCCACCGGGTTCGTCTCCTGCAACGAACCGTTCTTGCACTTCGGCTTGGGGGACGCCGCGAAGGTCGATTGGCTGGAGGTTCGCTGGCCGAGCGGGGCGCTCTCGCGGTTCGATAACCTCGACGCCAACCAATTCTACACGCTGCGCGAGATCGGCGAATCCGAGGCGCAGCCCGCGCCGCCCACCGCGCGACCCAAGCCGATGTTTACCTGGTCAAAGTCGCTGCGGGAGATCATCCACGCCGATGAAATGTTCGACGACTACAAGCGCCAGCCGCTGCTCCCGTGGTCGCATTCGCGGCTCGGTCCCGGCATCGCCTTTGCCGATGTCAACGCGGACGGCCTCGACGATTTCTTCATCGGCCGCGCGGCGAACAACGCAGGCTATATCTATCTGAACAAAGGCGGCGGCAAATTCGTGGTCGAAACCGACAAGCCGTTCAACCTAGACAAAGACTGCGAGGACATGGCCCCGCTGTTCCTCGATGCCGATGCGGACGGCGATCTCGATCTGTTTATCGCCAGCGGCAGCTCCGAATGCGAACCCGGAGCCGCCATGCTGCGCGACCGGCTTTACCTCAACGACGGCAAGGGAGAATTCACCGCCGCGCCGACCCGCGCCCTGCCCCAGGCGCGCGAATTCAGCGCCGCCGCCGCCGCGGCGGACTTCGACCGCGACGGCGACCTCGATCTCTTCGTCGGCGGGCGCATGGTGCCCGGCAGATGGCCGGAGACGCCGTCCAGCCGGCTGCTGCGCAATGACGGCACGCCCGGCGAGCCGAAGTTCACCGACGTCACCGCCGAGGTCGCCCCGGCGCTCGCCGCGCCCGGCATGGTGACCTCCGCGATCTGGTCGGACGCGACCGGCGACGGCTGGATCGACCTGCTCGTCACGCTCGAATTCGGACCGGTCCTGCTTTTCCAAAACGTGGAGGGCAAGCTCGAGGACCGGACCGCCGGCGCGCGGCTCGCCGACCTGAAAGGCTGGTGGAACGGGATCGCCGCCCGCGACATCGACAACGACGGCGATATCGACTACGCGGTGACCGGCTTCGGCTCCAACACGACCTACCACCCGTCCGCCGACCACCCGGAGATCGTCTATTACGGCGACATGGACGGCACCGGCAAAATGAACATCATCGAGGCGAAGATCATCGGCCACGATCTCTTCCCCCGGCGCGGGCTGAGCTGCTCTAGCGACGCCATGCCGATGGTCCGCGAGAAGATGAAGACATTCCACAATTTCGCCAAGGCGACGCTTTCCGAAATCTATTCCGACGACCGGCTGAAGAGTGCGAAGAAGTGGGAGGTCACCGAGATCCACACCGGCGCGCTCATCAACGACGGCTCCGCGCACTTCACATTCGTGCCGCTGCCGTATCAGGCGCAGCTCGCGCCCGCCTTCGGCATCGCGCTGCAAGACTTCGACGCCGACGGGATCACCGACTGCGCCTTGACCCAAGGCTTCAACAGCCCGCAGCCAGAGACCGGGCACATGGATGGCGGGTTCGGCATGTTCCTCCGCGGCACCGGCAACCCCGCCCATCCCTTCGCCCCGGTCGAACCAACCGAAAGCAGGCTGATCGCCATCGGCGACGCCGGCGCTCGGCACCGCGGACCTCGATGGCGACGGCTCGGCACGAGATCGGCATCAGCGTGAACAGCGGCAAGTTCATCGCTTTCGACAACGCAGCCAAGCAGGCAAGCCGCTCGCCGTCCGCCTGATCGGAAAGGCGCGAACCCGGCGGCCGCCGGAGCGCGGGTGCGCGTCGAACAAGACGGCGTCGCGCAGACCGCCGAAGCCCTGCCGGGCAGCTACCTATCGCAGTCCTCCCCCACCCTCTTCTTCGGGCGGACCGGCGGCGAGGCGACGGTCAAAGTCCGCTACCGGACGGCACCGATCGCGCACGCCGCCGAGGGCGGACCGACCGTGGTGATCCGGCAGCCGTAGCCGCGCCAGGCAACGCTACGGGCGGAGCGTCAGGCGGATCAAATCTTGGGCGAGCCGGCGCTCGTCGGGTTCCTCGCGCTTCGTGTAGGCGACTTCGAGGTTGTGCAGCGTGCGGGCGATGATTTCGAGCGCGGGCGCGCGCTGGTCGATGAGCGCCTTGACCTCCTCGGTCGCCATCGGGTAGCGGCGGTAGAGTTCGCGGGCGCTGGTCAAGGTCCCGCCGTTGAAGCAATCGACGAGGTGGACCTCGCCGCGGAGTTCGACGCGGGCGAGGAAATGCCCCGGGTAGTTGCAGCCGTGGATGCGCAAGCCGACGCGGCGCCCGACGAGCATGAAGACGCAGGCGAGGCTGATCGGGTTGCCCCGGCCGCCGTCGATCACCCAGGCAAGGTCGCTATTCTCCGGCGCGTAATAGTCGAGCGTATTCCCGCGCATGCGCCCGCCTTCGCCGAACAAAAAGGCGGCGAGCGACTCCACCGTCGGCTCGGAGCCGGCATCCAGGTACGCCTCGCCTAGGGCATCGAGCGCCGAGCGCATGGCGGCACCGTCGCCGGGGCGCCGGCCCCGCAGGTAGTCGCTGAGCATGCCGAGGGCGTTTTCGATCTGGTCGAATTCATTGTTGGCGCTGCGCCAGCGCGGCCAGGCGGCGGCGAATTCCTTGCGGCGGCGGCCGCTGTTAAACGCGCGGAGCGCCCGCGCCTGAGCCGGGGTCAAAATGATCTGCTGCCGGGCGATCTCCCGGTCGAAATCGCCCCCCAACAGGTTGCTCACCTCCCGCAGCCGCTCCGCCACCGCCGTCCGCACCGGCTCCGAATCATCATCCAGCAGGCGGATGAGATAGGGCAGGTCTGCCACGGGCGATTTGGCGGGCGCGTCGATCATTTCGGCATCTTGGATGGGACCGGCGACGCGTCAACGGATGGTTTGGAAATCTTGAGTAATTCTTCCTCGGCGAGCGCTCCGCCCCCCAGCACGAAAAGCCGGTCGGCGAAGGACGCCGCATCCTCCCGCGAATGCGTGATGATAAGCGCCGTCGCCCCGGTCTCGCCCAGCACCCGCCGGATCAACGCCGCTATCTCCGCCCGCGTGTCCGCATCCAGCGCGCTGAGCGGCTCGTCAAAGCAAAGCACGCCAGGGCGCGTCGCCAGCGCCCGCCCGATCGCCACGCGCTGCCGCTCTCCGCCGCTCAACCCATCCGGCTTCCGGTCCAGCAACGCCGCAATCCCGAGATTCGCCGCCAGCTCGTCGGCGCGGGCATCGCGCTCCGCCTTGCCCCAGCCGCAGACGCGCGGCCCGAACGCGAGATGCTCGCGCACCGTCATGGTCGAAAAAAGCGCGCCTTCCTGCGGGACGAACCCGATGCCCCGGTCGGCGGGCCGCAGCCGCGTGGCATCCCGCCCGCCGAGCAGGATGCGCCCCGCCTCGATCCGCCGCAGCCCGCAGATCGCTTCGAGCAGCGTCGTCTTGCCCGCGCCCGTCTTGCCCATCAGCACACCGCATTGCCCCGCCGGGATCTCGAACGAAATCCCGGCGAGCGAAAACGGCCCGCTGCGGACGGCGAGATCTTCGGCGGCGATCATCGGCTAGAATAGCAGGGTATCGACGTAGAACCAGACCACCATCACCGCGGCGATCGCGACCTTGAACGCCAGGCCAACACCCGTCCCGAGCAGCGTGCCCCAGGTCGATTTCGTCGCCGGCTTCCACTGTTGTTTGGCAAAGAGCATCTCAAACGCAAACACGCCGATCAGCGGTCCGAGCAGCAGCCCCGGAATCCCGAAGAACAACCCGACCACCCCGCCGACCAGCGCCCCGATCGCCCCCCAGCGCGTCGAGCCAAACCACTTCGCCCCCATCGCCCCGCTCAAAAATTCGACCAGCGCCGACAGCGCCAGCAGCAGCGTCAGCGCCACGCAGCCCCAGATGCTCAGCGGGGCGAGATCGTCCCGCCAGAAATAATGCAGCACCTGATGGATCGCCGCGCCGACAAAGATGATCAGTATTCGGCAAAACCGGCAGAAACGTGCCAACAAACCCGGTGATCATAATCAGCGCCAAAACGATCCACCAAACCCACGAGAGAACCGCCCCCAGTCCCAGCCTTGCCAAGCCATCCAGTCGATTTCTGCGAGGGAAGTGTCATCATCCACGCTTCGATAGAATTTGATTGCACACCCACCCTGGCCCATGCCGTGATCGGAGGGCATCGGGCTAGTCGAGGCGGGTTCGAATTCCATGGCACAATGGGAATCATCTGGGCATGGTCGAGCCTCCAATCCGATCACCCATTTACCAGAGCCTCAATCTCATCCGCCTCGATCGGGATCGAGGCCATCAGGTCGATGTTGCCGCCCGCCTTGATGACGATGTCATTTTCGAGGCGGACGCCGAAGCCTTCGTCGCGGAGGTAGATGCCCGGTTCGACGGTCAGGACCATGCCTTCCTCGAGCGGGCGGTGGGTCAGCCCGACATCGTGGACGTCTAGCCCGAGGTGGTGCGAGGTGCCGTGCATGAAGTATTTTTTGAGCAGCGGTTTTTTCGGGTCCTGCTTCTTGACCTCATCGGGGTCGAGCAGCCCGAGCGAGAGGAGCTCGCCCTCCATCAGCTTCTCGACCTCCTTCTGGTATTCGCGGAGGATGACGCCGGGCTTGAGCATCTCGCAGCAGGCGCGGAAGACGCGCAGCACCGCATTGTAAACATCGCGCTGGCGCGGCGTGAACTTGCCGTTGACCGGGATCGTCCGGGTCAGGTCGGCGTTGTAGTTAGCGTATTCGGCAGCGACGTCGAGAAGCAGGAGATCGCCGTCTTTGCACGCCTGGTCGTTGTCGAGATAATGCAGGACGCAGGCATTGCCCCCGAGGCGATGATCGGGAGATAGGCGAAGCCCTTCGACCGGTTGCGGAGGAATTCGTGGGCGAACTCCGCCTCGACCTCAAATTCCCAGACGCCCGGTTTGGTGAATTCGCAGACGCGTCGGAATCCCTTTCGGTGATGTCGCAGGCTTCTTGCAGGAGCGCGATTTCCTCGGGCAGTTTGACCGAGCGCAGGTAGGCGGTGATCGCCGCGAGGCGCTTCGAACCGATGGAGCGGATATTGCTCTTTGCAGCGGCGGACGAACCGGTCGTTGCGGGTGACCACGGTGGTCTCCGCGCGGTTGTGCTCGTTGGTGTGCAGATAGACATTCTCCGCCTGGAACATGACCTCCTTGAAAATCCGCTCGAAATCCTCCAGCCAGTGGATGTTTTCGATGCCGGACACCTCTTGGCCTTCTGTTCCTTGGTCAGCTTCTGCCCCTCCCAGATCGCGATGTTTTCCGAGGTCTCGCGCAGGAAGAGAAGCTCGCGGTGATCCGGATTCGGCGCGTCTGGGAAAAGCACGCAGATCGCCTGCTCTCGGTCGACGCCCGTCAGCCAAAAGAGATCGGTGTTCTGCTTGAACGCCATCGTGCCGTCGGCGTTGGTCGGCATCGTATCGTTCGCGTGGACGATGACGACGGAGTTGGGTTTAAGATGTTCGCGAAGGCGCTCGCGGTTTTTCTTAAAAAGTTCGGCGGAAATGGGGCGATAGCGCATGGGGGTCGAATTTGATGGGGAACAGCGTGGTCCGCAGACCGGGAAGGAGGCGCACCAAAGGCGGTCCCGCCCCGATGTAAAGAGCGCTCCAGCATTCGGGTGCGATCAGGCAGAGCGCAACATCGGGGCGCGAGGCAGCCTGAGCGCGGCAGCGGGATCACCGGGGCGGTTGCTTTCCGCCGCCGCGCCGCTAACCTGCGCGACATGAATCTCAACGAGCAAATCACCAATGACATGAAGGACGCCATGCGCGCCAAGGATCAGGTTGCCTTGGCGGTGCTGCGCGCAGCGAAATCCGCGATGAAAAACGCGGCGATCGAGAAGCACGGCGCGGGCGGCGAGCTGGACGACGCCGAGGCGGTGGCGGTGATCCGCAAGCAGATCAAGCAGCGGGAAGACTCCGCCCAGCAATTCGACGCCGCCGGGCGCGCGGAGCTGGCCGACAAGGAACGCGCCGAAATTGGCGTGTTGCAAAAATACCTGCCGCAGGCGCTGACCGAGGAGCAGATCGCGGAGATGGTCGAGCAGGCGATCGCCGAAGTCGGCGCCACCTCGCGCAAAGAAATGGGCCAGGTGATGAAGCTCGTGCAAGAGCGCGCCGGCGGCCGCGCGGAGGGCAAAGCGCTCTCCCAAGCGGTGATGGCGCGGCTTTCCTGATCCGCAGACCGTGGGCGAGGACGCCACAGCGATCATCGTCGCGGCCGGCAGCGGCCGCCGCATGGGATTCGACAAGCTCTTCGCCGATCTCGGCGGCGAGCCGGTCCTCGCCCGCACCCTGCGCGCCTTCCACGCCTGCGAGGCAGTCTCCGAAATCATCGTCGTCGCCGCCGAAGCGCGGGCCGGCGAGGTGGCGTCGCTCGCGGCAAACATCGGGGCCGGCAAAGTCGCCGCCGCCATCCCCGGCGGGGCGGAGCGGCACCAGTCCGTGTGGCGCGGGATCCAGGCCGCCTCGCCAGAATCCGCGCTGCTCGCGGTGCACGATGGCGCCCGCCCGCTGATCGCGCCCGAGGCGATCGCCCGCTGCCTCGCCGCCGCCGCCGAGCGGGGTGCCGCCGCCTGCGCGCGCCCGGTCGCCGACACGATGATGCGGGCGGACGCCGAAGAGCCGGGCGACCGAGCGCGTTGACCGGACGAACCTCTGGGCGATGGAGACGCCGCAATGCTTTCGCGCCGACTTGTTGCGCCGCGCCTATGAACAGGCGATCAAAGAGAGCGAGGCGATCACCGACGGAAGTGTCCGCGCTCCTCCTCATCGGCGAGCCCGTCCATCTAGTGGCGACGGGCTGCCCGAATCCGAAGATCACCTTCCCCGGCGACATCGAGGCAGCCGCGCGACTCTCGGATGAACAAAACTAAACGGACCACGCCTTCCGCGACTCCAGCCACCCGGCGACCGACGCCGCGTCTTCCGCGTCGAGGGCGATATCGATCAAGTGGTCGAGCCCGGCAAGATCAGCGAGCCGCTCGATGGTAAGCCCATCAGCCATGAACCTCGCCACCGAAGCTCAGGAAATCAGCTTCACAATGAAATCGATCTTCGCTTTGGTCGCGCCCTTGGCAACACCGCGCACTTCACCAAAGGCAGATCCTTCCTCGTAAAGCTCACGGTAGGCGCGGTTTCGTAGAGTCTGGAAATTCGAGCATCATGGCGATTTCGTCTTTGGATTTGTCTTTAAATCGTTGGAGAAAAAGGTCGAGGAAGACTTCGTCGAGAGTCGCCTTAGCTCTGGGAGCCGGGCAACGCCTTGAGCTGAGAATACAGGAGCGCGCCGGAGGACGCGAGGACTCGTCGCTGTCGATAAAGACTGGGGCGAGCATGATGGAAAGCGGGTGGCGCGGCACCTGCCCCTCCAACTCGCGGAATTGCTCGTCGAGATAAACGGCGCGGATGAAGGTCGCCCACGGCATTGTTTTGGGGTCGATCTTCTGCGAGGCGAAAGGACGGCGGCACACCTCCCGGTCCGGATCGCCGCGCTGCACGGCGATCATTTCCTCCGCCACGCGCCGATAGATGTCGCCGTCGGTAAGAATTGAACTCGGCGATCCATACGGTCTGCCCCGGTCCGTATCCGGATCAATCCGTCGAGACGGCGCTCGAGCTGCTTTACGGTGATCGATTCAAACAGGCAGCCGCCCATGCGGCGACTTGGCTGGCCCGTCAGGTCGTAAAGCAAATTTCGGGTGAACGCGGAAAATCTCGTAAAGGTGGGTGTCCGTCTGCATGAACCTGACCCACCAGACGCGGCGATCCGCCGCCCGCAACCAGGCGCGTCCGCCCGCTTGAAAATTGCGCCGGACGCCGTCATTTGAGGCGATGCGCACCCCGCTTTTTCCCTCATCGCTTCGTTTGGAGCCGCCCTGCTGACCGCCGATCCCTCGGCGGCGGCCGAGGAGGCTCCCTCGCCGGACGGCGCGCTTTCCTACTACCGGGATATCCGCCCGATTTTTCAGGCGAGCTGCCACGGCTGCCACCAGCCAGCCAAAGCGAAAGGCAAATACATCATGACTGAATTCTCCGCGCTGGTGAAAGGCGGCGACGGCGGGGAGCCGGCGATTGTGCCCGGCAAACCGGACGAGAGTTTTTTGGTCGAGCAGATCACGCCGCATGACGGCAAAGCGGAGATGCCGCCGAAGGACGACCCGCTCGCCGGCCCGGAGATCGAGAAGATTCGGGCATGGATCGCGCAGGGTGCCGCCGACGACACACCGGAGAATGCCGGGCAGCCCTACACGATGGAATCGCCGCCGAAATACGAGCGGCTCCCGGTGGTGACCTCGCTCGACTATTCGCCGGATGGATCGCTGCTCGCCGCCAGCGGCTTCCACGAAGTCATCCTCCACCGCGCGGACGGGTCCGGGATCGAGGCGCGGCTGGTCGGGCTGTCGGAGCGGGTCGAGTCGGTCCGGTTTTCGCCGGATGGGAAGTGGCTCGCCGTGACGGGCGGCTCGCCGGGGCGCATGGGCGAGGTCCAGGTCTGGGATGTCGCCAAGCGCGAACTCGACCTCTCGGTCACCCAGACGTTCGACACCTTGTATGGCGCGAGCTGGGCGCCGGACGGCAGCAAGATCGCGTTCGGCGGCGCGGACACCGTCTTGCGCGCCATCGATGCGAAAAACGGCAAAGAGGTTCTCTTCCAAGGCGCGCACGACGACTGGGTCTTCGACACCGTCTGGTCGGTGAAGGGCGACTTCGTCGTGTCGGTCGGCCGCGATATGACCGCGAAACTCATCGAGTTCGAGACCGCCCGCTTTGTGGACAACATCACGTCGATCACGCCGAAGGCGCTCAAAGGCGGGTTGGCCGCGGTCGCCCGGCATCCGGAGCGCGACGAACTCCTTGTCGGCGGGGCGGACGGCGAGCCGAAGGTCTATCGCATGCAGCGGCTGGTGAAACGGGTGATCGGGGATGACTCGAATTTGATCCGCAAGTTCCCGCCGATGGTCGGTCGCATCTTCGCGGTCGATTACGCGCCAGACGGCAAGCGGATCGCCGCCGGCAGCTCGCTGGACGGGAAAGGGGCCGTCCACCTCTACAGCGCGGATTTTGACCCGGCGCTGCCCGATGACATCAAGGGAATCTTCGGCAAGGTGATCACCTCGCGCAATGCGGGGGAGGTCAAGAAGACCGAAGACTATTGGACCAAGGACGCGACCCAGACCGCCGCCCTGCCGATGTCGGCGGGCATCTACGCGCTGACCTTTAGCCCGGATG
The DNA here is from genome assembly GCA_041395145.1 of Verrucomicrobiales bacterium. Lineage (GTDB taxonomy): Bacteria > Verrucomicrobiota > Verrucomicrobiia > Verrucomicrobiales > DEV007 > JAWLBD01. Next base: position 28,478 of record JAWLBD010000021.1, on the reverse strand, counting down.
GCAAAACGGTCGCCGCCTCCGGGGGCGATGGCATCATCCGGCTGATCGACGCCGCCGAAGGCAAGGTGCGCCGCGAATTCCCCGCCGTCCCGCTAGAGAAGGCGGCGGCGAACTGGCGTGGCTCTCGCGCCTTAGTTCGCGACGATATTCACCAGGCGGCCAGGCACGACGATCACTTTGCGCACCGTGTTGCCTTCGAGGAAGGCTTGCACCTTCTCGCTGGCTAGCGCGAGTTTCTCGACCTCATCCTTCGGCGCGTCTTTGCCGACGGTGATCTTGTCGCGGACCTTGCCGTTGACCTGGACGACGATCTCGATCTCGCTTTCGATTAGGTACGCTTCCTCGTGCTGCGGCCACGGTTGGCCGGAAAGCCTGCCCGGCGCGGCATCGGGGAATTTTTCGCCGAGGCGGGCGTAAAGTTCCTCCGCGATGTGCGGCGCGTAGGGTTCCAGCACATTGAGCAGGGTGGCGAGCGCCGAGGCGGGGCGGACCTCCGCGCCGGTGAATTCGTTGGTGCAGACCATCATCTGCGCGATCGCGGTGTTGAAGCTCAGCGCCTCCGTGTCATGCGTCACCTTCTTGATCGTCTCGTGCAGCACCTTGAGCTGCGCCTTGGTCGGCTCCGCGTCCTGCACCTTGGCGGACAAAACGTGGCTCCCTTCTTGGTCGGTCTCGATAAAGAGACGCCAGACTCGGGCGAGGAAACGATTCACGCCTTCGACGCCTTTTTGGCTCCACGGTTTGACCTGCTCGAGCGGTCCCATGAACATCTCGAAAAGGCGGAGCGAATCGGCGCCGTACTCGGCGATGACCGAGTCGGGGTTCACGACGTTGCCGCGCGACTTCGACATCTTGTTGTTATCCTCGCCCATGATGATGCCCTGGTTGACCAGCCGCTGGAACGGCTCGGGCTTCGAGACATGGCCGAGATCGTAGAGGACTTTGTGCCAGAAGCGGGCGTAGAGCAGGTGGAGCACGGCGTGTTCGGTGCCGCCGACGTAGAGGTCCACGCCGCCGGGCTTGCCGTCGTCGGCGCCCATCCAGTAGCGCTCGGCATCCTCGCCGATGAAGCGGTCCGCATTCCCCGCATCGCAATAGCGGAGGTAATACCAGCAGCTCCCCGCCCACTGGGGCATCGTGTTGACCTCTCGGGTGGCGGCGTCCGAATAGCGCACCCAATCCTCCGCCTTGGCGAGCGGCGGATCGATCGTGCCGGTCGGCTTGAAGTCGTCCATCTCCGGCGGCACGACGGGCAGCTCGCCCTCGCCGACCGCGCGGTGGCGACCGCCTTCCCACACGATCGGAAACGGCTCGCCCCAGTAGCGCTGCCGGGCGAAGAGCCAGTCGCGCAGCTTGTAGTTGACCGCCAGCTTGCCCTTGCCCTCGCCCTCCAGCCATCCGGTGATCGCCTTCTTCGCCTCGGGCGTCGCCAACCCGTCGAGGATGCCGGAATTGATCGCCGTGCCGATGCCGGTGAAGCACTTGTCTCCGTTGCCCTCCGGCGCCTGCACCACTTCACGAATCGGAATGCCGAACTTGGTCGCGAATTCGAAGTCGCGTTCATCGTGGGCGGGCACCGCCATGATCGCGCCGGTGCCGTAGCCCATCATCACATAGTCGGCGATCCAGATCGGGATTTCCTCGCCGTTGACCGGGTTGACCGCCACGCCGCCGGTGGCGACGCCGGTTTTGTCCTTCGCCTCGCCGCGCTCGCGCTCCGATTTGCTGGCGCATTCGGCGCGGTAGGCGGCGACCGCCTCGCGCTGCGCCTCCGCCGTCACGCGGTCGACCAGCGGATGCTCCGGCGCGAGCACCATGTAAGTCGCCCCGAACAACGTGTCCGGGCGCGTGGTGAAAACGACGATGTCCTCGCCCGCCGCCGGGACGTGGAAGGCGACCTCCGCGCCCTCGCTGCGACCGATCCAGTTGCGCTGCAGCGCCTTGATCCCATCCGGCCAGTCCAGCCCGTCGAGCTCGTCGATCAACCGGTCGGCATAGGCGGTGATGCGAAGCATCCACTGGCGCATCGGGCGGCGCTCGACCGGGAATCCGCCGACCTCGCTCTTGCCATCCACCACTTCTTCGTTCGCCAAAACGGTGCCGAGCTGCGGGCACCAGTTGACCGGCACTTCGGCGACGTAGGCGAGCCGCCGCGCGTCGATCTCGTCCCCGCGCCCAGCCCCTGCGCCTCCACTCGCTCACCGGGCGCGCCTTCTGCGTCTCCGGATCAAAGTAAGCGTTGTAGAGCTGGAGGAAGATCCACTGCGTCCACCGGTAGTAGCCCGGGTCAGTCGTATTGACCTCGCGATCCCAATCATAGGCGAAGCCGACGCGCTGGAGCTGCGCCTTGAACCGCGCCACGTTGCGCTCGGTCGTCACCCGCGGGTGCTGCCCGGTCTTGATCGCATACTGCTCGGCGGGCAACCCGAACGCATCCCAGCCCATCGGGTGCAACACGTTGAAGCCGCTCCGGCGCTTGAACCGCCCGATCATGTCGGTCGCCGAGTAGCCCTCGGTATGCCCGACGTGCAGCCCGTCGCCCGACGGATACGGGAACATGTCGAGCACGTAGAATTTCGGCTTGGACGGATCAAAGCCCGGCTCGCCCGGGTTCGGCACCTTAAACGTCTTCTCCGCCTCCCAAAGCGCCTGCCACTTCGGCTCGAATTCGTCGAAGGGATACGGCTTGCGTCGTTCGCTGCTGCTTTGGCTGCTCATAGGGATCGGTGCTAAAATGGGCGGCGATCCTACCATGCCGAGGCGCGATGTCTAGGCGGGAAGGCGGCACAAGTAGAGACGGCACCCTGCCGTCTTCGAGATGCGGCATCGCTTCCTCATCGATCCAGAGCCACTTTTGAAGTCGGTTCGAGACGGGCTCTCGAGGATCGCATTGGGTCGCTCGCGAGGCGTTGGCACAGTCCTAAGACGGTGGGAGTGCCGTCTCTACAACGCCTTCCCGCCAGCGTGCGGGTTGCCCGCGTTGATCGCTTCCAGGCCCGCCTGGACCGCCGCCTCGATGTCGCGGGTCAGTTGCTTGGCGGCTCCGCGGGCTTTGGCGGCGTCGGCGAGGGCAGTTTTGATCGAGATCGGTTTTTGGATTTCGACGAAGGCGTGGCGCTTGCCGCAGGGGCGGCAGGGCTGGGAGTAGAGGTCCTCGGCGATGCGCTCGGCTGTCTCGGCGAAGCGGTCGAGGGTCGGATGCTCGGCGAGGTAATTCCCGGCGTAGCCGAGGAGGCGGAGGGCGAGCATCGCCTCGTCCGCCCAAATCGCAGCGGCGGGATGGTCGATCTTGCGGGCGGGGTCGGCGCGCACCGCGTGGACGGCGGCGCGGGCGCGGCGGGCGCGCTCGATCAAATCGGCACCGACCTTCGGCGGCTGCTCGATCTTTGCTTCGAGCCGGACGAGGAGCAGTTCCACGCAGCGCCGGACGTGGTCGCCGAGGTCCTCGCCGGGATCGGGCGGCGGGTAGCCGCGCTGTTTCAGGCTGCGCTCGATGGCGGCGATCCCGATCCGGCGGGTTTCGCCGACCGACGGCGCGGCGGGGTCAAAGCCGGTGCCCAGGTCGGCGGCGATGCGCTGGAGCTGATCGACGGCGGCGGGGCGCACATCTTCGAGGTAGGTTGCCTTGATCGCGACCGGCACGGCGAAGACCTCCGCCGCATCGCCGAGCTGTTTTTGCGCGCGCAGGGCGATGAAGGCGGCGCCTTCCAAGAACGGCGCAGGCCGGTCGTTGGCGAGGTGGACGTTGCCCTCCGGAAAGATCGTCAGCGCCCGCGCGCCTTCCGCCAGCACGGCGATCGCCGTCTTGAGCGCCTGCGAATCGCTCGCGTCCCGGTCCACCGAAAACGAACCGGTCCGCTGCATGACCCACGCCTGCAATCGCCCGCGCAGAAAGACATCGTATGCCGCCATGAACGCCGACTTCACCCCGCAGCGGCGCAGCGATTCGGTCATGATCTGCGGGTCGCTATGCGTCGGGTGGTTCGGGACAAAGAGCAGCCGCGCATCGGTCCGGCGCGCGATCGCATGGAGCGCCTCGCCACCTCCAACCTCCAGCGAGGCGATCCTGTGCTGCCTGCATGGCAGCGAGATGCGGCGGTTCACGAGGCGGGCCAACGCCGCAACCAACGCATTCGGTCGCGGCGGGAAAAATCGGTAGGGCGCGTCGTGAAAGGGCAGCATCGGTTCAGGATCGAGGCGGATTTTCGGGGAAGGCATCGCCCCAACGCAACCCAAATCCGCGCCGCCGCCCAAAAACGGTTTGCCTCGCCGCCGCGCCGCCTACAATCCTCCGCCATATGAAAGACTTTCGCCTCAAGCGCCTCTTCAACGCCCGCTCCGGGCGATGCTTCGACGTCGCCGTGGACCACGGCTTCTTCAACCAGCCCGGATTCCTCCACGGGATCGAGGACATGCCGTCGGTCATCAAGACGCTCGCCGAAGCGGGACCCGACGCCATCCAGCTCACCGTCGGGCAGGCGCGGCACCTCCAGTCGCTGCCCGGGCGGGAGAAGCCGTCGCTCGTCCTGCGCACCGACGTGGCGAACATCTACGGCAAGGAACTGCCCGAAACCCGGTTCAGCGCGATGATCGACGAGACGATGCTCCAGGCGGTGCGGCTCGATGCGGCGTGCGTCTGCGTCAATCTCTTCCAGATCCCCGGCGCGCCGGAGGTCCACGGCCAGTGCATCGACAACATCCTGCGGCTCAAGCCGGAGGCGGACTACTACGGGATGCCGATGATGGTCGAGCCGCTCGTCTTTCGCCCGAATGCGGAAGCCGGCGGCTACATGGTGGACGGCGACGAGGTCAAGATCGCGCACCTCGTCCGGCAGGCGGTCGAACTCGGCGCGGACATCATCAAGGCGGATCCGACCGACGACGTTTCGATCTACCACCGCATCGTCCAGACCGCCGGCGGCGTGCCGGTCCTCGTCCGCGGCGGCGGCAAGGTTAGCGACGAAGAAATCCTGCGGCGCACCGAAGCGCTCATCCAGCAAGGCGCGGCCGGCATCGTGTATGGGCGCAATGTCATCCAGCACGACAACCCGCGCGGCATCACCCAGGCGCTCATGGCGGTCGTCCACGACGGCGCGAGCGTCGAGGACGCGCTCAAGATCGTGCAGGGCTAGACCAGATGTTCGAGGCTCATCGGGAATGACATTCCGAAGCCACCGCTTGAAGCTATGAAAGGCATCAATGCGGACAGGCTGAAGGTCGGAAAGGCTTGCTCCCAGATTAAGAGATCCGCCATCGCGGGGACTTGGAAGTTGCGGCCCATGGATAGCGGCATCGCAAAGAGGGCGTCGCGAATCCATTCTCCCCTCCCGGGAGGGGTCGGGGGTGGGCCAGCGAGGATCGGACGACCTTGGCGGGATCGGTCCGCCATGCGGCAATTCTTTGCAATGCGTTGACTTCAAGGGATATATGCCTCATCTACCCACCCCTAAATCCCCTCCAAGGAGGGGACTTGCGGCACGACGCCCAACTTCATCCGGTGGAGCGCAAAGATCGCTCTCTTCGAACGGTTGATTCCCGTGAAAGCGAGCCTGGCAATGCGGCGGCGTTCAGCATTCGCCGAGAACATGTCCTCGCCTTACTCCCACTCGATGCTCGCCGGCGGCTTGGTCGAGATGTCGTAGAGCACGCGGTTAATGCCGGGCACCGCGTTGAGGATCTCGTTCGAGATGGCGGCGAGCAGATCGTAGGGCAGGTGGACCCAATCGGCGGTCATGGCGTCCTCGCTAACCACGGCGCGGAGGGAGACGGCGGCTTCGTAGGAGCGCTCGTCGCCTTTGACCCCGACCGTTTTGACCGGCAGGAGCGCGGCGTAGGCTTGCCAGACCTTATCATACCAGCCGCTCTCGCGGAGGTGGCGGATGAAGATGGCGTCCGCCTCGCGCGTGATGGCGAGGCGTTCTTCGGTGATCACGCCGGGGACGCGGACCGCCAAGCCGGGACCGGGGAACGGATGCCGGCCGATGAGCCGCTCGGAGATCCCCATGCTCCGCCCCAGCGCGCGGACCTCGTCTTTGAACAAGTCGTGGAGCGGCTCGATCACCTTGCCTTCCTTCTTCAGCTCGAGGATGCGGTCCACCCGGTTGTGGTGGGTCTTCCAGGTGCTTGCCTAGTGGTTTTTGACTCCCGCCTCGCGGGCTGATCTCACTGTCTCCCTGTCCTCCCCCGGCAGAGATGGGTCGTCCCGCATTCATCCGCGACAGTTTGATCAAGCGATCTCGCGTCCCGCTAGGTCTGATAAGTTGGTCGTAGCGCGCGGAGACCGGAAATAAAGCGCGCCGGTCCGTTCGCGCCGGGCAGCAGCGAAGGGTGTTGGAATCTATGAAGGTTAGGGGCTGAAGATCTTGGCTGTCAGTCACCCAAATCCACGCATTATTGCGCCCCTGATCCCGGCGCCTCGTTTCAGTGCGATCCCTCGCCCGAGATACCTTCGGGTTTTTCATTTTTTGACAGATTGAAGTCCGCAACGTTGGAATGCACCCAAAGCGGCATGCGAGCTCGCCCATTCGGGTCGGGAAGCCTGAATCGAGGACGACCTGGCGGGATCCCACGTGCCAGTATTACCCCTCCCCTCCGGAGGGGACTTGCGGCACGACCCTTCCGGTGGAGCGCAAGATCGCTCTCTTCACGGTTGATTCCCGTGAAAGCGAGCGGCAATGCCGGCGTTCAGCATTGCCGAGAACATGTCCTCCCTTACACTCGATGCTCGTACGGCTTGGTCGAATGTCGTAGAGCACGCGGTTGATGCCGGGCACCGCGTTGAGGATCTCTTCAGATGGCGGCGAGCAGGTCGTAGGCAGGTGGACCCAATCGGCGGTCATGGCGTCCCGCTAACCACGGCGCGGAGGAGACGGCGGCTTCGGGAGCGCCGTCGCCTTTGACCCCGACCGTTTGACCGGCAGGGCAGCGTAGGCGCCAGACTTGTCTACCAGCCGCTCGGAGGTGGCGGATGAAGATGGCGTCGCCTCGCGCGTGTGAGGCGTTCTTCGGTGATCGCCGGGACGCGACCGCCAAGCCAGGACCGGGGAACGGATTTGATGAGCCGCTCGGAGATCAGCTCCGCCCCAGCGCGCGGACCTCGCTGAACAAGTCGTGGAGCGGCTCGATCACCTGCCTTCTTCAGCTCGGATGCGGTACCGGTTGTGGTGGTCTTGATCTCGGGCGATGCTCCGCTGGACTCTCGATCACGTCGGGATAGAGCGTGCCCTGCGCCAGCAGCTCGATGTGCGAGCCGACCGCGCTGAAGAAAATGTCGATGAACAATTCGCCGATGATCTTCCGCTTCTGCTCCGGATCCCCCACCCCATCGAGCGCCGCCATGAATCTCGGTCCCGCGTGGACGGTGTGAAGGTCGATGCCGAGTTCCCTGAACTGGTCCTCGACCTCGGCGGCCTCGTCTTTCCGCATCAATCCGGTATCGACGAAGATAGCGTGGAGCTTGACGCCCGCCTCATGCAGCAAGGCGGCGAGCACGGTGGAATCGACGCCGCCGGAGACGCCGCAGACGACCTCGCGGTCGCCCACCTCGTCCTGGATCTGCTTGATGAGTTCTTCTTTGAACGACTCGATGCGGAACGGTTCGGCGTCGGGCGCGAGTTCGAGGAAATTGCGCAGCACCGTCATGCCCTCGTGCGAGTGGCTGACCTCCGGGTGGAATTGGATGCCGAACCAGCCCTCATCCCACTGCAGGGCGACCGGCACGCCATCCCGGTTGGTGCCGAGGATCTGGCAGCCGTCCGGGCGCTGGGTCACGGTGTCGGAGTGGCTCATCCAGATCTGGGATTCGGGCGACATGCCTTTGAAGAGCGCGGCACCCTCCGCCGGGCGGAGCTTGGCCGGACCGTATTCGCGCGTCGTCCCCGCCGAGACCTCGCCGCCAAACTTTTGGGTGAGGAGCTGCATCCCGTAGCAGATGCCGAGGACCGGCACGCCGAGCGAGCGCAGGTATTCGAAATCGATGTCCGGCGCGCCTTCCTCCCGCACCGAGCGCGGACCGCCCGACAGGATGATGGCGGCCGCCTTCGGGATCTCCCGCAGCTCGGCGGGCTGGAACAGCTTGGAGAAATACCCCAGCTCGCGGATGCGGCGGACGATCAACTGGGTGTATTGCGATCCGAAATCGATGACGGCGATCATAGAATGGGCGGGTGAGGCATCGCGGCGGGATCGCCGCAGGGCGTGGTGGAAAAATCGAAAGCGCCCACCATGGCGGCACCGGGCGTCCGCGCAAGCGGCGGCTGGGAGCAGCGCGCATTTTCGCAGGCGGCCGGATGCGCCAGCCAGCTAGGCGGCATTCGCCAGCGCGGCGCGGGCCGCCGCCTCGACGGCAGCCCGCATTTCCGCGTCGGCGGGCAGGTGCGCCCCGGCCCGGCCGACGAGCTGTTCGATCTGTTCGGCGGGGGCGGGATCCTCCGCATAGATCGCGAAGAGCTCTAGGTAAGCAGGCGCCTCGCCGGGGTAGAAGGCGATGATCCTCTCGTAGAGTTCAGCCGCCTCGGCAAATCGACGCTGCCCGGCGTAGGATCGCGCCAACCGGTAATCGAGCGGCGGCTTCTCCGGGTGGTCGGCACCATAGAGCGAACGGACCCAGCGCAGGAGCGGGACCGCGATGAGAACAAAGCCGGCCAGGGCGACCAGCGCAGGCCACCCGAGGTCGAATCCGCGAAACAGCGTGCGGATGATCTGGGCGAAGGGCGCTCCCGAAAAGGCGGCACTCATGGCGAGCGGATACGCGAGGGAACGCGCGGGCGCAACGGCTCGCGGCGATTCCGGCAGCGCACGATTTGGTTTCCGGCGCGGCGGCGGATGTGGTATGGCAACCACATGCGCCTTCCGATCATCCTCCCCATCGCCCTCGCCGCGATCGTGTCGCTGGCTCCGCCAGCCCCAGCCCCAGCGACGGAAGGCGATGCCCCGCCCGCTGCCGAGGCGAATTGGCCAGCCTGGCGCGGACCGCGCGGCGACGGGACGAGCCTCGACCCGCATGTCCCGGTGAAGTTCGACGCCGAGAAGGACGCCGCGTGGAAGACGCCGATCCCCGGAAAGGGGCACGCCTCGCCGATCATCTGGGGCGACCGCCTCTTCCTCGTCACCGCCCTAGAAGATCCCGAGGGCGTCCGCGCGCTGCTTTGCCTGGACCGGAAATCCGGGGAGATCCTGTGGCAGCGCGAGGTCCTCGCCGCGCCGCTGGAAAAGATCCACCGGCTCAACAGCTACGCTTCGAGCACGCCCGCGACGGATGGCGAGCGCGTTTACGTCAGCTTTCTGGACAAGGACAAGATGTTCATCGCCGCCTACGACTTTGCGGGCGAAAAGCTGTGGGAGGCGCGGCCGGGCGTTTTTTCGAGCGTGCACGGCTATTGTTCGAGCCCGATCCTGTGGGGCGAGAAATTGATCGTCAACGGCGACCACGACGGGGACGCGTATCTGGTGGCGCTCGACCGCAAATCCGGCGAGACGCTCTGGAAAATCGACCGGCCGAACAAAACGCGCAGCTATTGCACCCCGATCATCCGGGAGATCGGCGGGCGCACCCAGATGCTGCTGTCGGGGAGCAAATGCGTCGCCAGCTACGATCCGGACACCGGCGCGCAGCATTGGATCGTGGACGGGCCGACCGAGCAATACGTCGCCTCGCTCGTTTACAACGGCGAGTATGTCTTCCTGACCTGCGGCTTCCCGGAGCGGCATTTCATGGCGATCGACCCGACCGGCACCGGCAACGTGACCGAATCCCACGTCGCCTGGCACGTGCAAAAACACTGCTCCTACGTGCCCAGCCCCGTCGCCATCGGCCCGTATTTCCTGGTCGTGGACGACAGCGGCTACGCGAGTTGTTTTGAGGCGAAGACCGGGGAGCGGCACTGGATGGAGAAGATCGGGCGCGGGCACAGCGCCTCGATGCTCACCGCCAACGGCCTCGCCTATTTTCTCGCGGACAGCGGCACGCTCACGGTGGTCAAGCCGGGCGCGGATTTCCAGGTCGCGGCGGTTAGCGAACTCGGCGAGGAAGCCTACGCGTCCCCGGCGGTGAGCCGCGGTCAGCTTTTCATCCGGGGCGACCGGCATTTGTTCTGCTTCGGGCAAGAGCGGTAGCCGCCTCCCCTGACGCCCCGCCTTGACGACCGCCCCGTGAATTGGCTCGCCCACCTGCATCTCTCCGCCCCGTCGGCGGAATTTCGGCTGGGCAATGTGTTGCCGGACCTCGCGCCGCAGCGGGACCTCGCCGGGCTGCGCCCCGCCTTCCAGCGCGGCATCGACTGCCACCGCCGGATCGATGCGTTCACCGACGCGCACCCGACCTTCCGCCAGAGCGTCGCCCGCGTGCCGGACGGATTCCGGCGCTTCGGCGGCATCATCGTGGATGTGCTCTACGACCACTTCCTCACCCTCGGCTGGGAGCGCTACGCCGACGCGCCCCTCCGCCACACGGTCGATGACTTCTACGGATCGTTCGACGGCTTCCGCGCCGAGCTTCCCCCGGCGGTCTGGCCGATCCTCGCGAAGATGCGGCAGCAAGATTGGCTCGGCTCCTACGGCGATCTCGCCGGCGTCCAGCTCGCCCTGCGCCGGATCGGCAGGCGCTTGCGCAAACCGCGCGACCTCGGCGGCTGCATCCCCGCGCTCGGATCCGCCTATCCGGCGATGCGGGAGGACTTTGCCGCGTTCTATCCTGCGCTCGAAGCCTTCGTGGCCAGCCTCGCGGGGCAATATTAGCGCATTGCAGAAAACGGGCGCAACCGCTGGTCTTCGCCGCCAGAACCGATCTCTGGACTCCAGCAAAAAATATGCACGCCGCCCACCAAATCCATTTCAGCGTTGCCTGCGGCCGCAGCGCGCATCCGGAGAACAAAGGAAAAATTGCCGGGTGCCCGCAGGCACCCGGCTCGCTTGCTCGGTATTGGATCGGTGCCCGTAGGCACCTATTGATCCGCCTTTGGGAGTTCAGGTTCTTTGATATAGTCTTCCGGGATCTCGCCTTTGAGCGACTTGAGAAACTCGATGATCAGACCGGTTTCCTCGTCGGTGAGCTGGTGCCCCATCTGGTGCTCGGCCATCTTCTTGACGATCTCCTCCAGCGTCTTGACCGAACCGTCGTGCAGGTAAGGCGCGGTTTCCGTGACGTTGCGGAGGCTCGGCACTTTGAAGAATCCGACCATCGCCTCGTTGCCGGGCACCGCCGCGCGTCCCTTGTCCTCGGTCGGCCACGGTTTGATAAGCCCGAGCTTCTGGTAGAGGTGACCGCCCATGCCCATCCCTTGGTGGCAGGTCGCGCAGCCTTTGTTGAGGAACACTTGGAGTCCCTCCTTCTGCTTTTCGGTCAACGCCTTGTCGTCTCCCTTCAGGAATTTGTCCCACGGCGCAGGCGTGAGCAGCTTGCGCTCAAATGCGCCGATTGCCTTGCCGACGTTTTCGTAAGTCAGCGGCGTTTCCTCGCCGGGGAATGCCTTGGCGAACAGCTCGACATAGCCGGGGATACCATTGAGCACATTGATGACGAAATGCTCGTCGGGCATGCCCATCTCGATCTCGTTGAGGATCGGACCGATGGCCTGCGCCTCGACATCCGGCGCGCGACCGTCCCAGAACTGGGCGATGTGGATCGCCGCGTTGTAAACCGTCGGGGCAGAGCGCCCGCCTTTCTGGCCGCCGATCCCGGTCGAGACCGCCGCGCCGTCGTCGCCGTAGCTGTCGAGCTGGTGGCAGGAATTGCACGAGACGGTGCCGTCTTTGGAGAGCCGCTTGTCGTAGTAGAGCATCCGCCCGAGGTCGATCTTCGCTTCGTTGAACGGATTCGCTTCGGTCTCCGCATGGTCTTTGAGCGGCTGGAACATGCCGAGCAATTCGCGGTTGATCGTAATCCCGCCAGCCTGGGCGAAGGCGGGGGCAAGCGCGGTAGCGGCGATGAAAGTAAGGGGGAGTAATGATTGGAGCTTCATATTTTACCCTTTACATCGGCGCGCATAGGCGGGTGCCTCTGCGGATTGCCCAAATCTGTGCAAATCTTGCCACCGGCGCGGCGAACCAGCTCCGATCACCCGACCAACTCCCGCATCGGCGCGTGCGTCCGGTCCACCAGATACTGCGGGCGGCCGGTCAGATCCTCGACCGTGGTCTGGGCGACGTCGATGCCGAGGTTGTGATACATCGTGGCGAAGATTTCTTGGAAGTGGACCGGTCGCTCGTCGGCTTCGCCGCCCATCCGGTCGGTGGTGCCGATCGCCTGGCCGGTGCGCATGCCGCCGCCCGCCATGAGCGCGCAGGAGACATTCGGCCAGTGGTCGCGCCCGCCGTTGGCGTTGATCTTCGGCGTGCGGCCAAACTCGCCCCACGCCACCACCGTCACGTCTTTGTCCAACCCGCGGTCGTGCAGATCTTCGACCAGCGCGCTCATCGCCTGGTCGAAGTCCGGCAGGTTTTCCTTGGCGCGCTTGAAGTTCTCGCCGTGCCAGTCCCAGAAGCTGTAGCTCAGCGTCACGCAGCGCACGCCCGCCTCGACCAGCCGCCGGGCCAGCAAAAACTGCTGGTTGAGGCGCGGCGCGGCGTCGCCCTGGGTGCGGTCGGTGCCGTAGCCGTAGCGGTCGCGGACGCGCTGGGATTCTTTGGAAAGGTCGAGCGCTTCGAGCAGTCGGCTGCTGGTCAGCATGCCGAACGCCTGCTCGCGGAAGCCGTCGATGCCCTCCATGCGGCCGCTGTTGTCCAGCTCGTGCCGCATCTGGTCGAAGCTGGCGAGCAAGCCGCGGCGGTCGTCGAGCCGCTCGAGCGTCACCCCGTTGAGCGTCATGTCGCCCTTCGCGTCGCCCTCCGGCTTGAACGGCGTGTGCGAGACGCCGAGAAAGCTCGGGTGCCCGAAGTTATACGGCGTGTGCTGCATCTTCGGGCTCAGGTTCACATAGCGCGGCACCGCCACCGCACCACCCGCGAGCCGCGAGACAACCGACCCGATCTCCGGCCAGCCGCCGGGCGGCTGCTGGTCGTTGTGCCGCCCCGTCAGGCACTGGAACGAATAATGCCGGTCCAGCGCCCCGACCAGCGAGCGCACGAAGACCAATTTGTTCGCGAGCTTTGCCAGGCGCGGCAGGTGCTCGCAGATCTGGATGCCCGGCACGCTCGTGGCAATCGGCGCGAACTCGCCCCGGATCTCGCTCGGCGCGTCCATTTTCAAATCGAACATGTCCTGGTGCGGCGGCCCGCCCGGGAGATAGATCATGATCAGCGCCTTCTGCGACGACCCGATCCCCGCCGCCGCCTCCGCCCGCAAGAGGTCCGGCAATCCCAAGCTCCCAAGCCCCAAAGCGCCGATCCGGAGAAAACTCCGGCGGCTGAGACCATCGCAAAAATGGCGGGACGAGGCGCGGCTGGTGAGCGTGAGCATGAGTGCGGTAATGTCAGAAACGATAGCGCACCCAAGGGTCTTTCGCCTCGCCAATCGAACCGGCCCCCCCGTAGCATCGGCATCCTGCCGATCATCAAATCAAACCGGCGAAGCCGCTGGTCCCCCTCAGGAAAACCAGCCGCCCTCACTCGCCGTAGCCAACCAGCTTGATCGTCGGGTCCGGCACATCGGGTCCGAGCTTATCCTCCGGGCTGCCGCCCCCATCGACCAAATCGATTCCAACCGAATAAACAAATCGCCCCTCCTTGGAATAGCGCAGAGGCTTCCCATCGTATGGATCCACAGGAACCGCTTCGAGATAGTCGGGCACGAGAGCATCGAGCGAATCAGGCAGCGAACCGCGGTCGAGTTCGTGTCGGCGGAGGGCGAGTTTTAGAATGGTGAGCTGGGTCCTCGTCTCTCCATCGATTACTCTCACCAAAATCTTGTCATAAACTGGAAGCCCAATCGCGAGGATCGTCTCACCGACGAAGTTACCAGAGAGGACCATCTGATGAACCGGTGGCTTTTGGAGCAAATCAGCCGCCACTTCCCATTCGCTATAATAAGCGCGATCTAAATTCCTAATTGGCACTCGGCACCATTCGGCAAGCCGGAGAATCGTTTCATTGGGCTTGAAAACGAATGGAGACGGGGATTTCCCAGGAGCGGTCAACGGCAGCTTCAGTTCAGCAAACTGCGCGAATTCCCCTTCATCTAATCCAATGATAGTGCCCTTGAGGGCGATGTACTCCACATTGAAGGAGAACTTTACGCAGTTTCGGGCGCTATTTCGTTTTTCGAGGATTTCCTGAAGCTCGGTGGCATACGGCTGGTGCCCGTCCGCGATTTGGTCAGCTATCTCTTCGATCGCCCTGTCAATGATTGCCGCCGCTGTGATTACAACCAGCGAATGGACGATATAGCCTTCGCCCTCATGAAGCAGTTCACAGAGCGACGTCATCCTCTTCACCTCCGCTATCGCCCCTTCAAAATCCGCCTTCTCCGACTGGTGGAGGGCGCTCACTTTTAAGGATTTCATGAGATCAGTAATCCCGGCGTAGTTGGCAGGAACTGGATCCATCATGTTCTCGACCCTCCGGACGCGAAGGCTCGGTCGCTCCAGGGCCCGGTCGAGCGCGGCAAAGGCCTCGCGCCTAGATTCGACGAATTGGCGGTATCCTCTGACCCATAGTCCTTCGATTCAAAAATCCTCGTGTAATGCTCGCGGACCTCCGGATTGTCTTCCTCCGACATGTGCCCCAGCCCCGCCGCCGCCTCCAGCAACTCGAACGCATTTTCCTCCTCCGGCACCTCGGTCCACTGCGGGAGCAGATCGGAATCATCAACTGGAGGCGCTGTCGGGGCGAAGCGGTCCCTTGTAGAGCGCGACGCCGACCGCCGCCAAGACCACGATCCCTGCGATGACTCAACCGAGGCAGCAGCCTTTGCGCTTCCTTTTCGGGGCGGGAATCGGGGGATTTGAGTTCATCCCGGAAAATTAGCGAAGAGAAAGCGAGGGGCAAGGTCCCCCACCGCCGCAGGCTAGATCACGGCACTACGCGCCGTATGCCCAAGATGCCCCGCCTCCGCCCGTTCCTCATTGCCGCAATGCTCGGCGCGCCGCTTTTCGCGGCCGCGAATCCATTTGAAGCGCCGGATGCGGACCCGGACAAGCTGCCGTCGGCGCCGGAGGGATTTGAGGTCCGCGTCTTTGCCAAAGAACCGCTGGTCCGCAATCCCGCCGCCCTCGCCTTCGACCGGCGGGGCAGGCTGTTCGTCGCGATGGGACCGCAGTGGCGCGGTCCGACGGCGGAGACGAAGGGCGACGAGGTGCGGATGCTGGTGGATGACGACGGCGACGGCGAGGCGGATCGGTTCACGGTTTTTGCCGAGGGCTTCAACTCGGCGCAGGCGATCGCGTGGCGCGGCGACACGCTGTGGGTGGCGAACTCGCCGGACCTGACCGCCGTGCGCGATACGGACGGCGACGGCGTGGCGGACGAATACACCAAAGTGTTCACCGACCTCGGCAATCTCGAACACAGCCTGCACGGGCTGAACTTCGCGCCGGACGGCTGGCTCTACATGAGCAAGGGCAACTCGAAGGGAATCAGCCTGGCAGGCGAGGTGCCGCGCGAGCCGGGGCGGATCGCGCCGCAGGCATTCCGCGAGCTTTGGGGAGTCGCCGGACCGGCGGGCGCGCCCGATTTGCCGGAGCCGCAGCGCTTTGACCGCGAGACCTACCGGCGCACGCACCAAGACCCCCGCGACGACTGGGGCCAGATGGGCGGGATGCTGCGCTTCGCTCCGGCGGAGCGGCGGCTGGAGATCGTGGCGCGCGGCTTCCGCAACCCGTGGGACATCGCGTTCGACGCCGGCTTCAACTGGCTGGGCACCGACAACGACCAGACCGGCGGCGACCGGATCTTCATGCCGTTTCGCGGCGCGCACTTCGGCTGGTCGCACCCGTGGGCGCCGCATTGGACCGGCGAAAACAACCCGCCCACCACGCCGTGCAGCGGTCCGATCATCGAGGGATCCTACACCGGCATCGCGTTCTGCGATTCGCCGCACTTCCCGGACAGCGCGCGCGGCACCTGGTTCGTGGCGGACTGGATGCGCCGCGCGCTCTACCAATACATCCCGGCGTGGGACGGCGCGCGCTCGGTGCCCGGTGGCGGGCGCTACGGCGAATTCCTGCGCGGGGAAGGCGCGCTCTTCCGCCCGGTCGATATCGATTTCGGTCCCGACGGCGCGCTGTGGCTCTGCGGCTGGGGGCGCGAATACGGCGGCGCTTTCGACGGCAGCGGCGCGCAGAAGAACGAGGGGCGGATCTTCCGGCTGGTCGCCAAGGACCGCCCGCTGGTGAAGGCGGAGCGCCCCGCCAAGCCAATCGCCGAGGTGGGGCGATGCCGAGCGCTGGTCGCGGACCTCGGCTCGTGGGTCGCCGCCTGGCGCATCAATGCCCAGGACGAATTGCTCCGCCGGGGGCAACGCGCGGCCGGCCCGTTGCTCGCGGCTTTGCAAAACGATCCGCCGCCCGCGCTCGAAACCTGGGCGCTGTGGACGCTCGCCCGCCTCGGCTGGCAGGGCGATCCCGCCGTGACCGACGCGAACCCAAACCGCCGCCTGCAATGGCTGCGCGCCGGGCGCGGCGATGCCCTCGCAGCGCTCGCCGATCCCGATCCTCGCCTGCGCCTCGCGGCGGTCGAATCCGCTGGCGGCAGCAGCAGCACGGCATCGGCATCGGTTCCGCCGGAGCTGGCGAGCGCGTTCGTCGCGCGGCTCGCCGAGGAATCCGACCCGACGGTCTATCAGGCGCTGTGGCGAAACCTGCTCCCCGCCGCCGATGACGCCGCCGCCCGCCGGATGCTGGCGGACCCACGCCCCGGCGTGCGCCGCGCGGGCGCGCTCATCCTCATGGAGCGGCTCGCCATCGGGGACGGCGAGGCGCTCGCCCTGCTCGACGACCCTGACAAAGCCACCAAAGACCTCGCCGCGCTCTGGCTCGCCAAAACGAAGCCGGCATCCGATCAACCCGCGCCCGCCGCCGATCCCTCCGATCCGCCGGTGCCCGACGCCTATCCGCTCGCCCGGAACATCGCCGCCGAAAGCGGTCGCGCCTACGCGGCGGGCACGCTGCGCGCCGGCGAACCCACCTACACCGACCGCCGCTACGCGGTGCGCGCATTCCCGGAATTCCTCCGCGGGGCGCCGATGATCCGCACGGCGAACAACGACGACGGCTCGGCGGGCAGCGGCTTACTGCGCTTCGACGCGCCGCTCGCGGTGACCGTGTATGTCGCCCACGACGAACGCGCGGCGGCGAAGCCCGCGTGGCTGGCGGACTTTGGCGACAGCGATTCCACGATCCAGACCGACGATGCGACCTACCGGCTGTGGGCGAAAGACTATCCCGCCGGGCGCATCACGCTCGGCGGCAATACGCCGGATGGCCGCGCCGGCGGCAAAGGGAACTACTTCGTCGTGCTCGCGCCGCAGCCGCTCGCCCCGCGCGCCGCCTTGGCGACCGCCGACCAATCGCTCGCGGCTCTGCCGGACGCCGATCCCGTTCGCGGCGAAGCCTTGTTCCACGCGGCGGCGGGCGCGAACTGCGCGACCTGCCACACGCTCGGCGGGCGCGGCCACGCCTTCGGCCCGGACCTCACCGGCGCGGGCGACCGGTTCGACGCCCGGCATCTGATCGACTCGATGCTCGACCCAAACGCCATCGTCGCGGAGGGCTTCGGGTTGATCGCGGTCACGATGAAGGACGGCACCGCCTACAGCGGCGTGCTGCGCGACCAGAGCGGCTTGGCGGTGACGCTGGCGCTGCCCGGCGGCGGCATCGCCCAGCTCCCGCGCGCCGACATCGCCACGGAAGACCGCCTTTCCGCCAGCGCGATGCCGCCGATGGGCGCGCTGCTCTCGCCGCAAAACATCGCCGACCTGACCGCCTATCTCATGGGGCAAAAATCGGTGCCGCAGACGGGCTTCGCGTTTCAGCGGCAAGGCGACCGCCTGATCGCGTCGCTCGACGGCCAGCCCATCGGAGCCTATCTGCTGCGCCACGACCAATTGCTGCGCCCGGCGTGGATCGACATCAAGACCGCGTCCGGCACCCCGGTGACCCGCGACTTTCCGCCGGCGCATCCGGAGGACAACGACCATGCGTTCAACCACCCCGGCATCACCGTGGCGTTCGGGCATCTCGACGGCGGCGACTACTGGCGCAACGGCGCGCGGGTCGAACACATCCGCTTCGCCGAGGAGCCGCGCGGCGGCCCGGACGAGGCGAGCTTCGCGGTCGAGAATCGATTTCTCACCGCCGCCGGGGATTCCGTCGCCTGCACCCAGATCGCGCGCTACACGCTGCGCCGCCACGCCCTGGGCTGGACGCTGCGCATCGCCGCCGAATTCTCGAATCCGGACCGCGGATTTTATTTCGGCGACCAAGAAGAAAGCGGGCTGTGCGTGCGCATCGCCACGCCGCTGCGCGTGCAAGGCGGCAGCGGCGCGATCGTGAATAGCCGGGGAGAACGCGACGGCGCGGAGACCTGGGGGAAGGAGGCGGATTGGTGGGACTACGCCGGGACCGCCGCCAGCGGCGAGCGCGCCGGCGTGCTCGTCGTCCCCCACCCCGCGAATGCCCGGAAGTGCTGGGGGCACACGCGCGACTACGGCGTCATGGTGATCAATCCGTTCCCCCGCCAGCCAAAAGAAAGGCGCGAACCCTATGTGAAAACCGAGGTCCCCCGCGGCGAAGCTTTCCGGCTCGGCTACACCGTGTTGATCCACGGCGGTGCCGGCGAAGCCGCCGTGGCGCGCGCGGCGGCGGCGCTGGTCGGATCTGAGTAGCGCGCCGTCAGCGCGGTTCGCCCCCCAGGCACTCCAGCTCCCAGCGAAGATTCTCCGCCGCCCGCGCGTTGAGCCGCTCCGCCGATTTCAGGCGGCGGAAGATCGGGAGCCGCGCGGCGAAGGCGCGGAGGATCTGCGCCCTGCCCTCGCGGAAAGCAGGCTCCGGGACGTGCGCGTATTCGGCGCGGATCTGCGCGGCGTATTCGCGATACCTTTCCGGCTCTGCGCCGAGGATGGCGAGGTCGATTTCGCAGAGCAGCGCCGCCTTCTCCGCCAGCGCGGGATCCGGCGTGGAGCGATGGTCGGTCGCCCGGATCAACGCGGCGATCGCGGCGGTCTGCGGCAGCGTGGCGGCGAGCGCTGCTTCGGCGAGCGCGGCGCTGGCGGCTTCGTTGTCGCCCCGTTGCGGGTCGTAGATGGCATCGTGAAACCAGAGCGCCCAGCCGAGATCGGGGTCGGCTCCGTTTTGCGCCCACTGGGCAAAGCACTCCGCCAGATGGAGCGGCCCGTGATAGCGCCGCGGCGGCTCGCAATGCCGGGCGCACAGGTCTTCGAACACATCATCGCCGGGCGAGGGCGAGGGCGAGAGGCGCTCCCACACCTGGCGCAAGCCGAGCAGCCCGCCGGCGAGCACCGCGCAGGCAAAACGATAGGCTCCGCCGTCATTCGAGGCGCGCGGACCGGCGACGTTGAGCCGCGCCGGGCGATGCGTCTCCACAAATGCCGCCAGCCGCCGGGCGGCACCGCCTGCGCCGTCCGCCTCGCGGCTCAGCCGGAGCCAAGGTTTGCCAGCTTCCTCCGCGAGCTGCGCAGTCAACGCGGTGCCGCCGCTGAGCGCCGCGCCGCTGCCCATGATCACCGTGGCGTCCGCGTCCCGGACATTCAGCGCCGTCCGCTCGGCGTAGCCGCCCGCGCCTTCTGCCAGCGGGTAGCGCGCCGCGATGGGTCCATCCTCCGCCGCGCGCCCCGCCGGGCACCACCCGCCGCAGCGGATGCCGGCCGCCAGCGCAAAGTCGAGCGCCGCGCGGTCGGCTCCGGTTTGCCCGCCGGAGACGAGCGTGAGCCGCGGGCGCGGCGGGGAGGCATCATGGTCGGGATCGATCATCCGGTCACGCTAATGCGCTTCGCATTTTCCGAAAGCGCGGGCATCGTCCGGGATGCAGTTGAGCAAAGGATTTTCCATCTTCTTCGGCGCGCTGGTCGTGCTGGGGATCGGCGCGCTCGCCGCCCTCTACTACGTCTATAGTGAGTTGCGGGACAAGCGCGGGGACCCGCCGCCGCCCGCGCCCGCTGAGTCCCCCGCCCTGCCCGGCGATTGAATGCCCGGCGCTTTGCCTTAGACTAGCGGCATGGATACCGGCGCCGCCCTCCAAGAATTCCTCGAATACGTCGTCTGGCAGCTCATCGACCACCCTGCCGAGGCGTCGGTGGCCCACGAGTTGCGCGGCCGCGACAGCCACGTCTATCGCATCGTCTTGAGCGAAGCCGACATGGGCAAGGTGATCGGCAAAAACGGATTCACGCTCAGCGCCATCAAAAGCCTCGTGGACGCCGCCGCCATCAAACACGGCGTCCGCGCCTCCGTCCGCCTCGAGCACCGGCAGGACGCCACCCCCGACCACGACCCATCGCCCTCGCCGCCGGATCCCGAGCCGGATCCCGAGCCGGATCCCGAGCCATCTGAGGTCGGATGACGCCGGGTCCCGCCGGGCGGCTGCGCCTCCGCCCCACGGATCAGGCGCAGGCGCGAAAAAGGCGGTGCCGGGTCACCGGCACCGCCTCTCGCAAAAAAATACGTGGCTGACCGACGCCGCCGCTAGCCGATGATCTCTTGCACGACGCGGCCGCCATCGACGATCTCGATCGGGCGCGGGCCGGGGGCGAGCAATTCCTTGTCGGCGACGATGCCGAGCTGGTTGTAAACCGTCGTCGCCAGATCCGGCGCGGTGACCGGGTTTTCCTCCGGCTCGTTGCCCAGCGCGTCGGACTTCCCATAGAGGAAGCCGCGCTTGATGCCGCCGCCGGCGAGCATGACGCTGAAGACGCGCGGCCAGTGGTCGCGACCAGCGGTTTTGTTGATCTTCGGCGTGCGCCCGAATTCCGACGAAAGCATGACCAGCGTGCTATCGAGCAACCCGCGCTCGTCGAGGTCCCGGATCAGGCGGGCGAGCGCCTGGTCGAGCGCCGGGGCGTTGCCGTTGAAGCCGCCCTGGATGTTATCGTGGTGGTCCCAGCCGCCGTAGGTCAGCGAGACGAAGCGGACGCCGGCCTCGACGAGGCGGCGCGCCATGATCATGCGCTGGCCGGCTTGGTTGCGGCCGTATTCGTCGCGCAGCTTGTCGGCTTCCTTCGACAGGTCGAACGCCTCCCGCGCCTCCTGCGAGCTGATCAACCCGTAGGCGCGCTGGTAAAACGTATCCATCGCGTCGAGGCGGTCCGACTTCTCCAGCGACGTGAAGTGCGAGTCCACCGCGTCGAGCAGCGACCGGCGGCGGTTGAACCGGGCGTCGTCGATCCCATTCGGCAACGCGAGGTCGCGGACCGAGAAATTGCCGTTCGCCGGATCGGAGCCGAGGCTGAACGGACCGAAGGCGGAACTCAGGTAGCCGCTGCCCGCAAATTCGTTCGGCTGCCCCGGGATGCACACGTAGGGCGGCAGATTGTGCTTCGGTCCAAATTCGTGGGCGACCACCGACCCCATGCTCGGGTATTGCAGCGCCGGGCTCGGGCGGTATCCGGTAAACATGTTGTGCGTGCCGCGCTCGTGCGCCGCCTCGCCATGCGTCATCGAATTGATGACCGTCACCTTGTCCGCCTGCTGCGCCAGGTTCTTGAAGTGCTCGCCAAAGCGCATCCCGGTCACCTTCGTCTCGATCGAACTGAGCGGCCCGCGATACTCCGACGGCGCATACGGCTTCGGGTCGAACGACTCTTGCGCCGCCATCCCGCCGGGCAGGAAAATGTGGATCACCGACTTCGCCTTCCCCTCCTTCGACTCATAAAACTTCTGGTCGCCCCGCGCCTCCATGCGCAGCAGATCCCCGAGGGTAAGCCCCAGCCCCCCGATCAGACCGACTTGCATAAAGTCGCGGCGGGAATGGAGCGGCGACCCGGGGCAACCCGAGCGCTGGCGGCGGAATGATTTCATTTTCATAACAGAGCTGATGTTTGAGAATCGATTTGAGGGTCAATAAGCGCGATTTCGCGCCTCCGGTCAAGGGGGCGGCTGCCGGATTCCCCGCAGCACAACCCATGCCCCAATCGAGCGATACGGGCAGCAAATCAGCGCATTTCAGAAAATCCGCCGATTTCTTGGTCGCGGCATTGGGTGGCTGCGTTGATGATCTGGCGTCGAAATCTCAACGCACGGTTCCCTCGTCCCGTCGAATCCCCCCATGAAGCTTTGGATCACCGTTCTGTTAATCTCTGTGCTGGTCGCCGCTGGCTGTGCCGGCCTCCTGTTTCAATGGGTTTTCATAGACGGCACACGTTTCGATCACACCATGATAGAACTGCGCAGTCCCGATTTGAAGAAGCCGTCCGATTTCAAGCTTACCGACCCTTGGGGGAATCCTTACCTCTCGGTCAATCCAGACCCAATTACGGCATCAGATCAGGTCTATTTCTCCTCCGGTCCAGACGGCAAATCTAGCTCGCTCGGAAATGATCCAGACGATATCGCCCCTTGGACGAAACGGAACGCATGGCTGCGAAACCAATACCCTGTCCGAGAGACCACCTCCCTCCTCCTGCTGGCCCTCGTCGCACTCGCAGGATCGGCTGCAAAGCTCTCGCGGAGCCGATCTAAAGGATCAGCCACGTCACCGACACCCTTTCACGGCACTCCGCTTACCATCTTCCTTTTAGGTTCGGTGGGAATGGCGGGAAACGCTGTGGCGGCTATCGCCATTCGAGGATTTCAGATCTCGCTTATTATGACAATTATCGGACTTGGGTTTTGGACGGTTGTGCACCGCGATCTCCTGCAGGGCTTTCGTCTGCCAAGCGCTCGGGTCCATACCATAGCCGGGCAACTCACCCTGCGGTATTGGGCGAGCCTTTCCATTTGGGGAATCGGTCTAACCTGTGCGTTCTCGGGATCTGGTTGGCGGGAAGCCCGACGCTCAGGTCTCACCTACCAAACCCCGCGCATGATCTGCCAGTGAAGGGAAGGTGCAGAGGTCATTCGTAGGGTAGGGCGTGGGCGCGGTGAAGTAGAGGGTGTCTTCGTTGCCGGGATCGATGACGAGGGTGTGCCAGAGGACGGCGTTGCTTTCGGGGATGTGGTTGGCGAAGGCATCGGGGCTGGCGAGCATGGCGGCGGCGGGTGCCGATCGCTTCGGCAGGGCCGGGCTGGACGATGGCGAGGTTGTGGGGGACGACGTCGGCGTTCCGGAGGGTGAGCGATCTTTCGCCGGGGAAGGCGCGGACCTCCGCCTGGTCGAACTTTAGCCTGCTGACGCACTGGATCGCGATCGGGGCGCGCCGTTCGGCTCCGCCGGGCGCTTGGCGAATTCCTTCTTCAGCTCGGCGGGCGGCGGCGCTTTCCTTTTCACGGCACCAGTGCCGCCGAGTTGGCGAAGGTCGGGAACCTGGTATCCGATCCGCAGCGCAATCCGGCGGCTAGCGCCACACCGAGCCGGCAGAGCGGAGCACCGGAGATCGTGTGAGCCTGGCTGCCGGCGAGATGACCGAGCTGCCGGACGATATCGGCGCGAAGTTTGCAGCGCGGCAGCTCGAGCGGATCTTTAGTGGGTGATTCGACCGACCGCCATGCGGCGACAGAGACGCTGAAGGTCCTGGTAGAGCTTGTGCCGCCGGAGGCGTCGCCACCAACGGATGTTCGCCTTTCTTATCACGATCGCGGTCGCCGTATTCGTCGCGCTATTCCTCGGCGCCCATTTATGGCTGGCGGGAGCCATCGACTTCTTCTGAAGGCGGCAGGCATCGTGTGATCCGCGCGATCCGCCGTGGGGTGGCAGCGCATATTCGGGGCTGACAAAAGTCTTACAATCCGCTTACCCTCACCTGACCAAACCTCGGCTATTCTGGGTCAGAGTCTATGGCGCGGGTAAACGCCTCGTTTGCCCGGCTGATTTAACCTCACAACCCAACTGAAAGCCATAGCCATGAAAACGAGATCCATCCCCAACGCCGCTGCGGCCGCCGCGCTCGCGCTGCTCGGCACCGCCCTCGGCGCGTCGCCCGCCCCGGCGGAGCAACTGCAGCTCAACGCCACGCTCGGCCAGCCGGTCGTCCTCGCCGGCGAGCGCCCCACGAATTACCTGAAGGTCGGCTTGACCGGCTTCGAATTCGACAAGCAGCTCGAACGCCCCGCCGCCAATGTCGCCATCGTGCTCGACCGCTCCGGCTCGATGCAGGGCGAGAAACTCCAGCAGGCCAAGGAGGCGGCGAAGCTCGCCATCGATTCGCTGGGCAAAGGCGACATCGTCTCGCTGGTCACCTATGACGACACGATCAACGTTCTCGTCCCGGCGACCAAGGTGAGCGACCGCGAGGCGATCAAAGCGAAGATCGACGCGATCCACACCGGCGGGAATACCGCATTGTTCGGCGGCGTGAGCAAGGGCGCGGCGGAGCTCCGCAAGTTCCTCGAAAAAGACCGCGTCAACCGCCTCATCCTGCTCTCCGACGGGCTGGCCAACGTCGGTCCCAGCAGCCCCGGCGAACTCGGCGAGCTGGGCGAATCGCTCCTAAAAGAAGGCATCGCGGTCTCGACCGTCGGTTTGGGTCTCGGCTACAACGAGGATCTGATGACGACGCTGGCGCAGAAGAGCGACGGGAACCACTACTTTGCAGAGGAGCCGGCCGACCTTGCCATGATCTTCAAAGCGGAGCTGGGCAGCGTCTTGGCGGTCGCCGCGCAGGACGTCAAGATCAGCATCGAACTCGCCGACGGGATGCGCCCGGTCCGCACGCTCGGGCGCGACGCGATCATCGACGGCCAAACGATCACCGCCTCGATCCAGGACGTCTATAGCGGGCAGGAAAAGTATGTGCTGGTCGAGATCGAAGTGCGCCCCGGCAAACCAGACACCAGCCGCCCGGCAGGCAAGGTCCACGTGACCTACGCCAACATGGCGACCGGCACGCGGGAGGAACTCAGCAGCGCCGTCGAGATCCGGTTCACCGCCCATCCGGATGAAGTGAAGAAAGCGGAGGACCGCGACACGATGGTGGCGGCCGCCCTGATGACCGCCGCCGAGCTGAACAAGCGGGCCATGATCCTGTGCGACCAGGGCAAGACCGACGAGGCGAAAAAAATCCTCACCACCAATGCGGTCAACCTCAAAGAACAGTCGGTGCGCTGGTCGTCCGACGCGCTGGCCGACTACGCGCTTTCCAACAAGGACGACTCCGAAAACCTGACCGGATCGCAGTTGAACATCACCCGGAAGAAAGCGGAAGCCTACCAGTGGAGCCTGCAGCAACAGCAGGAGCTGAAGCCGCGCGCCGTGCCGACCAGCCGCGATGCGACCAACCCGCCCGCGCCGAAGGCGCCGCCGACCAAGCCGAACAACTAACCCGGATTGAAGCCACGCCTCGCCATCGCGCTCCTGCTCATCGTGCTGCTGCCGCTCAGCCTGATCACCTGGCTCGGGTACCGGGCGGCGCAGCACGAGCAGGCGCGCGTGGCGGAGGACTTCCGCGCGCTCTACGCCGGGCAGCTCGACCAGGTGCGCTCCGCCGTGGCCGGCGCGGTAGCGAAGGCGGAGCGCGAGCTGCAGGCGGCGGTCGACTTCACGCCGGCGCTGCCGCCGGGGGCGATCCGCCAGCGGCTGCGCGACCACCGGCTCGCCCGCCAATTCTTCATCCTCGACTGGGAGGGCAAGCTGCTCTACCCGGCGCTGGACGGCGACCGCACGGATGACGAGCTCACCTTCCTGACCCGGACGAAATCGATCTGGCAGATGCGCGAGCCGTTCTTCGCCGGGGGCGAGCCGGGAGCCGCCGCGCAGATCAAGGGCAGCTACTGGATCGCGGGGCGCGATCACGGCTGGCACTCGTGGTTCTACGGCAGCGGGGCGAACTTTTTATACTGGCGCTCGGAGCCGCCGCACGTCGTGGGTGCCGAGGTCAACCGCGCCGCCTTCCTCGCCGAGGTCGTCGCCGCCTTGCCCTCGTCCCTGGAAGGCGAATCCGCGCTCGGGTCCGCCCGCATCGTCTTGTCCGATGCCTCCGGCAAACCGATCTACCAGTGGGGCGATTACGCCCCGGCGGGCGGCGAGGTCCCGCAGGTCGGCCGCCCGCTCGCCGCACCGGTCGAGATGTGGACGCTCGCCTATTTCGCCGCGCCGAATTCATCGACCGGCGGGGCGCAGCTGCCGCTGCTCGGCGGCATCGGGGCGCTCGCCATCGCGCTGGTCGCGCTCGCCGCCTATTTCTATCGCGAGCATTCGCGGGAGATGCGCGCCGCCGCCCAGCGGGTCAGCTTCGTCAACCAGGTGTCGCACGAACTCAAGACGCCGCTCACCAACATCCGGATGTATGCCGAGCTGCTGGAGGAGCGGCTGGCGGGCAACGGCGAGGGCCAGAGGACGAAAGCGCGCGCCACAGCGTCGGCGTCGGTCGCGGAAAGCCAGCGCCTCAGCCGCCTCATCAACAATGTCCTCACCTTCGCCAAACAGGACCGCGGTGGCGTGCGCATCCACCGCGCCCCGCGCGTGCCGGACGACGCGGTGCGCGATTGCCTCGAACACTTCCGCCCTGCCGTCGAGGCGCGCGGCATGGCGCTCAGCTTCCAGCGCGGTGCACGCCCGCGCCCAGATCGATGCCGATGCCATCGAGCAGATCCTCGGCAACCTGATCGGCAACGCGGAAAAGTACGCCGCTCGCGGCGAAATCCGCGTCCGCGCCCAGCAGGACGGCGACACCTTGGTGCTGCGCGTCGAAGACGACGGCCCCGGCATCCCGCCCGACAAGGCGGAGGCCATCTTCCTGCCGTTCGAGCGGCTTTCCGACCAGGTCACCGAAGGCGTCTCCGGCGCAGGCATCGGATTGCCGATCGCCCGCGAGCTCGCCCGGCTCCACGGCGGCGACCTGCGCCTCGTCCCCGGCAAATCGGGAGCCATCTTCGAGGCGAAACTCCACGCCCCACTCGCCTAACAAACCCACCAACGCCTTCTCCCTGCCATGAAAATCCTCATCGCCGAAGACGACGCCAACACGCGCCGCGGGCTCGCCCAGATCCTCGACGGCGAAGGCTACGAAACGGTCGAAGCCGCCGACGGGCGCGAGGCGATCGCCCTGTTCGGCAGCGAGCAGCCGGACGCGGTCTGCCTCGACATCATGATGCCGGAGGTCAGCGGCTACGACGTGTGCAAAGCGATCCGCAAGCGCGACCCGCAGGTCCCGATCCTCTTCATCAGCGCCAAGTCCGAGGAGGTCGATACGGTGCTCGGCCTGGAACTCGGCGCGGACGACTTCATCGTGAAACCGTTCGGCGTCAAAGCGGTCATCGCCCGCATCCGCGCCGTCGCCCGCCGCGCCATCGTGGAGAAGCCGGAGCGCGCGCCCTCCCGCGGCGAGTTCGCCATGGACGACCTCCGCGTCGTGCCAGAGGAACTCCGCGCCTACCGCGGCGACGACGCCATCGACCTCAGCCTGCGCGACCTCCGCATCCTCAAGCTCCTCCACGACCGGCGCGGGCGAGCCGTCACCCGCGACCAGCTCTTCGACCAATGCTGGGGCATGAATTTCCTGCCCAACAGCCGCTGCCTTGACCAGCACATCTCGCAGCTCCGCAAGCGCGTCGAAGCCGACCCGCGCGAACCCCAGATCATCAAAACCGTTCACGGCGTCGGCTATCGGTTTGAGTGACCGGCTTTAGAGTAAAAAGCGAACGGACCGACCTCGGCGCGGTCTCTTCGCATCGTCCGAAAGACTGGAGACTCAGTCGCTGAGTTCGTGAGAACTCAGAGCAGCATCGTTAAACGGTGGCGGCAGTGCGGCGCGCGTCGGGAAGGACACCGCGGTCCACGCTCCGCGCGAACTCTCACGAGTCCGGCTACTCCGGAGGCAGCGATCCTTTGCGCATCCGGGCGTCGATCAATCGCCCGCCCCGCGTTGCCGGACCGCCTCGAACAAACAAACGCCGGTGGCGACCGACACGTTTAGGCACTCGACCGATCCGCGCATCGGGATCATCGCGAGGAAATCGCAGTGCTCTTGGGTGAGCCGGCGCAGCCCTGGACCTTCGCCGCCCATCACAATGCCGAGCGGTCCCTTCAAATCGGTGTCGTAGAGGCTTTTCTCTGCCGCATCGCTGGTCCCGACCAGCCAGAGCCCGGCCGCCTGCAGGTCGCGCATCGCCCGCGCTAGGTTCGTGACCCGGAAGATCGGAACGCTCTCTGCGGCGCCGCAGGCCACCCGCCGCGTGGTGTCCGAAAGCGGGGCGGATTTGTCCTTCGGCAAAACGACGGCATCGACCCCGGCGGCGTCCGCGCTGCGCAGGCAGGCCCCGAGGTTATGCGGGTCCTGCACGCAGTCGAGGATGAGCACGAAGGCGTCCGGCTTGCCCTCGATCAGCGGCACGAGATCGCCCTCCGGGCGCTCGGAGGTTTCGCTGCTCAGGTTGGCGTGGCGGTTCTCGCGGGCTTCGTGCTCGCGCCGCCCGCGGCGTTCGCCGCCGCCGGGTGGTTTGCGTCTCCGCTCGCCGCTGCGGTCGCGGTCGCGGTCGCGCTGGAATTTGGGGTTTGGCATC
>JAWLBD010000020.1:0-94149 GCA_041395145.1 Verrucomicrobiales bacterium | reverse complement strand
CAAAATCGAGGACGGCAGTGCGACGTCTTTGGCGATCAGCGCAGACGGAAACTCGATCGCAATAGGATCACCGGCGACCGGGGCCGGCGCCGGACTCGTTCGCGTTTACGACTATCCATCGGACACGGTCGCCGCCGACCTTTACGCCTTCGCCGCCCTGGCGGCGGGATTGGAGGGCAGCGAGGCAGCACCCGGGTCGGCTCCGTTCGGCGACGAGGTTGCGAACCTGGTCAAATACGCCTTCAACCTCGATCTTTCTGGCCCAGACGCGCGGGCGATGGCTCCGGGCGGATCGGCGGGATTGCCCTCGATCACCCGGCAGGAAGCGGATGGGGAATCCATGCTCCGGATCGAATTCATCCGGCGGCTGGGGAGCGGGCTAATCTACACGCCCATGGTGGGGGAATCGCTGGCGGCCGGCTCGTGGTCACCGGCGGCTAGCCTTCCTCAGGTAACGCCGATCGACCACAATTGGGAGCGTGTCGTCTATCTCGAACCCGTTCCGGGGGACATCTATTTCGGGGTGGTCGAGGTCATCCTCCCCTGATGGCGGGTAGCCAAAGCGCGCCGATGCGCGTAGGCATCGGGTATGTCCCAAGATTTCATCGTCGGCATCGACCTCGGCACCACCAACTCGCTGATCGGCGTGGTGGACTCCGGCTTTCCCATCCTGCTCGCGGACGAGGAGGGGCAGCGGCTCACGCCCAGCGCGGTCTACTATCCGCCCGGCGGCGGCGAGCCGGCGGTCGGGCGGGCGGCGCTGCGGCGACGCGGGGCGGAGCCAGGGCGCGTGGTGACCTCGGTGAAACGCCTGATCGGATGGCGCGGCGGCGAGGTCGATCTGCGGGCGCTCCCCTACCCCGCGGGGGCGGACGCGGCGGGCGAGATCCGCGTGCTGCCGGGCGAGGAAGGGGCGGACGCCACGCCCGCCGAGGTCTCGGCGTGCATCCTGCGGCGGCTCAAGGCGGTCGCCGAGGCGAGGATGGAGGCACCGGTGCGCCGGGCGGTCATCACGGTGCCGGCGTATTTTAACGACGCGCAGCGCAAGGCGACGATCCGCGCCGGGGAGCTGGCCGGCTTGCAGGTCGAGCGCATCGTCAACGAGCCGACGGCGGCGGCGCTCGCCTATGGGATCGACCGCAAGGGCGACCGCGCGAAAATCGCCGTCTTCGACCTCGGCGGCGGCACGTTTGACATCTCGATCCTCGAGCTCAACGACGGCGTCTTCCAGGTGCTGGCGACCTGCGGCGACACCCAGCTCGGCGGCGATGACATCGACGAGGCGCTCGCCGAATCGCTTTGGGATTCCGGTCCCGCCGCCGCGCACGGACGTCCTGGGGCGCGCTGCTCCGGCACGCGCCCGCGCGGCGTTTCTCGATGCCACCGCTGGGCGAAGGAACGGTCGAATAAAGATGCCGCCGAGGTCCGGCCTCGTTTTTCCTCGGCTCCGACAGCTTTGAAGCCGAGGTCCGGCGCGGCCGAGTTCGAGCGGCTCGCCGCCCCGTCGCGGCGCGCGCGCCCGCACTGCTCTGTGGTGGCGCTGGCGGATGTACTTCGCGCCCGGCGACCGGACGAGGTCATCCTGTGGCGCAGCACGCGGTTGCCCGCCGTCCGCGGGTGGCCGGCGGCGGATTCGCGCGCGAGCGAACCTCTCAAACCGACGAGGCGGTCGCGCTCGGCGCGGCGATCCAAGGCGGCATCTTATCCGGCGCGCGCCACGCGGTCTTTGCTCGACGGTCACGCCGCTCTCGCTCGGCATCGAGACATTCGGCGCCTGATGAATGCGTCATCATCCCGCGCAACACGACGATCCCGGCGAAGGCAGAGCCACCAACGCACCGCCAACCAGCCCGCCATGGCGATCCGCATCTTGCAGGGCGAGCGCGAGATGGCGCGCGACAACTGGGAGCCTTGGCTCGCCCGGAAGTCCCGTTCGCCCCGGGGCGCGAAGGGGGCGCGCCCATGTCGGCGTCCACCCGAGATCGACGCCAATGGCGCGCTCACTGTCCCGCAGCCGCGATACCGCCACCGGCGAGGACCTGCGAACCGCGATCGACAGCGCGGCGGTCGATGTCGATGACGCCAACGTCGAGCAGATGATCAGCGATTCGGTGGACCACGCGCTGACGACTTCAACGAACGCATCTGACCAGGCGAAGTCAAAGTCGAAGAAATGCCGTTCCGCCGTCGAGTCCGCGCTCGCCGCCATCGGCGAAGAATTGCCCGCCGCCGACCGCGCACCGATCGGGCCGCCGCCGGGTGAAGCGCGTTCCGCCGCTACCGCCGAAGCCCAGCGCCTCAAGTCCGCCTGCCAGGCGCTCGACGAAGCCACCGAGCACCTCGTCAGCCTGATCGTCGAGCGCGCGGGGCGATGGCGGCGCTTTCGTGAGGAGTTTCGCGAAGGCGGGCTGGCGATGCTCGGGCAGGAGCGCCTGGATACGCCCGTGCTCCGCTGCTAGGGATGACGAGCGGCTTCGCCGTTCGGGATGGACGATCGGCAGGATGCCGATGCTGATGGTTTTCCACCGATAGCCTGGATCGGCAGAAATCGAACTGCGAATAAATCGGCGGGCTTCCGTCTTGAATGGCGGCAGCTTCCTGCCAGAATCGCCGCCATGTCTGACGAATTCTTCCCGAAATCCCTAAAATCCAGTTCGAGGGTCCGACCTCGAAAAACCCGCTCGCCTTCAAGCACTACAACGCCGACGAAGTCGTGGGCGGCAAGACGATGCGCGACCACCTCCGCTTCGGCTGCGCCTACTGGCACACGATGCGCAACCCGCTGGCCGATCCGTTCGGCGGCGGCACCGCGCAGCGCCCGTGGGACGACGGCACCGATTCGGTCGAAAACGCGCAGAAGCGCGCCCGCGTGAGCTTTGTTCCCTGATGCCAAGGTCGGCATCGACTACTATTGCTTCCACGACCGCGACGTGGCTCCGGAGGGCGCGACCCTGGCGGAGAGCAACAAGAACCTCGATGCGGTCGTCGATGTCCTCGCCGAAGAGCAAGAGCGCACTGCAACAAGCCGCCGCTACCAGTAAGGTCACTCTGCTGAACGCCCGACAACCGCCAAACCGGGCGCGGCGACCAGCCCGTATGCCGATGTTCGCCTCCTACGCGGCGGCGTGCAGGTCAAAAAGGCGATGGAAGTCACCCAGCGCCTCGGCGGTGAAGGCTATACGTTCTGGGGCGGTCGCGAGGGCTACAGCACGCTGCTCAACACCGACCTGAAGCGCGAGTTCGACCACCTCGGCAAGTTCCTCCACATGGCGGAACATTTACGCGGCAGATCGGTTTCACTTACCAGTTCTACATCGAGCCGAAGCCGAAGGAGCCGACCAAGACCAATACGACCTCGGATTCGGCTACCTGCCTCAACTTCCTCCGCGAATACGATCTGCTCGACCACTTCGCTGAATATCGAGACCAACCACGCCACGCTGACGGCCACACGAAAAGCACGAGCTGGAGGTCGCCATGGCGTTTCAACGCGCCTGGCCTGATCGATGCCAACACCGGCGACGAGCTGATCGGCTGGGACACCGACCAGTTCCCGACCAACATCTACGACCACGCACATCATGCTGTGCCTGCTCAAGATGGGCGGCTTCACCACCGGCGTTCTCGAACTTCGACGCCAAGGTCCGCCGCGAGAGCCGAGCCGGTCGATCTCTTCCACGCCCACATCGGCGGCATGGACGCATTCGCCCGCGGGCTGAAGATCGCCCAGGCGATCATCGACGACTTCCGCCGCCTCGGATTTCGTCAAGAACCGCTACAGCTCATATGACTCGGGCATCTGGCCTTCAGACGGAGGCGGGTTCGGTCGGCTTCGGCGAACCCGAAGCCCACGTCTCGTTTAACGAGAGATGAACGCACGCCGTCCCGGCCGCCAAGAGATGCTCGAAAACCTAGTCAACGAATTCCTCTTAGGCGCGTCAGCCAGCCGAAAGCGCGCACCGAGAGGCTCAGCGCGGCTTTTTTTTCGACCTTTCCGAAGACTGGTGGCGCTGATCGCCTCCAGTTCATCCTGTTTGAGTCAGCGCAGATGGCAGGAGGCGGCCTCGTCCAAGTCACGAATGAATGACGCGGATAGCTTCATGAGAGCGATTCGGTCGCCGCCTTTTCCGAACGGGTGGTTGAGTGAACTGCAGGTGCCAGATCCGGATAGCCGCCAGGGCTCGCCCGAGACGTCGCTATTCCAAGGTGAACCACTGACTTCGACGCGGCGATTCAGATCGGAGTTCGCCCCGGCCGGCTCCTGCCAGCCGCGCCCGACCATCTCGAGCCGGTCGGCTTCGATGTCGGGGAACTTCGCCAAGAGTTGGGTGCGCACTTCGTTGGCGCGATTGGTGGAAAGCTCCATCGCCTTGAGCGCCATCTTGCGGACCAGCGCCTCGCCGCCGTCGTCGCGAAACTTTTGCTTCTGCGCATCATCCACATGCCCGCGCAGCAGCACCATCGAGCCGGGGCTGACGCCGAGGAGCCGGTGGATGTCGGCGAGGAATTGGTGGTTTTCCTGGTTCGCCATGTCGAGCTCGTGGCTGTTCGGCTGGAAGTAAAACCGGATGTCGCGGGTCAGCAGCGGGTCGTTTTCCAAGGCGACGCGCTCGGATGACTTCACCGGTTTGATCGAGGCGACCTGCGCGCTGAGCCGGCCCGACGCCTCGATTGCTTCGAGCGCCTTGGTGTCCGCGAAATAGCTGGAGGCGACCGGCTGGGGCAGAAGCTCCGGCCCGTAGGCGAGGTTCGCGCTCTGATAGACCGAGGCGAACGATCCCGCCGCATCGATGGCCCCTCGGAAGAAGGCGAGGTTCTCGGGCAGGTTGCTGAGGTGGACGCGCGAGAGTTCGTCCTTGGCGTCGTCCTCGCTCCATTCAAAGGCGGCGAACGCCTTCGCCAACGCGGCGGCGTGTGCCGCCGGATCGCTGCGCACCTTGTCGTTATGGAGCAAGGTGCCTTCGACGATCTTTTCGACGATCTCCGGCTTGGCGGCGGCGAAGTCTTTGTTGAAGAGCAGGATGTCGGCGATGATCAGCAGGTTGCGGTTGTCCACGAGCTGCCGCGCTTTTCCGCCGGATGCCTCGACCACCTCGGTCGTCTTTGGCGCCCACGTCACGCAGCCGGCCAGCGCGTCGCCGCCGCCTTTCAGGTCGGCGAGGAACGCATCGCCGGCGACGAAGGCATCATCGAGGAAGACAAGGTTGATCGCATCGGGCTTGGCGGGCGCGTCGATCCCGTCGAGCCGCGCGACTTCGATGCCCGCCTCCTGCGCGAGGTAGCGGATGAAGAATTCCGCCTCGGAAAACGGCGCGGTGGCCAGCCGCTTGCCCTTCAGGTCGTTGATCCGCCGGATTTCCTTGCGCACGATGATGCCGTCGGCTCCGCGCGACCACGCGATCTGCATCGGCACCATCGTCTTCCACTGCCGCCCGTAATTGGCCAGCACGTCGGCGGTCGTCGCCGTCGCGGCGATCTTCCCGGTCTGCAGGTCGTCCCAGCTATCGTCCTCGCTCAGCGTGATCTTGACCTTGAAGCCACCCTCTTTGGTGAACCAGGAATCGGCGTTCGGCTCCAACCCATTGTTCGCGAGGATCAGCCCGGCGTAGCCCGCGTATTCGGACAGGTTGATCACCACCGTGTCGTCCTTCATCTGATAAGGCTGCGCCGCCGACAATTTCGGGGCGGGTTCCGGGACGAGGAATTCGAAGTCGCCGGTCGCCTCGGAGGATTCGCCGCCGCCCTCCGCTGCCGCTGCCATTTTTGCTGGCGTTGCCGCCCGATCCGCCCGACTGCGCCTGCGGGTCCGGGTTCGCATTCGGGGCGGGATCCGGCTTGCTGGTCCAGCGGTAGATGCCGAATGCCGCGAGGGCGAGGATGATGAGGGTGAAGACGATTTTGCCTGCTTTAGTCATGCCCGATAGACAGCCAAGGCACCGCGCCTGACCATTGCAATCTCGATCCGATTTTCTCATCGGCGCGGCTCCGGCGAGAGATGGCACAGGGCGTCTGCGATCTCGGGCAAGCGGTCGCCTGCGTTGTCGCGACGGCACACCTGCGGTCTACGGTCCGCGATCTGCGGCATCGCATCGCCGCCGCATGATCCTCGCGCGCCTTCCGAA
The DNA here is from genome assembly GCA_041395145.1 of Verrucomicrobiales bacterium. GTDB lineage: Bacteria > Verrucomicrobiota > Verrucomicrobiia > Verrucomicrobiales > DEV007 > JAWLBD01. Next base: position 88,027 of record JAWLBD010000020.1, on the reverse strand, counting down.
ACTGCTGCGATTGGTTTATGCCGCCAGCGCGGCGGTGGCGACCTCCGCCGTGCGGGCGATCTCGTCCTCGCCATGTGCCATGCTGAGGAAGCCGGTCTCGTAGGGCGAGGGCGCGAAGTAAACGCCGAGGTCGAGCGCCTTGTGGAAGAACCGGCTGAACGCCTCGGCGTCGCAGGCTTTCGCTTCGTCCAGGTTGCGGACTTCGCCTTCTGGAAAAACAGGCAGAACATGCTGCCCTGCCGGTAGAGCGTGTAGTTGCGCCCGGCTTTGGCGAGGGCGTCGCGGGCGCGGTCTCGAACTGCGCGCCGATTTGTTCGAGGCGCTCCCAGCCGCGGTGTTTTTCGAGTTCGCGGAGCTGGGCGAGACCGGCGGCCATGGCGAGCGGATTGCCGGAGAGCGTGCCCGCCTGATAGACCGGACCGTCCGGAGCGAGGTGGTCCATGATGTCGGCGCGGCCGCCGAAAGCACCGACGGGCAAGCCGCCGCCGATCACTTTGCCGAGGGCGGTCAGGTCCGGCGTGATGCCGACGAGCTCTTGCACGCCGCCTTTCGCCACGCGGAATCCGGTCATGACCTCGTCGAAGATCAGGAGCGCGCCATGCTTCTGCGTGATCTCGCGCAGGAAGGCGAGGAAGCCCTCCGCCGGCGGGATCAACCCCGCATTCGCCGGGATCGGCTCCAGGATGACGGCTGCGATTTCGCCGCCGCATTCGGCAAACGCGCGCTCGACCGCCGCCGGATCGTTGAACGGCAGCGTCAGGGTCAGCTCGGCGAAGGCGGCGGGGACGCCCGCGCTGTCCGGGCGGCCGTGGGTCAGCGCGCCGCTGCCCGCCGCGACCAGCAGGCTATCGACGTGCCCGTGGTAGCATCCCTCGAACTTGATGACGCGGTCCCGCCCGGTGAAGCCGCGCGCCAGCCGCAGCGCGCTCATCGTCGCCTCGGTCCCGCTGTTGACCATGCGCACCTTCTCGCACGATGGCACCCAGCCGCAGATGAGCTGCGCCATCTCGACCTCATAGGGATTCGGGATGCCAAAGCTCACGCCCTCCTTCGCGGCGGTGTGGACCGCCTCGATGACCGGCAGCGGCGCGTGCCCGAGGATCGCCGGCCCCCAGGTGCCGACGTAGTCGATCAGCTCGCGCCCATCGACATCCCAGATCCGGCAGCCGCGCGCCCGGCGCACGAAAAATGGCTCGCCCCCGACGTTGCGAAACGCGCGGACCGGCGAATTGACGCCGCCGGGGATGACCTTCTTGGCGGCGGCGTAGAGCTTGGTGGAAAGCGGGGTAGATTCTGGCATGGCGCTCCCTTAGCGCCTCAATGCGCGGGCGTCAAAGCGCGGTGAGGCGGCGCAAAACCGCTCACTACTGGCACCAGTGATCACCGGACCCGCCTCCGCCGAAGGATCGGGAGGATGACGCCGAGCGCGAGCAGCGCAGCCCGCGATGGCTCAGGGATAGCGGCGAAGTTTTCGACTAAGACGTTGTCGATATAGAAGCCGTTCCCGGCGTTGCCTGGCGCGGCGGTTCCGCTGATCCGAAACATTAGTGCGTCAACCGCTTGCTTCAATGAGGAGCCGGGTTGAACCCGAGTGCCGGGATCGGTATCGTAGTAGGATTCCCAAGTCGAGCCAGTGTGCACGAGGTTTCCGTCCACAAACACTTGCACGACATCGTTGCCAAAGGTGGAGGGGAGGCTGCCATCCACAAAATCGATATAAAGATCGATGGTGTGCCAGTCGGAATACGATAGGTCCGTCGCAATTGTCGGGTTGGTGGCGGAGGGACCAAAGGGGTCCGCGAGGCTTCCAGTTTCATAGAACGATATATCGAATCCGGTTGCCCCATTGTCATTGATGGCGAGATAGCCATTTCGCCATGACGATTGGCGTGCGGTCGGCGATAGGGTGATGCCGAGGTTCGACTGTGGCGCGCCGGTCACTGAGCGGAAGGAGAAGCTGGAATGGAAGCGGCTGGTAGTCGCCGTTCCGCCCGGGTTCGGCGGGCTGAGCGGAGCCGTGTGGTCGGGGCCGCGATCATTCCACAGCGCCGATCCCGATTCTCCGGCCACCTGGGGGGATGATTGCGTGTTGGGCTGATTGCTGAAACCGCCGGAAGTCACCGCATTGGAGACCCGCCACGCCATATTTCCTGTTCCATCATCTACGACCTCTTGGTCATAAGCGGTGAGGCCAAAGCCAAACTCGTCCTCGACGGTCCAGCCTGCTTGACCGTTCACCGAGCCTGGGATCAGCCCCTCGAAGTCGACGAGAACCGCCGAGGCAAAAGTTGGTAGTGCCATGATGCCAGCAGCGGCAAAGAGGCGTGTCAGGCGGGGGATATATCGATGGGTGATATGCATTTTCATAATTGTGGTTCGATATGCCGGGTCGGCGATGCGCCGATTTGGCAATAGTTTGATGGGCAGGACCGTTCCGATCAGGGACACTCCTCATTTAAGGCATATGCTTTCCCCGAGAGGATATTACAGAAAAAATCGGATGGTTGATCTGTATATCCTGTGATCTCCTGCCCCTTAGGCTGTTACGGGCATGATTTTTTTTCCTATGCCGTTTCGGCTTCCCGCGCGCGTGATTCACTATGGGACTAATGTGCATGGGATCGTATAGGTCCCGATGTGCATATCGCCGATTTGATGACTTTTCGATAAGTCGGCTGAATATTCCCGGTTGATAGCGGGAGGTGCCGCCGGGCGAAAAGGCGGCTTGCTGGGCGGTCTATTTGGCGATTGTTCGCTAGCGCCAGCAGTGCTCCAAAACGGCGCGCAGATCTGTGTGCTGGAATTCGAAGCCCGCGCCGCTGGCCGCCTCGGGCGTGCAGCGCTGGCTGAAGAGCATCATCTCGTGCAGGCCGCCGAGCGCCTTGAGCGCGAATGATGGGGCGGCGAAGATCGCGGGGCGGCGGGCGACTTTCGCGGCGATCTTGGTGAAGTCGCGGTTGCGGATCGGCTCGGGGGCGACGCCGTTGACCGCGCCGGCGATGGCGGGATCGGTCGCGCAGAACGTGAAGAGCCGGGCGGCGTCGCGGAGGTCGATCCAGCTCATCCATTGGTCGCCAGAGCCTAGTTTCCCGCCGAGCCCCGACTTGAAGGCGAGCCGCATGATCGCGCCGGCGCCGCCGCCTTTTCCGAGGACGACGCCGAGCCGGACGCGGACGACCCGCAGCCCGATGTCTGCCGCGCGGAGCGCCTCGCCCTCCCAGCGCTCGCATACCATGGCGAGGAATCCGCCGCCGCGGGGCGCCGACTCGTCGAGCGCCGCATCGCCGGCGTCGCCGTAGAAGCCGACGCCGGAGGTGCAGACGAGGGTTTTGGGGCGCTCGGAGTCTGGCAGGGCGGCGATTTGGTCGACGAGGTCGCGCGTGCCTTGCTCGCGGCTTTCGAGGATGGCGCGCTTTTTCGATGGCGTCCAGAGCCCGAAGATCGGCTCGCCGGCCAGATGGATGATCGCGCCGAGACCGGCGAGCGATCCCGCCTTCCCAAGCTGCCGCATCTCGGCGGCGTCCCCGCGCGAGGCGTCCGCCCGGCGGGAGAAGCCGACGGGCGTGTGCCCCGCCTCGGCGGCGGCGCGGCAGATGGCGGACCCGACGAATCCGGTCGCTCCGGTGATTCCGATGTGCATACTCCGGATTACGCTCGCCGCGCCCGGTTCCGCCATCGGATTTTGTCCGGAGGTCGAATTTGAATAGCGCGTCTCGCGCCGCCGTCTTACGGATCACCGCCCCGCCCCCGCTTGACTGACCCACGATTTCGGCGGAATTATTAGCACTACATTGACTATGACCCGACGCCAGATTCTCGCCCGCTTCGCCGCCGCCGCGCCCGCTGCGTTCCTCCCTACGATGGCCCGTGCCGAAGGCGGGACGCCGAGCGCCGAAGAGATCCTCGGGGCGGTCTTGCAGTCGATGCAGCGCTATTCGCTGACCGGGAGCTTGCGGACGCGATACAAGAGCCGGCGGGTCAATGTTCCGTTCAGCCTCGCGCTCGCGCCGGGAAGCATCCAGTTTCAGTTCGCCGAGCCAGCGCAGTCGATCCTCATCAACTTGGCGCATGATGGCTACAGCCTGCGGGAGGGGGCTCCGGGCGCGGAGAAGCCGGTGAAGGCGGACCGGATGAAAGAATTTATCCGCAACACCGATGTGCGCTTCGAGGATATCGCCTTCCGGTTTCTCTACTGGAAGAATCCAGTTCTGCTGGGCGAAGGCGAGCGCATCAAGCTCCAAGAAACATGGAAACTGCGGCTGACCAACCCTGATGAGATCGGTCCCTACGGGGTCGTTCTCCTCTGGGTGGACCAGAACAGCGGGGCGATGCTCAAGTTGGAAGGCTATGACCGGAAGGGGCGGCTGACTAAAAAATACGAGGTCAGCAAAGTGCAGAAGTCCTCTCAAAACGAATGGATGCTAGAGGAGATGAAGGTCGAGACGATCGACCCGAATACCGGCGACACCGTCGGATCGCCCACCTACATGGAGGTGGAGGAGGCGAAGCGGAAGTAGCGCTTCCTGCGCGCAGACACTCGCTGTCGCTAGCTGGCTCCAGCCAGGCGAGCCGCGTGGTCACCGCGCCATCCATCGGCTGGAGAAACCCCTGCGCGCTGAGGAAGGCATCTGCCGCGTTGATGGTCGCCTCGAAGTTGCGGACATCGACGTTGAAATTGTAGAAGCTGTGCCCCTGCCCTTCGAAATCCACGAACTCGGTCGGGTTCTTTTGCGGCGATATTTCCGGCAGAACTTGGCGACGCCATCGAATGGGATCAGGCGGTCTGCCGTGCCGTGGAAGGCGATCAGCGGCGGAAGCCCTTTTGCGTATATAGCGCATCGGGCACGCTTCCTTCGCCGATTTCTTATCGGGGAACCGGTCGAATCCGTAGCCGGACTTGAGCGTGTCCACGATCGGGCAAAACGCGACGATGGCATTCGGCGCGCAGGAGACCGAGGCGTCGTCCGCCGGGTCGTCGAACTTGCCGGGGATCATCGCGGCGGTCAGCACGAGGTGGGCACCCGCCGAGCCGCCGCCGCCCGCGATCTTCTCCGGGTCGATGCCGAGCGCCGATGCTGAGGCAGCGCTCCAGCGGAAGGCGGAACGCGCGTCTACCATCGCTTCGGCGGGTACTCAGTCAGGTGGCGGGAGGAAACGCGGTAATCCACCGCCATGGCGACCATGCCGCGCTCGGCGAAATGCAGGCAGTGAGGGGCGAATTGGCTGATCAAGCCGGTATCCCAGGTGCTGCTGAAGAAGAACAGGATCGCCGGGCGCGCCTGACTTTCCGCATTTACTCGTCCGGGTAGAAAACGTGAGCCGCCAGCGAGGTCTCGCCGACTTCCTTATAGGCGTAGGCTTTGGCGCGATCCATCAGCTCCCGGTTGCGATCCATGGGCGGAGCCGCCGCCGGGCGCGGCGGCGCGGTCTCGGCGACCGCCGCTGATTCGGGGGTATCGCCGTGGTTGCCGGGATCGGGTGCCGGGGATGGCTGTGCTGGAGGAATTGTCGTCATGTGCCGAGCGGACGCGCCGCGCCGGACCCGCAGCGAGATTTGCCCTCGCCCGGCGAACGGAAACGGAGTCTTGATTCTCCGCCCCAATTCCGCAACCCTTTTGCGCGACATTTTTCCCCCGCGATTTTCCTTGCTATGACTTCCCGCCCCAGCCCTCGCCTTCTCCTCTGCGCCCTCCTCGCGGCGCTCGCGTCCGCTTTCATGGTCCCGGCTCCAGCCCCGGCGGCGGAGCCGATGCCGCTGGAGATGCGCAACGATCTGGAGCGGGTTTACGGCGCGTGGCGGCGGGCGGTCCTCGCCAAGGATCTGCGCGGCTGGGTGCAGGCGACCAGCCGCTACCGCCAGTTTGACATGCGCAACCAGATCGTCTCGCGCCGCGACAGCTATCCGTCCGGCTTGTTCAGCTTCCAGAATGCGGAGGCCGCCAACCTGCCGGAGATCCTCGCCCTCAAGGCGGTCCGCGCTTTGAAAACCGAGACCACCGCGCAGATCATCTACTTTGGCCGGGTCAATGTCGGCGCCGCCCCTGGCGGGCAGATCCCGGAAAACCTGCTCGCCCTCCGCTTTTTCAAGGAGGCGACCGGCTGGAAGTTCGACCGGCTCCTAACGATCGGGATCGGGGATGAAGCGCGGGAGGAGATCCGCGGCGGCAACCTCCAGTTTCTCGATGAGCCAGAGTTCGATCTGATCGAGCAGGTCCCGCCGGTGCCGAAGCTAGTCGCCGCGCCCGAGTATGTCGCCCAAGTCATCGTGGTGGCCCCGGGCTACGCGGTGCGCGTCCGCATCAACGGAGCCGTCCATGAGACCGTCGCGCTGGGGCATCCCGGATCGGGCCCTACCCAAGAGATCGTGCAAGGTGGTCTGCGGCTCGGCAAAAATGATATCGAGATCAAAACGCGGAAGCTCGATAGCGCCGCCGGCCGTTCGTCCGGTGTGCGCGTCCTGGTCCTCGCCGACCGCGCGCCGAATTCGGAGCGCATCGAAATGGTGAAGGTCTTCGACTTTAACCCCGGCGAGGAGGTCCCGGCCGAGCACGAGGGCACGATCATGGCGAATACCCGGATGCTGGGCAAGGCGGAGCTTTTCCGGCCGGGCGAATAGCCGATCCGCGCGCCGCCCTCACCACGCCCGCACCCGGTAATACCAGCGGTGGAGCCGGACCGGGGAGACGCCCAGCCGGAAGAGGGCGACAAACGCGATATTCTGCGCCTTCGTGCGCAGCAGCCCGCGCTTGGCAAAGCGGCGCATCGAGGCGCGCAGCGGCGGGTCGAGCAACGTGATGCGCCCGGCGCGCCGCAGTCGGCGGGAGAAGTCGACGTCTTCCATGAGCGGGATGTCGGCGAAGCCGCCGAGCGACTCAAAGGTGCGGCGGCGCGCGAAGACGCTTTGGTCGCCGTAGAGGATACCGATGTTTTTGGAATACCAGCGGATGACCGGCTCCGCCCAAGCGGCGCGCGGATAGTGGGCGGCGGTGTCTTTGAAAAACGCGCCGCCGGCCAGGTCGGGATCGCTTTGCAAGGCGGCGCGCAGCGCGTCGAGGTGCGGCTGCCCCAGCGCGACGTCGGCGTGGTGGAAGAGCAGGACCGGGCTGGAGGCGCGCGCCGCCCCCGCATTCAACTGACCGCCGCGCCCAGGCTGCGCGCAACGGATGACCATGGCTCCAAATGCCGCCGCAATGTCCGCCGCCTCGCGATTGTCCGAGGCATCGGCGACGATGATTTCCTCCGGCGGGCGCGGGCAGGCGGCGAACCGCTCGAGCGCCCCGCGCAGGGCGGCGGCGTCGTTCCAGCACGGGATGATCGCCGAGATCGCAGGTGCCGGTGCCGGTGCCGGTTCGGGCGCGGGCGGCGAGGGCGCGCCGCTCACGGCAGGTTGGCGCGGGCGAGTTCGTCCCACAGGGCATCGATCTCCGCCGGTTGGCGCGGCGGCTTGCCCGCCCGGCTAAACCAATAGCGCGCATTGCCCAGATCGCCTTCGATCAGGTGCAGCAGCGCGTGGATCCACGATCCCATCGGGGTATCGATGTCTTGCGCAATGTTGTGCGACTCCTCCCAGCGCCCCGCCTTCGCCAGCCAAAGCGCGCGACGCTCCGGCGTCAGCCCGGCTGGCGGCTCAGGGTCATGCTGGGCGGAGGTCGCTAGGTCTTGGGTCGATTGCATGATTTTTTTTGGACAGGATTAACCGGATTGACAGGATTTTTTTGGTTGGGATCCGGATTTTTTTGGCGGCGGATTTTTTGCCTCGAAGTGGCTCCGATGGGGTTCCCCCGACCCGCTTTCCGTTTGGTGAAATAATCCGCTGCCAAAAATCCTGCCAATCCCGTTAATCCTGTCCAAAAAACCACCCCTTTCCTCCCTGGGGCAAATCCAAATCCCAACAATAACGAAAATCCGCTCAATCCAACCCGCGCTTTAGCTCCTCGAAGGTCTTCGTCAGGTTCTGGAGGTCGGAAACTTGGGGGCCGTATTTCTCGCGGTTTTCGTCGCAGACGCGGCGGAGCGGCTGGAAGATTTTCATGAAATCGGTGACGTAACCGTCCAGCGCGGTGGAGAAGATTTTGCGCAGGGACCCGAGGAAGCGCTCGCGGGCGGACTCGATGCGCTCGCCGTAGAATGTGTGGATGGCGGCGGCGCGGCGCTGGGCTTCGATGCCGCCGCAGATGATGGCGGCGATGAAGACGCCGGCGGCGATCAGCGCCTGCGGATACATCTCGCGCCAGGCGAGGTAGCCGGTGCCGGCGAGCGTGGCGAGAGCGCAGAAGGCGAAGAGGCGCAGCCACCACGCGCGGGCGCGGAACTTTTTTTCGAGCGGCGGGGGCAGGTCGAGTTCGTTGATCGTCTGGCGCGCGGTGTTCTCCATGCGGGAGAGCAGTTTTTCGCCGTGGCTCGACCAATCCGGTCTACCGGTGGCGGTTTCGAGTTCGAGCGGGGTGTCGAAATGCCGCTGCAGCCCGCCGGCGAGCCGGTCCCACAGGTGGTTGAGGTCGTCATCGAGGATGCGCAGCGAGCCGCCGGCGACCTCGCGCACCGACGAGACCAGCGAGTTGCCCATCTTCCGCTCGATCAGCGCCGGGGCGGGTTCCGCCTTGATGAGCGAGCGCAGGCTCGCGCCGATGCCGGAGCGCTTTTGCAAGAACGCGCCGCCGTGCATCCCCAGCTCCATGTATTCGCGGTCGAGCGAGCGGAACATCGCCTCGAACTTCTCCTCGGTGACGTTCTTCTGCCCCTCCGCCGCGCGGTCGAGTTCCTCCAGCAGGCGCTTGTCGCCGTCGAGGATATCGGTCGCGCGCCCGATGCGGTCGCGGATTTCGCCGAGGATGACGGTGGCGGTGCCGAGCGTGTTTTCGAGTTTTTTGCGCCGCGCCTCGGCGGATGAGACGACGCCTGAGATGTAGCGCTCGAGGGCGGGCACGCCGCTGTGTTGCAGGACTTTGTCGGCATCGAGCAGGTTGCCGGTCTTGGCGAGGAATGCCTGCTTGCCGGAGATCGGGAAGATCGGGACCTCGCGCCCGAGCCGCTGCATGGCGGTCAGCCGCATGTGCTCGATGATCGCGGTCACCTCTTCCGCCGACCGGAGATCGCACTGCTGCACGATGAAGACGACGTTTTTGAACCAGCCGCCGTGGACGCGCTCGAGGAAGCGCCAGGTGCTTGCGCCCCACGGGTTGGTCACCGGGAAGACGAAGATGACGAGGTCGGCCATCGGGATGAACCGCTCGGTGATCCGCTGGTGCTCCGGCTCCAGCGAGTTGGTGCCCGGCGTGTCCACGATATTGAAATCCTGCAGGAAGCGGTGCGTGCGGTAGATCTCGTTGAGCGTCGGCGTGACCTCGACCTCGCGATCTTTGGCCCCGTGCTTGAACAGGCAGATCCGGTCGGTGGTGGGCAAGACGTCCGCCTTGCAGAAGTCCGCGCCGAAGAGCGAGTTGAGGAAGGTCGATTTCCCGGCGTTGACCTCGCCCGCGACGACGAAGAGAAACGGTTCTTTGAGGCCGTCGACCAGGTTTTGGATCAAAGCGACCCGCTGGCCGGTGATCCCGGTCTGCTGCGCCAGCTTTTGCAGGGAATAGAGCGCCGTGCCCAAGCGGGCGCGATACTCGAAATAGCTGTCGCCGATGGCCATGCGGTGATGTGAGAGGGGATGGGGTGGGAAAGCGGGATGGGTAGCGCAAAGAGTGGGTCCGCCGCAAATGCTAAAAGTTTGCGCCTCGGGCGGATCGCCGCCCGACGACCCCTAACAAAACGCCGAGTTGGCGCGTTGCCCCAATCACTATGGACACTGCTGAACCGGGGCGGAAGCCCCGCCCGAAATTCTCGTGGCGCCGCGTCTTGATCGGCGTCTGGTCTCGTGCTTTTCGCGCTCTACCTGATCCCGTGGTTCTACCTGTGGGCACCCGGCAGCAGCTACTCCGGGCCGATCCCCGATCCGGACGCGGACCGGAATGCGCTCGAAGCGAACCTGCGGCGGCACGTCGATGTGCTGGCGGTCGAGATCGGGACCCGCAGCGTCTTTGCCTACCAGGGCGCGGCTGCCCACGAGAAGGCGGTACCGCCTATCTGGAATCGCAGATGCAGGCGCTCGGCGTCGCGACCGAGCGGCAAAACTTCCGCGCCATCCAGGGGCGCTGCGACAACATCATCGCGGAGATCCCCGGCGCGAAATCCCCGGGGCAGATCGCGATCTTCGGCGCCCACTACGACACGCTGGACACGACGCCGGGAGCCAACGACAACGCCTCGGGCTGCGCGGCACTGATCGAGCTGGCGCGGCATGTGGTGGCGTCGGGGCAGCCGCCGGAGCGCACGCTGCGGTTCGTGTTTTTCGCCTGCGAGGAGCCGCCATCGTTCCAGGGCTTCATGATGGGGAGCGTGGTTTACGCGCAGAAGTGCAAGCGTGACGGCGACGACATCCGCGCGATGGTCTCGCTGGAGACGCTCGCCTATTACACCGATGAGGGCGGCTCCCAAGAATATCCGCCGCCCCTCAGCCTCTATTTCCCGAGCGCGGGGAATTTCCTCGCCTTCGTCAGCGACCGGGACAACAAACCGCTGCTCGACAAGGCGATCGGCGCCTTCCGGAAGGTCGCGTCCCTCCCGTCGGAGGCCGCCGCCTTGCCCGCGCACATCCCCGGCGTCGGCTGGTCGGACCACTGGTCGTTCTGGCAGCAAGGCTATCCGGGCATCATGGTGACGGACACCGCGCCCTACCGCTACCCGCAATACCACCAGCCCGACGACAAGCCGGAGAACCTCGATTTCCCGCGCTTCACGCTCGCCGTCGAGGGCTTGCGCGCCGTCGTCGATACGCTGGCGGCGGCAGACTCAAGGTAGCATCGGCAACTTGCCGATCATCCAAATCAACGGCGAAGCCGCATTCTTATGGAGCGGTATCCGGCGTCCCTTAAGGTCCCAAAGCATAGGCTCATTGCCAAAAACAGTTGCGGGAATCGGCAGCCCAAAGCGCGCTGTTTTGCTCTGGCTCAGATGAGGCTGAGCGTCGCGCGGCAAGTCCCCTCCTGGGAGGGGATTTAGGGGTGGGTAGATGAGGTGTATAACTCTTGATTTCAACGGATTGCAACAATACCAGCCGCCTCCGGGCCGATCCCGCCATGGTCGTCGGCTGCGCGCTGACCCACCCCCGACCCCTCCCAGGAGGGGAGAGTGGATTCGCGACGCCCGGATTGCGCGGCACCCTGTGGTTCGCAAGATATGGCGGGGTTTTACATAAATAGGCGCAAATCTCTTTGGCAATCAGTCTAAGCCCCCGGAAAGGCGGATTTCGGCTAGCGCTTGGCGGCGTGCCCGCTAGGATGCGCAACGATCAGCCTTTCCAAATCCCCATGGCCATCTTCAGCAAACGCACCCTGCGCAACCTCGGCGAAAAAAAGCGCGATATGCCCGAGGGACTCTGGCACAAATGCCCGTCCTGCTCGGCGACCATCCACGATCTCGAACTCAAGCGGAACCTGCGCGTCTGCACCAAATGCGGGCACCATTTCAAGCTCAGCGCCGATGAGCGGATTGAATCGCTCGCCGACGAAGGCACGTTCGAGGAACTCGACGCCAGCCTGCGCTCGACCGACGCGCTCGGCTTCCAAGGCTACGCCGACCGGCTCGAGCGGTTCAAGGCGGCCGGCATGTCCGAGGCGGTCATCACCGGGCGCATGAAGATCGGCGGCCATCCGGCGACGCTTTCGGTCATGGATTTCCGCTTTCTCGGAGCCAGCATGGGATCGGTGGTCGGCGAGAAAATCACGCGGGCGATCGAATTGGCGACCAATGAACGCGCGGCGGCCATCGTGGTCTCGGCGTCGGGCGGCGCGCGGATGCACGAGGGAATCCTCAGCCTGATGCAGATGGCGAAGACGAGCGGCGCTCTCGCCCGGCACTCCGAGGCGGGCTTGCCCTACATTTCGATTTTGACCGATCCGACGACCGGCGGCGTGACCGCGAGCTTCGCGGTGCTCGGCGATATCATCATGGCGGAGCCGAAGTGCATGATCGGATTCGCCGGTCCCCGCGTCGTCGAGCAAACCACCCGCCAATCGCTGCCCCCGGGATTCCAGACCGCCGAGTTCATGCTCGAGCACGGCTTGGTCGATATGATCGTCCCGCGCGGCCAGCTCCGCGAGCGGATTATCCAGGCGCTCGGCTATCTGATGCCGGCAGCGGCGGTTTAGGGTGATTAAGGCGCGGCGGGGATCTGGCTCGGGATTTGGCTTTCTGCGCTGTAGGTGCCAGTCACTCCGCCGGGAACCTTGTCCGTGCTGTCAATGACCTGGCATTTCACATCGAGACCACCCTCGAGGCTAGCGCCTTCGTGGATCTTGATCATTTGCCCGCGGAAGTAGATCTTGCCTGTGTGGGTGCCTTTGACCTCCGCCATTTGCGCGATGATCGCGATTTCCTTGTCCGTATCGGTGTTGATCAGCACCATTTGCCCAACATAGAGTGAATTGTCCGCCGGTGCCTCCGTCACTCGGATCATCTGCCCAGTTTGCTCGGCGAAACCTTGGTCCCGAAATGCCGTCTCCTCGTCGATTTTGCCTTTCACCCACGACCAACCTCCAAGTAATAGGATCGCGCCGAGAATTATTAGGACGAGGCACCCGGATCCGCAGCCGATGCCCCCATTTCGCCCCGGTGCTCATGCCCTTTTTCCCGCCGTCGGGCGGGGAAGCCTCCGCCGGTGGCAGCGGTCGATGCGATGGTGGGTTCGGGCGGGGTGGGGAGGCGTGTCGATTTCCATGTTCGGGATTTGGTTCGGCATCCCATAGCGGATGCCTGCCGGAATTCCCATTGCAATCTTGCCGCCCGTCTGTAATCCTTCGGCGCTAATCCTTCGCTTCGACCGTTCCTCGAAATCCGAATCGTCGCTGTTTTGCTGATAGCCGCCGAAGAACCAACCGAGCATCAGGGTGAGGAAGGCGCTGGTCAGCAAGCCGCCGACCACCAACGCATCGCGCTGGCTCTCCGATCCCGTTCCGGTCTGGTAGAGAAAGCTGCCGAGCGTGAAGACCGCGCCCATTCCGACGACGCCGCCGAGGACGGCGAGCCATGTATTGGTGCTACGCAGCGCTTTCCCGCACTCGTCGCAACGGGTGCGGAACGCGTTCACGCCATTGCCCCACGACGAAAACGTGGCGGCGGTGCGGTGGCAGCAGGGGCATTTCATACCGCCAAAACAACGGCGGATCCACCGAGCGTCAACCCGCGATTGCAAAATTGCGTCGCGATTCGCAGAATTGCGCGGCCCGCGCGTGGGGCGGCTGGCCCCGGCACAGCGCTTGTGAAAAATTTCACAAATTGGCCTTGCTGCCGATTTTCGCCGCCCGATAATCCAGATCACCGCGTTTTTGGGGCAAAATCGCCCTGCAATTCCTACGCCGAACACCATCGAAGCCATGGCACAAACCGTTGAAATCGAATCACCCGACGCTGCCGCAAAGGCGGCGCAGGCCGCGACCTCCTACCACGATGTGGCGGAGGACATGATCGGGGAGAAGCTCGTCTTGAACATGGGTCCGTCCCATCCGGCGACCCACGGTGTGCTGCGCCTGATCCTAGAGATGGATGGCGAGGAGATCACGAAGGCTGACCCGGATGTCGGCTACCTGCATCGCGGCGACGAAAAAATCGCCGAAAACATGCACTACAACCAGTTCGTGCCCTATACCGACCGGCTCGACTACCTCGCCCCGCTGGCCAATAACGTCGCATTTTCGCTCGCGGTCGAAAAGCTGCTCGGCTGGGAGCTGCCGCCGCGCGGCAAGGCGGTCCGCGTGCTGAGCTGCGAGCTGGCGCGCATCTCCAGCCACCTGCTCGGCGTCGGTGTTTACGCGATGGATGTCGGGGCGATGACGGTGTTCCTCTACACGTTCACGGAGCGCGAGAAGATCTACAACCTGTGCGAACAGCTCACCGGCGCGCGCTTTACCACCAGCTACACCCGGATCGGCGGGCAGACGCGCGACTTGCCCGACGGCTTCCTCGACCGGGTCGAGCAGTTCCTCGACGAACTCGAGCCGCAGGTCGAAGAGATCGACAAGCTCCTCACCCGGAACAAGATTTTTATCGACCGGACGAAGGATGTCGGCGTGATCACCAAGGAAGACGCCATCGCCTATGGGTTGACGGGTCCGAACCTGCGCGCCTGTGGCGTGGACTACGACCTGCGCAAAGCGCATCCCTATCTCGACTACGACAGATATGATTTCGAGGTCCCGATCGGGACCGAAGGCGACTGCTACGACCGCTATCTGGTCCGCATGGAAGAATTGCGCCAGAGCATCCGGATCGTACGCCAAGTCATTGAGCACATGCCCGATGGACCGATCAATGTCGAAGATTACAAAGGGCGGCTGCCGCAGAAGGAGCGCGTCCTCATGAGCATGGAGGAACTCATCCACCATTTCATCATCGCCACCCAAGGCGTCGATGCGCCCGCCGGCGAAGTTTATTTCGGAGCCGAGAACCCGAAGGGCGAACTCGGATTCTACATCAACAGCAAAGGCGGCGGCGTCCCGCACCGCCTCAAGATCCGCAGCCCCTCCTTCGTCAACCTAAGCATCCTCCCCAAGATCCTCCCCGGCCACATGATGAGCGACGTCCCCGCCATCCTCGGCAGCCTCGACTTCGTCATGGGCGAATGCGACCGGTAAGTTTTCATTGCCGCAAAAAGGCGAAATAAGGAAAAAGAGGTGCATTTTAAATTTTGGAACCCAAGAAACATCAGTATCTCCCGATGAAAAAAGACCCGGTTTTTGAACTTTGCGACACGATCCGTGAGACGGCTTTCTCTCTTCATCGTTACCTGCGCCACGGGCATGCTGAAAAAGTGTATGAAAATGGTTTAGCTCACCGCCTCCGAAAGGCGGGTCTTCGCGTGGAGCAGCAATATCCGCTCTCGGTTCATGACGAAGACGGAACTAACCTTGGTGAATTTTTCGCTGATCTTTTCGTCGAGGAGCAACTGATCGTTGAACTAAAAGCGGTTCGGGCGATTGCCAATGAGCACATTGCTCAGATTTTAGGCTACTTACGAGCTTCGCGAATAGAGCATGGGTTGCTAGTTAATTTTGGATCCCCGAGATTATTTGTCAGAAAGCTGGCGCTATCTGAAATTTCTTCCTGATTTTTTATTTATTTTCCTTTTTGCGGCAAAAACACATGGACATTCCCCAAGAACTTAACGCCCGAGCCGACGAGGCTATCTCCCACTATCCTGCCGAGCACAAGCGGGCGGCGACGCTGCCGCTTTTGCATCTGATCCAGGAGCATTTTCGCTATATCCCGGAGGACGCCGTCGCTTGGGTGGCGGAGAAGCTGGGCATCGAGCCGATCAATGTGCTGGAGGTAGTCACGTTTTATCCCGGCTTCCGCCAAAAAGCACCGGGTAAATTCCACATCCGCGTCTGCCGGACGCTGGCGTGCGCGATGGCGGGCAGCCAGCAGTTGATGGATAGGCTTTGCGAGAAGGCGAAGATCGACCGGTCCGGCGTCACCCACCACGACCCGATCGCCCTGAGCGAGGACGGCGCGTTCAGCATCGAATTTGCCGAGTGCCTGGCGAGTTGCGGAACTGGACCGGTCTGCATGGTGGACGACGACTTCCACGAGGCGGTCGATCCGGAGAAGGCGGGCGAATTGCTCGACCGATACCGGGCCAAGGCGAACGCCTAGATTGTTGCGATGCAGACCCGCGCCATCACCCCCGAGGACCTGGCCGGTTCGGTCATTGCGGTGCCGCCGCTTTGCCGCCAGCCGGACCTCTCGCTCGCGCCGGACGAAAACGCCAACCTGATCCGGCATATCGAGGGCGGCGGCGTGACAACCTTGCTCTATGGCGGCAACGCGAATCTCTACAACATCGGCGTTTCCGAATACGCGGCGCTGCTCGATCTGCTGGAAGGCGCCGCCGCTGCCGAGACGCTCGTCATCCCGTCGGCCGGCCCGTATTTTGGCACGATGCTGGAGCAGGCGGCGATCCTGCGCGGGCGCGGATTTCCGGCCGCCATGGTCTTGCCCGCCTTTCCTTCTTCGCCCGCTGGCATCCAGCGCGCGGTCGCGGCATTCGTCGAAAAGTCCGGCGTCCCCGCCGTGCTCTACATGAAGGAAGAGCGCTACCTGACCGCCGAGGCGGCCGCCGAATTGGTCGGCGATGGGATCATCGCATGGATCAAATACGCGGTGGTCCGAGACGACCCGGCGGAGGACGCGCTGCTCGCCCGCCTCGTGGATCTGGTCGATCCGAGGCTGATCGTCAGCGGCATCGGCGAACAGCCGACCATCGCGCATCTGCGCCGCTTCGGGCTGGGCGGATTCACCAGCGGCTGCGTCTGCGTGGCCCCGGCAAAGTCGATGGCGGTGCTCCGCCTGCTCAAAGCCGCGCAGTGGGAGGATGCTGCCGCCGCCATCGCCGAATTCCGCGCGCTGGAAGACCTGCGCAACGCCTGCGGTCCGATCCCGGTCCTGCACCACGCCGTTGCAGAAGCTGGCATCGCCGAGACCGGTCCGCTCTACCCGCTGTTCGCCGATCTGCCCGACGACCTGCGCGCCCGCATCCGCGCGGCTGCCACCGAATTGATGTAGGTTAAGAACCTGTCAGGCAATCGGGAGGGCGAAAAGATCAAGCGAACCTCAGAATCGGGTGCCCCTGACCAGCCCGGCAACATGCCCGCCATTCCCCTTGACCTCAGCGTCTTGGGCATGCTTAACTACGCTTCGCCGTTCCGATATCGCCCGGAGCGATCTCGATGATGCATCCCATTAATAACACTGTGAGATAAATAAATAACCATGTTTAATCCGGAAACAGGCAAGGAACTCAAGTCCGTCGGAGATTTTAGAAGAACATTGGTTTACTTTGGTGGACTCGAAAGCCTTCTAATGGAGATGCGTTTATTGAAGTCGTGATTCCAGGTGGATTTATCCTCTCCTCAAGTTGGAACGAGGCGTAGCAAAGAAGATTATGGAAGCTGACAGCGAGGAGCTTTCTCTCGCCGTATCAAGGATCAAGCGAATTGATTATAAAACAATATCAATTGTGCAATTTGAGCACATTATTTAACCGCTACAGAATTGAAAATGACTATGAAGTTAAATGGCAAGGAAGACAAGGCGAAGGGACTATCTAAATATGCGCCTGGTTATTATGCCTCTTAGCGGGGCTAGAGATCACGCCAACAGTGCCCGAATCTAGTGGCTCGTTTCGACGTTCTGCCAAACAATGAAGCTAGAGAATAGAAGCCAGCAATCTGAAAAACGAATCACACGTGGATTTCATTGAAGCTGACGATACCGCCTTCGCCTCAGCGGATGACTTCTACGCTGGAAGCGATTCGGATGCTTTGGGACGGATTCGACCTACAGCAAAGAAAACGGAGGACTACATTGCCGAAGCTAAGCGCGTTCGCTCGAGGGACATATACTCGAAGAGGAGCTTGATGGGCTGTTCAAATTACCCGATCGCCACCCGCCAGAATTAGAGTCTCCAAGGAGATCTAGCATGCAGGACAACTGGAACAAAGGAGTTCGTTTGGCGCGACAGTGGTGTGTGGCGATTGCTATCGTGGAGCACATCGGCATGAACGAAGCGGGTAGAAAGACGTTGATGCTTAACGCCTGACCCGCTGCGGTTCAGATCGTCATGACCATTCAACTATCAACTCAGAAACCGGAGTGCGTTCTCGGCAGCGGCGTGACCGGGACATCCCGACGTTTTGCCTAGAGAATATGCTGATCTTGTCGCCTGATATTCGAAAATCCAGAGGCTCCGACATGGTCGTCTTGCCTGATCGGCAGGCTCGTTGAGGGCGGAATAGAACACGGGCACTGGTAGCGGCACTTCGCGAAGTGGATCGGATCGTTGGCGGAAGGACCGGGTCTCTCTCGGAAGATCAAGCTGCGTTTGCGCTGCCCTTTCCCTGCGGATCTACGCGCCGGGGAACCGCTCCTCACGAGCGATTCGTTAATTTGGCTGGTCGAGGCATTCGCTGCCAACCCCACCGGGATCCGCGCGGTCTTCTTGACCCTAGACTGATTGCCAAAGAGATTTGCGACTATTTTGATAGCCGCCATAGCTGGCAAGCCACGGGGTGCCGCGCAATCCGGGCGTCGCGAATCCAATCTCCCCTCCTGGGAGGGGTCGGGGGTAGGTCCTCGAGCATCGGGCCGACTTTCCTGGATCGGTCCTGCCAAGCGCCGATTTTATGGCAAGCCGCTGACCTCAAGGGCTAGACACCTCATCTTCCCACCCCTAAATCCCCTCCAAGGAGGGGACTTGCGGCGCGACGCTCAGCCTCATCTGAGCCAGAGCAAAGCAGCGCGTTGTGGGCTGCCGATTCCCGCAATTGTTTTTGGCAATGAGTCTATTGGTGCCTGCCGATACGCCGACTCCAGCGTTTCGCGAGAAAATTTCTGGTTTGCTTGCAGGAACGCCAGGCGAGGCTTGGCTCCAAGAATCCTAGACCTAGAGACACGAGGCGGGGGCGGAACTGGATTCGTCCTCCCGCATCGCGTTGGGCTACGTAGACTCTCTGTAATGCGTTCTATCCTCCTTCTTTTTTCTTTAGCTTACCGTGCTGCTCCTCGCCGCCGCCCAAGCCTAGGCGCAGACCCGGCGAAGTTTTTGATCATCGGGGATAGCCTGTCCAAAGAATACGAATACGAAAGCGCCGTCCTCTGTACTGGGCGCGGATAATCCGGGCAAGAACTGGATGGAGATCTCGACTCCCGCCGGTCGGCGGATTTTGACTTTGGGCGCGAGCAACTTTATTTCGACACGCGGGCGACCGGGCACGAGTTCAATTTCGCGATCCCCGGCTACACGACGGAGGATTGGCGCGAACTGCTGAGCGGGGGCGGAAATTTCTTGGAAGACCTGAGCCGCGATGAGATCCGCGACCAACTGCAGGGCGACGACGTCCATCTCGCCATCGTCTTCCTGGGCGGCAACGACATCAACCAGGAGTATCAGACCTATTACAACGGCGCAGACCCCGCGCCGTTCGTCGCGTCGCTGCTCGCGAACTGGCAGAACATCATCAATCGGCTGCGCGGGTGGAATGCGGACATCCCGATGATTTTGACCACCGCCCCGGATGTCGGTGCGACGCCGGATGTCGTCGGCGACCATCCCGATCCCGCCAAGCGCGCGAACGTGACCGCCTTGGTCGAGGACCTCAACGCCGGTCTTGCGGCCATCGCGGCGGCGGACGCAAACATGGAGCTGGCGGACATCTACGAATTCACCAAACGCTACATCTCGCCGGAGCCGATCTGCATCGGCGGGCTGGAGATGATCAAAGGCACGCACCCGGAAAACAACACGCGCTATCTTTTCGGCGCGGACGGCTTCCACCCGAATACCGGCGGGCAGGCGTTCATCGCCTCGGAGATCCTTCGCGCCGCCAACGCGCTCGGCTTCGGCGTCGCCCCGCTAACGCCGCGCGAGACGTTGCAGGCTGTCCTCGGCATCGATGCCGACCTCGCCTACCGAGAGTGGGCAGATGCCGCGCAATTGCCCGCCGACCGGCGCGGCAAGTTCGACGACCCCGACCGCGACGGCATCCCGAACGCCGCCGAATACGCGCTCGGCCTGGACCCGATCCGCCCCGACGCCGGAGCGCTGCCCCAGCCGCTGCGCCTGAGCGAAGGCGGCGATGAATTCCTCGCCCTGCGCTGGTCCGCCCCGCATCCGTGCCGCCGCGACCTCATCCGCGCCGAGCGCTCATCCGCCCTGACCGGCTGGCAAATCGCCGAAGACGCCGAGATCGTCGCCTCGCCCGACGGGATGACCTGGACGCTGCGCGCGCCGGCGCAGGGCGAGGCGGGATTCCTGCGGATGCGGTTCGAACTGCCGGAGTAGGGCGGCTTGCGGCGAGGCAAAGGTGGGCGATGGTTGCCGATGAAAATGAGAATGAGCATCCCCTTGGTCATCGCCATTGCTTTGCAGGCTGGGGGCGCAGTCGGCGTCGCGGCGGTAGGCGCCGAACGGACCGCGGCGATCGAGCGGGAAGTCGAACTTTTGATCGAAGGCCGGAACCGCTATCGCGCGGCGGACCTGGTGGCGAGCTACGCGGCTTCGCTGGAAATCGCCGAAATTCCCGCAGTTGTCGATGCGTTTGCGAAGCGCGAATCAGGATCGTTCAAGGCGCTCGTCCTCAATGAAATCCTCGATCTTTGGGCGGAGCGTGACCCTTACGGGGCTTGGCGGTATATCGATCCGCTTTATGATGCGGTGGCCTCCGACCACTTCGCAAACTTTTGGGCAGAACGGATACTCGTGCCAGACCGCGCTGCGGTAAAACGACTGCCGATCATCCCCGAGATCGGCGACCTGCACGGATTTATCTACGGGCTCCGCCGGTCGAGCCTGCCCCTCGGCGAAAAGGAGAAACTGCGGGATCGCTGGGCGCGCCGGCACGCCGCCGCCGATCCTTCGGAGAAGCTCGGCGACTTGCTGGCCGAGGACCTCTCCCGCAGTAGCAAAGATAGGGATGCGGATTCCCGCGATCCTGCAAAACTCTACCAGGTGTGGAAAATGATCGAGGGGGCTGAGCCGACCCCGGAGGGCGGCAATCCATTTCCTGCCTTGCTCGAAAAATTCCCATCTGAAGCGGCGCAGATCTTGCGGCGTTGGACCCAGACGGCTGCGACGATGCCGCCCGCCGAAGCCCTGCAAGCGGCGAAGGCACCGCGTTTGGAAGGGAATCGTCTATCGTGCGGGCGCAGCGCGATGCGGAGTCGCCCCTCGCGTTCTCCAAAGAGGCGATCCCCAAATGTGGCTGGAAAATGGAGGTGACTTCGCCTTTCCCCTTCCTGCCTCCCGAACAGCGGGAATCGATCTTGGCTTCCTGCCGCCAAAGAGGATCGCGATTTACTGATCGATTTGTTGGACCGATGGGGCGAGATTGAGCCAGAAGCAGCTCGGAAAGTTATGGAGGAGATATTGTCAGAGATCATGAGTTTTCGGATTTTGCCTGCTCCCTTTTCTACTCTGACATCTCCGCGCATGAGCGGCGCGTTGTGGATTGCTGATGAATTCGCGGCGCCTCGTCCTCGATGTGAACGCCTACATCATCATGGAGGAGTTAGGCGGTCTCGATGTTGCTTTGGCTTCGCAATACGCGGTGCAGTGGCATCTCAAAGGATCGAACTCGCCGAGAAGATGACCGCCGATGAGCGGCGGAAATTTGCCTGCTGGGACAAGGCGCATCTCCTCGAAGTCTGACCGGAAAGAAGGACCCCGACGATGCCACCATGGACGACCGCGCCTTCGGTCGCCTGCGCAAGTGATACATCGCGCCGGATGAGATGAAGGCAAGGAAGACGCTGGAGGACGAGTTGATTCGCGAGGTGACTGCTGTGGATGGCGGAGCATCCGAATGGGTGAGCGGATTTCGCTCTTACCAGACAGGCGGATTTGGGATGGATCGACGCTTTCGCGGCGGGTGCCGCTGGATTTAAGGTCGGCGATGAAGACGATGCCCTATTCCTTTCGGTGCGGCTGCGAATTGCAATTCGCGCTGGCTTGGCGATGGCGATGGCGCTCGCTGGCACGGGGATCGCCTTGGCGGAAGAGTTTGGCCAAGTCGCGCGGGACGCCCTTGACGCCTACCTCGAGTTCATCGAGCCGAATCTTCTTATTTTGTTAGGATCGGCGTTCGCTTGGCTCCAAATATTATTAGAATTCTGAATTCCCATAATTATGAATGTATCTTTTACTTTTTATGCTCATATTACCTTCCCGAATTGTTAAATGGAAGTGGGACGAGGGCATTCCCCCGATAACCAAATTTTTTTTTAGGTAAATCGTATGGGATGAGTGTTGAGAAATGTGACTGTCACATGTGGTGCCAGCTTCCTGAGGACGCTGTCATGGAGTCCAAGGCGCGGTATTCCCGTTCGAAGTGCGCCGTTGAAGTTCATTTTGGAGCAGTATTGGATGCGGATGGACACTGCCGAAGATCGGGATGCGGTTTGTTATATCGCAGAAGTAGCAGAACGCGAAATCATCGTGGCGATTAGAAGGCGCCCGGTCTTGTCTAACTTTCTGGCAGAGGATTTCGCCAAAGAGTTTTCGCGGCAGATTAAGGAGAATTTTTTGAAAATTACTGAGAAAGGACCGCAAAGAAAGTTTCCTGAAGCATTGAGGGAGTATATCGAAAGACACACGGAAAAAGAATGATGGCCTTCTTCGCTGAAGGTAATACAACGGCCAGTCGGCGAGAGGTGAGCTGGTTCAGCGGCGCGGCTCCGCCGCCCCAACCCGCGGCGTTGCCCATCGGCAGCGGCACCCTGCTCGGGACCGCCTTCCGCCCGGCGCGATCAGGCTTGCGCGCACCTGCCCCCGCTCTCCGATCATGGGCGCCATGCGCTTCGCTCCCCGCCATCTTTCTTCCTCGGCATTCCTGCTCTTCCTCGTCCAGTCGATTCGCGCGCTCGTCCCATGAGTTGGCGGCACGCCTTCGACGGGCAGCCTGCATGCTCTTCTTCCAGCCTCGCTGCTCGGCGGCTACCTGTATGCCGGCGCTGGACTGCTGGTGCTCAGCGCGGCTGCGGCGCGGCGTCCACTTCGCGCTGATCGGCGGATCGGTCGCGCTGCTCCTCGCTCAAGCGCTCCGCTTTGGCACGCCGCTGCTCGCGCCGGAGAGCTGGAAGCCGGACGGCGATGAAATCCCGGTGCCGCATGATCCTGAGAACGCTGGCGCTGACCTGCGGACTGCCGTTCCTCGCGCTCGCCGCCAATTCCCCGCTGCTCCAGCGCTGGGCGAGCGAGGCGGGCCGAGACGCGCCGTCTATCGGCTCTGTGGTATGCGGTATCGAACGCCGCATCGCTCCTCGGGCTGCTCGCTTTCCGTTCTTCCTCGAGCAGGCGATGTCGCTCCCCGAGATGGCGACGCTGTGGGGCTGGCTGTTCGGCGCGCTGGCGCTAGCCGTCGCCCTGCCGTACCTGCTGGGGCGACGCAGATCGGCGGCCGCTCCAGAAGCGCCGGAAACGCCGCGCCCGGCGGCGGAATCCGAACCGGAGGCAGCCGGGTCAGGCGCGGGGCGCTGGCTGATGTGGGTCGGTCTGTCGGCGTCCGCGTCCGCCATGTTTTGGCAACGACCAACCAACTGACCCAAGACGTCGCGCTGGTGCCGATGCTCTGGGTGCTGCCGCTGGCGATCTACCTGCTCGCCTTCACATGATCGCCTTCCACGATGCGCGCTGGTATGCGCGCCGGTGGCTGCTGCCCGGCTGCCGCGCTCGCCTCGCTGGTCGCGCTCGCCTTCGCGTTTTCGGGCATCGGCTTGCCGGTGCCGTGGCAGATCGGATCGCACACGATTTTCCTGCTGCTCTTCTGCTGGGTCACGCTCGGCGAGCTGGCGCGGCTCAAGCCGGGAGCCGCCGGGCTGACCGGGTTCTACCTTGCCATCAGCATCGGCGGCGCGCTGGGCGGCGCCTCGATCAGCATCGGCGCGCCCCTGCTCCTCGATTCGCCGTCCGAATACTACGTCACCTTTCTGCTGCATGCATGGGCGCTGCTCGCCATCGTGCTCTTCCGGGACAAGCCCTCGCCGCACCTCGGCGATCCCCGCTTCTTTGCGACCTTGGCATTCCTTCGCCGCCGCTACCGCCTGGCGGACGGCGGGCGTCTTGCGCGAGATCCCGCCGACAGCCTGCCTGAGGATATGGCGCCACCGCGCTCGCCGCGGGCTCGCCGCCGCCGCCCTCGCCTGGGTCGCGACCTGCGGATCCGCCGCGCCTGGCGGCGCGCGAAGCCTGTACTTCGGCTGGTCGTCGGCGCGGTCATTCGCCGCCGAGCTTTTCATGCTCGATCAGATGCGCGCTCATTCAGCGGCTGCTGCTCGCCGCAGACCGGAATTTTTTCGGGGCTGTCCGCGTGCAGAGGCTGTCCGAGCGCGGGATCACCGGCACCAAAGCGACCCACGGCCAGATCAACCACGGGTTCCAATACAACCAGCCAGATTCGGAGAGCAGCAGCCCGCTTACTACCGCAATCCAAACTCCGGAGCCGCTTCTCGGTCCTCCTCCATCCCCGCCGGAAACGCGCGAGCTGCTCCGCCTCGGCGTCGCCGGCTGGGGCGTCGGCGCGATACCGCTTACCTGCGGGAGGACGATTTCATGCGATTCTTACGATCAACCCGCTGGTCATCCAATACGCGGCGGGAGAGGGAGCCTTCTTCAGCTACATCAACGAAACACCTGGCAAGACCGAGATCGCGCTCGGCGATGCCCGCCTTCACCGAGCGCGAATCCGAGATGGCGGTTCGCACCAGTTCGACGTGCTGTTTCTCGATGCCTTTTCCAGCGATTCGGTGCCGGTCCACCTGCTCACGGTGGAGGCGTTCGAAACCTACCTGCACCACCTGCGCGACGCCGAATCCGTCCTCGCGATCAACATTTCAAACCGGTTTATCGACTTTCGCCCGCTGCTCAATTCGCTCGCCAAACACTTTGGCCTGACCGTCCAAGTCTTCCTCGATCCGGGCAACCCGCCGATCGCCACCGGCAATATTTGGGCGCTGATGACCCGCGCCCCATCGGCGCACCCCTATTTCGCCGACGCCCGGGAGTGGGACGATCCCGCCCCAGATAAAGAGGTGCTCTGGACCGACTCCCACAGCGATCTGCTCAGCCTGCTCCGGCTCCGCTTTCGCCCGATCAAGGTGATGGTCCTCCCGCAAACCGAAGACGGAAAAATCTCGCTACCCGGTCCCGGCACGCCTGTGCCACCCGAAAAATAATCGCCGCTCAAATCCCCGGCGACCACACATTTCCATATAGCGATACAAGCCCGACAATTCATCGCCAAGCGGGGGTTAGGATTTTTCTTCCCATCCATCCGCGTTCCTGTTAAGATTCCGATCAAACAACGAATACGAGCTTATGCCCCACCCCATCTCATTTATCAAAAACCTAGGCTCCAAACGCAACCTCCGTTGGGGTTGGATCATCGCCGCGATCATCTACGCATTGCCGCTCCTCCTCTTCAGCGGCTTCAGCGTCAACGGCGCAAGCTACATGAAATTCGACGGGATCGACGGCGAAGCGAACGATCCCACCTTTGAAAATTGGATCGGCATCGAGAGCTTCGAGGTCAAGGTGCAGCGGGTGACAGGCGACGGCACCGTTTTTCCAAAGGTCGAGATTGAGCCGCTGAAGATTTCCAAGCGCATCGACAAGTCATCCCCCATCCTGATGCAGGTCGTCTGCGATGGCAGCGTTTACCCGAAGGTGGAGATCAATCTGACTCGCTCGGTCGGCGACGGCAGCCGCCAGACCTACCTCAAGTGGGAGCTCTCCAACGTGCATGTTTCCAGCTACTCGATCAGCGGCTCCGCCGGAGGCGAATCCGTCCCGGTGGATACGATCTCCCTGAATTTTGAGAAGATCGAATTCACCTACATTCCGTTCGATGTAGATGGCAAGCCCGGCGAGCCGGTCATCGGCGTCTGCGAAGTGCCGGTCGACCGAAACTACTCCTCCGATGCGCTGGTTTCCGCACGATATTGCCGCTCCATCCTCCGCTGATGGCGGTGGCGGCATGGGTGGCTCCCTTGGTCGCCGCCCTCCCCGCCGCTGCGGAGGAAGCCTTCCTGTGGATCCAGGCGATCACCGTTCTGGCGCTTTCTGGCGACGAAAACCACGACGAATGGGTCAACCTGCTCCGATCCCGTCGTTGACCGTGAAGTCCAGCGATCCCGGCTCCGCGGCGGAGCGGACGAAGAAGGTCCGCTACGAAGATATCACGGTGGTCAAGGAACTCGACAAGGCGTCCCCCAAGCTCATGGAATACTGCGCGCGCGGCTGGGCGGTCCCCAGCGCGATGGTCGACTTTGTCCGCAAGCCCGGCGGTGCTGCTTACGCGACGCTCCATCTCGACCGCGTTTTGATCACTTCCTATCACATCGTCGCGAGGAATCCCGACGACCAGCCCACCGAGCAAGTAACCCTAAAATTTGGTTCGGCGAGCCTGTCCGCGACCGACCAAGGCGAAACCGGCGTCTGGGAAACGACATTCGATGTCACCAGCGGCATTTTGTCCACGCTCAACGTCAACCGCATCGGTCCGACCGGCAAGCCGCCCCGCTTCAATCCGATCCCAACCCAGATCCTCAATTTCGGCGCGGGGGTAAATTCGTTCGAGTTTGAGATCGGCGACGAAGACACGCCGCTGTCCGAGTTGACGTTCACCGCCCGCAGCGACCTCCCCGCGCTATTTCCGCCGAGCGCCTTTCAATTTAGCGGAATTGGCCCGCGCAGGCGCCTGACGATCGCCCAGCCCAAGGCGGGCACGGTCCCCACGATGCGCGTCGCGGTGGAAGTGAGCGACGGCACCCATACGGCGACTTACTATGTTGTCGTCGCGACCGGCGACGACTCCTCACCCGCCATCGCCTTTTCCCCAAAGCCGCTGGCCGAGCACTCTCCAGCGGGCACGGTCGCGGGGACGTTCAGCCTCGATCCAGCCACGCCCGGCGCGACATTCGCATTGATCGACACCGCAAGCGGGCGCTTTCGCATCGAAGGCGACGAGTTGCTGGTCGATGATCCACTTCTGCTCGACTACGAATCCGATCCCAATCCGGAAATCACCGTCGAAAGCGACGCTGGCACCGGCAGTGTGGCGACTGTTTCCGTTCCGATCCAAGATATCCCAGAAGGTCCTTACGATCTATGGCTCGCCGACCAATTCACCCCTTCACAGCTTCTCGATCCCAATATTTCGGGACCATTTGCCGATTTTGACAAGGACGTACCAACACCCTAGCGGAGTATGGCACCAACAATCCGCCCACCAGCGGCACGAATCCCCATTTACCCCAGACGGGCAAGATCGAAGTCGCTGGGCAGGAATACTCAGGCGATCACCTTTTGGCGGGTCACGGCGGATACCGACCCTCCCTCTCGGTCGATATTCAGATTCACGACCGACCACAAGACGTGGGCTCCACGGCGCGCTCCGTTCCTGGTCCCCGTCAGCGCCACAGACGCGCGGGTCCCGGCATCCGCAAGATCGTGGTTCGCTCCTCCCTCCCATTTTCGGAACTGGCTGATGCTGCGCCTGAATCCGCGTATACCAAGCCTGAGCGACCTGCCGACCTACGGCACTCGAAAAACTTCGTTACTGCTTCCAGATCGATGACCACCGCTTCGAACCCGGTCACATCGATCTCACGGTGTGGTGCGGGATAGGGCTGATCACCTTGTTTTCCGAGGACTGGTCGCCGTTGGGTATTGCTCTACTTCAACAGTCTGCTCGCCTGACGGAACGATCCTCGCTTCGCACTTTCGCACTTACCAGCGCGCCAACTAGCGCCCCTACCGTCGCCCCGATCGCCGCGCCTTTTACCACCGATTCCGCCTCGCCATCCGCGACCGCCCCTTAATCCCGCTGCCGATCGCCCCTGCCAGTGCTCCGGTGCCTGTATGCGTCGAACAGGTGGGAAGACGAGGATTATCATCGAGCCGACAGCGGCTTGAAAAGACGATGCTGGATTCATGCCGGGAAATCCTACTTGGGGGCAGATTCGACCGCAACCCACCAAAGCACCGGAATTTAATATGGAAAATTTGGTTTTTGCAGCTATCATTGCGAAATGAGTTTAATTATTCATCGCCATCGCCGCCGCCATTGTGCTCGGCTTTGTCTGGCTGAACACCGAAAGCACCTCAAAGCTAGCGCAGGCAGCGGAGAACTGTCTGCGGCGCGCTTCGCAGTGCAAAAGCCATCGCTTTTGGTCTTTGAGGCATCTTGGTGAGGACCATGCAAGAGGTCACACCGGTGGTGCGCGAAGTCGCCTCAGAAACCAATACGTGGGCGAATGTCATTCGCATCGATGTTGACGCTCAGCGGGACCTCGCCGCACAGTTCGGGATCCGCGGAATCCCGACCTGCATCGTCCTAAAAGACGGGGAAGAAATCGACCGCTTCCACGGGGCACCGAAAAGCGTGCTGATCTCAAAGCTTCAGGCGGCGAGATAGATAGCGCTTTCCGAAAACGAAGCCGACAGGATTGATCGCCAAAAGGATTTGCGCCAATTCTTGTTACCCGAATTTACCGCTACAACGCGGGGCGCAGCACAATGGGAAGGGTGTCGCGAATCCGGCGGCGCGCCACCGCCATTGTTTCTGCCAATCAGTCTACGAGAGGACGCTTTCCCATCCGTAAAGATTGGTCTATCGGCGGACCTCCGGAATCCGCCACTGGAGCCGCCATCATGCTCAGAGAAGGCACTCCCCTGCCGACCGATACCCCATATGGATCGCTCAACTCCATCTCGACGCCTTCTACTTCTCCGCACTTTTCCGGCGCAGAAATCCGAACGGATTCATCGTCTTTTCGCGGACGACCACCGTGTCAGGTCTACGCATCTCGATACTGGCGCTCCCTCCTGAGGTAATCTTTCTCAGATCATAGACGGTGGTCTTTCCATTTCGATCACCTTGACGTTTTCGACATCGGCAAAGTCAGAGAATCCGCCAGCGGCAGCGATCATGTCAATCAACTTCGGCCCGACCACAAACGGCACTCGCGACGGCGTCCGACCTCGCCCGTCACCGACACACCGCTCCGCGACCTTACCCTGGCTGGACCGTAATCCGAGGATTCAAAAACCCCGCCCGCCAGTAGGCATTCTCGGCCAACCCGCGCCAACGCCGTCGGAGCTGCCGCAGCCGCTTGACCTCCGCCTTGAGATGCGGCAACGCGAGCGTCCCCTCATCGGAGACCTGTGAACTCACTTTCAAAATCTCTCATATCCTCGGCGGGCACTCCAGATATCTTTCACAAAGATATGGTTTCCATCTTTTTGAGCAGTTTTTGGCACGTCTAAACGAAGCAAACCAGAATTGAGCGAAAGGCGCGGCAGCCATCAAACTACGAATGCCACGAATATAAACTTTTTGGATCTTCATTCCATTTATGACATCCCCGACCGCAGTCTGTTAGAAAATCCCCCCATTTTCCTCCGTTATGCGTTATGCGCCTGATTCTCAGCCCTGGCAAGAAACGGTGCGACCGAATCCGGTCGCCGCGCCCATCAAATCTCGTGTTAAAATCTAATTGTCACCACCAAACCTGGGAATCGGATCTTCTTCTCTCGGATAATACACTGTCATTCGGCTATCCCGCTGTATTGGCTGCAGGGTTCGGTTCACACTTTTCATGCCCGGGTAAGTGGTCGCCTTGCCATCCCGGATCAATTTCACCGCTGCCGTATCTGCAAAGTCGGTAAAGCCTCCGGCGGCGGCGTGGATAACATCGAGCAGACGGGTGCCGACGGACGAACGGAACGCGGGTGGGTTGACCTCGCCGGTGACGGTGACGGCGAAACCGCTCGGTCGCCACGCCGCCACCCGCGACGTTTTCTTTGGTCCACGGTAATCCGCGGGTTTGTGTAGATCCCAGCCGCTCTGTGTTGCTCTCCGATCATCCGCGAGTCGCGAAGGCCATATCCGACCGCTTTGATCTCGCTCTTAAGCATCGGCAGGGCGATGGTGCCGCCATCGGAAATCGTGAACGGAACGTCGAAGTCGCGTTGATCCTCAATCGGTACACCGCTGATCTTGACCCCGATCCGCTGTCCGGCATTGAGGGCAGTTTCCTGAGCGCGAGCACGCTTCCGCCGAAGAGAATTAGAATCGTCAGGGTGGCACGTGATAATTGCTTTCATGTCTTTCAGCATTGTTGTGGTTTCCATGCGGTCCTAATACCGTCGTTCGCGGACTTCGCTCACCGCTGCGGCTGATTTTTTGGAGCTGCTTGAACGCGGTGCCGCCGAGGTATCGACATTGGTCGGAGAGTAGTAGGTGTAGTAGCTTGTGTAATACTGGTATTGGCTGTCGCTGCGGATATCGACGTTGTTCAGGACGACGCCAAGCACGGTTCCTCCCACGTTTTCCACCGCATTCTTGACGCGGAGCAGCATGCTGCGAGGCAGCTTCCGGTGCTGGATGACGATGATCGTAATATCGACTTCCGAGGCAAGAACGGAGGCGTCGCTGACACCCAGAATCGGCGGGCTATCGATGAGAACAAGGTCAAAGCGGCTCTTCACATCGCCGATCAACTCTGACATCCGGCGCGAATTCAGAATGCCCGCCGCATCCGCCGGGAGAATCCCGGATGGCATGAAGTAGAGGTTATCAATCGGCGTCTGGAGGATAACATCCTCAAGCTCCAGGTCAGTGGTGAGGTAATTGGTGAGACCGACCGAATTATTAATGTCGAAGAACGTATGGAGGCGCGGGCGGCGAAGGTCGCCATCGATCATCAACGTATTGTAGCCGCCCTGGGCGCAAATATAGGCAAGGTTGACCAGCGTCGTCGACTTGCCCTCACCGGCTCCGCCAGAGACGACCGTAATCGCGTTGGCGTCCGCGCTCTTCCGGTTGAACTCGATGTTCGTCCGCAGGATTCGATACGCCTCCGCGTCTGGAGACAGACCGCTTTGTTTGTGCAGAACGCCCACATCTTTTGGAATCACGGCGAGCACCGGCACTTGTAGATAGCGCTCGACATCTTCAAGGCTCTTCACGCTGGTGTCGAGGTATTCGAGGAAAAAGGCGAGACCGAATCCGAAGATCAACCCAACAGCGCTGCCCAGGATCAAATTGAGCAACACGTTCGGCTTGGCTGGCGTGTCGTTGCGGATGGCGCGCTCGTGGATGTCGATCGGAATCAGCGGGATCTTGATGTCCGCACGGCGGATCTCCGCCTGGGCTTTCATCTGAGCGTAAAGGTTGAGCTGCAGGTTATAATCTTCGCGTGCCCTGACATAATCTGACGTTGCGGACTCCTCTCATCGATCAGTTCCTGATCTCCTTCACTGGTCTCCTCCATTTTCGCCAAAGTGTTCTGGCGATTCGAGTTGAAGCCCAAGGGTGTTCCCCGAAGCGATTCCGCACCTTGCTCCAAAGTACTTACGAGCTTCTTCCAACTGGCGAAGGACCGCAACCATCCGAGGGTGGTTTGAAGCTACGAACCTTACTGCTCAGTTCTTCTCGCCGTAGTTTTAATCCCTGATATTGGGGATACATCGTGTCCAGCGAGGCGTCTAGAAGCCCGAGGCTGCGTGCGGCATTGATGAGTTCGTCTCCTGTCAGTCCTGGATCGCCTCGATTTGGGTAGTGATCTGAGCGATTTCTCGGCGATGCTGATCTTCAGCGATCTTCCCAGTCGTCCGCACGGCAGTCGACCCCGTTGTCGAGATTTGATTCGCGGTTCCAAGCCCTCCAAACATGCGGGTTTCATCAATGGAAATTCCTGCTCTTCTACCAAGGCTAGCATCTTATTTTGTGACTCTGTCACCTTTGCCATCTGCGTGTCTAGCTGCTGGTCCGTTCTCGGATCGCTGTTGAAGTTTTTTCGATTTCGAGCCTGCTTCGCCTTCCTTATAAGCGGCGATCGCATTTGCTAAATCGGCAGCCTCCTGGGATCTTTGTGGTAGACCTCGATTTCAATTAGATAGGTTCCTCGCACGGGTTGGGTTTCGATCTTGCTCCGTAGGTTCTCGTAGGCTTCTTCACAGAGTGGTCCCCCAAGCTTCGGTCAAGTTTCGCCCTTGATCACATCCATCAACGTTTCCTTAGAGGTGATGATTTCAAATTGGGTCTGGATAAACTGGTAGTCGTTCATCAGCGGCCGGCGCGAGCCCATTCCTTCAGCTGCTTCTGCATGTTGGTGGACCTCGAGGACTACTTTCCCAAGATACTGGGGGGGCAGGATGTATGTGATCACGCCGGCGGTCATGAAGACCAAGAAGAAGGCGAGGAGGATTACGCCGTATCGATTCCGGATAACCTGCCAGTAATCGAGGGCATGCAGTTTTGCTTCGCTGGTATTTTCAGTCATGGCTGGGATTGAGGGATCGTAGTTTAACCCACTTTTTGATCATTTCAAAGGCGGGAGTGATCTGGGTACAAAGAAAACTCCCACGATGCCTGAGATCAGACACCGTGGGAGCGGCGACGTTCAGAATAAGGCGACTAGAAAGTGACGGTTGCCCCGAGGCTCACCCGGTGGCGGTCATACTCACGAGCCTCGTTGTCGGAGGCTACGTTGGTGAAGTGATAATTGGCGTTAAGCATCACGTTGGTGGTCAACTGGTAGTTGAGACCAAGAGAGAGGCTGACCAAATCTTCGGAGACATCCGAAAAGATCGGGCTGTCTTCGAACTCCGAGTGCGCGTAGTGCACACCGCCCACGGCGGTCAGGTTCGAGGCAAGCCGCTGGCTAAGGGAAAGACCCGTGCGGTAGGAATAGCGAGACTCGTAAGAAGAGACCTCATTATCCTCATAGCCAAGGCGGTTGTACCAACGCAGGGTAGTATCCTTAGCAGCGCGATAGCTCAAGGCACCTTCAAGGTAGGGAGCGGTGTTGTTTCCGCCAGAGGAGTAGTCGCGGAATTCCGCACCAACCCTGAGGCTACCTTGCAACTGGGAAGAGAAGGCGTGGTCGACACCGACAAGAGCATAGTGCGCCCAGTTGTCACGGTCGTTGACGTCATAATCCGTGTAGGTGAAGCGATATTCGGCCGTCAGAGTAGTGGTGCGGTCCAACATGTAGCGGAGCTGGTGACCAAATGTATGGGACAGACGGTCCTCCGTATCAGCGATGACACCTTCGTCGTAGAAGATCCCGTTGATCGCGTAGTTGGTCACGGTCGAGAACCGGCGGCTCCATGCGTAGGCAACTGACGTATTGTTGTAAAAATACAGGTAGTTGTCGGTGCGGCGGTCCGTGCTGGCTGCGATATCGTAGTCCGGCTCAATCTCGTAGGCGACATATGAGTTGTTGCCAATCGAGAGGCGGCGGCTGACATCGTGGCTGATATCAAAGCGGAGGCGACCCGAGTGGTAGGTGTCATCAACCGACTCCACATCGAAATAATGGGTGACGGAATATTCGGCACCAAGGCGAAGCTTGGTCGTCCGATCTTCCATCCCGTAGCCGATGGCGACTCCGCCCGTGATATAGCTGGAGTCTTCTTCGGCACCACTATCATTTGCTAGGTTGACGTTGCTATCGTAGCCAGCGCTCAGACCCAAGGTCACCGTGAACGGCAGACCTGAGTCAAAATCGTCGTCGGCTCCGATGCTTAGAAGACCCTGCGCACTCGCGCCCCCGAGGGAGAGCACGGATGCCGTGAGGGCAGCAGCGGTAGTTTTGATCTTCATGAGGAAAAGGAAAAGCGGGTTTGGTTTTTTCGGGTTGGGACGGGGACGTTCGCGAACCGCGAATCAGCCTTAGTTGTCGAGAGGCTCGCCGCCGGTGCTGCCAGCGCCACCCGTGCCGCCCGTTCCACCAGTGCCGCCGGTCCCGCCAGTCGGGCTGGAAGGAGAAGCCACCGTAGTGGTGGTGCTCACGCCGCGGCGACCATCGCCACCGCCGCGAACTTCGACGCGCTTGATCACCTCGACCACGGTCTGGGTGAAACCGGCTGCCGAAGGGGCGACCGGAGAGATAAGGTAGATACCGCGGGATCGACCGGAGTCTTCTCAAATGACTCTTCGCCACCACTGGTGGTTCCAAGCGCGTCTTCGAGGCTGCTTTGATTTCGGAAGAGGCGTCTGGAGCGGCTGCGACAGCGCACTCAGCGATGGTTGCCGCCATCCCTTGAGCGGTCGAGACGGTAAGTATCAAACGATCTGGCGGACTGTCTTCTTGTCGGCTTTGGAAGCTTCGATGGCTGCCTTGACGATCTCGCAAGCGCACGCCTCATTGGCGGAAATCGCGTCTTGGACAACCGAGAGAACCTTGGAAGGGCTGGCGGAAACTTGGGCTTTTACCTGGTCGCCAACCTTATCGCAGCTATCGGAAGGACCGGCAACAGCCAGCCCGATCAGCGCGGGAGCAGCTAGGGGAGAGGAGGGTTTTCGAGGAAAGAGTTTTCATCGTAGTGGGTTGGAATTCTGAACGTTTTGTTGTTGTCGCTATTGGTCGCAAGGCAGAGCGGGTAACGGGAATCGAACCCGTATAGCCAGCTTGGAAGGCTGGAGCTTTACCACTAAGCTATACCCGCAGGCTGCTCAGCGTATAATGGGCTACCTGTGGGCGGGCTTGCAAGGTTATTTTTTCGTTTTTTTTGTTCCGTTAGGATTTCGGTGGCCCAGCTTTTCGGCTAGCGTCCCGATATCCGAGTTTTTTCTCACCCAATTTCGACCTTCTCCGGGATTTGTAAATTGAAAAATTGTAGAATTTACGGATATTTTAATAAATTCGAATTTGATCGATGCGCCGAGTTCGCCCCTGTTCTACCATCTTGCTCTTGGGAGCGATGCTGCTTTTTGGAGGAATGCAGGCGCTTCCGCTTTCGCCGTTCTCCCGAGAGTTTCAGGCCCAATTTGCTGCGGCGAGCGCCGGATTCCAGCCTGGGGAGGGGTTCGAGATTTCTGAGTTCGGCCGCTGGCTAAGAGTCGTCAATGACGCCTGCACGCTAACCGAGATTATTTCGGTCGGGTCTTGGTTTGCCGCTGCAATCAACGGGATCATCCTTCTGATCCTTGGGCTTACGGCGAAGTGGTGGGTTGGACCAGACGATATTCGCATGGGCGCAAGCGACGTGCTGCCGGGGCTATCCGCCCAGCGGCAGGACGGCGCACCGTGGCATTGGATCGCCGCATTGCTCGCGGCGCTAACCGTCGGGTCGCTTGCCTATCCGAGGTTGGACCAGAGCCTCTGGCAGGACGAGGAGTTCTCGATCCGCTTTTACGTCAGCGGCGAGTTTGCCCGGGATCTCGACAAACCGGGGCATGAGAACGGCGAGCCTTTTTTTCTCGCGCGGAGCTGGCGCGACTCGATTTTCGATTACAACACGCCCAACAACCACACCCTCTACACGATCGCCGCGAAGGCGAGCCTTTCGGTCTGGCGGTTGCTGGGCGGTCATGAGCGTTGGGAATTCTCGGAAGCGGCGCTGCGCCTCCCCGCTTACCTCTGTGTATTGGGGTCGATCTTTGCGTGGGTAGCGCTGGGGCGCCGCTTGGGGCTAAACCGGGCGGCGTGTGCGGGGATCGCGCTTCTGGCGGTGAATCCGTGGTTTATCCGCTACGCGGCGGAGGCGCGGGGCTACGGCATGGTTTTTCTTTTTCTGCCGCTGGGGATCATGGCGGCAAAGCGGGCGGCCGAGGAAGGGCGGTGGCGCTGGTGGCTGACCTACGGATTCTTGCAATTCCTCACCCTCTACGCCTGGCCGGGAGTCGGCGTCCATGCCGTGATCTGGAATCTCGCGTTCTTCGCCTTACTAGCCGTGCGCGCCCGCCGCCCCGGCGCGCCCGCGTTCCGCCACCAGTGGAAGCGGTGGGCGCTCGGCAACCTGGCGGCGATCATGCTTCTCTTCCAACTGATGGCTCCTTGTATCCCGCAGACTGCCAAATACTTGCAGGAGGAACAGCGGAAGGTGCCGGTCGGCAAGGTGTGGGCGCAGTCGCTGGCCGGCGAGTTTCTGGCCGCCTCGGAATGGTCGGACTACTACGGGTCCGGCTATGCCTCGAACCCGGCTTATTTTTCGGTCGAACGGCTCGCCCATTGGGGGGAGGCGCGGCGGTCGCAGGCGGCGATCAAGGCGGCGCAGTCCGGCAAGAAGACTGGTGATTTGCCGTGGTCCGTCGCCGACCTGCGGTCTCCGCCGCTCGTCTATGGCACTGTCGCCGCGCTCGGCATCTTGGTCGTGGCCGGATTCGTCCGGATGCTTTGCCGCGGTGGGATCTCGGCGGTATTGGCGGTTTCGATGCTC
Source organism: Verrucomicrobiales bacterium (assembly GCA_041395145.1). Classification (GTDB taxonomy): domain Bacteria; phylum Verrucomicrobiota; class Verrucomicrobiia; order Verrucomicrobiales; family DEV007; genus JAWLBD01. The sequence continues at coordinate 52,263 of JAWLBD010000020.1, read as the reverse complement.
GCCGCGCCGCTGATCTGCCACCAGGTCGCCTATCGCTCTGGCAACTACCTCTTCCATTGGTATTTCATCTACACCCTGCCGTTCCTCGCCCTCTGCGCGGGTGCGGGACTCGACCTTGCCTCGCGCCTGATTTTCCGTTCTCGCGCGGGCAAAGCGCTACCCGCGATGGCGCTTTGCCTCACGGCGACATACGCCTTTGTCGTCTGGCCGAAGATCCGGGGGATGCACCTCTATCCGATCGACCCGCTGCGCGATTCGGTGATCGCCGCCGGCCGGTCCCCCGACATCACGGCTCCTGAAAACATGAAGAGTTTGAGCGGGCACGTCCACTTTGGGGCGCTCGCCTACGATCCGCTCTGTTTTCCGGTCGACGAAGCCTTCTCCAATAGCGAGGTCATCCCCGGCCTGACGAAAATGATGCGCTGGGCGGATCAGCTCGATGTCCCGCTCCTCATCAATATCGGGTTCGCCTCGGATGCCCGGGCCCAGAAGCCGGAGATCATGAAGATCATCGACGACCCGGATCTCTTCTCACTCGAAGCAACGGTCTGGGCGCACGAGCCGCAATACGTCCGTTACATCTACCGCTATCGGGGCGGCTTGTTCCGCGCGCTACGCCCGCCGGCGGCGGCTCCCAGCGACGCCGAAGAATAAGGGAGATCATCACGGCTCCCGCTGCCGGTCGATGCGCCGCTCCATGCCGCCGACCGTCGCCCGGATCACGAGTGGGTCGCCGCACTCGATCGCCACGCCGCCGGTTTCGCTTTGGTCAAAAAGCGTGATCCCAGCGCGCTCGACCTCCATCCGCCATTCGCTGGGGATCGCCTCGCCGGGCGGAAACGGAGCGTGGGTCGCGACGATCACCGCAGGAGCGGCGGCGAGGAGGAACTCGGGCAGGCCGGAGAAGTCGTCCGCATGGCGACCTTTGATGAGCACATCGCAGCGCAGGGCGGCGGGATCTGAATTCGCGAGCAGCCACTTTTCCGCCTCGAAGCCGGCGTCCGCCATGAGGAGGAGGCGCCAGCCATTGAGATCGAGCCGGATCACAGCGGCGGAATCGTCGGCGACGGCGCGGCCGGGGCGTTCGCCGGGCGGCGGGAAAAGCACGGTGATCGCGGGATCGATTTCGGAACCGGCGACGGCGAACCGATGGCGGTGCAAAGCGTAGCGGTCGACCGCCTCCGGCGCGATCCAGACCTCGCGCGGGCGAAACGCCTCGACCGCCTCGGCCGCGCCGCCCGCGTGGTAGGAATCGCCATGCGTCACCACCAAGCCACCGAGCCGCGAAACCCCGACGCCATGCAGCGCGCTTTCCACGACCGGGCGATAGGCGGGAACCGAACCGGCATCGATCAGCCATGCCTCGCCGCCGGGCAGCATCACCACGTTGGCCGCGCCGCCCCTCGGGATCTCCAAAGCAAAGACCCGCGGCGCGGGATCGCTTTGGGCGAACCACGCCGCCGGCGCAGGGAGCATGACCTGCGATCCAGGCAGGCCGGCGAAAAACGAAGCGAGCCACCCGGCCAGCCAAGCGAAACAGCCGTTGCAGGCGTTGATCGCCCCCGCCAGCGGCGCGAGCCGGGCGAGCGAGAAAACAGCGCTCAACGTCGACGCGAAGAGCGAGGCGAAGACGAACGGCGAGATGAGGACGTTCGCCGGGATCGCGTAAAGCGTGATCCGCTGAAAATGCAGCGCCGTGAGCAGGATCGACCCGCCCCACGCGGCGGCGGCGACCGCGACCGAATCGACAAGTGGCGCCGCACGCCAAGCCAGAATTCCTGCGATGGGGTGAGGAGCGGGCTCGGCAAAAACGGATCGCATTCCGCCCAGCGGGTCCCCAGCCGCCGGATCGGGCTGTAGAAAAACGCGATCGCCCCGAGCACCACGAAGGAGAGCTGGAATCCGGCGGCGAAGACCTGGCGCGGGTCGTAGGCGAAGATGAGCAGAGCGCCGCTCCCAGGCTATTGAGCAATCGCGGGCGCTGGTCCATCGCCGCACCGGCGAGGAGGACCGCGCCCATCACGGCGGCGCGCACGGCGGAGGACGCCATCCGGTAATAAAGGCGTAGCCGAACAAGCACGGGATGAGCGCCAGCACCGCCCAGCGCCGAGGCAGCCGCATCGGCAAAATAAACAGCCATGCGATCAACCCGAAGATGCCGACATGCAGCCCGCTGACCGCAAAGACGTGCAGCGACCCGCTCGCCCGGAACGCCTCCTCGACCTCCTCCGGCGCACCGGAGGACTCGCCCAGCGCCATCGCCGCGATGGTGCCGCCCATCTCCGGGCGCGTTTCGAGACCTGCCGTGATCGCCCCGCGCACCCACTCGCGGGCGCGCGCCGCCAGCCGCCGCAGCGGAACGCGCGCCCGCGCTCCAGCACGCGGAGCGCGTCGTCATCCAGGAACGTATCGCAGATCAGCGCGGCGAAGGCTCCCTCCCGGCGAAGCATCGCCGCCGCGTCAAACGCGCCGGGGTTGCGCGGCGGAGACGGCTCCGCCAGGCGAGCGCGCGCCCGGACCCGGTCGCCGAGCGCGGGCGGAAATCGCCGGAGAACTCGACGCGGAGATCGGTGCGCAGCGCGCCACGGTTGCGATTGGTCGTAGCGGATCGCCTCGCAGCGCAGCGGCACGTTCCAGCCGCCGCCCGGCGCGCGCGTCGGCTCGCCGCCGACATCGCCCACTATTTCGGCGAAGCGCGCCCCTCCGTCTTCCACGGCGCGAAGCGAGCGGTAAGCGCGGGCATCGGAGATCGACTGGAGCGCGCCGAACGCCGCAAAGATCGCCAGCCCGATGGCGAGGCGCGCGCCCCACCGCCACGCCAGGGCGAGCGCCGCCACGAAACCGAGCACCCAAAACTCCGGCTCCCACCCGAACGCAAAGGCAGCGCCGATCCCCGCGCCAGCACATAGCGCGGACCAAAGGAGCGGATAGCGGAGACGGCTGCTCCGATCCGCCTTGCTGGCAGCATTTATCACTGGTTGCAAATCTGCCGAACGGCGGCTGCATGAGAAGCGAAAATTTCGCCGCCCCGAAATTTCCGCAACACCGCTCGCCCCCGGCGCGTTCTCCGGCTTTCCTCTAACAAAACCCGCACCGCCCACCTAACCGACCAATGGATCCAATCAGCCAAGGAGTCCTCGGCGCGCTCGCCGCCGGAAGTTTCGCCCGCCGGGGCGAAGCGAAGCGCGGCATCGCCATCGGGACGCTGGGCGGCATGGCGGCGGACCTGGACATCTTGATCCGGGCGGCGGATGACCCGCTCCTGACCATCGAATTCCACCGGCATTTCACCCACGCGCTGGTCTTTATCCCGGTCGGCGCGCTGCTGGTCGCCCTATTTTCGTGGCCGTTGCTCGGCAGGGCGCTGGGCTTCGGTCGCACTTACTGGTTTGCCTTGCTCGGCTACGCGACTTCCGGGCTGCTCGATGCCTGCACCTCCTACGGCACGCAGTTGCTCTGGCCGTTTTCAGACGCCCGCGTCGCCTGGCATATCATCTCGATCATCGATCCGATTTTCACGTTCACCCTCCTTTTTTTGATCGCGGTCGCCTTTTTCCGCAATGGCCCCGCCCTCTGCCGGGTCGCCGCCGCCTTCGCGCTCGCCTACCTCGCGCTCGGCGTCGTCCAAAACCGGCGGGCAACGGCGATGCTCGAAGACCTTGCCGCCGCCCGCGGCCACTCGGCGGAGCGCCTCAGCGTGAAGCCCGCCATCGCCAACCTCTGGCTCTGGCGGGGCCTCTACATCCACGGCGGGCGGCTCTATGCCGACGCGATCCGCATCCCCTACTGGGGCACGAAAAGCCGGATCTACGAGGGCGAATCGACGCCGCTCGTGTCTGCCGGCGCGATTGGGTCGCCGGTGCCGGAGGGCAGCGCGCTGGAAAAGGACCTGCGGCGCTTCGACCACTTTTCCGACGGATACCTCGGCTGGCATCCCGACCGACCCGGTCTCCTCGGCGACCTCCGCTATTCGACGATCCCGAACGAAATCGCCCCGCTGTGGGGGATCGCGGTCGATTTCTCCAAGCCGGACCAACACGCGCCATTCGAAAGCGTCCGGCAGACCGACGGGGCGACCCGGCAGCGGCTCTTGGCGATGCTCAAGGGCGAAGATCCTCCCCCACCCTGACCGGCGCCTTACGCCTCAGACGTCCGCAGCCGGTTCTGGTAAACCTTGACCGCCGATTTCATCCGGGTGAGCACGTAATAAACGGTCTGGCTGCGCAGGCGCACCAGCTCCGCCCCGACGATCCGGGGCACGAAGTCGGCGGGCACATCGAGGATTTCCTGGAGGGTCGCGCCGCCCAGCCCCTTGCAGAGGATCGCGGTCATCGCGCGGGTGAGCGTCTGGACCTCGGGACCGAGCGAGACTTTGAATGCCGCCGCGCCGCCGCCGCCGACATTTAAGAAGACGCCGACGGTATCGGTGCATTCCTCATCTTTCCGGACGTCGGTCAAATCGAAGGTCTCACCCTCATCCGGCGCACAGCGGGCGGCGGATTCGGCGAAATTGACGAGCATCTCGCGCTTCTCCGCATCGGGCAGATGCTCGAAAAGGTCGATGATTTCTTGGAGTGGCTTCGGGTAATGGCTCACGGCGATGGCTGTTGCTCCGCTATTTTTATAGGGATCCGCGCGGGCTGCGAGCGATTGTTTGGGGGTTTGATGAAACCATCGCCGCCCCGCATTCAGTCCGCCACCAGCGCCCCGCATCGCTCCGCCGCGCGGAGCCAATCCGCCTTCAATGCCGCGAACTCAGCCTCTGGCGCGGTATGGCGGGCGATGGTCACGATGTAGTGCCCCGGCTTGAGGCGACCGCCGATTTCCCGGGCGATGGCGCGAAGCCGACGCCGGACCCGGTTCCGGACGACCGCGTTGCCAAGTTTCCGGGTGGTGATGAACCCGACCTTAATTTCGGAACCCAGCGATTCGTCGGCAAGGATGCTGACAACCACAAAGCGCCCGCCTTTCGCGGTTCCCTGCGCTTTGACCTTGGCGAACTCAGCCGCGCGGGTCATGCGCCTTGACCGCGGCATCCGCATGTTGAGATCCCCTGTGCCGGGAAGGACGGGGCGGAAGCGCCGCTACTTCGCGACGGTTCCCTTGGGCGTGTGCTGCTGCGTGTGGCGCTTGTAATGGCGCTCGGCACCCTTCGGCAGCAGGCGCTTGCGACCCTTCCGGCGGCGGCGGCGCAGGCAGTCGCGCCCCGCTTTCGTGCTCATGCGCGCACGGAAGCCGTGCTGGCGTTTGCGGGTGCGCTTGGAGGGTTGGAAGGTGCGTTTCATGGCAGCGTTTTTCGATAAAAAAAGTCTGAAGCCCCCAATCTTGGGGCGGGGCAAAGGGCGCGCATTGTAGGAGAGAAACCCGCCCTGTCAAGCCAATGAAGGGAAATGTTGTGGTTATTTTAACCCCTGAACGACAAGACCTTCCATCCGCCTGCCTTCCCCTCAAAAAAACATTTCACATTTGCGAAGTGAATCGCGATAATGAAAAAATGAAAATAAAATGGAAAATTACTAGAATTCTCTGAGATAATTATTATATTTGAACGACCTCAACTCCAAATTTAATAATGAATCGGTCCACTACACCATCCATGGCGCGGCTAAATTATGGAAATTATAAAAAGGCGGTAAACGGCTTTACGCTCGTCGAGCTTCTGCTTTCCGTCGCAGTGATCGCGATCGTCAGTACGCTGGCGATCTGGATGCTAACTGGCGTCAAGCCGAGTGCCTCTGAGCTGAAACTGCGCAGCGACGTGGATACATTGAACCGGGCTGTTCGGGTTTACGTGGGTTCTGGCGGCAACCTCGATGGGGTGACCGACCCGCGCCAAGTTGTGGAAAGCTTGAAGACTGTGAGCACCAAGGACGAGCAGCGGACGATCCCTGGTTTGAGCGGGCGGATGATCGATCCGGGGCTGACGCCGGTCATCGTTGATGGGCGCAACGTGCCTAGGCTGGTGGCGGTGTGGAATTCTGCGACGAAGCAGTTTCAGGTCGTGGAGAGCGAATCGGCCGGCTCCATCGAGCATCTGATCAGGTTGTTTGATACAATCGAGACCGCCCCGTCCGAACCAGTGGAAGAAACGCGGCAGGTGGCGGTGAACTACAACCATGACAATGGCTGGGTCTGGGCCTACCAAGATCGCGACGCGGCCGCAGCCGGAGGCCCCACCGAGATCCCGGTCGGAAGCGCCATTGGATCGGGCGGTCCCGGGCCGATCAACCCGTCCGCGCCGGGCGTCCTCCTTCCACCCACTTTTTCGATGGATGGCGGTGAGTTCTCTTACATGCCGGGTCTCTACACGACCCTCTCAAACCCAAACCCATCGGGATCCTCGCGCGTCTACTATCGCGTTGGCGAAACCGGTCCGTGGTTCGAATATACGGGAGAGAAATTCTACCTGCGCCCTGGGGTGACGGCGATCTACGCCTATGCGGCGACACTCGATCCCGACTCGTTCAACAACAGCCCGACCGCCAACGAGATTTACGACATGGACTCGCTCATTTTCTCAGGCGCGGCTGGGGGATCTTCGAAAACGCTGTCGGACCGCGCCGCCGTGTCTATTCCATCGACAATGGCGACGATCAATCGAGCGTGGTCTGGGGAACGCCTGCCCAACAGTTTGGACTCGGCAGTTCGATGGTCTTCGAAGGCGCATCGTTCTCGGACATCGCAGAGGGCGAGGAATTTACGCTTGGGACGCTTTCCTATTTCAACGGGACGATCAACACCGGGTCCGAACTCGATTCGATCGACCTGACGCTCGACCTCACCCTGGACGTGCCGGAGCTGAGTTCGGACGTTGCGTTCTCGCTCGGGCTGATCAATACGGTCAACGAGATCTTTAACACGGCGGATCAGAATGCGGATTACGTCCAGCTCGAATCGGTCGTTTCGACACTCGACACGGTCTATCTCGGCGAGACCTACTACCTGCAGATCCGCTTTGGCAGCGTGGCATCGAACGGATTTTCCACCATCGATCAATTCCACGTGCACGAGGGCGCGACCGCGTCCGGATCGCTCATCGGCGTGATCACCCGCACGCCGTGGACCCCGGAATAGGGAATCGACCCGGAGGGCACCGCCCGGCTGTTGCGCATCGAGAAATTCGGATTGCCGACCCGCCGCGGGCTTTGCATGATGGGGCGATGAAAGCCAATGCCTCGACCCGATTCCTCTCGCTGGTACCAGCGCCGCCTGCCTTTCGCTCCTCCCAGCGCCGCTCGTTGTAGCAGCAGAGGAGGCGAAGCCGAACATCATCGTCATCTTCAGCGACGACCAGGGCTACGGCGATGTCGGCTGCTACGGGGCGCAGGGATTCCAGACGCCGAATCTAGACCGGATGGCGCAGGAGGGGATGCGGTTCACCGACTTTTACGTCGGCTGCCCGGTGTGCTCGGGATCGCGGACCGCCTTGATGACCGGCTGCCACTTCCAGCGGCTGAGCATGGCGCCGGGCTTTCCCGCGGAGCAACGAAGGCCTGCACCCGGACGAGATGCTGATCCCGGAGGTCCTCAAGCCCCAGGGCTATGCGACCGGCTGCGTGGGCAAGTGGCACCTCGGGCATCTGCCGCCGTGCCTGCCGACGATGCAGGGCTTCGACTACTACTTCGGCATCCCGTATTCCAACGACATGTGGATCGACCCGGCGAACACGATCGCCGCCGATGCCAAGCTCCACGGGGTGACCCGCGAACAGATCCAGGCCAAGGATTACAAGCCGCCGCGCAACGACTCGCCGGTCCTCCGCAACGAGGAGATCGTCGAGTTCCCCGTGGACCAGGACACGCTCACCCGGCGCTACACCGAGGAGGCGGTCAAGTTTATCCACGATCATAAAGGCGGCCGTTCTTCCTCTACCTGCCGCACACGCTGCCGCACCTGCCGCTCCACGTCGGCAAGGAATTCGCCGGGCGCACCAAGACAAAATTCGGCGACATCATGGAAGAGATCGACTGGTCGGTCGGAGAGGTGCTCAAGGCGGTCAAAGACGCCGGCATCGACGACAACACGCTCGTCATCTTCACCACCGACAACGGCACCCGCTCCGGCTCCAGCGGTCCGCTGCGCGGGCAGAAGGCGAGCGTCTATGAGGGCGGCGTGCGCGTCCCGTGCCTCGCGCGCTGGCCAGGCAAAGTGCCCGCCGGATCGGAATGCCGCGAGGTCGCCGCCACCATCGACTTTCTCCCGACCTTCGCCAAGCTCACTGGTGCCGCCCTCCCCGAGCGAAAAATCGACGGCAAAGACATCTGGTAGCTCCTCGCCGGGGAAGACGGAGCCAAAAGCCCGCACGAGCACTACATCCTGCTCCACGGGAAAGGCAGCGTCCGCAGCGGGAAGTGGAAATTCTACCCCTGGCCGGAAGGAGCCGAACGCTCGAACAAAAAGAATGCCGGAGCCGGAGCCAAGGCAGCGGACCGCCCGCCGGTCCAGCTTTACGACCTGAGCGCCGACCTCGGCGAGAAGAAAAACGTCGCCGCCGAGCGCCCTGATGTCGTCAAGGAACTCGACGCCGCCTTCAAGGCGTTCGCCGCCGAGATCAAACGCGACAAGCGACCGACCGCAAAGCTCCAGCGGGGGTAGCCCGAAAACGGAGGCGAGCGGATTGTTGGCGTGAAAAAGAACCGCCCGCCCGCCAAAGTAGGCGCAAAACCCCGGCGGCAGGATCGAGGCGTCCTCGCTCTTGGGTTCGCCTCGAACTGTCCCGCGTGCATTAACATAGACGCGACATTGCGGTTCTGCAGTTCGGTCCTCATACGTGCGGGCTTTATCGGTTCGGCGATGAATCGGGGCGTCGCGCCGCAAGTCCCCTCCTTGGAGGGGATTTAGGGGTGGGCATGAGATGCGTAAATCACTCGTAATTAACGTATCATCTAGATTTGGCGGCGAGGTACAGAATCGCACCCGGCAGGGTGACCCGATGCTCTCTGACCCACCCCCGACCCCTCCCAGGAGGGGAGAGTGGATTCGCGACGTCCTGCATCATCGGGTTCACCCAAAGGGTGAGCCGCCTGGGTTTCGATCAGGTTGGCTATCAACTATTTGCGAGGAAGCGAAGGATCCCATTGCCGCTTCTAGGATTAAGTCTGTAACTTTCGGGACCAACTGCCCGTCAAATTTGAGAGATTCGCCCGCCACCCGGAATTTTCATTTTTGCTGATGCCGCGCCTGCTATTCGCCGCCATTCTGGCCGTTGCCCTGCAACTGCCATGGGCGGCACCGTGCTACGGTCACGGCGGCACCGTCTTCGTCGCAGAGGTCGTCGACCTGCAGGCGGCGGCGGTCTCCCACCACCAGGAATTGATCGTCCAGTTCGAGGCAGCGGGCACCCTGTGGGCGCGCTACCTAAAAGGGCGAGGCACCATCCAGGGGCGGATCATCGTGACCCAGGCGACCGAATGGGCGGCGGCCGCCAGCGCCGATTCCGTTTTTGTCGAAAACGATGATGGGATCGCCATCTACGAACAGGGAGCCGCCTACGAGATCCGCACCGGCATGGACCCGAATGGTCCTGCCCCCGATGTCGAGATGGTGATCAACCCGCGCCTGATCAACGAGCTACTTTGGTTCGACCCGATGCCGGAGAGCCGCGCCCTGCCCGTTCCAGCAGATAAAGTCGATGCCCTCTCGGTCTTCCTTCACGAACTCGGTCACGCGCTCGCCTACAACGGCTGGCGGCAGGCGCCGACCGGCGTGTCGCCCGGCCCCTACCAATCGACCTTCGACCGCCACATCGTTTTTGAAGAAGACCATCCGTATTTTGAGGGCGACGACGCGGAGGACGTTTATGGCGACCCGGTCCCGCTCACCGCCGATGATTTGCACCACCTCGGGAACCCGCCCGCCGCCGGGCTGCCGGGTGCCGACCTCGCCGCCGCCCTGATGAACGGCGTCACCTACCTCCGCGGTCATCGCTACTACATCGGCGCGCTCGACCTCGCCATCCTCAAGGACTGCGGACTGCCCGTCAGCCGCTACGGCCGCTGGATGCTCGATTATTTCACCGAGGAAGAAAACGCCGATCCCCTGCGCGTGGGCGAACGCGGCGACTTCGACTGGGACGGTGACGAAAACCTAGTCGAATACGCCCTCGGGCTCGACCCGCGCCACGGCGGCTCCTCATCGGTCGATGTCTCCGTTCTCAACGACGGCTCGCTTCGGATCACCTTCCCGATGCGCCGCGACTTCGACCTCCGCTACCGCATCCAGCGCTCGTTCGACCTCCGCGACTGGGAGACCATCCGCTTCCTCCGCATGGAGGATGACGACGACGACCATGGCGATGACGATGACGATGACGATGACGATTGGGGCGACGGTGATGATGACGATGACGAAGGCGAAGGCGAAGACGGCGGATGCGATGGCGACGACCATCATCATCGCGAATGCGAGCACGGTGCCGCGCCGGTCCTCGCCTACACCACGATCATCCAGCGCCCGGCGGACCAAACTCACGTCTACGCCCGCGTGCTGGTGGAAAGCGGATTCGACGGCAATCTCCCGCCCGCCCCCATCATGGCCCGCGGGGACAAATCGCTCGATGGCGGCGGGAAGATCGTGATCGGTCCCAAGCCGATCGCGCGGTAGCGGTGTAGATAGGTCTAGCCGACCAATTCCCGGATCGGGCGGATGCCTTGATCGACCAGATAATGCGGGCGTCCCGACGTGTCGCGGATCGTGGCGCTGTTCAGGTCGATCCCGATGTTGTGGTAAAGCGTGGCGAAGACCTCCTGGAACTTGACCGGCCGCTCGGACGGCTCCTCGCCGTTCTTGTCGGTCGCCCCGATGATTTGCCCGGTGTTCATGCCGCCGCCGGCGAGGAAGGCAAAATTCGCCTTCGGCCAGTGGTCGCGGCTGTTGTTCTTGTTGAGCTTCGGCGTGCGGCCAAACTCGCCCCACATCACGATCGAGACATCCTTGTCCATGCCGCGCTCGTGCAGGTCCGTGATCAGCGCGGACAACCCCTGGTCGAGCAGCGGAAATTCCTCGCGCGAACGCGGGTAGTTCATGCCGTCGCCGCCATGCCAGTCCCAGCGCGAATAATTCAGCGAGACCACGCGGACGCCCGCCTCGATCAATCGCCGGGCGACCAGGAAATTGCGGATCATCTTCGGCGCGCCGTCCCGCTGGTAGCGCGGGTCGTTCACCCCATAGCGCCCGGCGACCTTCGGATCTTCCTTGGAAAGGTCGAGCGCGTCCGCCAAGCCGGAGTCGGCGAGGATTTCCAAGCCCTGCTTGGTGAACGAATCGAGCCCCGCCATCTGACCCGTGTTGTCCGCGTCCCGCCGGAACCGGTCGATCGAAGCGCGGAGCCGCTCGCGGTCGAGCAGGCGCTCCAGCGGCATGTCCTGCAGCGTCATGTTCTTGGCGCGGGCCTCCGGGTCCTTGTCCACCAGCCCCATCGGCGAATGCTCGCGCCCGACGAATCCGCCGGTGCCCGCCTCGCCCCACGTCCGGTTGCCGGTCGGATACATGAGCGAGACGTTGGCCGGCGCGCCGGGCCGCGATCCTTGAAGCTTCGACACCCACGCGCCGAAGGCTGGCCAGCCCCCCGGCGGCGCCGCCGGATCGTTCTTCCGCCGCCCCGTCATGCACTGGTAGCAGTCGTGCGCCCCCTCGGAATCCGCCAGCGACCGGATCACCGCGAACTTGTCGGCGATCTTGGCAAGGCGCGGAAACAACTCGCAAACTTCCATCCCCGGCACGTTCGTCCCGATCGGGCGGAATTCGCCGCGGATCGCCGACGACGCGTCCGGCTTCAGGTCGAACATGTCGAGGTGCGACGGTCCGCCGGGCAGGTAGATGTTGATGATCGCCTTAGGCGAACTCCCTGTCCCCGCCTTGGCTTCCAGCGCCAAGAGCTGCGCCAGCGAAAGCCCGCCGGCCGCCATGCCGCCGATGCGCAAAAAGCCCCGGCGCGAAACCCCATCACAATGGGTGCGCCGGACGTCGGGTTGTCCAAAAAGGTCAAGCATGGCGAAGAATCTATCGAATTCGCCCCGCGAGGCCAAGCACGTAACGCGCGGCAGCATCTTGCCAGATCCGCCGCGCGAGGCGATCTTTCCCGGTGAGTATTCGAAAAATCGTTCTTGTCTCTGCTATCGCCGCCGTTCTCGCGATCGCGGCGAAGATCGGCATCGATGTTATCCGCCGGACGGCACTCCGTGACGAGTGGCGGCGCGAGGCGATCGCCGAAGTCGCCAACCTGACCGGCGACCCGGGGCGGCTCGAAGCAGCCAAACGCGCCCTGGCCCGCGGCGAAGGCGCGCTCGAACCACCTTGGCTTTCCCGCGATCTGATCGTGATGGCGGATGGCTCGTGGGTTGCCTATCGCCAGATTTGCAAGAAGTCGGACTGGCGGCAGTGCGACTTTTTCATCGGCAGAGCTGCCGATGGCCGTTGGTTCTACTCCCGATCCCACTTCTGCATCGACATGGCGGCTTTCCGGGGCACCGAAATCGATCCGCCGTCCGACCTCGCCGATTTCGTCGCAAATTGGAGCCTCGTCGATTTCAACGGTAACCCGGACGATATCCCTACCGATGCGGCCAAGTGAACTTGGGAAGGATGCGTTCGCCGATCAGCAACCCATCCGCGAAAACCGAGCGCCGCGAATCCCCTCCCCTCCTAAGCGGGTCGGCAACAATCTGTGTTTTCCGCCGGGGTCGCGCCATCTATCAATGGCCGCGCGGTGCGAGCAAACGGGGAGGAAACCGGCATCAGCGGTTCCTACCTCCGGTTTGATGGTGGCGATGTGCCTGGATTAGCGGCTCGAATTGAGGCTGACTTTGGCACCTCGCCTGTGGTAGCGTGCCGCATGAAATCCCCTTCGTTCGCTTTGTCCTTCTTTTGGCTGAGCGCTTCCGCATTGGCCGCCCAGACCGCCGAATCGCCGCTCGCCGGGCCCTGGTTCACCGGCTCGGCATCCGCGACGCCGGGTACGCCGAGCCTCTCGGACCGCAACGCCGATTCGTTTGTCTTCGGCACCGCGCCGGAGTCATCGGGATCGTCGGCGCGCCGCGGCATGGTCTGGGGCTACTTTCCGGAGACCGCCGCGCTGGAGGAAGGCGACGCGGTCGAACTCCGGTTCCGCCTCCGGTGGATCGGCGCGGATTCAGAATCGGGCAGCGATGCGCTGCGTTTCGGCATCTTCCACGACGGCGGCTCGCGGGTGGAGGAAGACATCCCGGGTGACAATTCCGACGCCGCCTTCGAGGCGACGACCGGATACTTCGCGACCTGGGGGCCGCAGTCGGGCGCGGCGAAGCTCTGGATGCGCGGCAACACCGGCGGCGACAACCCGCTGAGCACGTCGCGCGGCACGCCCACCCAAGTCGCCGGCACCTCGCTCACGCCCGGAGCCGGCCCACAGGGGATCGACTACGATGTCACGCTGAAGGTCGAGGCGATCGCCGGCGGCCAGGTCGAGCTGACCTCATCGCTCAACGGCACCGCCTTGCACACAACGGTCGCCCCGGCCGCCGGCGCGCCGCTTTCGTTCAATGCCTTCTTCCTGCTCAACACGCCGAGCAACGGCATCGACAGCCTCGCGCTCTCCGACCTGACGCTCGCCTTCACCGACGGCGATCCGCCCGTGCCGCCGGAGGAACTCCCGTTCGTCATCACCGCCTTCGACCTTGGCCCGCAGCCGGAACCGGTCGGCGGCGGTCCGGTCCTGCGGTGGAATGCGGTGCCCGGCCGCGCCTACGCCGTCGAAGGATCGGGCGATCTGGATGACTGGCAGCGGCTCGGTCCGCCGGTGCTCGCGGATGCCGCCGAGGCGGGCGCGCGGATCGGACCGGCATCGGCGCTGCCGCCATTCCTGCGCGTGCGCGATTTGCAAAACGCGCCGCCCGATCCCGCCGCGCCGGAGCCGCCGAACGTTTTGTTCATCGCCGTCGATGACCTGCGGCCGGAGATCGGAGCCTACGGCGCGGGCTACATGCACACGCCGAACATCGACCGGCTCGCCGCCGCGGGCCGGCTTTTCACCCGCCACTACGTCCAGTGCCCGACCTGCGGCGCCTCGCGCTACGCGCTGATGACGCGCCGCCCGACCACCAGCGCGTCCACCAGCAACGAGGCATTCGCCCAGCTCTTCCCCGGCGCGGGCACGCCGCAGGCCGAACTCGCTGCCGGAGGCGTTCCGCCACGCGGGCTACAAAACAGTGTCGCTCGGCAAGCTCACGCACTATCCCGACGGCCGCTTTGACAACGGCAATCCGGAGATGCCCGGTGCGTGGGACGAACACTACATGACGAGCGGCATCTGGGGCACGGCGTGGAATGCGTTCTTCGCCTATGCCGGCGGCGCGACGCGCGAACCCGGCGTCTCACCGCGCACCGAGATCGGCGTGGCGGGCGACGGCGTCACGTCGCTGGAGGACACCGACTATCCGGACGGCTTGATGGCGGAGGAGGCGGTCGCCCGGCTGCGCGAATTCGCCTCGACCGGCGAACGCTTCTTTTTCGCGGTCGGCTTTTTCAAACCGCACCTGCCGTTCTGCGCGCCGAAGAAATACTGGGACCTCTACGACCGCGGCACGATCGCCGTCCCGCCGCAGCAGGCGCCCGCCAACGTCAACACGTCGCTATCGCTGTCCGGCAACGGCGAATTCATCAATAACTACGGCGGCACGAACACGATCGACGAGGCGGAGGCGAAGCTTTCGATCCACGGATACCGCGCCTGCGTGAGCTATACCGACGCCCAGATCGGCAAGGTCCTCGACGAGCTCGAGGCGCTCGGGCTTGACCAAAACACGGTCGTCGTCCTGTGGGGCGACCACGGCTGGCACCTCGGCGAACACACGGTCTGGGGCAAGCACACCACGCTGGAGGAATCGCTGCGCAGCGCCCTGATCGTCCGCGCCCCCGGCATGGCGCAACCCGGCTCCGCCTCCACCGCGCTGGTCGAAACCATCGACCTCTACCCCACCCTCGCCGACCTCTGCGGCGTCCCGATCCCGCCGCTCGACGGCCGCAGCTTCGCCGCCGCGATTCAAGATCCCGCCGCGCCCGCCAAAGGCTACGCGCTGAGCTTCTGGCGCAAGGGCGGCACCGACGGCTATTCGCTCCGCACCCCGCAGCATCGCCTCGTCCGCTGGGGCAACAATCCCGCCGCGCCGACGCAGGTCGATCTCTTCGACTACGCCGCCGACCCTTCGGGATCGCAAAGCATCGCCGCCGACGAGCCGGAGACCGTCGCGGCGCTGTTGGGATTGTTGGAGTGAGCAGGCGGGAGCCAGCAATCAAGATGCGAGCCGGTGCGGTGTAGCAAGAAACGGAACTGTGCGAAGCAGCACGCTCCCTCGGATAAAATTACATGGGAGGATTCGGGGCAATGAGCCGGGGGTTGAGCGCTAATCGCCCGGCGGTGGTCGAAAGGGGGAAATGGCGCGGCTCCGGCGAGTGAACCGATGCCCAAAGAATGCCAATCGTTGCGGAGCCTCCGGCGGTGGAATTTGCAAATGGTAGCGTAGATGAGCGCGGGTCCAAACCACCCCTTCGTGCTCTCATTGTATGCCCCACGGAGACACTCCCTCATGCAGCCAACATAACGGCAAGGAAAATCAACCACGCCGCCGAGCGAGGCAGTGCCCGATGCGGCTGGCAATCCAGATCGCCGCAGGGATCGCCACCGGATCGGCGGCGCTTCACGCGCCGGCCGCCGACTTTGGCAAACGCCAGGTCGAGGCGGGGTATTGGCGACAGACGATCCGCATCGCGAACACGACCGGCGTTCCAATATCGCTGGCTCCCGGCAGCGCGATCGCCGGACCCGCCGCCAGCGACTTTCAGTGGGAGCCGGTCGAAGCCGGTCCGGTCCCGCCCGGCGGCGCTCTGGCAGTCAAGGTGACGTTCAACCCATCGGCGGCGGGCGCGCGCGCGGCGACGCTCTCGCTGGCGACCAATAGCCCGGCGATCGGGACGGTCACCGAGCCGCTGGCTGGCGAAGGCGGAAGCTTTGCCGAAACGGCGTTGAGCACGCCTTCGGTCCATGCGCTTGGCGGGGCGCAAAGCGGCAGCGTCCGGCTCCAGCAGGGCACGTTATCGTTGGCGTCCGACTTAAGCATCGAGGGCGATTTGATCATCGAGGGCGGGAGCGTGGCGCTCAATGGTTTCCGGCTGGAGACGGGGCGGGATCTGCGCTGCAGCGCGGCGGTCACGCTGGCGGTCGGCGGCACATCCCCCCTCGCCGTGGGCGGACATTTGATCCTACAAGGCGGCGTCCTTCAAAGCTCTGGCGCCGGCGCGGAGATCGCTGGCGATCTCTTGGTCCAATCGCTCACCGAACCGACCGAAGGCCAGCTCACCTTCGGCGTGAGTACCGGGCTACTCCGCATGCAGAATCCCGCCGGGCACATTACCGTCGGCGGCGACTTCACCACCGACAGCGCCCACAACCATTCGGGTTCGCTCACCGCCGGCACGCTTGAGCTGCGCGGCAACTTCACCCAGCTCTCTAACTATGCGGGTGCCGATCCCTCGTCCCGCGCCAACTTCCTCGCATCCGGCACCCACCGCACCCTGATCACCGGCGATGCCGAACGCGACCTATTCTTCACCAACCCGACCGTCAGCACTTTCGCTACCCTCGAGATCGACACCGCCGCCCCGGTCCGCCACCTGCCCACGCTAGCCTGCGCCACCCTGGCAACGAAGCAATCGATCGCTGACCGCGACAGGCTGAACATCGGAAGCCGCGACTTCGCCGCTTTCCTCCGATTTGCTGGTCGGTGGGAGCATGGTGCTCTCCGGCTCGACGCTCAACCCAAACGGTCACGCGCTGACCGTTTCGGGCAGTTTCCTCCACTCCGGGGGGGCGCTCACCATCGCTGCAGGCACGCTGGAGGTCGGCGGCGATTACCGGCTGCAGTCTTGGGACGGCTCCGCCTACGGGGTGAGCGGCGGTCTGCTGCGCATGCAGGACCCCGCGGGACGCGTCGTGGTCGGCGGCGATTTCGCCACCGACAGCGCCAGCAGCCACTCCAGATCGCTGACCGCCGGCACGCTCGAATTGCGCGGCTCGTTCACCCAGCTCGCCAACTACGCCTCCCAAGACCCCGCCTCCCGCGCCAACTTTTTGGCGTCCGGCTCCCACCGCGTCTTGCTCACCGGCGATGCCGAACGCGACCTATTCTTCACCAACCCGACCGTCAGCGGGTTTGCGGCGCTGGAAATCGACACCGCCGCACCGGTCCACCACCTGCCGTCCCTGAACTGCGCCACGCTGGTCGCCAACGGCAACCCGCTCACCGACGGGCTGGTGATCGGCAGCCGCGACTTTTCGCTCGCGGAGGACCTCGCCGTCGATGGGAGCATGGTGCTCGCGGGATCGACGCTCAGCCTCAACAGTAAGTGCCGCTGACGGAAGCCTTCTCCACTCCGGCGGCGTGCTCGCCGTCGGCGCGGGCACGCTGGAGGCGGGCGGCGATTACCGGATCCAATCGTGGGACGGCTCCGCCTACGGGGTGAGCGGCGGTCTGCTGCGCATGCAGGACCCCGCGGGACGCGTCGTGGTCGGCGGCGATTTCACCACCGACAGCGCCAACAACCACGGCGGATCTTCGACCGCCGTGCGCTCGAATTGCGCGGCTCGTTCACCCGGCTCGCCAACTACGCCTCCCAAGACCCCGGCTCTAGGTTCAACTTCTATGCCTCCGGCTCCACCGCGTGGTCCTGACCGGTACCGCCGACCAATCGATCCGCTTCGCCGATCCCGGAAACAGCATCTTTGCCACCCTCGAGGTCTGACCGCGAACCAGGCGGTAACCTTGTTTGAATCCCGCGCAGTGATCACAGCGTTGTTCAACCACCACGGGCGACCGCTTCAACTCGCTACCGCCGCGATCGATACCGACTTCCCCGACTCCGATAGCGACACGGTGCGCGATCACCTCGATACCTTCGCGGGAACCTATCCTTACGAGACGTGGGCGGCGCTGATGTTTTGGAACGGCGACCCGGATTTCGCGCTCAAGACCGCGCCAAACGCAGATCCCGATCTAGACGGCATCGCGAACGCCCTCGAATACCTCATGGCGATGATCCCCACCTACTCCGATCCGCGGCAGCATTCGGTCTCCACGGCGATGGTCGGCGGCGCGCCCCACCTCGCCCTGACGTTCCCGCATGTGAAGGCGGCGGATGGATCGGTCTCGTTCGGCGTCGTGCAGAGCAATGCGCTGGCGCCCGGCTCATGGTCACCGCTGCCGTCGGGCGCTTTCGAAAGTGGTTGCCGACAGGTGAAATCGAACTGCTCCGCGCCATCGATCCAGCGCCGATCTCGCCTGGGGAAAGGCGATTCCTTTCCCTCTTCGCGACGGGTAGTGGAGAAATCGTCCGCACCCGGCACGAATCCTCAATCTCAGGTTCCTCATACACTTTCAATGGTCAACCCCTCATGGATCCGGGGGATCGGGTGTTTCCATTCTACTGCCGTGAACGGGACCATTCCATCGCTATGGTTCAATCGGTCGGACAGGATACCCTTCGACTTTATTAAGAAACTCATCCAGATCAGTGGCGGCGTTTGCTTCACTTGGACGAAGCCTCCACCATGTTCAGCTCCCTTCCAGCGGGTCGTTTTGCTCTTCCACAAAACGCTGCAAAATCGCCCATTTCGATTCCAAGCCATCAGGTCATCAGGTGTGGAACGCTCTCTGAAGAATAGCGTAAGTCAGCGCCTCGCCGTCAAATTCAATTCCCACGCGATCCCTTTCCTTAAATGATGCGGTTTCTCCATCCATAAACCGCACTTCTTCCTTCATAGGTCACCCACAATTTCCTTTCCCGAAATATTGTGGAGGTGGCACGTCAAAGGATCGCAGCAACATGAGGCAAAGTAAAGGGGGGACGATTAAAAGGAAAAACTCGAAGGGTTTTCATAGCGTGATTTGGTCAGGAGTTGGTTTCAGGTAAAGGAATACCTTCCCGCAATTGGCAATGCCCAGATGGATGCTCTCAAACACATAAAAACCTCGTTGGACTGAGCGCAAAACCAAACGGCAAGACCTATACGCGCCCTGACGCGCCGGAAATATGCGGAGATGGCTGCAGCGCGATCCGGATTTCCGGAATGAAGCAAATGAAATCAAGGCATCAGCCCCCTCACCGGATCTCGCCCGCCTTCCCGAACGATTCCTCCGCCCAGGTGTCTTGCTTCATGGTCGCCGCTGCTTTGGCGGAGAAGCCAGCGCGCTTTCTGGGCGGGCACCTCGCCAAGCGCGAAGGATCGGCGGCGCACCGGGCGAGGCGGCGGACCATCGAGGAGGAATTTGATGGCGAGTTCGTCGTCAACAAGGCTGGTGACGGCGGCGGAGCCGAGGTCGCCCTGGCGTGGGCGCGACCGAAGAGCTGGCGGTCGGGCGCGCCTCTCGGTCGTTGGCGATGGTAGCGGCACCACTCATCTTGGCTCCGAGCAGGTTAATATCAGTTCGCGCCCCCTCCGCATGTTCGTCGCGATGGTGACCGCGCCGAGGCTGGCCGCCAGCGGCTGTTCGATGACGGCCTCTCTGCTGGAAGCGCACCGCATTGAGCAGGCGATAGTTCAGGCGCGCGCGCAGGCTATGGCGGCGAGGTGCTCGCGGCCTCGACCGTGCGGGTGCCGACGAGGATCGGGCAGCGGCTTTATGGACCGCTGATCTGGCGGCGACTGCGTCCCAGCCGGTCTGCAGCGAAGAAGGCGCAGCAGCGTGCGTGCGGAGGCACGGAGCGGTGGGTCGCGGGGATAGCGACAAATTCGAAGAGTGGCGGATGTCCGCCAGAGGAGGACGCGACCTCGCGCGGTGCCGGTGATCACCGCCGCCAGCGCCGGAAGCAGCGGAAAAACCGCTGGTGGCTGAGCCGGGCGGCGTCTCCGCCGGATCGGTGATCGGCACATGCTTTTGCCTCGACCGCCTGGTCGCCTTCCAGCTGCGCCCCGGCATCAGGCCGGTGGTGGAATATCGACGATGACGATCTTGTCGTCTATGATAGCGTATTGCTGCGGAACAACTCGCCAGGCGCCTCAACCGTTGGTTGAGCAGATCGCGCATCCAGCGCGCGCCGCAGCGACTCCGGCGCTCCACCTCCGCCCCGGCGGCGATCTCGGATCGGCGCGGCGGGCAAAATCGATGCGCCCCTCGATCTCGACGCACCTTAAAATGCTCGCCCGCTGCTCCGGCAGCGATAGCGCGTCGACGGCACCGCTTCGGCAGGCGATTCATTGGCGTCAAAGTAAACTGACAGCGGGGTCGAGGCTTCGTCCACCCAGCAGGTATCTGGCTTCATCCAGCAATGCCGAGTGGATGCCGCGCAGCACGAGGGTGGGCGCCAGCGAGCAGCGCCGCGCGAGGCGAGAAGACCGCGCGGCGGTTTCCGTTCAGCGCGCCGAGTTGGAGCCGGTCGCGCAGGAGATCGGCGAGCAATTCCTTGGTAGTCGTATAGACGACGTCGGCGCGGTAGTTCGCGCGCCGTCCGGCTCCATCCCGGCGACGACATGCGCCACGGTGAAGCCGCAGAATTCATAGAAGCTGGCGAGCGACTTGGCATCGCCCGGCAGGTAGTCGTTCGCCGTGATGACATGGCAGGGATCGCGCCGCCAGCCGAGCATCGCGGCGGCCAGCGCGATCGCCAGCGTCTTGCCCTCGCCGGTCGCCATCTCCGCCAGCCGCCCGCGCCCGAGCGCCAGCGCCGCCATGATCTGCTCCGGGTAAGGCGGAGGCCGCACCTTGCGCCGCGCCGCCTCGGCGACCGCCGCCAGCGCCGCCCCCGCCTCGTCAGAGCCATCCGCGATCCGCCCGAGCCGCGCCCGCTCGCGCCTGGCGCAGCCGCGCACGCGCGCCTCGTCGGATTCGTCCCGCAGCGTCGCCGCCACCGCGCCGACCGCCTCGGCTTCCTCGCGCAGCCGCTTCGCCCCGCCATGGCGCAGGCGCCGGAGCGCGCCCCACCCGCGGTGGACCAGCGCGTCCAAGCCCTCCGGCACCTTCCCCGGATCAACGATCGCCGTCCGGCGGTAATCGTCGGTCGGCAGGAGGAGGATGGGCGGCGCGGCGGGCATTGGATCCTTTCAAAATACGGATTTGCCTACTGCGTGACCTTTCCTTCCTGGATCACTTTTCGATCGCCTTCGCGGATCACCTTACCATCCTCGTTGATCCAAAAGACTTCGCCATTCCCCTCGCTTTCTGGATCGGATTTCGTTCCGTAGCCATGAACGATGACGATGAACACGGCTTGATGCTTTTTGGCGAAGTCGATCAGGTCGAATGGCGGTCGCCCGAAATACAGGCATTTCGCTCTGAAGTTTCGCTCCGGGTCGCCCGCCTTGGCAAGGCGCAGCGCCAAGGCGCAGGCTTCCTCCTCTCGATTCACCGCCCTGTCTGCCGCGCCCGGCGCGATATCTTGCTTCGGGAGTTCGGACTTTGACCCGCGCTCTTCGGCAGTGGCAAGCAACGGCAGGCACACCAAAACGAGGATTACCAAGCGAGAGGCGGATGGAATTGTCGATTTCATGAGGAATGATGGGTTGGCTAAGTATTCGGCGCAGCGGGGAAAATCTCACTCGATTTTTCGCGGCGGACGGTTCCAACTAGGGGATGACGATCCGACTCCCCCACCCGATCTGCCTCGGCGGCGCGCGCTTTGCCATCGCAGCGATGATGGCATTGGCGTTTCCGGCGGCGGCCGCCGAGAAGCCGGTCGATTTTGCCCGCGAGGTGCTGCCGGTTTTGTCGAACAAATGCTTCGTCTGCCACGGGCCCGACACGCGGAAGAAAGACCTCGTCCGGCTCGATTCGTTCGAGGCGGCGACTGCCGATCTGGGCGGCTACCGGGCGATCGATCCCGCCGCGCTGGAGGACAGCGAGATCATCGTCCGGCTGCACGACGCGGACGACCCGATGCCGCCGGACGACGCCGAGAAGCAACTGACCGAGGCGGAGCGCGATCTGCTCACGCGCTGGGTGAGGCAAGGCGGGACCTACGCGAAGCACTGGGCGTTTGTCCCGCCGGTGAAGGCGGAGCCGGCGGCGGGCAAGGCGACGCCGGCGGCGGAGATCATCGATGCGTTCGTCGAAAGGCGGCTGGCGGAGAAGGGGATCGGCTTTGCGCCGGAGGCGGAGGCCGCCACGCGGGCGCGGCGCGCCGCCCTGGTCCTGACCGGGCTGCCGCCGGATCCCGAGCAACTGGCGAAGTTCGTCGCCGATCCGGGCGACGATGCCTTCGCCAAGCTGGTGGACGGCTTGATGGAAAGCCCGCGCTTTGGCGAGCACCAGGCGCGCTACTGGCTGGATGCGGTGCGCTACGGCGACACCCACGGGCTGCACCTCGACAACAAGCGCGGCATCTATCCCTACCGCGATTGGGTGGTCAAGGCGTTCAACGACAACCTGCCGCTCGACCAGTTCATCACCTGGCAGCTCGCTGGCGACCTGCTGCCCGAGCCGACGCTCGCGCAGCGCGTGGCGACCGGCTACGTGCGGATGAATCCGACGACCTCCGAGGGCGGCGCGATCGCGGCGGAGTTTCAGGCGAAGAACAATTTCGACCGCGTCGAGACGCTCGGCACCGTCTTTCTCGGCATGACATTCAGCTGTGCCCGGTGCCATACGCATAAATACGACCCGGTCACCCAGACCGAATACTATGAGCTGCTCGCCTTTTTCAACAACACGTCGGAAGGCGCGCTCGACGGCAACAAATACGACTACAAGCCGGTGATCAACGCGCCCGCCGACGCGGATGGCTGGGCGGCGGTCGACCAGTGGGAGCGCGATGCCGACGAGGTGCTCAGGAATTACCTGAAAATCGATGGCACCAAGCTCGACCAGATCAAACACGTCGCCGATCCGGATTCGGGGCTGGCGAATAAAGAGGCGATGCCGGCGGCGCAGGCGCTGGTCAAGCGCTGGGAGGAACTGGAAAAGACATTCACCACCACGCTGGTCGCCGAGGAATTGCCCAAGCCGCGCGAGACGCGCCTGCTGGACCGGGGCGAATACGATCTGCCGAAAGGCGAGCCGCTGGAGCCGAGCGTGATCGGCGTGATGGGCGAGCTGCCGGACGGCGCGCCGAAGAACCGGCTCGGGCTCGCCGGATGGCTGACCTCGCGCGAGCACCCGCTGGTCGCCCGCGTTTTGGTCAACCAGATCTGGGGGCGCGTCTTCGGCAACGGCTTGGTCCGCACGCCGGAGGACTTCGGCTTGCAGGGCGAGCAGCCGACGCATCCCAAGTTGCTCGACTGGCTCGCCGTCGAGTTGCACGACAGCGGCTGGGACCTGCGCCACCTGCTCCGCCTCATGCTGACCAGCCGCACGTTCCAGCAAAGCTCCGCCTTCCGCGAGGGCATCGACGATCCAGAAAATCGGATGCTGGCGCGCGGGCCGCGCTTCCGGCTGGACGCCGAAGTCATCCGCGACACCGGGCTGTGGGCGAGCCAATTGCTCGATCCGCACCGGGGCGGCGAAGGCGTAAAGCCGTACCAGCCCGCCGGGATGTGGTCGGCGCTCATGCACCCGGCCAGCAATACGAAGCACTACGAGCGGGACAAAGGCGAGCGGCTCTACCGGCGCAGCCTCTACGTCTATTGGAAGCGGACCAGCCCGCACCCGATGATGACGATCTTTGACGCGCCGAACCGCGAGTCCTCGTGCGTGCGCCGCTCGCGCAGCAACACGCCGCTCCAGTCGCTCGGATTGCTCAACGAAACGCAGCGCATCGAGATGGCGCGCAAGCTCGCCGAGCGGCTCCTCCGCGAGCGGGACGCCGACGCTGCGCGGCTCGACTATCTGTTCACCCTGCTCGCCAGCCGCCCGCCGAGCGACGCCGAACGCGCCGCCTGCGATCCGTTGCTCGCCGCCATGCGCGACCGGTTCGCCGCGGAATCCGGAAACGCCGACGCCCAGAAGCTTCTCCAGACCGGCGACGCCCCGCGCGACGAATCGCTGGACGCGGCAGAGGTGGCGGCGTGGACCCAAGTCGCGGCGACGGTGATGGCGAGCGACGCGGCGATTCTGGTTTATTAAGCCGCCGCGCAACCGGAAGGCGCGCCGCTTTGGCAATTTGATCCGCTTCAGGGCGAGCCGATGCCTCGCACCGCCGGACCTTTCGGAGAAGGTCCCTGCCTGGTCAGCGAGCTGGCGCCGATTCGACCGCCACCGGACGATTCGCGCCGAAGGGAAACCGATGCCGCGGGTCCAAGCGGCAGGAGTGCCGTCTACCCGCATCGGCGACCGGGGCAGGATGGCTCCGAGCCGTCGGCGGAAGGCGCGCCGCTGGCAATTGATCCACTTCAGGGCGAGCCGATGCCTCGCACCGCCGGACCTCGGAGAAGGTCCCTGCCTGGTCAGCAGGCTGGTGCCGATTCGACACCATCGGACGACGTCGAAGCCGAAAACGATGCCGCGGATCAAGACGGCAGGAGTGCCGTCTCTACCAGCCCCGTAAGCGACCGGGGCAGGATGGCTCTCGAGCCGTCCGGCGGAAGGCGCGCCGCTTTGGCAAATTGATCCGCTTCAGGGCGAGCCGATACGCACCGCCGGACCTTTCGGAGAAAGGTCCCTGCCTATGCAACCAGGCTGGCGCCGATTCGACCGCCACGGACGCCCCGCCGAAGCCGAAACCGATGCCGCGGGTCCAAGACGGCGGTGCCGTCTACCCGGCGACCGGGCAGGGATGGCTCTCCCGCCGTCCGGCAGTTGGCGCGCCGCTTTGGCAAATTGATCCGCTTTAGGGCGAGCCGATGCCTCGCACCGCCGGACCTTTCGGAGAAAGGTCCCTGCCTTGTGCGTCCGATGCCTCCCGGAAAGTCGGCGCACTTCGGCGGTAGGTCTCGAACGACATCTGTAGCAGACTGGCGCCGATTCGATCACCGCCGAACGCCCGCGCGAAGGCGAAAGCGATGCGGGTCCAAGACGGCAGTGCCGTCTCTACCGGCCGGCGACCGGGGCGGGGATGGCTCTCGAGCCGTCCGGCGGAAGCGCGCCGCTTTGGCAAATCGATCCGCTTTAGGGCGAGCCGATGCCTGCGCCGGACCTTTCGGAGAAGGTCGCTGCCTGGCTCAGCAGGCTGGCGCCGATTCGACCACCATCGGACGCGCGCCGAAGTCGAAACCGATGCCGCGGGTCCAAGACGGCAGGGTGCCGTCTACCCAGCCATCGGCGACCGGGGCAGGGATGGCTCTCCGAGCCGTCCGGCGGATGGCGCGCGCTTTGGCAAATTGATCCGCTTTCGGGCAGCCGATGCGCACCGCCGGACCTTTCGGAGAAGGTCGCTGCCTGGTCAGAGCTGGCGCCGATTCGACCACCATCGGACGCCACGCCGAAGCCAACGTGCGCAGATCCAAGACGGCAGGAAGCCGTCTCTACCCGGCGACCGGGCAGGGATGGCTCTCCGAGCCGTCCGGAAGTTAGCGCGCCGCTTTGGCAAATTGATCCGCTTCAGGGCGAGCTGATGCCTCGCACCGCCGGACCTTTCGGAGAAAGGTCCCTGCCTTGTGCGTCCGATGCCTCCCGGAAAGTCGGCGCAACACTTCGGCAGTAGGTGCTCGAACCGATATCTGTAGCAGGCTGGCGCCGATTCGACCACCACCGGACGATTCGCGCCGAAGGCGAAGCCGATGCCGCGGATCAAGACGGCAGGAGCCGTCTCTACCCCACCAGCGACCAGGGCAGGATAGCCTCGAGCCGTCCGGCGGTTGGCGCGCCGCTTTGGCAGATAGATCGCTTCAGGGCAGCCGATGCCTCGCACCGCCGGACCTTTCGGAGAAGGTCCCTGCCTTGCGTCCGCCTCGGCAAGGCAGCAAAGGGCGATTTTCTTGGCAGACCCTAGTTTGCTCTTGTCGGAAGTTGGGGAGGTCGCTTATCCTTTCGGGAACCTCACGAAGCCCCCATGAAATTTCCCCGTTTCGCCTATGCGGGCGCGGTGCGTTCACCCTTTGCCCAACAGCAGCGCCGCAGATCGGCGACAGCATTGTGGCTGAAATCCAATACAATCCGGCGGGGACGACGGACGCGGGCGGCGAGTGGATCGAGCTGCACAACCTGAATGCGGTGTCGGTCGATATGTCGGCGTGGCAGCTCGAAGGCGGCGTCGAATTCACGTTTCCGGATGACACGGTGATCCCCGGCGGCGGCTTTTTGGTGATCGCGCGCGACCCCGGCGCGGCGGAGGCACCGGCCGGGGCGCTGGGTCCGTGGGCGGGCGGGCTGGACAACGGCGGCGAAGAGCTGCGCCTGGTCAACAATTCGGGGCGGCTGATGAGCGTCGTCGATTTCAGAGACGGCGGCGATTGGCCTGCGGCGGCGGACGGCTCCGGCGCGACGCTT
Source organism: Verrucomicrobiales bacterium (assembly GCA_041395145.1). Classification (GTDB taxonomy): domain Bacteria; phylum Verrucomicrobiota; class Verrucomicrobiia; order Verrucomicrobiales; family DEV007; genus JAWLBD01. The sequence goes on along the minus strand of JAWLBD010000020.1, from coordinate 25,938 downwards.
TCCAAGCGCCACGGCACCCTCGGCGCGCACGAGGCGGCGAGCTGGACGTGGTCGGAGCAAATCGGCGGCACGCCCGGCGCGGCGAACTTCGCAGAGCCCGGGTTTCCGTCGACCACGCAGCCGATCGAATTTTTCTCCGAGTGGAAGTTTGACGGCAGCGGCGCGGATCAAGGCACCGCCTGGCGGGAGGTCGGGTTTGACGACAGCGGCTGGCAGACCGGCGAGGCGGGGTTTTCGGTCGGGTCGGTCGAGATCGTCGGGCCGCCGCCGGAGAATCCGCCCGGCGTGTGGTATTCGGCGCTGTGGGCGGGTGATGCGGACAGCGAGATCAGCGCGGCGAAGACCTACACGCACAAGATCAACCTGAACGATGCGACCGCCGTTTCGATCAACAGCGTGGCCTTCGACTCGCCAGGCGCGGGCGTGCGCAGCGGCGCAAACTGGGAGTTGCTCGGCGCGCCCAACAATTTCTCCGACAATACGACCAACGTGAGCGGCGGCGGCAACACGCTGCTCAACGATTTCTTCTATGGGGCGACCGAAAACGGGACCTCGAAGCTGAAGCTCACCGGGCTGACGCCAAACCAAAGCTACATCCTCACGCTCTACGGCGAGGGGTTTGGCGGACCCGGCGGACGCTGGACCACGCTGACGCCCAGCGACACGAATGTCGGCGAGGACTTCGACCAGAACTACTCCGATAACGACAACGGCAACCGGATCTACTACCATTACTACGCGCCCTCCAGCGGCGAGATCACGATCACGCTCCAGCCATTCGGGGTGGATACCTGGCACCACTACGCTTTCACCAACGAGGAAGCCGGCCCCGTGGCGATCGAGCAGCCGATCCAAGGCGTGAGCATCGAAGACTTTTCCTCGGAGCTGGCCGGCGGCTTCACCCGGCTGGCGGTCCACTGCGTCAACGGCAATGGCTTGGAGGCGGACGGCACCCACTCGGTGGTCCCCGACGGAAACATGTGGCTGTCAAATGGCGTGTTCAATGGCGGCACCGACCCGCTACCCGCGCAGATCACGTTCGACCTCGGCGCGAACTACGACTTGGAGGCGATGCACATCTGGAACTACAACGAGCAGACCAACGGGCTGCACACGCGGGGCTGCAAAGACGTCGAAATCCTCGTCGCCTCGTCAGAGGGCGGCGCATTCACCAGCGTCGGCAATTTCGTGTTCGACCAGGCGACCGGGCTGCCGACCTATGCCGGCCAACGCATCGCCTTCGACCAAAGTGGCGTGCGCCTCGTCCGGTTCAACATCCTGACCAACCACGGCGGCGACAATGAATTCGCGGGCTTGAGCGAGGTGCAGTTCCGCTACCTCGGACCGCCGCCGCCGCTCGACCGCCGCATCCAGGTGCCGCTGGACGCGGTGCCCAGCTCCGGGATCGCGGCGGATGGCAGCAGGCTGTTGCCCGGGATCGTCGATCCGCGCTGGACCAACCTGACCGACGCCCAGCCGGTGCTGGCGGCGACGAATCACCCTGCGTGGCTGGCCAACAACAGCCGCTCCCAGTGGATCGGGTTCACCGCCAACGGCGCCGACAACATCCCGTTCGGCACCTGGACGTTCCAGAGCACCTTCGACCTGACCGGCGTCAACCTGGCGGATTCCAAGATCGCCTTCCGCGTCGCCACCGACAACTCGCTCGACAGCGTGGTGCTCAACGGGAGCAACCTCGGCATCACCCAGTCGGGATTCGCCCTGATGTCGGACCCGTTCGACATCACCGGCAATGTCGTCGCCGGCCCCAACACGATCCAGCTCACCTGGTCGAATGCCGGCACCGCCGTCAACCCCGGCGCCCTGCGCGTCCAGAACGAATCCACCACCGTGCCGCAATGGAGCCGCACGACGCTGGCGGGCGGGCAGCCGACCTACTACTTCCGTAGGATTTTTCAGGTCAACGGCGACCCGACCTCCGACTACTACCTGTATCTGGAAGGCGTGGTCGATGACGGCGCGGTCTTCTACCTCAACGGCACCGAGGTCCACCGGCTCAACATGCCGGCGGGCGCGCCGAGCTTTGCGACGCGCGCGGCGGCGGATGTCGCGGACGTCATGTTCATGGAGCGGGTCTTGCTGCCGGGCGGCGCGCTGGCCGCCGGGGACAACGTCTTCGCCGTGGAAGTCCACCAGTCGCCCGATGGCGACGATGACCTATTCTTCGCGGCGGAGCTCGAATTGATCGAGGTGCCAAAGCTGGTCGAGACCCCGGCGGCGCTCGCCATCTCAGAGATCGCGGGCACGGCGGCGGCGGCGGGCGAATTTTTCGTCGAGCTACAAAACCAGAGCGGGTCCGGCGTTGACCTAGGCGGCTATGCGCTGCGCACCTCCGGCGGCGCGGAAGTCGCCCTGACCGGCACGATCGCGGCGGGCGGATTCCTCGCTATCGACGAGGCGACGCTCGGCTTCCGCCTCGCCGACGGGGACCGGATTTTCCTGATCGCGCCCGGCGGGCTGCAGGTCGTCGATGCGGCGGTCGCCGATGATCAGCCGCGCGCCCTGCTCGGGCGAGGCGAACCCTATGACCGGGAATCGATGGCCGTCCCCAGCGCGCCGACGCCCGGCGCCGCCAACACCTTTGCCCTGCATGACGAAATCGTGATCAACGAAATCATGTACCACCACCGCGCAGACCTCGGCACGCCGGATACGCCGGGCACGTTCAACGACGCAGAGATCCTCGGCTGGGCGGCGGGCTGGCGCTACCTGCAAGACGCGGCCGGCTTGGCAGACGGCTGGGAAGCGAGCGCGCATCCGTCCTGGTCGAGCGGGACCGGTTTGATCGGATTCGAGACCGCGCCGCTCCAGCCGATCGGCACGACATTGAACAACCCGCTGCTCAACAGCCCGTTCATCACGACCTACTATTTCGAGACCGAGTTCAATGTCACCCAGGGGCAGATCGATGCGATGGATGCGCTGCTGCTCGAAACGATCATCGACGACGGGGCGATCTTTTATCTCAACGGGGTCGAGATCGTCCGCCAAGACATGCCCGACGATCCGGTGGACGCCGCGACGTTCGCCTCGGTCGGCGGCGAGAGCGAATTGGTCTCCATCGAGCTGGACAAATCGGTGCTCGTCGCCGGATCGAACCGGATCTCGGTCGAGGTGCACCAAGCCTCCGACACGAGCAGCGACATCCTGATGGGCGCGCGGCTATCGGCGCGGGAAGTGGTCACGCCGTTCATCCCCGGCACGCCCTATGCCGAGGACCCGGAGGAGTGGATCGAATTGCACAACCGGGGAGCCGCCGAAGTCGATCTGTCCGGCTGGGCGCTGGAGGAGGCGGTCCGGTTCACGTTTCCGGATGGCACCACGCTCGGCGCGGGCGGATACCTCGTCGTGGCGCGGGATGCGGCGGCGCTCTCCGCGAAGTTCCCCGGCGCGACGATCCTCGGCGATTGGTCCGGCCAGCTCCGCAATGGATCCGAGCGCATCGTCTTGACCGACGCCACCGGCAACCCGGCGGATGCGGTCCGCTTCCGCGACGGCAAGCCGTGGCCGGAGGCGGCGGACGGCGGCGGCTCGTCGCTCGAACTGGTCAACCCGGCGGCGGACAACGCGCTGCCGCAGTCGTGGGCGGCGAGCGCCGAGGGCGGTGATTCGGCGTGGACCACGGTCGCCTATCGCGGCGTGGCGAGCGAGCCGCCGGGCAGCAACAACCCGAACTTCTGGAACGAATTCAACATGGGGCTGCTCTGGGCCGGCGAATTTCTGCTCGACGATGTGCAGGTGATCATCGACCCCGACGGCGCGGCGACGAACCTGATCCTGGACGGGACGTTTGACGCGGGCGGCGCGGGCTGGCGCTTCCGCGGCACGCACGGCGGCCACGGCAAGACGAAGGTCATCCCGGAGCCGGGCAACGCGGGCAACAACGTGCTGCATGTGGTGGCGACCGGCGCGACCGAGCACATGCACAACCAGCTCGAAACGATGCTGCAGAGCAGCGGCATCGAACACACGATCAACGCCGCCGCGACCTATGAGATCCGGTTCCGCGCCAAGTGGCTGAGCGGCTCCCGCCAGCTCCACTCCCGCCTCTACTTCAACCGGCTCGCCCGCGTCACCCACCTCAACGCGCCCGCCTTGCACGGCACGCCCGGCGCGGCCAACTCCGCCTTGGTCCCGAATGCCGGCCCCGACCTGCGCGGCATGGCGCACGCGCCGGCGGTCCCGCTGCCCGGCGTCCCGGTCCGCGTTGAAATCTCCGCTGCCGACCCCGATGGGGTGGCGGGCGTGACGCTGCACTTCAGCGTGGAAGGCGGGCCGTTCCAGGGCGTCGCGATGGCGGATGAAGGCGAGGGCGTGTTCGCCGCCACGATCCCCGGCGCGGAGTCTGGCGAGCACATCCAATTCTATGCCGAGGCGCAGGACGCGCTAGGCGGCATCGCCTTCTACCCGCCGGGAGGCGAGGATTCGCGCGCGATGTATCAGGTCAGCGACGAACGCCAGCGCTTCGACCTCGGGCACAATTTCCGCATCGTGATGACGCCGGACGACACCGCGTTCCTGCACGACCCGATCAACGTGATGAGCAACGACTTGCTCGGCTGCACGGTGATCTACCGCGAGCAGGAAATCTTCTACGACTGCGGCATCCGGCTGAAGTCGAGCCAGCGCGGGCGCAATACCTCGGGGCGCCTCGGCTTCGCCATCGAATTCCCGTCCGACCAGCCGTTCCGGGGCATCCACGACAGCGTGAAGATGGACCGGTCGACGATCACACGCAGCTCGGTCGGCAACATCTTCGGCAGCGGTGAGATCACGAGCTGGCATTTCATCAACCGCGCCGGCGGCGTGCCCGCCCTGACCAACGACATCTGCCACCTGCTGCCGCCGCGCAATAGCGAGACCGGCTCAAGCCAGCTCGTCATGGCGGACTTCGACGACACGTTCTTCGAAAACGTTTACGGCAGCGGCTCGAACAACCCGATCTACAAATACGAGCTGATCTACTTCCCGACCACCACCCAGGGCGGCAACCGCCAGGACCCGAAGCTCCCGCAGCCCGATTCCGTTAGTGGCGTGAACATCCGGGACATGGGCAACGACAAGAATGCCTACCGCTGGAACTTCCTGCTCGGCAATGCCCGCGAGCGCGACGACTACGCGCCGATGATCCGGCTGGCCAAGGCGTTCAGCCAGGCGGGCAGCGACTTCTACGAGTCGATCGACGCGGCGCTGGACGTGGACCAGTGGCTGCGCGCCTCCGCCGCCATGGAGCTGATCGGCGCGGTGGATCACTATTCGGCGAACTCGCAGCACAACCTGAAGATGTATGAACGCCCGACCGACGGGAAGATCATCTATGTGCCGTGGGACCACGATTACCTTGCCGGAGGAGCGACCGATGGCGTGACCCGCAACGCGGACCTCGCCCGCATGGTGCAGGACCCGCACCTCGCCCACCTCTACTACGGGCACCTGCACGACATCATGGCCAAGAGCTACAACACCGCCTATATGCAGGCGTGGTGCGACCACTACCAGAGCTTCACTACCGGCGGGCAGAACTTCCAGCAGATCGCCGATTTCATCGCGTTGCGCGCCGCCCACGTCCAGACTCTCTGCACCCAGGCTGCACCGCCCACCGCTTTCGGCATCACCTCGAATGGCGGCGCGGACTTCGACCACGGCGAGAGCCAGGTAACGCTGACCGGCTCCGGCTGGGTGGATGTGCGCGAGATCCGGCTCGCCTCGACCGGGCAAAGCCTGCCGCTCGACTGGACGGCGATCACGGCGTGGAGCGTGACCGTGCCGCTGGGAGCCGGGGCGAATTCGATCCAGCTCATCGCCATCGACCTCAACGGCCAGCAGGTCGGGGCAGATGCGATCACGGTGACGAATACCGGACCGCTCGCCGCCGCCGGTCCGGGCGACCTCGCCGTCAGCGAAATGATGTTCAACCCCGCCGACGCGACCCAGGCGGAGATCGACGCCGGGTTCGCCAACAATGATGACTTTGAATATATCGAGGTCGCCAACATCTCTGGCGGACCGCTCGACCTGACCGGCGTCGCCTTTACCGACGGGATCAGCGCGACGTTCGACAACAGCACCCAGCTCGCCGCCGGGGAGCGCGCCGTCCTCGTCAAAAACCTCGCCGCCTTCCAACTGCGCTACGCCGCGTTGCTCGGGTCGGTCAAAATCGCCGGCTCCTACGCGAGCGGCGGCAACCTCGCCAACGGCGGCGAGGCGGTCGCGCTCAGTTCGGCGACCGGCGAGGCGATCGAGTCGTTCGCGTTCGGCGACGGCGAACCGTGGTAAAGCGGGCGCAGACGGCAGCGGCTTCAGCATGGTGCGCGTCAAGCCGGAGCTGCTCCTCGATCCCGCCGATCCGAAGCACTGGCGCCACAGCGCGGACAGCCGGCGGCAGTTCGACCAGAGCGACGCCATCGCCTTCCCCGGCGGCGCGCTGGATGATGGCGATTCCGACAGCCTGCCCGCCCTGATGGAATATCTGCTCGACGGCGACGACGCGGACGGCTCCGACCCCGGCACCCGCTTCGCCGCATACTTCGGAGCCTTCGACGACGGCACGTTCCCCGCCATCATCGTCCAGCGCCGCACCGCCGCCGACTGCGGGTTCGTCTCCGCCAATACACCCGCGACTACGTCGAGTGGTTCGACGCGGAGTATGTCGAAACGCTCGTCGATCCTGCCACGCCCGGCGTCTCCCAGATCATCTTCCGCGCGCCAATCCCGGATGAACCGCGGCTCGGGTTCCGGGTCGTGGGCGAATGCTGGGAGGCGTGCGAATAGTCCTGACTATCGATGGGAATTTCCGATCTACCCAGCGCAGCGAACCCTTGGAATCCGAATCCCAATCGGGGTTCAAACACGAGTATGTGGAAGGCAACATCTTCGAGATGGACCAGCGCGGATTTTCAAACCGCCACAATCTGATCGCATCAAATCGCAGCTGCTCTGGGGATTCGCCTTTGGAAGACCGTATCGGCGTGGAATTCCTCAACCAAGATCCGGATCCGACTGCCGAGCGGCGACCGGTTTTACTATCCTGATGTCTCCGTCGTGCGCCATCCAAATCGCCGGGGACCCCTATCATGATAGACCAGTCGCCATCGTCGAAGTGATTTCCGACTCGACGCGAGATCGACAGGGGCGAAGCTAAATCCTACCAAAAATCCGCATCGTGACCGCCTACCTTCTCGTAGAGCAAAGCGAGCCGCTCGCCGCTGTCATCGGCGGGGGAGCGCGAATTTGGGTTCGAGATCTATTCGGGGTTGGAGGCGGAGGTTCCGCTGCCGGATATCGGGAATTTCCTTGCCTCTGCTGGAGCTTTACGAGGGCGTGACGTTTGGGGAGAAAGCTAGCTCGCCCCGAACGCGGCGGTTGCCCGCACCGCGTTGCGCCCTAGGCTGCGCACCCGGCGGACGCCATGGATGATGCCCTGACCAGATCCTCGCCGCGCTCCGCTGGCGCTACGCCACCAAAGTTCGACCAAGTTCGACCCTGCCCGCCGGATCGCGGATGCCGATTGGTCGGCGCTCGAAGACGCGCTGGTCCTCACGCCGTCGTCCTACGGCTTGCAGCCGTGGAAGTTTATCGCCGTCACCGACGCGGCGCTGAAGGAATCGCTGGTGCCCGCCGCCTACGGGCAGCGTCAGGTCGCCGACTGCTCGCATCTGCTCGTCATCGCCGCGCATCGGCAGATGACGGCGGACTATGTGCAAGATTATGTAAACTTCACCGCCGGCGTGCGCGGGCTTGACCCGGAAAATCTCGCCAAGTTCCGCGACGTCATGGTGCGCGACATCGTGGACGGGCCGCGCGGGCAGCAGTCCGAGGCGTGGGCGAAGCTCCAGACCTATATCGCGCTCGGCAACTTCATGACCTGCGCCGCGCTGCTGGGGATCGACACCTGCCCGATGGAAGGCTTCGTCCCCGCCAAGGTCGATGCGGCGCTCGGCTTGCCGGAGCGCGGGCTGACGACCGCCGTGCTTTGCCCGGCCGGCTACCGCGCCGCCGATGACAAATACGCCGCCACCCCCAAAGTGCGGTTCGGCAAAGAGGCGGTCGTCGAAAGGATCGGCTGACCGGCGTTGCACTTTGAGGAATCCGTGGCGATTTTCGCCGCCGTGAAACCGAACCGACCCGCTCTCACCGCCGCGATCACACTCGCGCTCGGATGTTCCCTGCTCTCCGGGTCGTGCGATTCCCGCAACGCAAAGCCGAAGGGTGTCAGGCAACCGGAGCAGCCAGTCGCCGAGGCAGGCACGCAGACCGCCTTCGCGCCGCCTATCGAGGAAATCCGCGCCCCTGGAGAACCGCTCATCGATCTTCTCGACCGCGTGGAACACGACTACGCCTTGGGGCTCGCCGCCGTGCGCGAGCAGTCGAAATCAGCCCGCCGGGCGCTCGTCGGGCAGATGGAAGCGCTCGGCGAGCAAGCCGTGCAGGCGGGCGACAACGCCGCCGCCGAACGCATCTACAAGGCGATCCTCGCCGCCGACTTCTGGAACCACCCGGCGCGCGGATACCTCGCCGCCTTCGACAAGCTGGAGGATGCCATCGACGCGCTGCCCGTCCCGAAGTACGCCGCGCGCGACCTTCCCATCGACCACTTGCGGATCTACCATGAGATCGGAGGGAGCTATTGGACGTGGGCCCAAGACTCGGCTCAATTCGCCGCCGATGGGCAATTCCCGTTTTCCTCTGGAGCCATTGCGACATGGGCGCCTTTCGACTATTTCAGGGCAATCGTCCGCCATCACAATAATCACTTTGACATCTTCGAATTCTCCGAGGATTTCAAAACCTACAAGGCTCATTCGCTAGGTCGCCCCAGTCCAGATATTACCCGCCGAAGAATCGCGCCGCCGACAACTTTTGATTCCGAGACACAGTCGGCTTTGCCTGGAGAAAAGCCGCCGCAGAAGACGCTCGAACGGCTGACCACAGAGCTTGCCGCCGAGGAGGACCTCTTAGCCAATCAGATCATGATTGCCAAAAAACTCTATACTGGCACCCTCGAACAGATCGGAATCGCCGCAGGTATGGAAGGAAATGAAGACGCCGCCACCCACGCCTTTTCGCTTCTCTTTGAAATTGACCCGACCAACATCCGCGCCCGCGCCTACCTCGGGATCAAAAACCTGGTTCCAAAGAACCGGCAATTTGTCCCTGCCCCAGAGGACGCCGTAGCGGCCGCCAATCCCGAGACGCTCAAACTACATGCTTGGCTCCTCGGCACAAAATGGGGCTGGGCTAAGAGTTCGATGTCGCTCGATGCGGACGGCTACATCCACTATGCCAACGGGCATCGTTCCCGCTGGAGCCCATTTGGCGACCGCTCGGTGGTAATCCAACATGGGAGCAACAACTCTTTCGACCTAATGGTTTTCGACAAAACTTTGGAGTCGTACCAATGGTTGCATTTTGGGTGGTACAAACCGATGTCCTGGCACGGCAATGGAACCCGGCTGACCAAAGAGGAGGCCGCCAAGCTCGCCCCGCAAAAATAGCCCCGACCATGCTGACGCTCCGCGAATTTTCCGGCCCCGACATCGGACCTTACCTCGACGACCTCGGGGGGCTGCGCATCGCGGTGTTCCGTGAGTTTCCGTATCTCTATCAGGGGACGCTGGCGTATGAGCGAAAATACCTCGCGACCTACCTGAAATCGCCCCGCAGCCTGGTCGTGCTGGCGTTCGATGGCGACCGCGTGGTCGGCGCGACGACCTGCGCGCCGCTCGCCGACGAGGAACCGGAGTTTCAGGAGCCGTTCCTCCGCGAGGGCTACGAGGTCGCCGATGTGTTCTACCTCGCCGAAAGCGTGCTGCTCCCAGAGTATCGCGGCGGCGGCACCGGGCGCGAATTCTTCCGGCGCCGGGAGGCGCAGGCGGAGCGGCTCGGCGGGTTTCGGTGGACCGCCTTTTGTGCGGTCGAGCGCCCGGCGGACCACCCGCTGCGCCCCGCCGATTACAAGCCGCTCCATGGATTTTGGCAGCGCATGGGCTACACGCGACATCCGGAATTGCACTGCGAATTCACCTGGAAGGAGATCGGCGAACCCGGCGAGTCGCCGAAGCCGATGACGTTTTGGCTAAAGGAGCGGGGATAGGCGCGGCGCGGCGAAACAGAGGAAAGCAAAGAATGCGCGCACCTGAGCAATGCGTGCGCAGAGAACCGCGCCCCGGAAGTTTATTGATATTACGCGGAGAGGCTAGGTGATCCCACCCGGCCCCGACGCTTCACAAAAACCCATCAAAAAACAAAACCACATGAAATCTCTCGCTCTTTCTCTGCCCATCGCCGCTGCCCTCTGCGGGTCAGCCTTTGCTGGCGAAATCGCGCCGCCCCCGCCGCCGGTCGATATGCCGGTCGCCGGGTTCGAGTCCGCGCGCCGCCCGATCACCAACCCGACGCTGTTCGACCTGGCGATCCCGCAATCCTACGTCCACCCGCTCTTCCTCTACCAGAGCCTGCCCAGCAGCATCAGCACTGAAATCGGATCCGTCCCGCTCGACGGCGATCTCCAAGTCTATGCGATCCAGCTCCAGTGGGCGGTCACCGAACGGCTCGCCATCACCGCGACCAAGGACGGCTACATCGACTTCAACCCCGACAACACGCTGGCCGAAGAAGACGGCTGGGCGAACCTCGCCGCCGGCTTGAAATATGCGTTCGTCTATGATCCCGCCAGCCAGCTCGCCGTCAGCGGTCAGTTGCTGATCGAGGTGCCGACCGGCAACTCGGACGTCTGGCAGGGCGAGGGCGACGGCGTCGCCATCCCGTCGGTCTCCGCGTTGAAGATCGCCGGCCCGGTGCAGCTCGCCGGAACGCTCGGCGCGAAGATCCCGTTCGATAGCGATGCGGAGAGCACGATGCTCTTCTCCAGCATCCACCTCAGCTACGAAGTCACCCCGCGTTTCTTCCCGCTGGTCGAGCTGAATTACTTCCGCGTGCTGGACGAAGGCGACGGCGGCAGCCGCTTCGGCTCGCAAGCCGGCGGCCTCGTCCCGGCGATCGCCCAGTTCGAAGCCGGCGACCTCGTCAACTTCGGCGCGGCCAATGCCGACAAGAACCCGGACTTCCTCAGCCTCGGCGTCGGCTTCCGCTTCCGCGCCACCGACAACGTGGACCTCGGGTTCGCCTTCGAACTCCCGCTCACCGACGACGAGGATAGCATCATGGAGAACCGCTTCACGCTCGACCTCGTCTATCGCTTCTAACCAACCCACTTTTCCGTGCAAACACCGGGGCTGATGGGGCTGATCCGGTGGTTGTTCAATCACGGAAATCCCGACCCCGCAGCCGCTCGCCGGCAGCGGGGTTATTGTTTTATCGAAATCGATTCCGGCGCGGCTACACTGGGGTTCGCATCGACAAAGCCGCCCCATGCCGTTTTTCCGCTTCCTTGGCCGCCAGTTCATCGCCTTTCTCATCTACCTCGGTGAGCTGGCCGGGCTTGCCCGCACGGTGGCGGCGTCGTTTTTCGAAGGGCGCCCGCGCTTTCGGCTGACCGGGCAATACCTCGTCCAGATCGGCTACGGCTCGCAGCTCGTCATCGTGGTGACCGGAGCCTTCACCGGCGCGGTGCTCGCGGCGCAGAGCTACTACAAGTTCAAAGACCTCGGCATCGAATCGGTCGTCGGCGCGCTCGTTTCGGTCGCCATGTGCCGGGAGCTGGGCGCGGTCCTCGCCGGGCTGATGGTCGCCGGGCGGGTCGGTGCCGCGATGGCGGCGGAGATCGGGTCGATGAAGGTGACCGAACAGATCGACGCGCTGCGGGCGATGGGCGTGCATCCGGTGGACTATCTCGTCACGCCGCGCTTTGTGGCGATCCTAATCTCGATGCCGCTGCTCATCGCGGAGTCGATCGCCTTCGGGATCGGAGCCTCCTATGTGATGGCGGTCCACGTCTTCCACATCCCGGAGGCGTGGTACTCACCCATCTCATGGAGATGACCTCGCTGCCCGACATCTCCATCGGCATGATCAAAGGGACCGTCTTCGGCTTGCTCATCGTCTTGATCTCCTGCCACCAGGGGCTGGAGACGAAGGATGGCGCGGTCGGCGTCGGGCGCGGCACCACCCAATCCGTCGTCATCGCCTCGCTGGCGATCCTCATTTTCAATCTGTTCCTCACCCTGCTGCTCAACCATTTCTTTCCGCTCGGGAACGGCTAAGAAGAGGCGGTTCCTGCCAGGCTGAGCGAACTCCGAAGAAGTGGGGATCGGACCAAAGGTGGGTGCGATGCCGAAGGTCCAAGACGGCAGGAGTGCCGTCTCTACTGGCCGGCATCCGCCGCGCAGGCGGATCGGCTACAGCAAAATATCCTTCACCGGATCGACGTGCTCGACGCCGACGATCCGCATGTCGAGACCTTGGCTCTTGTAGCTGAAGCGATTTCCGTCGATGCCGAGGCGGTCGAGGATCGTGGCGTTCAGCTCGTGGATGTGGACCGGGTTCTCCACGATGTTGTAGGAAAATTCGTCGGTTTCGCCATAGACGATGCCGGGCTTCACGCCGGCACCGGCCATCCAGATGGTAAAGCAGCGCGGGTGGTGGTCGCGGCCGTAGTTCTCGCGGCTGAGCGCGCCCTGGCAATAGATCGTGCGCCCGAATTCGCCGCCCCAGACGACGAGCGTGTCGTCGAGCATGCCGCGCATCTTGAGGTCTTTGACGAGGGCCGCGCTGGGCTGGTCGATGTCGCGGCATTGGAGCGGCAGGTCGCCGGTCAGGTTGCCGTGCTGGTCCCAGCCGCGGTGGAAGATCTGGGTGAAGCGCACGCCGCGCTCCGCCATCCGGCGGGCGAGAAGGCAGTGGTTCGCGTAGGACCCCGGTGTTTTGACATCGGGGCCATACATTTCGAGCACGCTTTCCGGCTCGTCGGAGATATCGGTCAAATCGGGCACGGACGCCTGCATGCGGAACGCCATCTCATATTGGGCGATGCGCGCCTGCGTCTCCGGGTCGCCGACTTCCTCGTAGCGCGCCTGGTTCAGCTCGGCGAGCGCATCGAGCATCCGGCGGCGCGCCTTTCCGCTCACGCCGTCGGGATTGGAGAGGAAGAGCACCGGGTCGCCCGCCTCTCGCAGGCGCACGCCCTGGTATTTCGACGGCAGGAAGCCGGATCCCCACAGCCGGTTGTAGAGCGCTTGGGCGTCGCGCTTCGCCGACCACTTCGAGGTCAGCACGACGAACGACGGCAGGTTTTCGTTTTCGCTGCCCAGCCCGTAGGCGAGCCACGCGCCGAGGCTGGCGCGCCCCGGCAATTGGTGGCCGGTGCAGATGTAGGTGATCGCCGGGTCGTGGTTGATCGCCTCGGTGTAGATCGTTTTGACGATGGCGATGTCCTTCACGATCGATGCGGTGTGCGGCAGCAATTCGCTGACCCACGCGCCGCCCTCGTTGTTGTCGTATTTGGCGAACTTGTAGCGCGACGGCGCGATCGGGAACCGCTTCTGCCCGGATGTCATCGTGGTGAGCCGCTGCCCCTGCCGGATGCTCTCCGGCAAATCCTTGTCGAACATTTCTTCCATGGTCGGCTTGTAGTCGAGCATGTCGATCTGCGCCGGCGCGCCGGCCATGAACAGATAGATCGCCCGCTTCGCCTTCGGCGCATAGTGCGGCAGGCTCGCCAATCCGCCCGCCGCTAGCGAGCCGCCGGGTCCGGGCACGCCCGCCCCGCCCGCGGCGAGGGCGTCGCGCTGCATCAGGCTACCGAGGGCGGCACCGCCCAGCCCCAGCGCGCCCTTTTTGAAAAAATGGCGGCGGGTGATCGCATTCAGGGTTTCGGCGTATAGATTCATGGTTCTGGGAAAAACAGGGTTATCTTAGGATAACGCGCGCCGGACCGCCGATCTTGCGCGCAGGCGCATCCGCGCGCTAAGCGGCCCGCGGCTCGCGCAAAGCGGCGCGCTACCTGGCTACAGCAGCGGGCGCTGGAGCATCGCCTCGTAGATGTCCATGTAGCGCTGAGCGGTCTCCGCGTGGGTGAAGCGTGCGGCGCTTTCGCGCATGACGCGGGCGATCTGCGGGTCGCGCTGGCCGCGCGGCAGGGCGTGGAATTCCATCGCCTGATCGACCGCCCAGCGCAGGCCGGCGGCGTCCCAGTAATCGAAGAGAAATCCGTTGCCGGTCCCGGCGGCGGCGTCGAGCGGCTCGACGGTATCTTTCAGCCCGCCGGTGCGGTGGGCGATGGCGAGCGACCCGTAGAGCGGGCTGACCATCTGGGGCAGGCCGCAGGGTTCGAACGACGACGGCATGACCATGAAATCGGAGGCGGCGTAGCCGAGGCGGGAGAGCGGCTCGGAGAAGTCGCAGACGCAGACGCGGTTGCCGATCCCGTGGTGGGCGACGACGTCGCGGAAATGCTTCTGGTAGGCTCCGTTGGCGACCACCGCGACCTGCAGCCCTTGCTTCCAGTAGTCGCTGACCAGCCGGTAAAGGATATCGGTGAGCAACTGCGGTCCCTTTTGCACCGGATCAAGGCGGGAAGGCCAGAAGAAGACCGGCGCTTCGGCATTGACGTCCAAGCCGGTCATCTCCTGGAAGGCGCGCTTGTTCGCCGCCTTGCCCGCGGCCAGGTCATCGGCGGTGAAATTGCGGGCAAGGCTCGGGTCGGTCGCCGGGTCATAAGACGGATCCGGCGCATTGAGGATGCCCTCCGCGCAGCCGGCCAGCTTTTTGTTGGTCAGCTCCGCGCGGACCTGCGGCGGGATAAACCCGTGGCGCCCCTCCACGATCTCGTCGAGGAAACTCGGGCTGACCGTGTTGATATAGTGCGCGCCGAAGATCCCGCTGGTCAGCATGTCCACGGTGTTGGTGGTGCGGGATTCCTCGTAGTTCGCCGGCGTGCGCGTGAAGAATAGCTCCGACCAAAACTCGGCGGCGTCGATCCCGGTCTCCTCGATCTGTTCGAGCGTCACCTTCTCGGTGTGGATGTTGTGGACGGTGAAGAGGCACTTGATATTGAGCCGCCGGGCCATCGCCGGGATCAGCCCGGTCATCCAGTCGTTGCAGTGGATCAGGTCCGGCCGCACCCGCGGGATGATGTTGTTGATGACCTCCCGCTGGAAGACGAGCGAGACGCGCAGGTTTTCGTTGTAGCCGCTATAGACCTGGTCGCGGTAGTAGAAGATCCGATCCTCGGCGAGGTGGATGCGCTCGGCGGGCAGCTTCTCGTGGTATTTGCGCAGCTCGCCGCTGACGAGGTTGAAGACATCCATCGAGAACATCCGCCGGTAATTCGGCATCGCGACGTGGACGTCCGCCTTCTTTTCGAAAAGCGCGGCGACCAGGCTGGCGGACACGTCGGCCAGACCGCCCGCCTTCGCCGTCATGCGCTGCGCCATATTCCCCATGCCCTCCGGCAGGTAGGTGATCTCCGGGGTGACGATGAGGATGCGCGGGCTGGGCATGGGTGAGGCGTTCGGCTTTGGCTAAGGTGTCGCTAGTATAATGATGGGAATCGTGGTTTGGCGAGACGCAAATCTTGCGGATTCTGCGGCAAGATCAGTCCGCCCAACTGACAAATCCGGGGATCGCGCGGGACCAGGCGTCGCCCTTCGGCGTGGCACGGGCGGTCAGCCCGAAGCGCCCGGAGCGGTCGCAGGCGATCTCGCCCCGGAACTCGTGGGTGCCATCCTTGAGCTCGCCAGCATGCTGGAGCGTCTGGAACTTGCCAGACTTCAGGACGCCCTGTCCGTCGACATCGCCGCAGCAGACCTCGACATCGACCTGATCCGGATTCGAGTGCGGGAGCCGGACTTTGACCGAGACGCCGAAACTGTCGCCGAGATGGAGCGCGCTGAGGTCCTGGTCCGGGACGGGCGGATCGACGGAGACCTCGGACCATGTCGCGTTGAGCTGCTGGCGCTCGGTGGCGAGCTTGCGGGCGAGCGCGCCGTCATCGGCGATGAGCTGCCGGTAGTCTTCCGCCGCCGGACGATACAGATCGCGCTGGTAATCCAACACCATGCGCCGGCTGCTGAATTTGCTGAGCGCCATCTTCATCGACGCCTTCATCATGCCGACCCACTTTTCCGGGTCGCCGCCGCCGGGGCGGTCGTAGAAGCGCGGGATGATCTGGTCTTCGAGCAGGTTGTAGAGCGCGTGGACCTCCACGGCGTCGCCGTAGCCGGCGTCGTCGTAGTTTTCGCCGCCGCCGATCGCGTAGCCGCAATTCGGCGCATAGCCTTCGTCCCACCAGCCGTCGAGGATGCTGGCGTGGAGCACGCCGTTGATCGCCGCCTTCATGCCGGAGGTGCCGCTCGCCTCGTGCGGGCGCCGCGGCGTATTGAGCCAGACATCGACGCCTTGGACGAGGAACCGCGCGAGGCGCATGTCGTAGTCTTCCACAAAGATGATATGGCGGCCGAGACCCTCCCGCCGGGTGAACTCGACGATCTCCTGGATGATCTTCTTGCCCGGCTCGTCGGCGGGGTGCGCCTTGCCGGCGAAGATGAACTGGACCGGGCGGTCCTTGCTCTTGAGGAGCGCCGCGAGCCGGTCCGGCTCCGCCAGCAGGAAGCGGCCGCGCTTGTATTCCGCCGAGCGGCGGGCGAACCCGATAGTCAGCGCCTCGCGTTCGAGCACCGAGCGCATTTCTTTGAGCTTGGCGGCCGGGGCGTTGCGCGCGGCGAACTGGCGCTCCATGCGCTCGCGGCACAGCCGGATCATGCGGTCGCGCGCGCGCTCGTGGGCGAGCCAGATTTCTTCGTTCGGGATATCGTCGATCCGCGCCAGCGTCTCCGCATCGGCGCAGCCTTCGTCCCAGTCTGACCCGACATAGCGTTCGAGCAAGGCCGCGTTTTCCTCCGAGATCCAGGTCGGGCAGTGGACGCCGTTGGTGACGTGGCGGATCGGCAGTTCTTCCTCCATCCGGTCGGGCCAGAGGTGGCGCCACATCCCGCGCGAGACTTTGCCGTGCAGGCGGCTCACGCCATTGCTGCGCTGGGCAAGGCGGAGACCGAGGATCGTCATCGACAGCTCTGGGGATTCGGCGTCGCCGGGCGCGCGCCCCCAATCGATGACCTGGTCGGCGGCGATGCCGGTTTCCTTGGCGAGCGCTTCGAGGTGCGGGCGCAGCAGGTCGATCGGGAAAGTCTCGTTGCCCGCCGGGACCGGGGTGTGCGTGGTGAAGACCGCCGCACGCGAGGCGACCTCGAAGGCGGAATTGATGTCCAGCCCGCGGGCGTGGACGAGATGGGCGATCCGCGCGAGGCTCAGGAAGGCGGCGTGCCCTTCGTTGAGGTGGCAGACCTCCGGCTCCAGCCCGAGCTGGACCAGCGCCTTGAACCCGCCGACGCCGAGCAGCAGTTCCTGGCGCAGGCGGTTGAGCTTGTCCCCGCCGTAGAGCCGGGCGGTGACGCCGCGCAGCTCCGGCGGGTTCTCCGGGATGTTCGCATCGAGCAGGATGAGCGGCACCGCGCCGACATTCAGCTTCCACACATCGGCGAGGATCTGCCCGCCCGGCAGCGGCACCGAAACGCGCGCCGGAAGCCCGTCCGCCCCGTTCATCCGCGACATCGGCAGGTTGCGCATATCGCTCTCCGGGTAGCGCTCCTGCTGCCAGCCGGAGTCGTCGAGATACTGGCGGAAATAGCCCTGGTGATAAAACAGTCCGACCGCCGTGATCGGCGTGCCGGTGTCCGAGGCAGACTTCAGGTGGTCGCCGGCCAGCACGCCCAGACCGCCGGAGTAAAGCCGCACGCTCTCGTGCATCCCATACTCCAGCGAAAAGTAGCCGACCCGCGTGATCCCGGTCTTCGCCGCCTGCACCGCCGCCTTCTCCAGATGCCCCTCTAGCTTCGCCTGCACCGCCTTGAGCGCCGCGCAGAACGCATCGTCCTCGGCGAGGCTCTCCAGCGTGGCCAGCGGGAGCCGGCGCAGGTATTCGAGCGGGCTGTGCGAGACCTCGCGCCAGAGCGCCGGGTCGATCCGGCGCAGGAGTTGCCGGGCATCCATAGACCAGCACCACCAGAGGTTGCGGGCGAGCGTTTCGAGAAAGGCGATCTTTTCAGGGATGCGGGGAGAGACGCTGAAGACTTGGAACGATTTCATTAAACGGGGGAGCGGTGAGCAGGAGAGGAAATGATTGTGGTGACTGGCGGGGTGCCGCCCCACCCACCCCGGGCGGTTGACCCGGGGGCGGCGGGGAAAGGCGCTAGCCGTCCGCGCGAAGCGGCGGGGCAGCAAGGCGAACTTCACTCGCCCGCCGCTCCGCCTCGCCCGCCGGACTAGCCGACGACGAGGACGCTGTTGAGCGTGCCGTGGTCGTTCGTCGTCCAGCTCTCGCAGCCGGGATCGATGCTCCAACTGCCGTTGATCACGAATTTGTATTCGTAGCGCCCGGGGGGCAGCATCATGCGGCGCGAGAAGATGCCGGTGCCTTTGGCGTCGGCCAGCGGCGCGGTGCCCGCCTCCCAGCCGTTGAAGTCGCCCGCCACGCAGACCTCGCTGCCCGGCTCGGCTTGGACGGTGAAGACGACGCGCTTGCGCCCCTTTGCCGCGCTATCGGCAGCGGCGGGAGCAGGCTTGGATTTCGGGACGGCGACCTTCGCTTTCGCCGTTTCTTTTTTCACCGCCGCGCGGGCGGATGTTTTGCCCTTGGCCGCCGCAGGCTTCTTCGCGGCGGGGGAGCTATCGGATTTTGCTTTCATCGTGGTTGGTAATTTCAAGTTTCTTCCCGGAGAAGACGGAATCCGGGGACGGCGAACCACTGAGCAGAGAGTATGCCAGACATCTGGCACCGCCTTTGAAAAGCAGTAAACCCAGCAGCTTGCGATTGCAAGCGCTCCAGCCGATCCGGGATGGATTCCCGTCCAAAACGGCGCGCATACTTGGGCGATATCCGCCGGGCGCAAGCGGAATTTTCTACCGGTTGCCGAATTGCCAGAGATGGGCGATTCTTAGTGGAAGTCGCCATTAGTCCCGATCCGCATGAAAGTCCGAAAACCGATATTGTACGCTGCACTCTTGGCGATCGCGATCGCTCTCCTGCACGATTTTGCCATCGCGCGGATCGCCACTTCGCTCGGCTCCTCCCATCCCGACAGAGCGGTAGAGTTGGCGAAACATATCTGGAACACCTCCTGGCGGCGGGAAAC
The DNA here is from genome assembly GCA_041395145.1 of Verrucomicrobiales bacterium. Taxonomy (GTDB): domain Bacteria; phylum Verrucomicrobiota; class Verrucomicrobiia; order Verrucomicrobiales; family DEV007; genus JAWLBD01. Next base: position 6,829 of record JAWLBD010000020.1, on the reverse strand, counting down.
CATCCATTCGCTCAAAGACGATTGGTGCCGCGCACATGGAACCCGATGGCTCGATGATCTGTGCTCTATGGAGCGAAAGGATCCGGAAACTGCCCGCAGCCTGTGGGACGGCGCGCGCGGCAAACGCGGACCGAATTCCTTCGCCTCCATGCTGGCTAATGCGGTCGCCTCCGGCGTCGCCGACCCAGAAGAATTGATGCCCAGATACAACCTAGACCCAACCCCGCTCGATTCAGAGGACTGGCGGCACAAAACCGCCCCGGATCGCCCTGCCGAATGGGGACCTTTCGCCTCGCAAGCGCCGCCATCGGGCGCATTTGCGGAATTAGAGAAAGCTTGGCTCGAAGACATTTCCGTCTTCAACCCACCCAAAACGCCTATGATCAAAGGCGATTCTACCCGACCACCACGACCGGATCGCCGATGACCTCCGCTTTGGGAGCCACGCCCAAGCCGGGTTCTAGGGATGCCGCCATCCGGCCGCCGTCGCGCTGCGGGGCGCCGTCGGCGGTGCTGACGGTGACGTAGCTGTTGAAGTCGGTCGAGGTGAAGACGAACTCCGGCGGCGTGCTGTGGGCGAAGTGGGCGATGGCGGCGGTCACGACGTCGCCGCCCCAGCTATCTTCGAGGGTCATGGCGATGCCGAGTTCGACGCACAGGTCGCGGATCTGCCGCGCCTTGGTCAGGCCGCCGACCTTGCTGATCTTGATGTTGACCACGTCCATGGCGGCGTCGGCGTGCCCGCGCAGCAGCGCGTTCAGCCCGTCGATGTTCTCGTCCATCACGAACGGGTGGTCGGTGTGGCGGCGGATCGAAAGGCACTCCTCGTAGGTGAGGCAGGGCTGCTCGATATAGACGTCGAGGTCGCGCACGGCGCGGACGACGCGCATCGCCTGGTGGGGCAGCCACCCGGTGTTGGCGTCGGCGACGAGGATGTCGCTCGGCTCCAAGGCGGCGCGGACGGCGCGGATGCGTTCGATGTCGGTGTTGGGGTCGCCGCCGACCTTGAGCTGGAACCGGCGGTAGCCCTCCGCCCGGTAGCCGGCGACGTTTTGCGCCATCGCGTCCGGCTCCGCCTGCGAGATCGCGCGGTAGAGCGGGAAGGAATCGCCGTAGCGCCCGCCGAGCAGGCGGCAGACCGGCTGGCCGCACGCCTGGCCGAGGATGTCCCAACAGGCGACATCGATGCCGGATTTGACATACGGATGCCCCTTGAGCGCCGCGTCCATCTTCCGGTTCAACGCGCCGATCTCGCGCGGGTCCATGCCGATCAGGTGGGGGGCGAGTTCCTCCAATCCGCTGCGCACGCCGCGCCCGTAGGCGGGCAGGTAAAATGGCCCGAGCGGGCAGACCTCACCATGCCCGGTGATCCCGGCGTCGGTCTCGACGCGGACCAGCGTGCTGTCGAAGACATCGACCGACTTTCCGCCGGACCATTTATAAGTCCCTTCGTGCAGCGGCAGGTCGGTCTGGAAAGCGAGGATGCGGGTGATTTTCATGGCTTGGATCGGATCGGATGAGATGCGCCCCGATAGCGGCAGGCGGCGCGCTTGGCGAATCAAAAATCCGCGCCTCGCGCTGGAAGTCGCCCGCCGGGTGCCCTATAGGCTCGCCATGACGAATCGCCCCCGATTTTTCGCCCGACCCTTTCGCCGCTGCCGCCGTCGCCGCCGGTACTTTTCGCTGGGTGCGATCGGCCGCCGCGCCGACGAGGGCGTTGATCTGGAGCCGGTCAAAGCGTGGATCGAGAAGGCATCGCAGATCGACACGGCGGTGATCGAATTATGCGAGATGCGCAACGTGAAGCGCCCGCTGCTGAGCACCGGTGCAACAAGCTCTGGTATGTCGCGCCGGGCACGTTCCGCTGGGAGTCCGGCGACCCGCCGCCGTCTCGGTCCGGCGAGGGGCGTGGATTCCGCCGTGGCGCGCCTGCAGAGGGGACCGGCGGAGCTTCAGGACCGAAGACCTGCGCGGTCGCTGCGAAGGGCGTACCTGGCCTTTATCGAAGCGGGTTCCTGAAGCTGGTCGAAGACTTCAAAAGACACGGAGATCCACGGTCGAGAAAGACGAAAGTACCACTACTGGCAGGTGGAGGCGGGATTCCGCACCGAAGTGGCGACCGCCGCGCGCAAGATCGTCTGTCAGATCGCGAGTGCAAGACACGCTCGCGGCGATCAATTGTTCTTCCGCGAGGCTCCCGCATTTTCACCCGCCTGACCAAGCTCCAGACCGGGGCGAAAACGGACAGCTCCGTGTTCGACTGACCTCTCGGACTACAAGGTGGAGGAGGCGAAACCCAAGGCTAAACCAGATGCCAACAAGATTTCCAGGCACCAAATCCCCTCCAAGGAGAGGACTGCCGCGCGACGGCGCGATTGCGTTGCCGCCGGTTCAGCCCTTGCCAACCGATTCAACAGGGCGTCGCGCTGCAATTCTCCTCTCCGGGAGGGGTCGGGGTGGTCAGCGGGCAGCGGATGTCCATGCGGGCAACTACCGCACAGGGGATATCGACGCCATCGGACTAACGGCGCTTCCTACCCACTCCCTAAATCCTCCAAGGAGGGGACTTGCCGCGCGACGCCGTGGTTTCGGAGCAGGGATACAGAAACCAAATCCTTCGTTCTTGACCCTCGATCCGCCAATGGATAACGACGCCCGACACCAATCGCCGACCTCGCCGGGGCGCTTACCAGCTCGCCGCACGGTCCCGAGTTTCGGTTCATCGACCGCCTCACTGCGCTGGATCCGGGCGATTCGTAGGCGACCCACGCTGCGGGGCAGCGAGGCATTTCTCGCCGGCACTTTCCGCCCACCCGACCTGCCCGGCGCGTTTTGATGGCGGATACCATCGCGCAGCTTGCCGGGGTGGTGGCGCATCCGATCCGGCGCACGAGCCGCTGCCGGACCTCCGCCTGGTCGCCGCGCGCGCTCAAAATCCTCGGCACCGCCGGCCCGGCGTGCCGATCCGCCTCACCGCCGAGGTCCAGTACTACTTCGGCAACCTGATCCAAGCCCGCCGCACGGTCGAAGCCGCCGGGGAAAAGATCGCCGAGGCGCAGGTCACGCTGTGAGCGGCGGCTGAAACGGAAAAAGCGTTCCGCCACCTGGCGCGAGAGGTCAGTTTCTCCACGCGATTCTGGCGCGACGCCCAGCTTCCACTGTTTGCAGCATGAAACACGCCCTTCGCCCGGCTGGTCGATTCTCGACCTTTTTTGGCATTCAGCTCGGCGGCTTCGGCAACCTCGAGCTGGACCGCCCATCCGTATCCTTGAAGGGTAAAGCGCAAATTTCCGGCGAGCGCTCCGGTGCGCCTTGCGCGCTCTCAGGACGGCTAAGCACTTGCCGCCCATTTTCCCGACCCTTTTCTCTTGGAAAACGAACCCATGGATGTTCTACGCACCTTCTCCACTGGCTCTGGAGCCGAAGGCAAACTCTACTGCCGCTCCTGCTCGCCGAGCAGGGATTCGCAATCTGTCGCGGCTGTCGGTCTCGATCCGCATCGTCCTCGGAATCGGTCTTGCGCAATGTGACGAAAAAAGGTGACGGAGGAAGACGCGCAACTTGGCGAATTGAACGCGAAATCGCCGGGCGACTATGAGATTCCGTTGTTCACGGTGGCGCGCGGATCGTCTTGCAGGACTTTCACCGGCGCCGCTGCTGGTCGATATGGCGGCGATGCGATGCGGCGGTGGCGCAAGTACGGACCCGAAGGCGGGTCGAGCCGCTGGTGCCGGTCGATCTGGTGGTGGACCATTCGGTGCAGGCGGACTTCGCTTACGCCGCAGGCGGCGCTTCGACCGGAACATGGCGGATCGACCAGATCCGGCAACCGGGAGCGCTATGAATTGACGAACACAGCAGGCGTTCGACACGTTTTCGGTGGTGCCGCCCGGCATCGACTGTCCACCAGGTCAACCTCGAATTCCTCGCCAAGGGCGTTTTGGAAAAAGGCGGCGTCTTCTACCCGGACACGCTTATCGGGACCGACAGCCACACCACGATGACCAATGGGTTGGGGCGTCGTCGCATAGCGTCGGCGGCATCGAGGCGGAAGCCGGGATGCTACCAGCCGGTCACGTTCCTCGTGCCGGAAGTCGTCGGCGTCTATCTGCAATGGGAAGCTGGCAGCGGCGTGACCGCCACCGATTTGACGCTGCGGGTCACCCAGAGGCCGCGCCCACGGCGTGGTCGGCAAGTTCACCGAGTCTACGGTCCCGAAGCAGAGGCGCTCAGCCTGCCGGACCGCGCGACCATCGCGAACATGGCGCCCGGGAATACGGCGCGACGATGGGCTTCCTTCCCGGTCGATGCCGAGACGATCAGATACCTGCGCGGCAAATTTGCCGCAGCCCGGATCTCTGCCAGACGGTCGAAAAACTACCGGCGCACAGGCGGCTTCTTCGGCATCCCGCAGAAAGGCGAGTGCGACTACACCGACGATCTCGAACTCGACCTCGCCAGCGTGGTGCCCGCCGTGTCCGGAATTCCAAGCGCCCGCAGGACCGCATCGACGTCCCGGCGCTGACGCCGAGCGCTTCAACGCCCCGTTCAGCGCGCCGGTCGCGGAGGGCGGTCGCTGGCTTGCCCGCCGAGAACCGCAGCACGCGGGTCAAGGTCGAGATGAGCGAACCGGCCGGCTTCGCGGTCGGATCGCTGCTCGAGGCGACGCCTGCTGCGCCGCGCGATGAGGCGGAGATGACCCACAACCGCCCGGCTCCCGACACGGTGCTCGTCCGCGATGCGTTCGACCCGATCCACACCGAGATCGGGCACGGCTCGATCCTGATCGCCGCGATCACCAGTTGCACCAACACCAGCAACCCGAGCGTCATGCTCGCCGCCGGATTGGTCGCCAAAAAGGCGAACGAAAAAGGTCTCAAGGTCGCGCCATTCGTCAAATCGTCGCTCGGTCCCGGCTCGCGCGTGGTCACCGATTACCTCGAGGCGACCGGGCTCCAGGGCGAACTCGACCAGCTCGGGTTCCAGACCGTCGGCTACGGCTGCACCACCTGCATCGGCAACGCCGGTCCACTCCACCCGGCGATCGACGGCGCGATCAAAGAAGGCGACCTCGTCTGCGCCAGCGTCTTGTCCGGCAACCGGAACTTCGAGGCGCGCATCCACGGCTCGATCAAGGCGAACTTCCTGATGAGCCCGCCGCTGGTCGTCGCCTACGCGCTGGCCGGCCGCGTGGACCTCGACCTCACGAAAGACCCGCTCGGCACCGACCAAAATGGCGATCCCGTCTTCCTCGCCGACCTGTGGCCGACCCAGCAGGAGGTCAAAGACCTGCTCGCCTCCGCGCTCAAGCCCGAGGTTTACGAAAAGCTCTACGGCGACTTCGATTCCGCCAACCCGAAATGGGGCGAAATCCCCGGCAAGTCCGGCGCGACCTACGCGTGGGATGACGACAGCACCTACATCCAGCTCCCGCCGTTCTTCGAAGGCTACACCGGCGAGCTCGGCGACATCGCCGACATCACCGGCGCGCGCCCGCTCGGCATTTTCGGCGACTCGGTCACCACCGATCACATTTCGCCCGCCGGCGCGATCAAAGCGGACAGCCCCGCAGGGAAATACCTGCTCGACCACGGCGTTGAAAAGGCGAGCTTCAATAGCTTCGGCAGCCGCCGCGGCAACGACCGCGTCATGACCCGAGGCACCTTCGGCAACGTCCGCATCAAAAACCTCATGGTCCCCGGCACCGAAGGCGGCTACACGACCTACTTCGGCGGCGGCGATGTCCCGGCGCTCGACAACCCGAAGAGCACCGAGTCCGGCACGCCCACCCACATCTACGACGCCGCCATGGCCTACAAAGCCGACGGCACCCCGCTCGTCGTGATCGGCGGCGAAGACTACGGCATGGGCAGCTCCCGCGACTGGGCGGCCAAAGGCACCCGCCTCCTCGGCGTCCAGGCCGTCGTCACCAAGAGCTTCGAGCGCATCCACCGCAGCAACCTCATCGGCATGGGCGTCCTCCCGCTCAACTTCAAGAACAAAGAGGACTACGACAAAGTAGCCGCCCGCCACGACGCGACGTTCTCGATCACCGGGCTGAGCAACGACATCAAGCCGCGCCAAGAAGTCACCCTCAAAGCCGAGGTGCCCGGCGGCGAATCCGTCGAAGTCCCGGTCATCGTCCGCCTCGACACCCCGGTCGAAATCGACTACTACCGAGCCGGCGGCATCCTGCCCTACGTGCTCGCCCAGATTTTGCGGGGGTAGCCCAGTCCTTGGAGGACCTCCTACTGGCAGGTTGGGAGAGAAGACCGTCTCCGCGCTGGCGGTGTCGCTTTCTCGCGCCCTGATTTGATCTTTTCGGAAAAGAAATCGCGTTGACAGGCGGCGGTGGCACCGTATTCGTATCAACATATCATGATATCATGATGCGAATTTCCTCAAACCTAATCACCCTGACCCACGCCATGTCCGCCGAACAAGATTTTAAAGTCAAAGACCTGAGCCTCGCCGAATTTGGGCGCAAAGAGATCACGATCGCCGAGAGCGAGATGCCCGGGCTGATGGCGATCCGTGAGAAGTATGCGGCGGAGAAGCCGCTGGCGGGGGTGCGGATCACGGGGTCGCTGCACATGACGATCCAGACGGCGGTCTTGATCGAGACGCTGACTGATCTGGGCGCGCAGGTGCGCTGGGCGAGCTGCAATATTTTCTCGACGCAGGATCACGCGGCGGCGGCGATCGCGGCGGCGGGCGTGCCGGTCTTCGCGTGGAAAGGCGAGACGCTGGAGGAATACTGGTGGTGCACCGAGCGGGCGCTGAGCTTCCCCGGCGGGCTGGGACCGCAGTTGATCGTCGATGACGGCGG
>JAWLBD010000019.1:0-98911 GCA_041395145.1 Verrucomicrobiales bacterium | reverse complement strand
CCGGTTTTCCGTTCCCAATATTCCCTCGGCGGTGATGTTCGGGTCTCTTCCAACTGGAGCGAGGGATTTTGTCCCATGGCGAACGCTGTTGTTTCGTCCGGATATCAACAAGGGAGAGCCTGAGGCGCATTACGGATCGATGGATCCTCCGGATCACCTGTGGCTGGACTATTTTTGGATGCCGGTAGTTGAGCCTTACGCGATTAGCGAGCCATTTGCGACCGCTGGTAAGATCAACATGAATTATCGCATCTATCCATTCAGTCATATCAGGCGGGCAACCGGTCTTCATGCCGTGCTGAAGTCAGAGCGGGTGATCGCCGTTCCTGATGCGGATGTGATTAAATATAAAACACAGGGGTCAGTTAAGACCTACCGCTATCCTATCGATGAGAAAGCGACCTTAGAGCAGTTTGAGGATCGTTTTGATGAGCACAAGATTTTCAAGAGCGCCTCGGAGATTTGCGAACTATTTCTCGTTCCCAAAGTTCCCGGCGAAACGGACTATGAGATCGGGGATATGGAAGGGTTTTGGGATCGTCATAAGCTAACTGGCGACAACCTGAAAGAGCGTCCTTACGCTTCGCTTTATCCTCGCCTTACGACTCGTTCGAATACGTTTAAAGTTTTCTATACGATAGAGACGCTCCGCAAAGTCCGCGGGACGGATCCGGCGAAGTGGGTCGAGGGGACTGATTTGGTGACGGGTCGGATGCGTGGCTCGGCGCTGATCGAGCGGCTGATCGACCCGAACGATCCGGATCTTCCAGACTATGCGACAGAAAAAGACCCGAAGCCGCTAGATTATTTCTATCGCTATCGCTTGTCTAACCTCCGCCAGTTCAACCCGTAGGCGGATGCCAAAGAATCCTGAGAGAGACAGGTAGCCCCAAAAGAACCGTCCGCGCCCGCGCCTTCAAAGCCGGGCGCGGACTGGTGTACAGGACAAGCCGTCACCGATGCGGTGCGGCGGTGCGGCGGTGCGCAACAGCGGGCGGGAGGAGCTACCGCCGCCGGATCTGCGCGAGGAATTCGCGGTTTCCCTCCATGCCTTCGATCGGCGAATCGACCAGCCCGAGCCAGTCGGCGTCATCGCGCGCGTCGATAAAGGACCGTATCTTGGCGACGCATTTTTGGTGAAGCGCGGGATCGCGGACGATGCCGCCTTTGCCGATCTCGCCCTTTTCCAGCTCGAACTGCGGTTTGATCAGGCAGACGATGCTGCCGCCGGGGCGGAGGATGCCGAGGGCGGGACCGAGGATGAGCGTGAGCGAGATGAACGAGACGTCGATGACGCAGAGGTCGGCTCCGGATTCCGCGCCTTCGAGATGTTCGGGGAGGAGTTGGCGGCAGTTGAATTGTTCGCGGGCGATGACGCGGGGATCGCTGCGGATTTTCCAGGCGAGCTGGTTGGTGCCGACGTCGAACGCATAGACGCGCGCCGCGCCGCGCTGGAGCAGGCAGTCGGTAAACCCGCCGGTGGATGCGCCGATGTCGGCGCAGACCATGCCCGCCGGATCGATGCCGAAGGCGTCGAGCGCGCCTTCGAGCTTCAGCCCGCCGCGGCTCACGTATTTCGGGCGCTCGCGGACGTCGATCTCGGCATCCGGATCGATCTTCGACGCCGGTTTGTCCACGACATGGCCGCCGACCTTGACCTCGCCGGCGAGGATCAGGCGTTTGGCTTGCTCGCGGGAATCGCACAGCCCGCGCTCGGCGAGCGCCTGGTCGAGCCGGATTTTTTTCGCCTTTGCCCCGCCCATGGCTAGAGGTCCTTGAGGAAGACTTTCGACCGGCGGCCGCTGCGTTCTAGCGCCTCCCGCCGGGCGGGCGGAAGTTCCTCCGCCCCGGTCTCGCGGAACCCGCATTTGTCGGAGAAGAATTGGTCCGCCTGCGTGGTGATGGCGAAGAGCTGTTTCGCGCCGAGACCGCGCGCCTTCAGCTCCGCGAAGCGGACGAGCCGGCGGCCGTGGCCTTGGTTTTCGTGGGAGCGCCGGACGTAGAGGCAGGCCAGCTCGGCGGAGATGCCGCCGCCATCCGCCGCGTGCTGATGGACGGCGACGGTGCCGATGATGTTCTTGTCCACCTCGAGCAGAAAGTAGTCGCCGAGCCGCGCGAGCAGATCTTGCTGCGTGCGGTGGGCGAGCGCCTCATCTTCGATCGACTGGCGGAGCAGCGCCATGATGCTGGCGATGTCGGGTTCCTCCGCCGGGCGGACGGCTTCGGTATTCGTCGGCGTGGATCATGACGCCGATGCCGATGTTGTCGAAGACTTCCGCGAGGATCGCCTCGGGATGGTGGCTGTCGATGATGTGGGCGCGCGGCACGCCGTCCATGCAGGCGCGCGCGCCGTGCTCCAGCTTGAAAGCAACCGCGGGGAGCCTCCGCATTTTGACCCGCCAGCGCGCGGGCCTCCGCCACGGCGAGGTGCTGCGGCGCGTCCAGCCCGAAGGCTCCGATCTCCGCCATGTCGGTCACGTAGATGACCTTGTTGGCACCGAGCGCGATGGCGATCTCGGCGGCGAGGTGGTCGCTATTGACGCGCAGCGTGTTGCCCCGCCCATCGTAGGCGACCGGCGTGACGACCGGCACGATCTCCGCCCCGAGCACCGAATGGAAGCTCTCGCCGTGGACCCGGTCCACGCGTCCGGTATAGACTTGGTCCACGCCCTTCAAAACCCGGCGCGGTGGGCGATCAACGCATTGAGCTGGGCGGAGCGCAAGCCCACGGCGGTCAGCCCCTGCATCACGCTGGTCGTGATCCGCCCGACCGCATCGATGGCGATCTCCATGGTCGCCGCATCGGTCGGACCGGAGCCATCGTCGTTGGACAGCGCCGCCTTGCGCTTCTCCGCCAGCTTCCGGATCTGCTGCCCCGCGCCGTGGACGATGACCACGCGGATGCCGAGGTTGTGCAGCACGGCGACATCGAGCAGCAGGTTGGCGAAGTTTGGATCCGCCACCGCCGCGCCGTCGAAGGTGACCACGAATATCTTGCCGCGGAATTGCGGGACGTAATGGAGGATGCCGCGCAGGTCTTGGATCATTCCTGGGGATGGATCGGGTAAGTCATTTTGGGTGGTCGGCGCGCAGCAGCGCACGCCATTGAGCGAACCGCGAAGTTTCCACCGAATCAGGGGAATACAAGGGGCGCGGTTGTGGCGGGATTGGCAGACGCGCACATCCAATGCGTTGGCGCTCGTTCGCCAATCGCGATGACCAAGCTACCGCCCCCACATCTCGGCAAACGTTTCCAGGTTCGAGTAGTCCTTCCGCCAGGTCGTGTGCATCACGCCGATGACGCTGCCGCCGTGGGGTTCGGCGGCTTTTAGCCAGTCGCGGAGCTTGGCGGGATCGGCATCGTAGTAGCCGGCGATGAGCTGGCGGTGCCCGCGTCCGGCGAAAAACTCGAGGCTTTCGGCGCGGGTGCCGAAGTTCCATGGCAGGATGACGATGTCTTTGTCCAAGCCCTCCCAGGCACCGCGCAGGTCGCCGTTGACCAGGGTAGGACCGGCGACGGCGTTGTGGTGCGGGTCGAACATGTCGCTCCAGACGTAGAGGGTGCCGCCGGGGTTGACCTCGCGCCAGATGGCGGCGCATTGCTTCACGTTTTCGGCGAGGATCTGGTCCGGCGTCCGTTTCTGGCGTTGGCACGCGTCGCACCAGTTGAGCACGCGGACCTCGTCGTGCGACATCATGTAGCCGCGCGCCCCCACAGCGCGTGCATCCGCCGCGCCTGGTCGCGCAGCGGATCGATCGGTCCCCGGCTCCGACGGACATGCCATCGCCTGGCCCTCGCCGACCGTGATCGCGTGGTAGTAGGAAACGCGGAGCCTGGTGCCGTCGGCCACGCCTTTGAGCTGGATCGCCGGCGGCTGGTGGTAGCTTTCGTATTCGCCGGGCCACGGTTTCACGCCCGTCAGCGGGTCGGCGAGGTGGGCGAAGTCATGACCCTCGACCAGATCGCGCCCGCCTTCGATTTGGATGCGCAGCGGCGCGCCGGGGCGCCGGATCAGGTTGACCAAAGCGATTTCTTCGAGCGTCGCGTCGTCCCACCACAGCTCGCCGGTTCCGCCCCAGCTCCCGAGATAGAGGTTCGCCTCCGCGTGCTCTAGCGAATTGAACACGACGTGGTGCTCCGCCCAGTCCTGCGTGCGCTTCACGCCGAGGCTGGCGTGGTTGAGCGAGCGCCCACCCTCCGCCAGCAGCTTGACCTCCGGCTCGCCGGTGAAATCGCGCGTCTTGACCCGCACCGCGATGTGGTATTGGCGGAAGGGCGTGAGCTTGAGCTTTTGCACGAGCCGCGCGTTCCCGCCCGCCGGCATCGCCTTCGCCGCGCCGCCGTCCGCGGTCACGGAATCGTCCTTCCAATCCCAGGCGGACAGCGCTGCCATGTCGCCGCCTTTGAGCGCGACGGCGGGATCGGGCAGGTGCCGGGCGATGCCGCCGCGGACCTCGAAAAGCGCATCTTTGACCGGCGGACCCTCGATCAGGTTCGGGTCGTTGAAGAGCAATTCGTTCGAGTAGCCGATCGGGCAGACGGCCGGCACGATGGCAATCCCGATTTCTTCCGCCGCCGCCTTCACACGCCGCGCGTTGTCGAAATAGTTGTCGCCCAGCGTGGCGAGCCGCCCGAATTTCGAATCGCTGACCAGCACCGCGTTGTAGCCCGCCGCCTTGCCGCGTTTCATCAAAGCGATCAGGTCGTCGCAATTCTGGTCCACCATCAGATTGGTCTGCGAGTAGATCCAACGCTCGGCGGGCGGCGCGGCTTGGGCGCAGGCGGCGGCCAGAACGGAGAGGGCGAGAATGAGATGCCGGTTCATGGGGTGGGGGGCTGGTGATCAAAGCGGGGGCGCCGTGTTCGGGTCGGGACCGTAGAGCGGGCCCGAAAACGCGTATCGGCAGACACATTGCGAAAAAATTGGCGAGCAAGACCGGAGGCAGCAACAGAAACTTCCCATCGCATCGCCGCCTCCGAGATGGTAAGAGAGAGGCGGATGAATCCCCGCCTACAGCCCATCTTCGCAGCGTTCGCCTTTGCCTCGGCACAGGGGATCGCCGCCGCCGGTCCTGCCGAATTGGTCCCGGAGCCTGCCGCGCCGCCCGCCGATCCCTATCAGCCGAAGATCCGCGTGTCCGCCGGGGCGGTCTGGCGGGATATCGGCGGGATCTCGCTGCGGTCGGGATCTTACAGCCCCGCCTATCGCACGCCGCTGACGGTCGCGCCGAGTTCGCGGATCCCCGCCCCGGTCGGCGCGGCGGATTCTCCGGCGGGTCGCGTTTACGATGACGGCTACGTCTTTCTCGATGGCGCGACCGATGCGACGGGCGACACCTGGTTCTGGGGCTATGCGGGCAACGGCCAGGTGCAGAGCGATGCGCTGGTCTTCACCGCGCGCGGGATGGCGGTCGATTCGTCGCGGCAGCGCTCGCTCGGGTCTCTGGAGGAATCGGTTGGCTCGGACGGCTTCGAGGCGGCTCCGCAGATCGAGATTGAGGCGCTCTTCCCGCTGCCGGTCGATTGCTGCGGCGGGGCGGTCTCCCTCGGCCCGCAGCTCGGCTTCGCCTTCTTCCAGCTCGATGCCGATCAATCCGGGGCGACGTTCTATGAGCTGCAGAGCGAGGAGCGGCGGCAGCTCTCGGTGCGCGACGCCTTCTCGCTACAAGGTATCATCCCGCCCCTCGCGCCGTATTCGGGCAGCTTCGCCGGACCCGGACCGGTGATCGCCAACCGCCCGAGCGCGCGGGCGACGGGCGAGCGCATCGTCGCGCGGGAGCGGACTGAGTTCTATAACCGGGTGCAAAACGAGGCGGAGGTCGATCTCTATGCGCTCAGTTTTGGCGGCGCGGCGGAAATCGAATTCGGGCGCGCTTACCTGCAGCTCGGCGGCGGCTTGGCGGTCAACGTCGCCGACTGGGAGCTGGCGAACCGGGAGACGCTATACGCGCGCCGCAATGGCGGACCGGAGCGTGCGGTGAAGCGGTGGGAGCATCGCGATTCCGGCACGGACCTGCTGGTCGGCGGCTACGTGCAGGCGGCGGCGGGCGTCCAGGTCACCGAGTCGCTTTCGCTGCGCGGATTCGCCCGCTACGACTGGAGCCAGGAGCTTTCCGCCAGCGCCGGGGCAGCGCAATTCGATGCCGATCTCGGCGGCTTCTCCGCCGGGGCGATGCTGACCTGGCAAATTTGGTAACCCGCGATCAACGATGTCCGCCTCCCTAGTCAACGCCGCGACCCACGCCTTCACCGAACTCGGCGAGGTCACCATCCTCGGCCGCAAAAAGGAATCGACGATCTGCCTGCCGGACGGGCGCGTCTCCCGCCGCCACGCCATGGTCCGGCGGCACGATGACGGCGGCTACTGGTTCTACGACCTGGGCAGCTACAACGGGTCCTACATCAACGGGCAGCGCGTCACCACCATCCGCCGCCTCCGCGCCGGGGACCGCATCCGCATCGCCGACTTCGAGTTCCGCTTCCTCGCCGAGGGCACGATGGGCGAGCAGACCCAGCTCATGGAGGACACGATGCTCGACCGCACGCTCTCGGACATCCGCACCGTCCCGGTCATCATCCTCGTCTCCGACATCAAAGGGTTTACCAAGCTCTCCGAGCGCCTGCCGCCCGACGAACTCGCCCAAACCATCGGCTCGTGGTATCGCGATTGCGACGAGATCCTCAGCGACTGCGGCGCCACCGTGGACAAGTATATCGGCGACGCGGTGCTCGCCTACTGGACCGATGTTTCGCCGCCCACGCGGGAGAAGGCGCTGGTCGCCGCGCGGGAGCTGCGCCAATCCTGCGAGCACACTTACAACGAGCGCCGCGAGGTCTTCGAATCCCACGGCGTCACATTCGACTCCGGCGTTGCCCTCCACATCGGGTCGGTCGCTCTCGGCCAGATGGGCAAAGGCGAATTCACCATGCTCGGCGACGCGGTCAACGTCGCCTTCCGCCTGCAAGACCTGACCCGCAAGCTAGGAGTCAACGTCGTGGCCAGCGGCGAGTTCATGGCGGACTGGGACGGCGGCGCAGGCTACGGCGGCTCGGTGGGCGAGCACGAGGTCAAAGGGCGCACCGCGCCGGTGCACGTCTTCGGGATCCGGGCGTATCCGGGTTAATGTTTGGGCGCACCGCAGCAGCGGATCGCCCGCCAACCAAGGCGTTGCGCGCCGCCGCGCCCGCCGCCAGATTCCCGGCGACCGCGCCATGCCACGTTCCTCCCGCCCCAAGCTCATCGCCGTTGCTGCGGCGAGCGCCCTGCTGTCGGCGCTCGGCTCGCTCATGGTCATCGGATTGATCCGGCAGCGCGACCTGGAAAAATCGGTCGCCGCCGCGCGTGCCGAGTCCGAGGCGCGGGCGGCGGAGGCGCGGACCGAGGCGAACGCCGCGCGGCGCGCCCGCGACCAAGCCGAGGAACTCGTCCGCTTCATCTTCGAGGATCTGCGGGACGAACTCGAGCCGGTCGGCCGCACCGAGGTCGTCGAGTCCGTCGCCCAGAAGGCGCTGGCGTATTACGAAAACCTGCCGCCCGAACTGCGCACGCCGGAGGGCGAGGAACGCCGCGCCATGCTGCTCGAAGAGATCGCGCTCTGCCAATACGAACAGGGCAAGCTCGCCGAGTGCGAGGCATCCCACCGCGCCGCGATCCGGCTGTTCGAATCGCTCGCCGGCGATGCCGACCCGGCCAGCGAGACGCATTATTCGCTCGCCCACGCCTGGACCGAACTCGCCTATCTTTTCCACGCGCAGGGCGACCTGGACGCCGCCGACGAAGCCTACCGCGCCGCCTTGCAGATCGTCGAGGCGGCGCTGGCGGGCGGCGGCGCTGGCGACGCGGACTGGGTGCGCGAACGCGCGAAAATCTTGTTCGGGTTCGGCGAAAGCGAGCGGCTGGACGGCGACTACGCGGAGGCGGTCGCGCAGTATCGCAAGGCGCTGCCGGACGCCGAGCAGGCGCTGGCGCTCGCCCCGGACGACCCGCAGGTGCTGCGCTCCGCCGCCCACATCTACAACAACCTCGGCTACTGCCACACCAGCCTCGCCCAATTCCCCGAGGCGGAAGAGGCGTACGAGAAAGGCGTGGCGCTCGAGCGCCGGACCGTCGCGCTAGAGCCGGACATGGTGCGCTGGAAGCGCGAGCTGGCGACCTCGCTCAACAACGTCGGCACCCTGTTCGACAAGATGGGCGAACACGACCGCGCTTTGCCCTACCTGGAGGAATCGCTCGAGGCGCGCCGCGCGCTGACCGAGTGGGATCCGGCAAATATCCGGTGGATGGAAAACTACGCCAACTCGCACCACAACATGGCGATGTGGCACCTCGATCTCGAACATTTCGCCGATGCCAAAGCCGCGATGGAGGACGCGGTGGCGACCTATGCGCGGGCGGTCGCGCTTTCCCCCAGCGACCCCGGTCCGCCGCAGGAACTCGGCAGCAGCCTGCGCGCGGCGGACAAGTATTGGCGGCAGGCGGGGCGGACGGGTGATTTGTTAGAGCTGATGCGCGCGGCGGAGGCGGCTCTCGCGCCGTTCGAGCCTGCGGGCGGAAAGGTCGGCGATCTGCTCGCCGAGGTGCGCGACCGGATCGGGCGGCTCGTCGCGGTGGAAGGCGGAGCCGAAGCCGCGTCGGCGCACGCCCGCGGATTGCTCGCCATGGCGCTGGCCCGCTTCGACCCCGGCGCGGCGGACGGGCAGCCGCCGGAGGAAGGCGACTTCTGGCGGCTCGCCTGGGCATTCGCCAACGCCGCCGCCGCCGAAAACGCCGCCGACCGCCATCTGGCCGCCGCCTCGCTCGCCCGCTTCGCCACGGTCGCCAGCACCCGGCTGGAGCCGGCCGACGATACCGACCGCGCGCTGGAGAGCCACGCCCGCAGCGCGCTGGACGAGGCGCTGGCGGCGCTGGGCAAGGCGGCCCCGCAGGCGCTGGTGCCGCGCGGCTCGGCGCTGGCGGCGTTGGGCAACGCGGACCTACAGGTGCTGGTGCCGCGCGGCTCGGCATGGCGCTACTGGGATCGCGGCGCGCCGCCGGACGGCTGGCGGGATCCCGATTTCGACGATGCGGATTGGCCAGAGGGCAAGGCGGAACTCGGCTATGGGGACGGCGGCGAGGCGACCGAGATCGGCTTCGGCGGCGACAAAAACGCCAAGCACCTCGCCGCGTATTTCCGCCTCCGGTTTAATGGTCCCCCGGCAGGCGCGACCGACCTGCGGCTCGCTGTCCTGCGCGATGACGGCGCGGCGGTCTATCTCAACGGCGAAGAAATCCTGCGCGACGGCTTTCCCCCAGGCCAGCCGATCCGCCCCGGCGATCCAACCAACCAAACGGTCCGCGACCAAGGCGAAACGATCTTCCGCCTCGCCTATTTCAAATCGCTGCCGCTCCGCGACGGCGAAAACGTCCTCGCCGTCGAAGTCCACCAAAACGAAGCGATCAGCTCAGACCTGAGCTTCGACCTAGAGCTGCAACACCACGCGCCCAAAGCGCTCGCCGCCCTAGACGAAGGCGATTTCTTCGCCGCAGAGATGTCGATTTCCCGCGCGATCCCGGCGGCGGTCAAAGCATGGCTCAGCGGGCAGGCCCAGCCATAGCGCGAGGCATTGCGCGCAAGGCAGCCCAGTAGCATCGGCATCCTGCCGATTATCCAAAACCCATCGGCGAAGCCGCACTTCCCACCTCGGCCGGGCACTTCCCGCGAAGGCGGACGCCTCGGCGAGGCGTCCCTACCCTTGGTCGTCCCGCAACCGGTCGCGGCACTGCCGTTTTGACAAACCGTCCGCCAGCGTGGAAGTCGGGGCGGCGGTAGCCCAGAAGGCGAAAACGATCCCGCAGATCCGAGACGGCAAGAGTGCCGTCTCTGCAGGGTCGCGCTCCATCAGCGCACATCACTTCGCCTCAATCCAAAATCGAATCCGCCCCACCTGGCATGAATCTTCCTACCCCCATTTTCCTGCCAAAAAAACCGCCAAATAGCGGCGGTCATTCGAGCCGCCACCAACCGCAGATTGCAAATCCGTGCTGCGCCGCGCTTCAGGCATCGGAGCTACTCCGAGGCGCCGAATCGCAAAAAGCCGCCGCCGCTTTCCATCGGCGCAATCAAGCGATAGCGGACCGTCTCGGTCGCGGCGCTGGGGCGGGGGACGATGTCGACGAGGGTAGCGTCGGCATCCGACCATTGGGCGAGGTTTTCGGAGCCTTCGCCGAAGAGGTTAGCGGAGGCTCCGGCGCGGACGGTGGCCTCGATCATCAGGAATGACTCGCCAGCGTCCTCGATGACACCGCCGGCGATGCCGCTGCTATTCGGGACCGTCGGGTTGGTGGCGAGGATTTTCTCCCAGAGATTCACGATGCCGTCGCCGTCGTCGTCGTTGCCCGGCGCGGAGCGGGCGGCGAAGCTGGGCGAATCCGGATCAAAGTAGCGCCGCGCCCAGCTCTCGTAGTCCGCGAGCGAATCGCCGCCCGGCGTGCCGCCGAGATCCAGGCTCGCCCGCCAGCTAGCCGGATCGCCGTGGTCTGGCAGCGACATCGGGTCAATGAGGACGAGGCTGAAGCCCTCGCCGTCGGGCGACTCCGGCCAGGGAGCGCGGTCGTCGTAGGTGAAACTCTGGATCGCCGAGCCGTCCGCCGCATTCAGCGCGACCAATTCGCCGCCGTTGTCGAGATTGGTCAGATCGCCGAATTCCCCGGCGACGAGCGCGGCGGCGGCGGCTCCATAGCGGGCGGTGAAGGCGGCGAGGTTTGCCACCACCAGGGCGCGCCCGCCGGGATCGAGCGAGGTCGCGTTTGAGCCGGTGAAGTCGAAGACGATCCCCGCAGAAAAGGCAACGCCGGTCAGGTCGATGCGCTCCGCCGAGACGTTCATCACTTCGATAAACTCGAACGCGCCGCGATCCGTCGCGCCGGAAGCAATCTCTGCCAGCGTGGTGGCACCGAGCGGGCGATACGAAAGCTCGCTGACGACCAAATTCGCCGCCGATGCCGGGGTGCCGTAGATGAATTGCGCCTCGGTCAGCGCCGACCAGTCGCCGTCCTGGGACAGGGCGCGTGCGCGGACGGCTCCGGATTGGGCGAGCGGGATCGCGCCGGTGTATTCGACCGCATTGGCGGACGGGCCGCCGGGGCTGATGTCGGCGGAGGCTTCGAGGCGCGCCTGGATCAAAAGGTCGGAGCTGTCCGTGCCGTCGTTCATCCCCTGGATGGCGAGGATATTCGAGCCGACGCGCAGGGCGAAGAGATTGCTGGAGATATCGAACGACTCGTAGATCACCGCGTCGCTATCCGGGTGGTTGGCGGTCGCCACGCTATTGTAGGCAGGCGTGAGCGGCGCGTTTTTGTTGGCGACGAGCCGCGTGTTCAGGTAGGCGGCGAATCCATCGTCGTAGCGCATGCTCAGCGTCAACTTGTCGAAGGCGTCCAGCGTCTCCTGGTCGGGGATTTCGAACAAAATGCGGATATAGACACTGCCGTTCGAAGTATACATTTCCGAGACATCCGTGTTGATCAGGTCCGCATAGTCGGCGGGCGCCGTCTCGTAGCCGACGCCGTTGGTGCCGGACTTCCAGTTTGCGGAATTCGAAGGTTCGCCGAGGAAATACCAGCGCGAGCCAAGGGCGGAGCCGCCGTTGGCGGTCGTCGGCACCAGCGCGGTGACGGGCGCGTTTTCGCCGATCAGTTGGGTCGAGATCGAAAGCGGAGGGTCATACGGGTCGCTGCCGTCAGTCGTGTAATAAATCGTGCTCGCCGCTGGACCGGTGATCGCCAGGGAAAACGATCCGTCGTCCGGGATCTCGCCGCCGTGCTGGCTGAAGCTCGGCGCATCGATCGGCGGATACAAGCCGACCGCGCGAAATTGGTTGAGCACCGTCGCATTGCGCCCCGCGATAAAGGTATTCTGGACCCAGGCCACTTCCGGGCGCCAGTTGCCGTCGCGCGTGAAGGTGATGCCGCCCTCGTCGCCCCAGCGCGCGGATTCGCCGATGATCGCGCCTTCGATCTCGTCTTCCATCGCCGCCCAGCGCGCGGCATTCGCCGCCGGGGTCATCGCGCCGCCATTGAAAAAGTGCTTCTGCAGCCGGTCGCCGAAGCGGACTTTGAACTCGGTGTTGCGGCGCAGCGCATCGTAAATGGCGACCGGCGACCCGGCGGAGTTGGCGCGGGTCAGGTCGAGGTCGGTCACGCGCTGGGCGACATCGACGCCGGCGAGGTTGAACATGAGGTGGTTGCCCATCGACATTTCGCCGTCCCAGGTGAAGAGCCGGAAGCCGTCCGGCGAGGAGCCGCGCGCGCGCCGCCCGGCATACCAGTTCTTGTTGCTAAAGACGGTCACGTCTTCGCCCGCGCGGTAGATCGAGCGCACCAGTCGTAGTCGCCCGACCACATCCGGACGATCATGTGGTCGATGAACGAATCGATGTCGAGCATCTCGGCGACCTCGGCGTAGGCGCTGGGCGAGGTCACGCCCGCCGCCGCGCGGTCCACGAGGTCTTGCCACGAGTCCGCCGTGCCATCGGTGACGACGTAGTCTTGGTTGGAAAATTCCGGGTGGTGGACCACGTCGAAGTCGTCCTCCGCCCCGCCGAGGTGGTCGGCGAAGTAAGTGGCGTTGGCGCGCTCGTGCAGGTCGTAAACGCCCCAGTAGCGGCCGTTGATGAAGAGATTCACATAGCGCCCGACGGGCGAGAGGATGCCGATGGCGTTCTCGGTCCGGCGCAGGAATTGGTCGCGCATGATCGTGCCATGCGCGGGCAGGTCGAACGTGCTGGTCCCGAAGACATCGGCCAGCGACCAGCTATCGTGCCCGCCGGGTCGCAGGATGAGCTGGTCGAAGCTCTGGACCGGCGCGCCGTCGAAGAGCGGGAATCCGAGCCGGCCGGGTCCGTATTCGCTGCGAAAGTAAAGCCGGAGCGGTTTCTTCGGGTGCGTCCGCGCGTTGCCGCCGTGGATGCGGATGCCGCCGTTGGCCTGCGTCATGCTCCCGTCCTCGGGATCGAAAAACTCGAACGAAACTTCGACCTCCTGGGCGCGCCCCTCCAACGTGGCGATCGAGTGGATGCCGTTGGCGTCGAAGAAATCCGAATTGCGCAGCGAGAGCGCGACCGCCGGGAGCGAGCGCAGGCCCGGCTCGATCTGCGCAGAGTAGGCGGCATTGTTGGTGATCGCCGCCGACATGTCCGACTGCGTCCGGATGTCGCTGGTGAACAGATAGGTCTGCGCGTCCACGTTCGTCTCGCGGAAGCCGTCCTTGAAGGCGGCGGCGCGGATGGTCTGCGTGCTGCTCACCGTGATCGGCCCGGTGTAGAGCTGCCCGCTCGCCGCCGTCGGCGGGTTGCCGTTTACCGTGTAGCGGATCGTCGCCCCGGGCGTCTCCGTGGTGATGGCGACCTCGGTCGGTTCGGTGAAGTAGCCGCGATCCACCGAGAACTTGGTGTCCTTCACAAAGCCGAGCACCGCCCGGTTGTTGGGCGCGCTGGGCGTCGGTTTCTCGAAATAGCCCTCGAATCCCTCGCCGCCATCGTCCGTGTAGAGATAGAGTTCCGGGTCGATCAGGAAATCGAGAGTGCGTTGGCGGTGAAGTTGCACGCCTGGATGGCGAGCACGTTTTGCCCGGCGACCAGCGCGCCGAGCGCGGCATCGGCGTCGAAGACTTCGTAGCGGTCGTTGAGCGCATCGATCCGGTTTTCGGTCGAAAACGAATCCCACTGCGGGTTCGCTTCCATATAGCGCGAGGCGACTTTCACCCCGTTGATGAACGCATCGAATCCGTCGTCGTATTTCATGCGGAGGACCAAGGCGCGGACGAGCGTTGGGTCCGCCACGGTGAACGGGATGCGCGCGTAGCAGCTCGACCGCAGGTCATACATCGCCGCCTCGGTGTCCGATCCCGCCCCGATGATCGAATCGTAGTCGCCATCGACATCGAAGCCGACCGCGAGCTGCCCGGCGGACCAACCGCCGTCGAAGTAGCCCAGCGTCTGCCAGCCGGTCGTCGTTCCGGTCGCGACCCGGTAGCGGCAGCCGATGCCCAGGTGGATCGGGCGCGATTCGGCAAGGCTGGGCGCAGAGCCGTAGGAAATCCCCTCGCGCTGCGGCGGGAACATCGGCGCGAAGGCGCTTAGCACCGTGCCGTCCGGAGCCGCCAAGGCGAGATATTCGCCTGCGCCGTCCATGCCAAAGTTCGTGTGAAGTTCGCCCGCCGCCGGGGCGCGGTCTTTTCCGGAGGCAAAGACAAGGATCCGCCCGCCGGGAGCCAAGGTGCGCGCCGGGAACGTCCACTTTAACGGGAAGGCGGCATCGTCGCTCAACCGTAGCCCTCAGATCGAGGCTGGCGGCATCGGGGTTGTAGATCTCGATCCAGTCCTGCGCCTCGCCGTCTTCGTCGAACAATGAGGATTCGGGTCGGGGTCGGCGAGAAACTCGGAAATGACCGGGGCGGCGGCGAGGTGCTCTGCGGCGAACAGGACGGCGGTGAGCGAGACAAAGATCTTCAATCCATGGAAACGAGGGCGGAGGTTTCAGGAGCGTAACGGATTTCACCCTGCTTTCCCAGCACAAAGCGAACCATTGGGCGGGGAAAACGTGCGCGGCTTTCCCGCTCCCAGCAAAAAAACGCGGAGGGTGAGCCTCCGCGCTTTTCGAAATCTAGACTCTGCGCGCAGGCGCTATTTCTTCTCGAACGCGTAGAGGTGCGTCTGGGTCTGGACGTAGAGGACGCCATTGGCGACCGTCGGCGTGCTGTAGATGGGGGAGGTGAACTCGGCGCTGCCGATCTGCTCCATCTTCTTGCCCGCCTTCAAGATAAATAGCTCGCCTTCCTCGTTGCCGATATAAACCTTGCCGTCGGCGACGAGGGTGGACCCCAGATGTGCCCCTTGGTGTCGAACTCCCAGTATTTGGTCCCGCCCACCGCATCGAAGCAATGGACGCGTCCGGTGTAATCGGCGATGTAAACCAGCCCGTCGGCGACCGAGCAGGTCGAGATCGTGCGCTCGACTTCCTTGCTCGCCCAAATGACCTTCCCTTCCTTCGGATCGATGCACACGAGCTGCCCGACACCCTCGCCGTGCTCGGATCTTGTCCGATGGCGACATAGACGCGACCTTCATAGTAAACCGGCGTGCCGATGATTTCGGAGGACCATCAAACGTGGCATATTTGATCGGTTCGCCCTTGTCATCCTTGCGGTATTCTGCCGGGATGCAGTCCACCCTCCACAGCTCGGGCAAGATCTTGAAGCCTTCCTCATCTTCCTTGGCGGTGGTGCCGAAGCCGTAGCAGAAGCCGTCGTAGCCACGAAGATAACCTGACCGCCGCCGTAGGCGGGCGACGACCAGTTGCAGTGGAAGATCCGCTCGCCGATGCCGGAGCCTTCTTCGCCGATCAATTCGCCGGTCTTGGCATCCAGCGAGATCAGGCATGGCGCGTTCGGGTAGCGCAGGTTCGGTGCGACCAGTCGACCCCATTGGAGGTGGTGACGAATAGCTTGCCATCCACATGCAGGATCGAAGAACTGGTGACGTTGTGCGGGAAGACGCCGAGTTCGCCGCGCATGTCATAACCCCAGATGATGTCGGCGTCCTTATCCGTCAGGGTGACCGGTTCCTTCACTTATCGAGACCGTCATACCGCCGACGATATACTTGCCCTCGTCTTGCATCCCCTGGTTGCCGTCGGCGAGCCCGTTTGGGTCAATGCAAAGCACTTCGCAACGGTTGGTGATCACATAGGCGCGGTCGCCGACGATGTTCGGGCTGGAACACACGCCGAGGAATTCCCAGTCGGACACCTTCCCGGCTCCGAGCTTCGGGATAGTCAACTGCCAGATGAACTCGCCGGTCTTTTCGTCGAGGCAATAGACGCAGCCGTGGTCGCCTTCATAGGCGGGAATGCGAGGCGATTCGTTGTTGGTCCCGAGCAGGATTTTGCCAGAGCCGGATGTCTTTGTGCCGTAGCTCTGCGATCCGAGTTTGGTGACCCATTTGGCTCCTGTTGCCGATTTGAGATCGATCTGGTCGGTCCCCTTGATTTTTTCGCCGCCGGAGATTTCGACCGGCAGGTTCTTGGCGTCGGGGACCGCCATGTTCTTGGAGGCGTCGTGCCCCCACTCGGACCAGTCTCCCGCCTGGGCGGAGCCTGCGGCGCAGAGGGCGATGATGATTGGGCTGAATTTCATGGGATTGGGTAAAGGGTTCGGGGTCGGTGGTTGGGAGCCTCGCTACTTATTGGGCGTAACTTTGATGTTGTCGACGTAAACGCGCTTCTGGCTTTGCGGGGAGAACCCGTAGATCCCAGGCGCGCCCTTCTGGTGGACCGTGTCGTGGGGCACTTCGATCGTCCACGCCTCTGGTTCGTCGGTGCCGCGCTCCCACACTTTCGCGCGGATCACGCCGGATCCGTCGCCTTTCGCCTCGACCGCCGTCTTCATCGTGTACCACTTGTTGGCCTCGACTTTGAATGACACGTCGTGGCGGAAGCGCTCATAGTTGGAGAAGACCTCCAGCTTGTTGGCGTTGCCCTTCAGCGCGATGATGTAGCGCTGGTTGATCAAGCCGACGTCGGACTTCACCCGGCGGTTGCCGTCCGTCATGATATCCGCTTGCACCGTGTAGTCGGAGGACTCGGTGTCGGCGATGAACGTCATCGCCCGCTGGAGGATCAGGCGGTCCAGCGTCTTGGTCAGCGCCTTGGTGCCGTCGATTTCGCGGATCTCCCATTTGAAGCGCGCACCGATCCACGGCAGCGGCGGGTAGGCGAAGGTCGCGCCGCCATCCGGCGACGGATTTTCGTCGTTCTCATAGGATTCAAAGTCTTCGGTGTAGGGCAGCTTCGGCAAGACCCGACCTCGGATCGTGCCGCTGAGACCATCGGCCGTCGCTTTGAACGCACCCGCCGACATCTTCGCGTCGGCTCCGGCGGCAAGCTTCCCGCCGTCGAAGGCGGCGTCCATCTCGGCTTTCACCTTGGCGGTCGGCGGGACGAATTTCGCCCACGAAACGCCGCTCGCTTCGCCGAGCACATTGCCGTTGGCATCCACCTTGTGGACGGCGAATTCCTGCGAGCCACCCGGCGCGAGGATCGCTTCGCCAGGCACCGCCTGGAGCGCGGCCGCCGGCCCCGCTTTCGGCATCTCCGCAGCCTTGGGCGCGTGATACTCGACTTTGTCCGCCTTGATCTTGAAAGCGTAGAGGTGTTTGGTCGTTTCGACGAAGACGTGACCGCCCCACACCGCCGGCGCGCCCAGGCAATTGCCTTCCAGCTCGACATGCGAGAGTTTCTCCGCCTTGTCGCCGCCGTCTTTCAGCACATAGAAATTTCCGTTTTCCACCGGGCAGAAGAGCAGACCGCCCGCCGCCGTGACCGATGAATGGACGTTCGCCGGGGCGAGCTTTTCCTCCCACATCAGCTTGCCGGTATTGGCATCGACCGCCAGCACCGAGCCGGTTTCGGTCAGTTGGTAAACGCGGTCCCCGACCAGCACTGGCGAGCTGGAGAACGACGAGACCGGCAGACGCCAGACTTCGGCATCCGCCGGCAGCGGCGCGTTTTCTTGCCCGGGGGGCGTCGGCTTCAACCCGCTGCTCGGAATTTTGATCGCGACCATCCGCCCGGTCTCGGTCGTGTCGAGGTTTTCCACGCCGTGGATGTAGATCAGCTTGTCGCCATGGACGACCGGCGAGCAGTTCACGCCGCCTTTCGACGCCTGGAACCGCCAGTATGATTTGCCGTTCAGCGCGTTGACCGCCACGATGTTGCCGCAGCCGGTCCCGGCGTAAAAGATCCGCTTGCCATCCCGCGTCTCGACATAAGGCGTGGACCATGAGCTATCGACCGGCTGGACGCCCGGCGTGGACGACCAGACCAGCTTTCCGCTCGCTTTGTCGAAGGCGTAGTAGCGGTTCCGCGGCGGTCCCTCCGCGCCCCAGTTCGCGGTGATCCCCTGGATGATGACCAGGTTGCCCTCGATCACCGGCGCGCCGACCCGCCCGTTCGGGAAGGTGAGGCGCCCGAAGTCCTCCATCATCGAGACGTTACCACTTTTCGTTCCCATCCCAATCAAAGCAGAAGAACATCCCCGGTGAGGTCATCGGTAGATGTCTTTTGTCTCGGCTCCAGCGGTCACGATCCCAGCCCATAGCGGTTGTAGATCGTATCGCTCAGGAAGTCAGCGAACTTCTTCTCCCAAATCAGCTTTCCGGTCTTCGCGTCGAGCACGTCAGCGTTTCCCGCAGGTCCTCGGTCACCCCGCGGTAGCCGTATTGGACGGAGCGTCCATCAACGATGACCGGGGTGCCGCGCCCGGACAATTCGTGGGTCCACGCGGGTTCTTCCTCGATCCCCTTCGCGTTGGTGTAAACCTCTGGGATGTCGCCATTCTGATTTAGGCCGCGCCAGCCATAAGGTTCGCCTCTTCCGCCGATTGGGCGTGCGGGCTATCGGCATGAGCGCGAGCGCCCCCGCCGCCAGCTTGGCGTAGCGGAGGCTAAGTGTGGGAGGGATTTGGAGAAATCATAAGAGATAGAACGGGTAGAGGGCGGCTGGGGGCGCGTCAGGATTCCAGCAAGGCTGGCAGCCGCCGATCTTCTGTTGAAACCCTTAGTCGCTATAACGTAGCGGCTTCGTTCCGTCTTTCTGTCTGGAATTTTCTGGTCGCTTGACCGTCGGGCTGCCGGATCGTCGTTACCCCGGATTCTTTGCCGGGTGCGCGATGCCTCGGTCTGAGGCCATGGTCGGTGAGGAATTCCTCAGGGAGGCGGCGGTGGATCCTGCAGCCGCTTCAGCGCCTGCCGGAGGCAACGAATCGCAGTGCCGGGACAAGATTTTCGGATTCCATCCGGTGGGATCGCGCCACGCCAGAGGAGGGCGCCTCGGGAACCACTCGCCGGTCGCCGGGTCGGGCACGCTCGCTCCGGGCGCTCGGGAAATGGCTCCAGCCCTGTTTTGCTGAGAGGCGGGAGCGCGGGATCAGGGCGAGCAGAGGTTTCCATCCAGCCGCCGCAGGGACAGCCGCCGCCGCCTTCGGGCACCAAAACGGCCCATGCGTAAGGACGACGCTGAGCCAGCAGCTCGGGCCGGTCCCACGCGGTCACCTTTTCGGTCGCCATATCCCCGCATCGCGACGGCGGCCAAGCTCCGCGATAGAGCAGCGCGTTGCCAGCTCCGACGTAGGTGTGGCGGCCGCTGCGCTCGCCACGTTGCAGGTGAAGACCTCGCCGGTGGCGAGGTCGTAAGCCGTAGGCTGCAGGTAGATTTTGTCCTTAAACGAATGACCGGGTGCTGGATGTGTGCGCTGTGGTGGTCGTCGGTAAAGCGTTTGCCGCCTGCCAGAGCGGCGCGCCGTCGCCGGCGTTGAAACAATACAGGTAGTATCGGTCGCGTGAGCTGGTGATCAGGATCTTCTCGCCGGATACCTGCGGGTAGAACGCGGCGGTGCCGTCCTCGGTATCGAGCGGCTGCTCCCAGCGCTTCGCGCCGGTCTGGAGATCGAGGGCGACGAGGAATTGGTCCTTCCAGATCTCGGGTCCGCTCAGGCGGCGGGACTCGCCTTCGGCGACCGATGGGTTGCGGCATTCCACGAAGTAAGCCGAATCCCCGGCCAGCGCGATGGTCGGGTTGAGGATCACGCCGCCGGTGTAGCGCCACGTTCCGCCGCCGCGCAGCAGGTTGAAGCTGAACAGCGCGTCGCTGCCGACCTTCGCCGCGCCGCCGCCCGCCTTTTCGTCAAACCAGGCGTCCTTGCCCCAGAAGGCGTCAAACGCCGCGCCGCGCTTCACGGCGGAGCCGACCATCCGGTCGCCCAGCGCGCCGACGTAGCCCCACTGGAATTCGCCGCCGGAATTTCCGATGACCGGGGCGGCGTGGAAGAACTCGCCGGTCCCCGCCTTCAGCCCCCAGAGCCGGTCGCCGACGGCGAGGTAGAGGCGGTCGGACCACAGGCAGGCGTTGCCGCAATCGCGCGGCAGGTTGATGCGGCGCAGCGCCGGGATCTCGCGCGACCAGAGCGGCACGCCGCTATAGGCATCCAGCGCGACGATCCGGTTCATACCCTGGTGGATCAAAACCGGGCCGGCGGAGAGCGGCGCGGGCATCCGCGATTGGCGGTCGATGCCGAAGTCGCCGCCGGGCCGCCCGACCCATTGGAGCGCCAGGTCGCCGGTCGCCGCCGCCCCGCCCAGGGCGTCCGCCGATCCCGCCGTATTGCCGGGGTCGGCGTATTGGTGCGACCATGCGCCGACGCCTTCCGGGTAGCCCCGCTGCCCGACCGGGAAGACGCGGTTCGTTTTGTCGAGGACCGCCGCGACGCCGCCGGGCCGCAGGATGCGGCGCGCCTCCGCCGTGGTCGCGACGCCCGGCTGCCCGATCACCGCGCCGGCGAATCCGCTGGTGAACGGCAGCGCTTCGAGGTCCGGCACATGCAGGCACGAGATCCGGCTCCCGTAGAGACCGGTCGGGTAAAGCTCGGCACGCCGCGCCTTGACGCGGGCTTCATCCGGCAGCACCCAGACCACGCGGAATTGCGTGCCATCGACGATCTGCCGCGCGAGGCGCGCTCGCAATCCTAACAAAACCACCATCCCGGCAGCAGGGCCTTCGGCTCCCGGCTCAAGTATTCGCCGATGCCCCGCGCCGCCGCGTCACCAGGCTGGCCGGCGGTGGGCGCGCGGAAGGCGAAGCCGGTGTGGAATTCCATGACCTCGCTCAGGCGACCGCCGAGGCCGGCGACCCGGAAGTAATACTTCGTATCGGGTTCGAGGTTCTCCAGCTCGGCGTAGGACAGCGCGCCGGACCCCGCCATCTTGCCGCCAAACGCCCGCGCCGTGGACCCGAGCGCGCGCGATGTGCCGAACCCGACCGTGCCCGATCCAGGCGGTCCCGCCAGCCATTCGACTCGCGCCTTGCCCGGACCGGTGAAGAGGACCGAGGGTTCGATCTCGAAGCCGAGCGGCTCGCGCAGCCCGGCGTGGCGCCGGATCTCGGCTTCGCTCAAGGCGGAGTCGAGCACGCGCACGCGCCGCAGCGTTCCGCCGGCCATCGGATAGCTTTCGTTCGCGTCCTTGTAGGCGCCCAGCGTGTAGAATGCCGCATCGGGATAGGCGATCGGACCGCTCGCCGCCCTCTGCGCCTCCAGCTTGCCGCCGACATAGAGTTTGATCGACGCGCCGTCGTAAACGCCCGCCACGTGGACCGGCTCGCCCGGCACGATGCCGCGCGGCGATTCGAGCATCATGAGCGGGCCGCCGGTCGAGAGCCAGAAGGTGAAGCCGTTGTCGCTATAGCCGAGCAGCCAGCCGCGCTCGTAGCTGCCGTTGTCTTGCAGGAAGCCCGCGATGCCGCCCCACTTCTGCGTCTTCTCCAGCGAGAGCCACGCCTCGACCGTGATCTTCTCCTGCGGCAGCGACGCCGGATCGACGCCCTCCGCCCACATCAATTGTTCGCCGCCGAGCTTCAGCTCCGTTTTGTAAAGGTCCGGCTCCTGCGCCGCGACCAACTTCAGATCGCCCTTGGCGGCTTTCAGCGCCTTGCCCTCCCAGTGCTGCGGCGCGAATTGCCAGTCGTGCTCCAGCGCCGGGCAAGGCAGGGCGGCAGCGGTGAGCCAAAGCGCGGCGGCGAGGGCGGGTGCGGATCGGGTGATCGGAGGCATGGCGGACTAGACTCCAAAGCGGGCGGCTGGCAATGCCGGGCGCGGGTGCCCACGTCAACCCCGATCTGGCCAGCCAGAGGGGCACCAGTGCCGACAGGAGTCGCAGGAATCCTTCAGGGCTGGGTCGCTCCCCGGCACCGTGTCGCCCGTCGGGTAGCGAGCGCCGTCGGCGAGGCAGGGATGGTTCTCCGAACCGTCCGGCAGTAGGCGCACCGCTTTGGCGAGATCGCCGCTCCATGGCGAGCCGATGCCCATAACCGCCGGACCTTTCGGAGATAGGTCCCTGCCTTCCGCGTCCGGCGTTTGCAGGGGAGACAGCGCGCAACCCGGCGGCAGACTGCGGGTGCAATGTCGAAAGGCAGGGAACGCTCCGGACCGGCGCTGGAGGCGGTGCCGCCGGTCCAAGACGGCCAGAGCGCCGCCGCAAAGTAATTCACAATCGGCGGCGGAGAGGGCCTTGAGGAGGCCCCTTCCGCCGATTGTTGAATAACTTTGGAACCGGTAACAGCGGAGATAGGCAGCCGCCAGGCTGCCCCGCAGGGGCGGGCGAGAGCGAGTCAAAAGCGACCGCTGGGCATCCCCGCTGCCGCCCCATGGCTGCGGATGCGTCTGCGCTCCATCCTGCGAAGGCGGAGGGGGTGCCGCAGCCGTGGCCGGGGGCGGGACCACCGCCGTTGGCCCAACCGCTGCTTTGCCGGGCAAGGGCTTCCTCTGCCTGCGGGAGGCCAAAGCCGCGGAAACCGCCAGCCTCCAGCCCCGGAACAACCCGCTGACTGGAGAGCCGTGCGCGGGAGATCCGCCCGCACGGTTCGGAGGGAGGGGCGGCGCAAGCCGATGCGCAGCCCCTACCTCTATCGTTCGCCTGCGCCCCAAAAGTTTCGCGGTGCCGCTTTGATTGGGCGTTGAAAGCCCCATCGCGCGGCGCTATCGCACCGCCACGTTATTTTACAAATCCGCATGGCCGCCAAAACCAAACCGCTTCCGACCCTTCCGGGCGAGGACCGCCTCGAGAAGATTCCCGCCCACATCTACGAAAGCCCCGGCGACGCTTGCGCGGCGCTGGCCGCCGAGGTCAAGACGCTGATCGAAAAGCGCCGGGCGAAGGGCAAGGCGACCGTGCTCGGCTTGGCCACCGGATCGACGCCGGTCCCGTTTTATCGCGAGCTGATCCGGCTGCACAACGAGGAGGGGTTCAGCTTTGCCGATGTCATCACGTTCAACCTCGACGAATACTTCGGCGTGGATCGCGACCACCGCGAGAGCTACGCCCGCTTCATGCGCGAGCAGCTTTTCGACCACATCGATATCGATCCGGCGAACACCCACGTGCCCGACGGCACGGTGCCCAGCGAGGAGGTCTTCAGCTACTGCTCCGGCTATGAGAAGGCGATCAAAGAGGCGGGCGGCATCGACCTTCAGATCCTCGGGATCGGCAGGACCGGCCACATCGGGTTCAACGAACCTGGGTCGTCCCGCGACTCGCGCACCCGCCTGATCACGCTCGACCGGATCACGCGGCTCGATGCGGCGGCGGATTTCCTCGGCGAGGAAAACGTGCCGCGCTTTGCCATCACGATGGGGGTCGGCACGATCCTCGAGGCGCGCGAGATCGCGCTCATGGCGTGGGGGCAGAACAAGGCATCGGTCGTCGCCGAGGCGGTCGAGGGTCCGGTCTCCGACCAGGTCTCGGCGTCCTTTCTCCAGGATCATCCGAAGGCGCGCTTCCTGATCGACGCCGCCGCCGCCGGCGCGCTGACCCGCCGCCGCGTGCCGTGGCTCGTCCGCCCGGTCTCGTGGAAGGCGCGCGACGTCCGCCGCGCGGTCGTCTGGGTGGCGCAGAAATTAGAGAAGCCGGTGCTCAAGCTCGTCGAGCGCGACTTTAACGAAAATGGATTGGGTGACCTGCTGACCCAGCACGGCCCCGCCTACGACCTCAACATCCGGATCTTCAACGAACTCCAGCACACGATCTCCGGCTGGCCAGGCGGCAAGCCCAACGCCGACCACACCAACCGCCCCGAGCGCGCCTTGCCCTACCCGAAAACCACGCTCGTCCTCAGCCCCGAGCCGCAGGACGATGTTATCTCGATGGGCGGCACGATGGAGCGCCTGCACGAGCAGGGGCACAACGTCACCGTCGCCTACCTGACCAGCGGCAACCTGCGCGTCGCCGACGCCGAGGCGGAGAAATTCGCCCGCGTCCTGCTCGCCACCGCCCAGCGCGAGAAGTGGAAGAAGCAGGTCGAATACGCCGAGGGCATCTTGGCACAGCTCGCCGAAAAGGGACCGTTCGGGCAAGACACCGACGACATCCGCCGCATCAAATCGCTCATCCGCCGTGGCGAGGCGCGCGACGCCTGCGCGGTCTGCGGCATCGCCCACGAAAAGATCCGGTTCCTCGACCTCCCGTTTTACGAGCAGGGGCGCTACCGCCAATTCACCGTCCAGGACGAGGACATCGCCGCCGTGCGCAAGCTCCTCGCCGCAGTCAAGCCCCACCAGATCTACGCCACCGGCAACGCCGCCGACCCCAGCTCGCTGCCCGCCAAGTGCTTCTACGCCCTCTCCCAAGCCATCGCCCAAGAAAAGGCGGCCGGCGCCGCTTGGCTGGAGAGCTGCTACCTCTGGCTCTACCGCGGCACCGAGGACGAATACTCGCCCCACGAGATCGACATGGCGGTCCCGATGTCGCCCGACCAACTCGCCCGCAAAGTCAGCGCCATCCACAAATACCAATCCCACCGGAGCGAGGAACAACACACCGGCGAACGCAACCGCCTTGCCGCCCAACGCTACGACGACCTGGGTCTCGCCGAATACGAAGCCATCGAGCCGTTCCAGCGCTGGCGGATCTGAGGGGTGCGCATTGCGGGTTGCCGTGGGCGGTGAACGCACTAGATTTTCCCCTATGGTCGCAACTGTTGACTCGATCCTCCAAGACGCCCTCGCCTTGCCCGGCGACGCCCGCTTGCAGCTTGTGGAGAAGCTCATTCCCACCCTGTGGGAGGATGCCCCGGTTTCGGACGCTCACCGAAATGTCCTCAACAGAAGAGAGCAGGAGATCGCCAGCCGATCCATAAAGCCAATTCCCGGCGACCAAGTCATGCGCTCGGTCCGCGAGGCGCTCCGGGGCACGGGGGCGCGATCCCGAAAAGAAGCGGCGGAGGCTGGGTGCCTGAATTTGTGAAAATTCAGACCGCTGGAGCAAACGCGCCAACCCGCTTGGGCAAACGCGCTATTCGGCGGATCGGCGCATACCCCGCGTCGTGGAGCCAACCCTGAGAAGGCTGTGTCCAGCCGCCACAGCGGAGCGGGACGCGATCGCTTCGCGGACGAGGCGATGGTGACCCGGCTGCGGACGTTCCCGCTCAGCGCGCCGCCTTTACGCGGATGAAAAGATCGCCGTCATTTGCCGGAACAGCGTGTTCGGTGCCGATGCGGCCGGTGGCTCGGCTTTGGTGTGGGGAATCGAAGCGGGCGGTGACGGGTTTGCCGCCGGCGGGGTTGTGGAGGGCGGTGCCGCCGGTGAAGGCGCGCTGCCAGGCTCCGTCGGGGCGCTGGAATCCGGCGGCGGCGGGCTTGCCGATGCCTTTGTCCCAAAATGAATACCAGTCGTGCAGATGGTCCGGCGTCGGCAGGTCGTTGGGGTCGGAGAAGAGGCAGTAGCCGTCGGAGTGGGTGAGCGAGAGGGTGGTGATGGAGCGCATGAGGTGGAGGTCTTGGCGCGATTGGCGATACCAGGCTTCGAGGCAGTTGATCCGGGGGGCGCGCAGGTTTTTCTCCGCCCAGCGCAGCGTTTTCGAGATGCGCTGCCAGTCCTCCGGCGACTCGGATCGGTAGCATTCCATAAACAAGCCATTGACGAACGCGGCGGTGCGCGGGACCTCGCGGTCGTTGGCGTTGACGAGGACGAGCGCCTGGTCGCCGATGGCGCCGCGGACCTGACGGATCAAGGCGAGGCGGTCCTCATCGTCGGTCCACCAATCGAGCATCACGCCGTCGAAGACGCCGGTGTCCATGACCGCCTTGGCGCGCGCCGCCACCTGCTGGTGCCAGCCGGGGTGGGCGACGTCGAGCAGGCGGTAGCCGCCCTCCTCCCAGCCCATGACGAACTTGCCGCCCTCGTCGCGCTTCCACCAGGGCGAGTCCTCGGGGATGAATCCTTTCGGCGCATCGCGGTAGCGGATCTCCGCGAGCAGGACGAGCTGCGGATTCTTGGCGAGGAGCGCCCGGCGTTCCGCCTGCGCGGCGGCGAGGCTCTCCGGCGTAAACCCGAATGCGGTGCCCTCGAACGCCTCCTCCGACCGCAAGCCGACCATGGACGGATGCACGAAGATGAGATCGTGCTTCGCCCGCATCGCCGCCTTGTCCGCGCCAGCGACCGGCGTCGCCTCGTTCCACGCCTGGAAGACCGAGGGAAACTCCCGCCCGCCAATGCGTTTCTCGACGGGCAATTCTTCGCCCGCCAGCGGCGCGGCACCGATGCCGAGGAGCGCGGCGGCAACGAGTTGGGGAAGCGTGTGGAGCGACATGCGGAGAGCTAGCGGTCGCCCGGATTTTTCACAAGGCGATTGTCGGTCTTCGGGGCGCGCCGCTCGTTCAGATTTCCTTAATCCACGATGGGGGAAAGAACCCCAAGAAGGCAATCAGGCGGGCGGGCAAAACGATCAAGCGATCTTAGACATCAGGCTCCCCTGATAAACCCGGCGATCCGCTCACCTTTCCCCTTGACCTCAAGGGCTTAGGCGTGCTTTATCTTTCCGAATCAATGGGAGATCGTCCGGGCATTCCGCTATTTCTACTGTTCGCCAGATAATGAAACGCAATCTCATAGCCACAGTTCTGGCGAGTATCTCGCTTTTAACAGTGCTTCACGCGGAGAGGTCACTAATTGAAGTGTATCAGCCAACAAGTCTCCTAGGCACGGAGTTGGATGGCGATCCGCTTGGAACTGGTGAGTGGATATGCGCGACCATTGTATCGCGTCCGGTGATTATTGGGGGAGCGTTCCCTGAGGACCCTGGTCACGCGGTTTCTCTCCCACACAAGATTGCGGGTGCGCCAGATGGATTTCCTCGCGAGAGCAACCTCATTGTCCTCGCCGGAGGCAACGTCCATGCCAAATGGGGGCAGTCCGAGGACCAGATCATTGCAGATTTCTCAAAGGCCATGGTGCCAGAAAATCTCGGAGTGACGCTCATCCAAGTAATGAAGATGACCGCCCTATGCTTGCAGGAGACTCTGGGGACGCAGCATGAGAAGCCTATCAAGATCAAGTGGCTTGCTCCTGAGGGGGTGTCGCTCGCAGATGTAGGACTTCCATCTCAAATCAAAAATTCTGGACGACAGGGCGGCGCACCGCACCGGATACCCGCCGCGAGTTCCAGGTCGGAAGATAAATAGAACGATGAAACTTTTGTCGGAGGGGCGCTGCCGGTAGCGGGTGCCAGCGCTCAAGGGTCGATATGGCTGCCCATCCGTCATGGGGTCGAATCGTCCTTTGCCCGTTCGCCTCTGCGGGCTGGATGACTTCCTCACTTCGGGGCAAATGGGCAGGGGTGGGGAGGATGAGGATACGGCTGTGTAAAGGGGCGGCTTTTCCTTCCGCGCCGGGAACGGCGGCGTCGATCCTATCTGCGGCGGCTGGTGCGGCGGCGAACTCACCCTTGCCATCGCAATCGGCAGGTTCTTTGGGGAAACCCTTTTGGCTCGCCGATCGCGCGGATTTCGGCGGCGATGGGGAGGTGGACCTCATCTGCCCGAACCCGAAAAACGCCCGCTTTTCTCAAATCGAGGCTCGCCAACCGTAGCGTCGGCACGGCGGGCGGTTGGCTGCCGCGGAAACCGCTTCCCATAGGCGGGTGGCGACCTATCCTGACCGCCTATGCTGAGATTTTCCGACATTGCCGCCGAAAAACCGACCGCCCAATCCGCAGCGGAACGATACCGCGAGTTCCACGCCGCTTTGGATGCAGCATCGCTGCCGGAGGATCGGCTCAGGATCATCGGCGACTGGGACGGCTACCAGCGCGAACTCGGCACCTGGTCGTCGCTCGTCCACACCTGCGCTTCAACCAAGACACCCGCGACCCGGCAGAGGCGAGATCGCGAATACGCTGACGAACTCGAGCGCGCCTGACCCGAACTATCCGTCGCGATGAAGCGGCAGCTGCTCGATTCATTTCGCGATGAACTCGAACTCGCCTATGGCGCGCAGATCGTCGCGCTATGGGAGGCAGATCTGCTCGCGTTTGACCCGGCGATCAAGGACGAGCCTGACCCAGGAAGCGAAACTCGAAGCGGAATACAACGAATTGCCTCCGCGAAGCTGGCGTTCGCCGATGGCAGTGGACGCTCGGCGATGGGAGCGTTTCCACGAGGACGCCGACCGGCAGGTGCGCGAGGGATCGCAGCGCGTGAAGTGGGAGCTGGTTCGCGGAAGACGCCGGGACGCTTGACCGGATCTACGGCGATCTGGTGGCGCTCCGGCACGGCATGGCGGAGAAGCTGGG
This sequence comes from Verrucomicrobiales bacterium, assembly GCA_041395145.1. Classification (GTDB taxonomy): domain Bacteria; phylum Verrucomicrobiota; class Verrucomicrobiia; order Verrucomicrobiales; family DEV007; genus JAWLBD01. Next base: position 70,760 of record JAWLBD010000019.1, on the reverse strand, counting down.
CTATGCCAATTTCATCACGCTGGGCTACAAGCGGATGAGCCGGATCGGCTACGGGCGCGAAGGAGGTCGATGCCTTCCGCGAGGCGGTGGTCGAACATGCCGTGCCGCTGGCCGCCGAGATCAAGCGCGCCCAAGCGGAGCGGCTCGGGATCGACCCGCTCATGGTGCAGGACGATCCGGTTTTCGATCGGCGGGCAGCGAAGCCGCAGGGTGACGAGCCGTGGATGGAGGACCGCGCCGCCGAATGTTCGACGCGATGGGCGGCGGCATCGGCGCGTTCTACACCGGCATGAAGGGCGGCGGTTTCAATGGATCTGGAGAGCCGGAGCGGCAAGGCGGCAGCTGCTGGCAATTCCCGAGCGTCGGGCACCCGTATATCTTCGCGAACTTCAACGGCACCAAAGGCGATGTCGACGTCTTCACGCACGAGATGGGGCACGCCTACCAGAGCTTTCAGAGCCGCAAGCTGCCGATCATCGACTACCTCTGGTAGACTGACCGAAGCCTGCGAGGTGCATTCGATGGTATCGAATACCTCTGCTTCCCCCACATGGGAGAAATTCTTTGGCGAAGAGGCAGATCGCGCTACCGGAAGCTGCACCTCGCCCAGGCGATCCCTCTTCCTGCCCCTGCAGCTGCGCGTCGATCACTTCCAGCACCTCGTCTATGACAAGCCGGACGCCTCGCCGGACGAGCGCAAGGCGATGTGGCAGGAGATGGAGCGCCTCTACCTGCCGTGGCGGAACTACGGCGACCTGCCGCACGTCGCAGGCGGCGGATTCTGGCAGCTCCAGCGCCACATCTACCTCAATGCGTTCTACTACATCGATTACTGCCTCGCCCTGACCTGCGCTTTGCAGATCTGGAAGCTCGCCGAATCCGACCGGTCTGCCGCCACCGCCGCCTATGAGGCTCCTCTGCGCGCGCGGCGGCCAGCTGCCTTCGCCGAGATGGTCGCCGAGGCGGGGCTGCACAACCCGTTCAGCGTCGGCGTGCTCGGAGAGGTCCTTGCCGAGGTGAGGGGAGCGCTTTAGCCCGAAACCGCCAGATGATGGCGAAGTCGTTTCTATGCGACCAACCTGTCGCATTGTCACAGAGAGGGGTGGTTGTAGCAGGCGTTTAATGTTACGAAATAGCGCCTCGATTACCGCCTCTGTGACGCCGTTGTCACAAAGGCGCATGACAAACCCCATCGCAGGCAGCAGTCTGCCCGCCTATCCGCCCCCTAACCGGATAGGCAAACTAAACCATCAACGAACCCTCGTTAATCCACCAATGAGCCCATCAAACCCACACCGAGCCCGTTAGCGCTGGTCTCCGCATCGCCGCTGCCGCGGCGATACAGGACGCTGCTGGCGGCAGGCGGATTTACCGTCGCCGGGGAAAGCGCTGGATCAGCGCCAAGATGTCGGTCGACCCCGATCAGCCTGCTGAGGAGAAGTCATTCCTGAAAAGCTCTGGGACCTGCCGACCCTCTACAACAATCCAGACAACCCGTTCCTCCAGAAGCTCAGCATCATCAGGCGCTACCAGGGCAATACGCGGTGGTCGATTCCGACAGGGAAGCTTCGATGACTGGAAACCCGCGCCGCTGGCGCGCGTCGGGCCAGGCGAAGGTCTTCAACGATTTCAAGCTCAGGCGAGATCAATGTTGATGAAGACTTCAACCCGCTCTACGTAACCTCAGGGAAGCCCATCGCGTGGGCGGTCGATTCGTTCAACCTGACCATCGGTAAGCAAAAGCCGCATTGGTCGCTGGGTGGGCGACTTCCTCCCGGAAGATCCTCACCTTCGAGCGCTCGCTGCTCGTCAACCAACTCCACCCCGACAAATCCCATGCGGCATCTCCGCCGACGACGCGATCATGCAAGTGGAGCTACGAGCTGGGCGTTTACTCCGCCGACCTCGACGAGGAATTCGGCGGCTTCGACGCCGGTCAGTTCTACTTGGCGAGCATCGGTTACAATGCCGACGACCTCTGCCCGATCACCGGCGAACTCGCCATCCGCTTCGACTATCTCTACAACGATGGCGACGCCGGAAACAACGCGGTCGCTCCCTGCAGCCTGCTTCTCGCTCAACACCAGGCGAAAAAGGTCGCTTCGGCAGGGACCATGTCCTCTACGCGACAGGCGACGGCGTGCGCTGCGGACGTCTTCGGCATCGTCATCATGCCGACCTACACGAGTTGATCGAAGACAAGCTGGAACTCGTCACCCGCTACCAGTTCGCGGATTCCGACGGAGCCGACGAGTATATGCGCGCAGAGCCGCTACGAGCGCGCGGTCGAACATCACGGACGGCAGTCGCGGCGACCAATACCACGCCTTCTACGGCGAGCGCGAACTACTACATCCTCGACCATCGCCTCAGAGAAGCTGATGACCGGCGTCAATACGTTCTCGACGGCGGCGGCGACGGCGGCGATTATGCTGGCTGGACCTGGGTCAGCGGCATCCGCATGTATTGGTAGTTCGCGCCAACCTCTCTCCAGACCTTCCCCAGCCCGGTTCCTTGGGTTTTTTTCCGGGCGAAAGTGGGTTTGGCTGTTGTTCGAAAATAATAGCGCGGGGATCCCAGCCGGGGTCCCCGCGTTTTTTTGCGAACTTAGGGCTGGTCCGGCAGGCTGAAGACGAAGAGCGCGGGCAGGATCATGGCGGCGAAGACGACCAGCGAAAAGGCGATCCCGAGGATAAACAAAACGAGGCGCAGCCGCGGCGCGGGCGGCCGCGACAGCGCGCCGCAGTAGTAGAGTTCTGCCAGCGGACCGAGCAGGTAGGCGAGGTTCGCGCCGACGGCGACAAAGATCGCGCCGGCCGCCATGCCGATGTAGGTCTCGCCGTCGATGCCCACTATGATGAGGATGAGGAGACCGGGGACCAGCAGGATCCCGTTGTACCAAAGCCGGAGCCGCTCCCACGAGGTCACGATCACCCGCGTGTCCGCCAACGCATGCTGCTGCGCGACGGTTTTGGGCGGGGCGAAGGGATTGGCGTCGTCGTTCGTCATCGCCGATGCTCGCAGGGTATTTATTTCAAGCAATCGGGATTTTTGCGTTGGATCCCAGCTTGGTTTTTTATCGATCAATGTGGGCTAGATTGGGGCATGACCTCCCACCCGTTCTTTCGCGTAGTCTGCGGCGCGCTTTTTGCGATTTTGCCGTGTTGCGGGGAAGGCGTACCGCCCTCGCGGGATAGCAGGGCTGCCAGCCAAACGGATTCAGCATTCGACGGCTATGAGATATTCGGTGCCGGATTTCGGGAGATTTCCGTACCCGATGCCGCCCACGGATTGCATGGAACGCTTTCGAGATACCATCCACAGGATATCTACGAGAGTGTTCCTTCCGCGCCGAAGGTCGTTTGCCTAGACATCTCCGGGATTCTCGAAAGGCAGACGCTTCGCGTAGAAGATGAATGGATCAACGCCTCGGGTCTCCTCGCAAAGATTGATGCGCTTCCCGAAGCGGCAGTCTACGAGCGGGCGAAACTTGCGTTAGTCGTCCCGTTTCCGGTCGATCCACAGCCGCGAGTCCGGTATGCGCCCGGCTGCGAATCTTCGAGGAAGATTCTCCAAAGAGAGCTGGTTGCTTGGCAATGCGAATCCGTCGCCGAGATGGAATTGAGATTGAAGAATGACCTGGGCAACCGTGGTTTTGGTTTAGAGGTTGTCGGTCTGAGTGAGTCGGAGAAGTTCACGTCGGCGAGAGGAACCCCGTTTGTTTCGCTCGAGCAAAGCCTCGAAATCTTCTGTGTTCTGGTTGGCGGCAAGGCAGAGATTTCTGCTACTGAAATCAAGATCGTGCCGTTCGCTATTCTTCCAGCGACCGCAGAATGACCTGTCTGGACAGCGGCGGCGCTTCACCCTAGCATCGGCGCATGAAACGCTGCCTCGCCCCACTCGCCGTTCTCGCCATCGCCGAGGCGCGCGGATGGACCCGCCATTTCAGCGGCGGCGTTTTGGTCTCCGCCTGCTTTCGGCATTTCAAAGTAGATCTGCCCGGAGTGATCCGGCTCGCCAAGGCGGCGCTGGTCCAGGATCGGAATGCGGAGCCAGCCGCCGCCCAGTGAGCGACGATCCCGGCAGCGAGGTCCGCAAGGCGAAGCTAAGCTGCGCCTTCCTCGCCCTGTTGTTCCTCGCTGTGTCAGGCGCTCTGTATTGGGTGCTTTTTGGCGTCCCGAACCGCGAGGCGCACCGCCTTGCGGAGCGGATCGAGGCGGTGCCGGCCGCCGAGTGGAGCGCGTTCTATGCCGGATGCGCGCGATGGCTTGGCGAAGCCGATTCCGCCGATCCCGATGGGGCGTCGGCTCCGGTAGTCGAGGATTTGCCGCCGCTGCTGCGCGACCTCGGCTTTGAGCGCCCCCATGTTTTGGCGGGGAACGCCGTGGTGCAGGCGAGGCAGGACTTTGGGAAGGATGGTCCGGCGGTCTGGCTCTTCGTTTACATCGGCAGCGACCAGCAGGAGGACGGGATCTGGCTGCGGGGCGGCGGGCGAGACGGCTACGTCTATCGAGCGCCCAACGAAGGCTTGCAGGCGCGGTGAATCCGCCGATTAATCTGCCCCTTCCCAAAATCCAACGAACCCTTTCTAGAATCGAACCCGTGACGCCCCATCAAATCTTCCAACAGATGTCGCCCGACCTGGCGGCTGCCGTGACCGGATACCTGCAGCAGGACGAGCGCGCCGCCTGGCGCGCGGCGGTCGGCAGCCTGAGCCGTACGCGCCGCCTCCGCCCGTCTTCATCCAGCAGCGCAAATCAGGTACTCGCAGCAGTTGGCGTGGATGCTCGAAAACCTCAAGCGCCGGGACTGCGACGCGCTCGCCGAACAGGTGCTCCAGGTCTGGCTGCTCAAAGCGAAGAAGCAGATGCTCATCGACTTCCTCGACACGCTCGGCATCGAGCACGACGGCGAGGATCGGTCAACGACATCCCGAGGAGCTGGACGCCGACAAGACCAAGGAGGCGGTCGGCGCGCTCTGCGAAAAGCATCCCGCCGAGGAAGTCGCCGTTTACCTCCACATGTTCCAGCTCCAGCGCGCCGATGGCTGGCCGGAGCTGGCCGCCGCGATCGAAGCGGACGAGCGGGTAAAACTGGGTGCGTAGCGCCTTCAGCCGCCTAAGTGTCTCGCCCAACCCCAACCGCCCCATCGCCATGATCCGCCCCGCTTTCCTCATCGCCGCCGCCCTGACCCTGACCGCCGCCCTTGGCAATGCGCAGCACCGCCTGATCACGCAAGGCAATGGCAAGCTCGCCATCGTGGACAAGAAGGGCGAGATCGAGTGGGAGATGCCGTGGGGCGACATCCACGACATCCACGTGCTGCCCAACGGCCACATCATGGTGCAAAAAGGCATGCGCGAGATCTGCGAAATCGACCCCGAGAAAAAAGAGGTCGTCTGGCGCTACAACTGCGCCAAAGAAAATGGCAACGAGGGCAAGGCGCTGGAAGCGCATGCATTCCAGCCGCTGGACGGCGGCGAGCGGATATTCATCGCCGAAAGCGGGGTGGGGCGGTTCATCGAGATCGACCGCTCGGGCAAAGTGCTCAAGGAAATTAAGATGAAGGTCGAGAACCCTCACCCGCACCGCGACACCCGGCTCGCGCGCAAGCTCGCCAACGGGCACTACCTCGCCTGCCACGAAGGGGACGGCGCGGTGCGCGAATACGACGCCGACGGCAAAGTCGTCTGGGAATTCGACGTCCCGATGTTCGGCAAGCAGCCCAAGGGCGGCCACGGCCCCGAGGCATTCGGCAATTCCTGCTTCGCCGCCGTCCGCCTGAAAAACGGCAACACCCTGATCGCCACCGGCAACGGCCACAGCGTCCTCGAAGTCACGCCCGCCAAAGACATCGTCTGGGAGATCCACCAAAACGACCTGCCCGGCATCACGCTCGCCTGGGTCACCACGCTCGAAGTCCTCCCCAACGGCAACTACGTGATCGGCAACTGCCACGCCGGCCCCGGCCAGCCGCTCCTCATCGAAATCGAGCCCAAGTCCAAAAAAGTCGTCTGGACGTTCGACCAATTCGACCGCTTCGGAAACTCGGTGCCCAACTCCCAGATCCTCGACGCCGAAGGCGCGCTCCGGTAGCGGGGGGCGATCCAGGTGTGTCTGGCGGGTGGTGCGGCGGCACGCGATTCTCCGCCTTCTGGCCCGAATCAAGCCGCCGGGATCCGGGCATCGGATGGGGTTGACGGCGGCGCGGATTTCTGGACGATGTGACCGGAACTGCGATGACGCCATACCACGCCAAATTCTAGTCCGCGTGGCGGCGGCTTCCGGGCAGCAGGGTGAACCGGGCGGGCGGCCTGGTGACCGGTAAGCTGGGCGTCGAGCATCCCGCCCGGCATCCAGCGGCGCGTTGGCGGCGCTGACGCTGGCAGTAAGCACCGGCTGGCGTAGAGACCCGGCGTTTCCGGTTCGTCGAACCCGACGACGAGCTGGTTTTCTCGGCGCGTTTGTGGCGACGACGACCCGAGAGCTTTTTGAAATGTGTTCGAGGGCACGCCGACCTTGCGCTACTTGAGCGTGTGAAAGTGCAACCGCTGACAGCGTGTCGCGACTTCCTTGCCATCGATGTCCACGATGTCGCCAGGGCGGTCGTCCACGAAGGTGCGGAGAAAGTCGGTCATCTTGACCTCGCCGATGAAGCAGATGCCCTGGCTGTCTTTCTTGCCAAGCGTTGTGCAGCCCAAATTCGTGGAAACCAGTAAGCGGACCTCCAGCAGACGCCGATCGGGAAGCGCGCGCCCCGGATCGATGCCGCATGAGGGCGAGGAAGTAGCTCTGGTCTTTGTTTGGGTCGCGCCGCGCATTAAATCGCAGGTGCCATCCCGGCGTTCTCCCGCCGCTGCGCGTAATGCCCGGTGGCGACCGCCTCGAACCCGTGCTCGCGCGCGTAGTCGAGAACGCCGAACTTCATCTCCCGGTTACGCATCACATCCGGGTTCGGCGTGATCCCGCCCTCGTAGCCCTCCAGCAGATGTTTGACCACCCGCTCCCGGTATTCGCGGATCAGGTTGACGATCCGGAACTCGATGCCGAGCCCCTCGCAGACCCGCCGCGCGTCCTCGATGTCTTCCTCCCACGGGCAGTGCCCCGCGATGTTCTCCTCGTTGATCCAGTTCTTCATGCGCGCCAACTACCTCGTGCCCTTGCCGCACGAGGATCGCGGCAGCGACGCTGCTGTCAGCGCCGCCAGACATGGCTGCCGGGTATCGTGCCATCCGGATCGGTGGAAGGCGGGGACCATAGCGGACCGGCGCGGTTTGTCATTCGATTCCATCCGCCGCCTGCCGCAATGCGGCGAGGTCGAGCGGCCGGGTGAACATCTCGATGCGGCCGTGTTGGTCGCAGTACGCTGCGCTGGTAAGTCCCAGTAGATCGTTCACACCCACGCCTTGCGCCCCCTCGACAGGCGCGCCTTTTTTGCTAGAATTCACCTATGACAACACTCGAAAAAATCGAACAGGAGGCGCTTTCGCTCTCCCCCGAACAACAGGGGGAGTTGATCGACCGCCTCATCGAGAAATCGGCCATCGCCCCAGAGGTCGAGGAGGCATGGAATGCCGAGATCGCATCTCGCATCGATGACATCAAAGCGGGGCGCGTCGAAGGTATTCCGCACGACGAGGTCATGCGCGAGCTTCGAGAGCGAGCCGAACAACGCCGCGCCAATGCCTAGGACACCCCTCTTTCATCCGCTGGCGAGGCAGGAGCTTTTCGCCGCATCGGACTACACCGCGCTCCACTGGTCGGAGGAGTTCGCCGCCGAATTTGAGGTGGAATTCCACAAACTGGTGGCGCGTATCCTCGAAGATCCGATGCGGTATCGCGCGCGGCACCCTGGCGACCACCGGCGGGTGAATCTCAAGCGGTTTCCCTACCACCTCATCTATTTCCCGCACGAGGGCACCATCTGGATCGTAGCGCTCGCCCATCACAGCCAGCGACCGTTCTACTGGAGGGACAGGCTCGGAGTCGCGCTGTAGCGAAATGAAAATGCCCTAAACCCAGACGCCCCGGGCTTGGGCAATGACGAGTCAGGCGCGGAATCTAGACTGATTGCCAAAGAGATTTACGCCTATTTATTTAAAACCCCGCCATATCTTGCGAGCCACAGGGTGCCGCGCAATCCGGGCGTCGCGAATCCAATCTCCCCTCCTGGGAGGGGTCGGGGGTGGGTCAGCGAGCAGCGGACGACTGCGGCGGGATCGGCCCGCCAAGCGCTGGTCTTGTTGCAATCCGTTGGAATCAAGGGCTATACACCTCATCTACCCACCCCTTAATCCCCTCCCAGGAGGGGACTTGAGGCGCGACGCTCAGCCTCATCTGAGCCAGGGCAAACCAGCGCGTTCTGGGCTGCCGATTCTCGCCATTGTTTTTGGCAATGAGTCTAGGCGCTCCGCGAGCGCCGCAGGCCATCGATTAGGTCAGCGAGGCAGGCGTCTGGGGCAAGGATCTCAGCGAACCCGATCGCTTCTCTGACCTTGCGGCTATCGGCGACGAAGTCGTTTGGCATCTTGCCGAAGAGCTTCCATGCGCCGGGAAGATCCTCGCTCGTGCTTTGCCAGTCGATTCGGGTGCCCATGGCCGAGGCGATGCTGTCGGCGCGCTCTTTCATGGTGGGGGTGTGGCTTTCGCCGAGATTGAAGAGGCGGATGCCGGTGAGCGATGCCTCGCAGCAGAGGACGATGGCATGCGCGACGTTGGCGACGTGGGCGTGCGTCCACCGAAAGCGCCCGCCGCCTTGGACCGGGAAGGCTCGTTCGCCCCGGTCGAGCGCATCGACGATTGCGCCGAACCGGCGCTGTGGATCGCGCGGGCCATAGGTGGCGGGGAGCCGCAGGATGATCGCCGCGCGGCGTTTGAAGGCGTTGCGAAATGCCGCTTCGACATCCTTTTTGTCGTAGGCGTCGCCCCCGGCGTGTTCCGCGATCCCCTTGAACGGATAGGGGACCGTCAGCGGGCTTTCCTCGGTCACGAGATCTTCTGCGGGTGGTCCGGGGTGGCCGAGCAGGCCGCCGAACTGCGCGTAAACATCTTGGCTGGAAAGGACGACCACCGGGGCAGCCAGGTCGCGGGTCGCCTCGATGGTGGCGCGGGCATCGGCGGCGGTCATCGCGCGGGTGTCGATGATCGCATCGGGGGCAGATTTCTCGAGCGCCATGCGGAGGGCATCCGGTTGCGCCCGATCCGCGATCAGCGATGCCGCTCCCGCGACTTCGGACGGATGCTTCCCGCGATGGATGGCCGTGACCCGGTGGCCGCGCTCGACCGCCCTCTGGGCGACCGCGTGACCGATGAAGGCGGTGCCGCCGATGATTGAGATGTTCATGATATTGTTCTGCGAGCGGTTGGAGATCGCTTTCAGCCCGCCGGGAGGCTCTGCCACCATTGCCGGCACGGGGATTCCCGCCATTTGTTTGATCGGATTGGATCGGGCGGCGGTGCGTTTCTTCATGGCGCCGGACCCCGCTGGACAATGCCGCGATCCCCGTGCTACTTAGCCGCCCGTTTTTCCTCGCCTGCACCTTCCCCCATGCCGCTATCTCGCTCGCTTCTCATCATCGCCCTGCTGTGGGCGGCGATCTATTTGCCGGGTTTGGGCGGGCAGGAATTGAAGGGCGAGGAGGGGCGGCGGATCCTGCCGGGGGTGACGATGTTGAAGTCGGGCGACTGGATCGTGCCGCGGGTGGCGGGCGCGGTTTACAACCGGAAGCCGCCGCTGGTAAACTGGGCGATCGCCGCGTCGATCAAACTCGGCGAGCGCACCGAATTCTGGGCGCGGCTGCCCTCGACGCTCTCGGCGCTGGCGCTGGCGCTCGGGATCGCGGTGTTTTGCCGCGGGTTTCTGGGTGAAGGAGGAGCCTTTGCCGCCGCGATCATGGCGCTGGCCAATATCAGCCTCGTGGAAAAGGGGCGGCTGGCCGAGATCGAGCCGCTCTACATCGCGCTGGCCGGGCTGGCGTTTTGCGCGTGGGCGGCGCTGTGGCTGCGCGGGGCAAACCGTTGGCTGACCTGGATCGCGGCAGGACTGCTGCTCGGAGCCGGGTTTCTCGCCAAAGGTCCGCTGCATGTCGTGATCTTCTATGTCTTTGCCGCGCTGGTCTTGCACAAAGCGAAGGCGCTGCGCGAGATCGTCTCCCCGCCGTCCATCGCCGGGCTGCTCGCGCTGGCGGCGGTCGCCGCGCCGTGGTTTTGGCTCAATCTCTCGCAAAACCCGGACGAGGGCGCGAAGGGCGAGTGGCTCTACCAGATCACCCACCGGCTCGGGATGAATGAATTCTCGCTCTCCGACTGGCTGCTCTCCGTGCCGCTCGGCATCCTCAATTTCCTGCCCTGGTCGCCGCTCCTCATCCTGCTGTGGCGCCGCCGCGTGGTCGAGTCCCTCGGGCTGACCGGCCGGGAGCGCGCGTTTTTCTATGGGGCGCGCCTCGCCTTGGCGATCTGTTTTTTCGCCATCGCGCTGCTGCCGAGCTCGCGCCCGCGCTTCACGCTGCCGCTGCTCGCGCCCGCCTGCGTTCTCGTCGCCTTCGTCCTCGCCCGGAGCTGGCCATTTATCGGCGAGACGATCAAGGCGTGGTGGGCGCGCGTCTTCGCCGCCCTCTGCGCGCTCATCGCCGCCGGCGCGCCGGTCGCCGCATTCGTGACGAAGCAGACCGGTCCGCCGGGGCTGGCGGCGGCGGGCGTTTGCTTGGTCGGCGGGATCTTCGCGGCGCGGTGGATTTTGGGGCGCGACGACCGGAGCCTGCCGCGGCTCGCGCTCGCCGGCGCGCTGCCATTTTGTCTCGCCGCCGCGGTGCTCGGTGGCATCGCCTACCCCGCCGCGCGCGCGCACGAGGATATACGCCCGACGGGCAAAGCGATGCGTGCAGCGGCCGGCGATGGCGTTCCGGCGGTCGTTTACAAAGCGGCGGGCAGCTACCAGCCGTGGCTCTTCTATCTGGGCGAACCCTATGCCGAAGCGGCGAGTTGGGGCGACTTGCCCGACCTCGCGGAAGCGGGCGCGCCCGCCCTCATCACGCCGGAACGCCGCTGGGATAAAGAGGGCGAAAAACTGACCAAACGCTACGGTCCGCCGAAGTCGGTGCAGCCGGTCGATGACCCGAGGGAGCGCGAGCGCTATGTCATTGTGCGATTCTAAGAATCTCTGGCGGCAACAGGGGCAAAATGGCATACCTTCTGCTTCCAATTTGGTCCTTACCCCGTAACCCCGCCCAATGGAGATTTCAGACTACGATCCCGGCGACTACTTCGATGAAATGTTCGAGTCGCCCGGTAAAATCCGCCCTCATTACGCCGCTATCGCCGAGAGGCTCGGCGACCTGACCCCCGAGGAATTTCAGGCGAAGCAGGAGACCGCCGACCTTTCTTTCCTTAAACAAGGTGTCACTTTCACCGTGTATGGAGACGAGCAGGGGACCGAGCGGATCTTTCCTTCGACCTCTTTCCTCGCGTAATCCCGCGGCACGAGTGGCGGCGGATCGAGGAGGGTTGATCCAGCGGATCACGGCGCTGAATCTGTTTTTGGAGGACCTCTACAACAAGCAGCACATCCTGCGCGACAAAGGAGGTGCCGGAGGAAATCGTCAACAGCGCCGCGCATTTCCGCAAGGACTTCATCGGCGTCACGCCGCCCAAGGGGATCTTCATCCACATCTGCGGCACCGATTTGATCCGGGACCGCGATGGCAACTATCTGGTGCTGGAGGACAACGCGCGCTGCCCGTCCGGCGCGTCCTATGTCCTCGAAAACCGCCGGGCGATGAAACGCGCGCTGCCCCGCATGTACCAAAGCTGCGGCGTCCAGTCGGTCAGCGACTATGGCGTGATGTTGCGCGACACGCTGCTGCATGCCGCGCCCGCGCACGCCGCCAGGCCAAGCAGCTCGTCCTGCTGACGCCGGGCGTCTATAACAGCGCCTATTTCGAGCACTGCTTTCTCGCCCGGCAGATGGGGATCGAGATCGTCGAGGGCAGCGACCTCGTGGTCGCGAAGACTTCCGCGTCTATATGCGGACGACCAAGGGGCTGGTGCCGGTCGATGTGATCTACCGGCGGATCGACGACGATTTCCTCGACCCAGTCGCCTTCCGCAGGGATTCGCTGCTCGGCGTGCCGGGCTTGGTCAATGCGTATCGCGCGGGCAACGTCACGCTCGCCAATGCGATCGGGACCGGCGTGGCGGACGACAAAGTGATGTATTACTTCGTGCCGAAGATCATCCGCTACTACCTGGATCAGGATCCGCTCCTGCCCAATGTGCCGACCTATCTGGCGTCGGAGGGCACCGACATGGATTACATCCTCAGTACCACCTCGATAGCCTAGTGGTCAAGGCGGCGAACGAATCTGGCGGCTACGGCATGCGGATGGGGCCGTCTTCGTCCAAGAAGGAGCGCCAGAAATTTGCCGAGCTGATCAAGGCGAACCCGCGGAACTACGTCGCCCAGCCGGTCGTCAACCTCTCGCGGCATCCGACCCGTTGCGACGGCGGCAGCGTCGAGGGGCGGCACATCGACCTGCGGCCGTTCGTGCTCTACGGCGATTCGGTCCGCGTCCTGCCCGGCGGGCTGACCCGCGTGGCGCTGCGCAAAGGATCGCTGGTCGTCAATTCCTCGCAGGGCGGCGGCAGCAAAGACACTTGGGTCCTCTTCGACTAACTTCATTTTCCCGAACCATGCTCTCCAGAGTCGCCAACAATCTCTATTGGATGGCCCGCTACATCGAGCGGGCGGAAAACCTCGCGCGCCTGATCGACGTCAATCTCCAGCTCCGCATCGACACGCGGGCACCGGGGGCGGAGGCGGAGCGCCAATTTTGGATGCCGCTGATCCTGAGCACCGGCGACGAATCCCGGTTCTCCGACCTTTACCCGACGCCGAACCTGCGGACCGTCACCGAATTCCTCTCGGTCAACGAAAAGAACCCAAACGGCATCCGGCCATCGATCGCCCAGGCGCGGGAGAACGCGCGGATGGTGCGCGACCAGATCACCGATGAGCTGTGGGAGGAGATCAACTCGCTCCATCTGTTTTTAAAAGGATCGCAGGCGGAATCGATGCGCATCCACGCGCCGGAGGATTACTACCGACGCGTGTTGCATTCGTCCTACCTCATCCAGGGGCTGATCGGGGCGACCCACGAGCGGGGCGAGACCTGGCAGTTCCTCCAGCTCGGGCGGTTCCTCGAGCGGGCGGACAAAACGACGCGGATCCTCGACATCGAGGCATACTCGGAGACCGAGCAGCCCGAGGCGCTCCGCTCGCTCCAGGCGGCCGCCGTGCTCCGGTCGTGTTCCGCCTACACCGCGTATCGCAACCGGATGCAAGCCGAGGCAGAGCCCGCCGAGGTCGCCCGCTTCCTGCTCTTTGCCCAGTCCTTTCCGCGCAGCGTTGCGTTTTGCGCCCAGCAGATCGACGACGCCCTGCACCGCATCTCTGGCAGCGCGCCGGGGTCGGTCACCAACGAGGCGGAGCGGCTCTCCGGGCGGGTGATGGCAGACATGACCTACGGCCGGCTCGAAGACGTCCTCGCCGTCGGGCTGCACGAATACCTCGACCAGATCCAGCGCAAGTTTAACGAGATCGGCGAAGCCTTGTTCAAGGAATTCATCCTCTACACGCCGCCGACGCTCGAAGAATCGATCGCCTACCAGATCCAGCAGCAGATTCAGCAGTAGGGTTGGCTGTTTGAGATTGGTTGTTGGTTATTGGTTATCGGTTATTTGAGATTTGTAATTGGGGAAAAGTTTTTCGCTTTGCGGAAACTAAACCGTTGCGGCAGATCAAAGCCAAAATCCGGAAGTGTCCCCTGAATTGTTAAAAGTCTGGGGTGGCGGCCGGTCCTGCCGCGCGGGAGCGCGGCGGTCAAAAAAGGGATGAACACGACCCCGCTCCCCGGTCACGAGACCCTGAGAGCCGCCAATTTGCGAGGCGGGGAGATGGAGGTCGCGCGCCTCTTCAACGAGATGCCTCGCGCGGTGAGGTGGTGCCGGAGACTTACCGGTCGGCCTCGCGCCAGGCCAACTTCTACGAGGAGGTGGTGGCGGCGGTTGCGCGTTGGGTGCGTCGCGTCGCGCTCCTGGCCCTCCACCGGCTCCGGGCGCCCTTGGCCCCCAACGAGACCTTCCCGAGCACCAGCATCATAGCTATCACGGTCCGCAACTGGCGCGCGGCGACGGGCGACGTCAGACGTTGGCGGGATAAAGGGGGCATGGTGGAACGCTGGGCGGCGGCCGGGCGGCTGCAAAGCCGAGGCCGGCTACAGGCGCGTCAGGGGGCACAACGCCCTGGATCAACGGTTCGCCCAAGGGGTGAGCGGCCTGGCTATTCGATCTGGTTGGCTTTCAATTCTTTGCGAGGAAACGAGGGATTCCATTGCCGCTTCTAGCTTTAACGATCTGTGAGGCATCCCCAAATACGCCGCCGTGTGGTGCGTCCAATTGTGCGGCAGATGCAGCCGATACTGCCGGGCGATTCCGCCTACCACCAGCGACTGCGCGGTGAAGGAATGCGGCAGCCCATCGGGCGTCGGCGCGGAGGGCGCCGGAACCGGCGTGCTCACCAGCGGGCGGCGCACCAGGCGGAAGAAGCGCTGCGCCCCGTGAGGAACTGCGGCGGAATCGAGGTCTCATTTACTCCCGCAGTCTCCTGTTGCGGCAGCCCGAACGTCGACCAATTGGCAAGGTTTCCGCTCTGCTCAAATTGCGAAGAATAGGCGGGATCGCCCTGCCAGCGGATGGTCGCGGCCGTCGGCGTGGTCAGCACCTCCAGCGTCGGCACTTCCAGTCCGCCCCCGCTCGCCGGCGCGGTCGTGATCAGCAGCGGGTAGTCCTCCACTTCGCCTGTCGCCGCAAGTCCCGTGGTCCCCAGCCCCCCAATTTGGCTCACGCGGAAACGGGCAAACGTCACCGCCTTCCACCGCAGCCGCTGGAACGTACAGCGTCAGCAGATTGTCCCCGGCCTGAAGCGGCCAGGCCAGCGCCACGCGATCGTAGCCGTCCCCCGCCCCGTTCTCCCAGTGGCCGTCCGCTGCCCAGTCCACCCACGCATCGAGCTTGCAAGCCGCGTTCACCGTTACCTGCAACCTCACCAAGGTTTGTTTCGGCCACTGTGCCGGACCGCTCACGCCATCATCCACTTCCGTTGGGCTCAGCGCCTGCGCGTGATGCGACCCATCCGATTCGATGTTCCGCGCCGCGCCGAGTGAAAGTGCAGACGCGGATGCATGCCTTGCGCCCCCCTCCGCGAGAGTGACCGGATACGGCGCTGGCGCGTCGCCGAAATCGAAATCGAGCGCATAGGCGACTGGCGCCAACGTAACGAACGCAATGCTGCAGATTTTGGGAATGCACCACATAGGTTTGCAGCTTGGGGTTCGCTTTTGCTAGCTTGCCGCTCCGGCGCCGCACGGTGCCCCGGGTTGAAGGGGGGCGAAGGGGGAAAGAGCCGCATGGGGTAAAATTTGACCTCCATTTTCCTCTGTCGTCAAGCAGGCGCCGGAACAGCGACCGGATTGCCCGGGTGTCCGCCCGCGGTCGGGCGACGCACTGACACCCCCCAGCGACGTCGGCCCGATTTTGCCTACGGCAGGGAGGTCTGACTCCAGGAGGGGAAATCGATCTGGGGGATCGGCATCGGTCTCGGCAGCGTGGACTGCGGCGCAAATTGACGTGATACCTATGGGCGCTCGAGCCGAAAAAACCAGGGACCATCGGCAGGATCGACGAAAAACTGAAAGATATCGGCTGCCTCCTCGACCGCCCGCTCAGACTTCTTCCATCCGGTGAGCGTTTGCGACTCTGCGATCCCGAACTCCCGGAAGGCGAGCGGCCAGGCGACTTTGATCGAGCCGCCGGATTGGGAGATCCGGATGAAGGGCGAGCCGATCCCAAACTGGGCAAGCGTATTCAGTTGCACGGAGAAAAAGCCGCTCCTGGTGGCGGTCACCAAGTCGGGTTTGCCATCGAGATCGAGGTCGTCGGTGTGCATTTCGGCACCTCCTCCGGCGGAGCCAAGCAGCGCGCGGTTGAAGGTGCCATCGCCCAGCCCGCGATAGCCGATCAAGGTGGTCGAACCCGCCCTGACGCCTAGGTCGAGGATGCCGTCCCTGTCCGCATCCACCACGCAGACGCCGCCCACTTGACCGTCGTCGGTCCCCAGCGGCATCGGTGCGCCGAATGTCATGTCCCCGTTCCCCAGCAGGATTTCGATATCCCAGTTGAAGCGGGTGATCTCGAGCGCCGCCGCGAGGTCGAGTGCGCCATCCCCGTCGAAATCGCCGGTCGCGACCCAGTTGGCGCTAACGTTTTCGCGCAGCGGCACCGGCGTCTGAAAGGTGCCGTCCCCGTTTCCGCGGGCGACCATCAGCTTCCCGTCCAGATTGCCCAGGGTGCCTTTGAAAGCGACGGCGAGGTCGGCACGGCCATCCTTGTCGAAATCGCCTGGCGCAATGCATTCGATCTGCACGCCGAATAGTATGGTCGGACGCGGGGTGAAGCCACCGTCGCCATCGCCGGTGAAGACAGACACCTCTCCGGTGCCGATCGATGCCGTAAGCAGGTCCGGGGAGTCCCCCGCATCGATTCGTGCGGAGACGATAAACGCATCAAGCCCGTTTAGGCGGGGCCCGGGAAAGTTATAGGTTCCGTTCGCGGCGAACGTGCCGTCGCCGATCCCGAGCAAGATATAGAGTTGGGGACTCTGCGGGCCCGCCCCGGTGAAAGCAAGATCAGGCAAGAGGTCGCCGTTCCAATCCCCGGTGATCACCCGAGACCCTGGCTGGGAGGGCAGGTCCACCGGCGGCGCAAAGCGGCCGCCGCCGATCCCCGCAAATAGCCTGGCGGTCTGGCCGCCGAAACAAGGGGCGGCGGGCGCGCATTGGAGATTTCCGCCGTTGGCCGCCACGATATCCGGGACTCCATCCCCGGTGAAGTCGGCGATCGCTACGCCGGATGCGCCGAGGCGGCTGTCTAGGTTGGTGACGCTTGGGAAGGCGACGGTCCCGCTGAGAGTCGCGTCGCCGTTCCCGTAAAACCGGGCGGGCGGAGCCTGCGAACTTGATATCAACAGGTCGGTCTTTCCATCCTCGTTGAAATCCGCCGCGAGGGAGGCTCCTCGGGGAAGTTATCGGTTACATAGTGGGTTGGCGGATCCACGGTCCCGTCCAGGTGCAACCTGAACACGCTCGCCAGCAGTAGCGCTTTGCTCGTCAAAATGATGTCCGGGTGCCCATTTCCGTCGAGGTCTTCGAGCCAGACTTGATCGGAGACCTCCGTCCAAAAATCCACCGCCTCCGCAAAAGTTCCGTCGCCATTCCCGAACAGTATCGTTCCGTCGGTGATGATATCATCGGAGCCATCGACCGCGGGATTGAGGTTGGCGACTTTGACCGAGGTGGCGGGCATGGTGTCGAGCGACTGGATCGCCTCAAAAGTCCCGTCCCCGTTTCCCATGAGCAGCCCCGCTGGTTCGTTCAGCTTCGCCACCACTAGATCCGTCGAACTATCGCCGTCGAAGTCCCCGGTGGCGATATCTTCGGGCCGCCCTCCGATAGCGATCGAGATAGGATTCTGAAAGGTGCCATCGCCATTTCCAAAGAGCAGCGAGATCTCGCCAGTGCTCGCGGCCCCCTCGTTGGCGGTCACCAGATCGAGGATGTCGTCCTCGTTGAAGTAGCCGATGGCGATCGCGACGGGTTCGGGGCCGGTCGCGAATCGGAGGGCGGCGCTGCCTTGCCCGAGAAGGATGGCGACCTCATCGGAGCCGCCGACGATGGTCGCGTAGTCGATGTTTCCGTCCCCGTTGAAATCGGCGATCGCGGAGTCCACGCGCTCTTCATCCAAGATGGGGAAAAAATCGGAGTCCCCATCCGCCCCTTTCGCACCTTTGGCCGCCTTGCCGAATGGCCGGATGCTGTTTCTGGCGGCTTCATCGCACAATTCTGCGAGTTGCTCGTCGTTGAGCTTTCCTGAATAAGAGCGTTCGGTGTATGGTTTCAGGCCATATATGACGCTGTAGGGTGGCTTTGGGGTAAGTTCGTAAACCCATTCTTCCCTGCCGATCTCCTTCACCACCTGCGTCCCCTTGATCTTCCATGGAACACAGTTTCCGCAACTGGCTAGGAAAAAGGCTAGACTAGCCACTAACCCAAGATGCCAAGGAACCCTGCAAACGGAATTTGATGAGCCGGCACGAAGGGCTTCGCAGGCATGTGAGGCGGTCATAGTTCCGGCATTCTCTAAGTTTGATGTAAAAAGTAAAGCGCAAAGCCGAGGGCAGCCCGCTGCCCCCAAACTGAATGTGGCTTGGCCAAAAGGCGGGGCGGATTGCTCCTGTTATGCGTCAACCCAAATCGGACAAAAGGCTGCGCCGCGCTAGGGGGTGGGTGGACATAACCACCCGACACCCCATGCCCAAGAGAACACGCCACCACCACGCGGCACGAGACAAAGCCCGCACCGTCCCTGCCGCTGCGGGCACATCGACTTCACCTGCTTCAATCTCTCCGGCATCCGCGCGCAACACGCCCGCTTCATCGCGGCGCTCAGCAAGGCGGCGGAGGGGGCCTCCCCCGGCCGGCTCGTGGTCGTGTCCCATCACGCGCCCAGCCTTCTTTCGCTGCCGGAGCGGCGCCGGGATCAGTTGCTCAGCTGCGCCCACGCCTCGGCTCTGGCCGAATTCGTTTAAGATCTCGAACCCTGCTTTGGATCCACCGCCCATCCACCACTCGCAGGACTGTCGGATCAGGGAGACTAGGGGTCTGGCAAATCCCCGCGCCTAGACTGAATGCCAAAAAGATTTGCCGGGAAAGTAGATTATTAATATAACTACAGGTCCTTTGGCCTTTTCCTGGCGTGTGATGGTGGGGGATCGGACGCCGCCGTAAAGCTGCCCCGGCCCCAGACCGAGCCGCTCGAAGAAGTTCGCGCAGAGAGTAGCTCGGCTGCTGCCCGGACCGCAGGGCAGCGCCAGCAGCTGCGCACCATCCACCTGCCCCTTTGCGGGGCGGGCTTCGAGCTGGCGCTGCCGCGCGCCGGTCTCGAGCGGGCGCTACCGCTGTGGATCTGCCGGTTCAACCGGGCGGGGATCCGGCGCGATCACCCCACCACCGCCGCCTGGTAAGGCGCCAGGTGGTGGTCGAAGGAGGCAGCGCGCGCATCCTGCCCGCAGTGGACGACCCTCCGCCCGGCTGACCGAGGACCACTGGACCGCCGAAGCTGTGCGTCTGGCTCAATGAGGAGGGCTTTGGCGGCGCGCTCGAAGTACGCACCCTGCTGCGCTACCTCGCCGGAGCGGCGAGCTAGACGAGAAGATCGTAAGCACCCATCCGCCTCCTCCTCCAAGACCAGGCACCCTAAAATCGGTCTGCAACACCCCGGAGTAAAATTTGTGCGACCCTTGGCAAACGACCTCATCGCGGATTCGCGCACCATTCGAATTGCGCAATCGCCGAGCACGCACCTAGCTTGCGCCCAATCTCGCCCCTGAATCCTTGATAACGCTCGCGATCGCTAGCCAGAAGGGCGGTGTGGGGAAGACGACGGTTGCGATCAGCCTCGCCTACTCCATGAAGCGCCGCGGATGGCAGACCTGCTGGTGGATACCGACCCGCGGGGTCTGTCCCGGCTTGTCCCTGTCCGAACGCGCCCGCAGGGTGCGCGGCTTTTTACGATGCGCTGGCGGGCGGCTCCGACCCGTCCGACCTCGTTTGCCGGAACTCAAGATCCTGCCCGCCGGGCAGCTCGATTCGTTCTTCCAGATGCCGTTCGATGCGGGCGAGTCGCAGGGGCAGATCGCCGGGATGCTCTCCGGGCTGCGGCGCAGGCGGATACCACCTCGCCATCGTCGATACCGCCGCCGGGATCTCGAGCTATTCAGCGGAGGTCCTCAAGTCGAGCCAAACTACGCGCTGGTCGTCAGCAGGCGGAGCCGCTCGGCATCCGCAGCCCCTGCCGCACGCCTTGCAGTTCCTCGCCGAGCTGCGCCGCCGGGGCAGCCCGGTGCAGGCGGCCGGCATCCTGCTGAGCATGGCGCAAGGCGATAACGCGGAAGCCTCGGCGTCGTGCAGGAGATCCGCGGGATGATCCCCGGCGGATTGCTGCTCAACGCCGCCGTGCCGCGCGACCCGATCTTTCTCAAGGCGAGCGCCAAGGGCGTGCCGCTCGGGCTTCTCGCCAAAAAGCCGCCCGCCGCCGCGATCGTGTTCGACCAGATCGCCGCCGATCTCGAAGCCCGCATCGGATTGGCGCCCCACGATAGCCACGACGAAGACTATGCTCGGCTCATGGATTGATCGCGGCGAGTTCGACGACCGCCTCGTCAGCGAACTGCGCGCCCGGCTCGATCCGCTGCCCGGCGCGGCGGCGCCTGCCACTGCCGTTACCGCCGCCGCCGCCGCCGCTGGCATCGGCGCCGGTCGCCGACCCGCGCCGGAGCCGTCGCCCAGAGCCTGCGCCTGCTGCCCAGCGCCCTTTTCGACCGCGTTCAAGGCGGCGCGCTTTCCCGAATCCGCTCTTGCCGCCGCCCGCGCCGGGATCGCCGAATGTCCGGCGGCGGCTCGAACAGATCCGGGACGACGCCGCGCGCAGCGGGATGCTGGCGAAAGCGGGGGGCGGTGCGCTGACCGGCGCGCCGCCCGCCGCCCGCCGCCCCTCGCCTGCGGTCGCCTATTCGCCGGACGCGAAGGCTCCGCTGGCCGACCGGCTCGCTGCCTTCTCCGCCTGGGCCAAGGCGCTGCTCGGCTCCGATCTCGCCCTCGTCTGCGATTCGCATGGCGATGCGCTCGCCTCCGCCGGGCGGGGGGGCGATGCCGCCGCCTCGGCTGCGGCGGCGCTCGTCGGCGAAGCGTGGCGACGCGCGGCCCCCGCGTTTGGCGCGAGCGGCGGCAATGAAATCCCGCCCGCCTTCGCCGAACTTGCGCCCTGCCGCTGGCTGACCGCCCTGCCGGCGGAAACGCCAATCGGCGCGTTGACCTTCGCCGCCGTCTCCCCGGCTCGCCCGTTGCCCGGCGAGGTCGAAGCGCTGCGCGACGGGCTGCGCGCAGCCGTGGGTTCGCGTTAGCCGGGCGGCAATGTCTGGTCGGCTGATTCCCAACGAGATTCGCACCTAATCTTCTTGATGCCCGCGTTGGGTGGTTTGACATTGAGCGCGGCGCGCATGGAAGGGAGCACCGCCAGCCGGGCGTCGCGCTGCCAGAAACTCGATGCCATGCTACCCGCCACCCCCGGCCGCGCCTTCAAGGGCGAGCGGTGAAACCTATGCCTGCCAAAACAAACACCTCCAAACCGACCTGGACCGCGATCCGCAAGCGCCTTAGGGGCTGGGAACCCGAGGCCCTGCTGGCGCTCATCAAGGACTTGCATGACTCGTCTGCCTCCAACCGCGATTTTCTGCAAGCGCGGGTCAGCGTGACCTCTGGCGGGAGCGATGCGCTGGAGCGGTATCGCGAGCGCGTCATCGAACCCTTCTATCCGAAGCGGGGGGAGCCGAAGCTCCGGCTGGGAGAAGCCCGCAAGGCGATCCGTGAGTATCACAAGGCCACCGGGGACGAACTCGGAACCATCGAACTCTTGCTGGTCTATTCCGAAACTGGCGCGGAATTCACCAACGAATTCGGCGACATCGACGACCGCTTTTACAACAGCCTTTGCTCGGCGATGGATGACCTGTCCGACCGTATCCGCAAGCAAGGCACCGCAACGTGGGAATCGCTCGCACCCCGGCTGGAGAAGTTGGTGGATTCCACCTCCGGAATCGGCTGGGGCTACCATGACTGCCTCCGCTACGCATTCAACGAACTGGAGGGGCATTTCGCCGCAACCTGATCCCGCCATGCCGATCCATTACGCCATCTGGAAAGCCGCCGCCCAGCCGGTGGCGCTCGACTTCACCAAGCTCGCGAGCGAGCAGCTACTCGAAGACATAATCGTCCGGGAGCCGAGGATCAGTCTGTTAAATCAGTTTTGCTCCCGGGCACTCCCCCCAACAACCATCTAGCTAAATAGGACGAAATTATACCGGAGCGAGACACCTAATCGGGCAAGACGGACTTTTTCCGCGAGAATCTCGGCTTTCCTCCGCTCTATTTTGTCAATGAAGCAGCCGGCCCTGTGGGAGAACTTAAGAATTTGCCGGTAGTGGTCTTCAGCAGAGGATTTTTCCACTGAATGGCTGTTAAGGAGGGATTTTAGTGCGCACTCAATGCTCATAAGTGGATCCGCCACAATTTTCGCCTGAAATGTCGAGCGAAGGACGCGGTCGGAGTTGGCGAGCGAAATCTGTGCTTGATGGGAAAGGTCCTCTCTATCAGTGCAATACCTATTTCCAAGGTGGTGCGCGGTCAGCCGCCATCACAGGAGTTGTTCGTTGTTTTTGGTAAACCTGTTCTTCCAAGTCGAGGTTTGAATCGTCAGGACACAACAATAGCAGTACCGAAAAAAGGGGGGATAACCCGGAATCGGCGACTCAGTTCCCGAATCGGTTCATTCCGGAGCGTTAGACCTACAAAGGGGGCAAGGGGGACAAAGGTGTTTTGACCTGATTTTAAGAATTCTCTAGCCTTTCCTGGTGTGTAAATCGCATAATATCAGGTTTTCAAAATTATTCTACCAGCGGTGGGACTCGAACCCACACGAGGTTGCCCTCAACGGATTTTGAATCCGTCGCGTCTACCATTCCGCCACGCTGGCATTCCGGATTAGCGAGCGGGAGTATGGCGCAGCGGCGTTCGGGGCGCAAGGCGATCTTCGCGGAAATCGGGGGCGGGTGCTAGTTGTATTTGGTCGATGTGGGCGTCCTGTTGCAGAGGAATTCGCCCGCGATGGCTTCCGGCTATTGGAGCGTGGGCTGGGGGATCGGGCGATTTCAGGAGGGCGGCTTCCGAGCGCGAAAGTTTTCGGTGCCGCCGCTCCGTATAGGAGCAACGTTCCCGCCGACCCCATGCGATCCGCCACCCTGCCCATCGCCGCGTTCATCGCGGCGGCTTCCCTTTCGCTCTCCGCCCGAGGCGAGGGCTTCCGCCGCGCCATCAATCTAAATGGTCCCGCGCTTCAGATCGGCGGCCAGCGGTGGGAGGCGGAGGATGCCGCGCCGGGCTTCGCCGCGCCGGGGATGCAGCGCTTTGAAAACCAGAACGTGCCGCTGGACGGCGACCCGGAGGCGGCGCTCGCCCAGATGCTGCGGTCCAGCGTGTGGAACTCCGCCGGCAAAAATCGAATCGTTTGGCGCGGGCTGGCGGCCGGCTCGTATCAGGTCGCGCTCTATGTTTGGGAGGACAACGACCCGCAGACCTACGATATCTCGCTCAACGGGAGCGTCGTGGCATCCGGCGTCGAGAGCGGTCCGGGCGGCTCGTGGGCGCGGCTTGGTCCGTGGAAGGCGGAGGTGGCGGCGGGTGGCGAGATCGTTTTGGAAAGCCGGGGCGGTCACGCGAATTGGTCCGGCGTCGAAATCTGGAGCGGGGATGCCGCCGCGCCGATGCCGATGCCTGCCCAGCCGGTGCTGCCCGCGCCTGCGCCGGAGAAGCCGGTGCCGCCGACCGAGGCGCAGGTTTTCTTTGAGCAAAAGATCGCGCCGATCTTCGCCAAGCATTGCCTCGAATGCCATTCGTCGAGCGAGCACAAGGGCGACGTCGATCTGCAAGCCGCAGCGGGTGCGGCCGAGACGGTCGCGCCCGGCGATCTGGGCGGAAGCTCGCTGTGGGAGCAGATCGAATCCGATGAGATGCCGAAGAAGCGCGACCCGCTTTCCGGGGCGGAGAAAGCGTCGATCAAAACGTGGATCGAGCGCGGCGCCGAATGGGGCGCGGCAGCATCGATCCGTTTCTCGCCTCGACGGATCGGCGCGCGGGCTACGATTGGTGGTCGCTCCAGCCGGTCGCCGATCCGCCGCCGCCGCGCGTCGTCGCCGCCGGATCGTGGGCGAAGAACGATATCGATTTTTTCATCCTCGCCGAGCTGGCGAAACATGGCTTGACGCCCGCGCCGGAGGCGGACCGGCGCACCTTGATCCGGCGGCTTTATTTCGATCTGACCGGATTGCCGCCGGAGCCGGAGGCGGTCGCGAAGTTCGTCGCCGACCCAGATCCGAAGGCTTACGAAGTCCTCGTCGAGGGGCTGCTGGAATCGCCGCACTACGGCGAGCGCTGGGCGCGGCACTGGCTGGATGTGGTCCGCTTTGGGGAGACGCAGGGGTTCGAGCGCAACCGGATCCGCCCGAATGCCTGGCGCTACCGGGACTGGGTGATCGCCGCCTTCAACCGCGACCTGCCGTATGATGAATTCGTCCGCCGCCAGATCGCCGGCGACGTGCTTTACCCAAATGACCTCGACGCCTTGATCGCCACCGGCTTCCACGTCGCCGGCACCTGGGACATGGTCGGCCACAAAGAGGGGTCGCGCCCGATGCAGGCGGCGGCGCACGAGGAGCACGTCGAAGATTTGGTGGGTGTGTTAGGGCAGGCGTTCCTCGGCTTGACCGCAAATTGCGCGAGGTGCCATGATCACAAATTCGATCCGATCTCGCAGCGGGAATA
This sequence comes from Verrucomicrobiales bacterium, assembly GCA_041395145.1. GTDB lineage: Bacteria > Verrucomicrobiota > Verrucomicrobiia > Verrucomicrobiales > DEV007 > JAWLBD01. The sequence continues at coordinate 46,218 of JAWLBD010000019.1, read as the reverse complement.
CTACCAGTTCGCGGCGCTGATCGCGGGCGTGAACCAGGAGGAGAAGGAACGCGAAGGCATCCGGCTGCGCGGCGGGGGCGGAGGCTCCGCCGCCGAGAAGCAGCGCGAGCTGGCGGCGCTGGAGGGCGATCCGCGCGCGGTTTGGCGGCGGCGTCGAAGGGCTTGCGGCGGCGTTTGATCTTGCGCGAGGCGGCGCGCCAGACGGATTGGCGGCGGACGCGCGTACGCCCCCGCTTTGCCACGCCGGGACCTGCGGCGGCGATCAATGCGGCGATCCGCGAGAGCGGCGAAGCCACCGTCGAGGTGTGGCTGACGCCCGCCGACGCGACGCAGGCGGGACCGGCGCGGGCGATCACGATCTCGAAGGATTCCGGCGCGCGCAACGTGACGCTGGGGCAGGATGGCGGTGCCTGGGTGGTCCGGTTTCGCACGGACAAAACGTCCCCGAATGGCGAGCCGGCGCTGGCGGGCGGCGCGGTCAAGCCGGGGGCGGAAACGCATTTGGTTTACACATTCGGCGGCGGGGTGGCGCGGCTTTACCAGGATGGCAAGCTCGCCGCCGAGAAGCAGATCGGCGGATCGCCGTCGAATTGGGAGGCGGGATTCCGGCTCGGGTTCGGCGACGAATTCACCGGCGAGCGCCGCTGGGAGGCAGCTATCGGTTTGCGGCATTCTACGGTAGCGCGTTGTCCGAGGCGGAGATCGCCGCGCACGCCGAAGCCGGTCGGCGGGCATCCGCGCCGCGCCTTCGTGGGCGGAAATCGAGCCGCAGCTCACCGGGGCGGAGCGGTCGAAGCGCGACGCCTTGCGCGCGGAAGTCGCGAGGCTGGAGGCGGAAAATCCGTTCGGCGATTTCGGCGGTGTCGCGCATGCCGCACCTTCGCCAGCCGCCGGTCCTGCGCGTGCTCGACCGCGGCAATGCGGCGAAGCCGCTCGGCGAAGTCGCGCCCGCCGGGTTCGCCGCGCTGCGCGGCATCGAGGACTTCGGGCTGGCGAAGGACGCGCCGGAGGCGGAGCGCCGCGCGAAGCTCGCCGCCTGGCTGACCGATCCGGCGAACCCGCTGGCCGCCCGCGTTTTCGCCAACCGGCTGTGGCACTACCACTTCGGGCAAGGCATCGTGGATACGCCGAGCGACTTTGGGTTCAATGGCGGCCGCCCCACGCACCCGCATCTGCTCGACTGGCTCGCCGCCCGGTTCGTGGAAAGCGGCTGGCGCATCAAAGCGATGCACCGCCTCATCGTCACGTCCGCCGCCTACCGGCAGGCGTCGAACATCCGCAACGCCCGAGCGGAGGCGGTCGATGCCGACAACCGGCTGCTCTGGCGGCGCGCGAACCTGCGCAAGCTCGAAGGCGAGGCGGTGCGGATGCGGTGCTCGCCGCCAGCCGGCGAATTGAACCCGCAGGTCGGCGGCTCGAAGCTTTCGGGATGTCGCCGCCAAGCGCGAGGGCAACAATGATGTCTTCACCGATCCGACCAGCGCGTTCTCGCCCGAGTTCAACCGCCGCACGATCTACCGGCTGTGGGCGCGCTCCGGCGGCAACCCGATGCTCGAATCGCTCGATTGCCCCGATCCGTCGGTCGCCGCGCCCAACCGCCCGCAGACGATCACGCCGATCCAGGCGCTCTCGCTCCTCAACAATCCTTTCGCCGAAAAGGCGGCTGCCGCCTTCGCCGACCGCCTGCGGCGCGCCACGCCGCCCGATCAGGCTAGGTGCCCAAATCGATCTCGCCTACCAGATCGCTTTGGCCCGCCAGCCAACCGACGCCGAACGCGCCGACGCCCGCGCCTTCGCCCGCGAGTTCGGGCTGGAGCAATTTTGCCTCTCGCTTTTCAACGCCAACGAATTCCAGTTCGTGGAGTGAGCGGCGAATTGAGGGCGCTTCGGCTTACCGGCTGGCGCGGATTTGCACGAAGAGCGTGGTTTCGGTGAGCCGGTCCTCGCTCAACTGAACGGTGACCGTTTCGATGTCGTTTTCGTCGGGATCGCCCGCTGATTGGATCGCGCCGGTGTCTTCCGCCCAGTCGCGGAGATTGGTCGATGTCCACACCGAGAACGTCCGCCCGGTCAGGGCGTCGTCGCGGCGCCGATAGGTGAACATGCCCTGCGGTGCGCCGGAGTTGAACTGGACGGGATGCGGGGACGAGCCGGAGGTCGGGTCGAGCGCCCAGATCCGTTCCTCGTCGTTGGTCAAGCCGTCGCCGTCGAGATCGGCGTCCGGGTCGGTGAGGTCTTCGCTAGGGTAGAGATCCTGCGCCCATGCGAGGTAGTCGGGATCGGGTTCGGGAGCCGATGCGAGGAGTCCGACCATCGCGCGCCCGAGGGCGTCGCCCACGAGCATGAAAGTCTCGGCGTTCCGGTTGTAGTGGTGGTTTTGCGAGACGGGCGAGTCGCCGATCGCCCGCCAATAGCCGAGCGTGTCGGCGGTCGCCACATTGCCTGCAAATTCCGGGTGCTTCGCGGGATCGGCGACGGCGAGCTGCCCGGCGTGGATTTTCCCATAGGCGCTCTCCGGCGGGTAGGGACCGCCATCGAAGCCGATGGTGGCGGCGACGAACGGCGCGTCGGGCGCATTGAATTCGGCGCGGAGGGCGTTGATCAGGTTGGCCAGGTTCAACTCGTAGCGCTCGGCGTGGGATTCGTTGTATTGGTCCTTGTGCCCCTGCCACCAAACGAAGCCGGCGACCTCGAATCCCTGGGCGGCATACTGCGGGTAGTTCGCCGCGAAGTTGTCCAAGACATCGTGCGCCGCCGCCACGCAGTCGTCGTATTGCTTGCCCGCATACCAATTGACCGGCTCGGGCACCGTGCCGGTGAGCCAGCGGTCCGGCGTTTCGCCGTAGCCCGCATAGGTGTAGTCGCCGAATTCATATTGCGGGCTGCCGGGCGGCAGGAAGTCCCAGCCGATGCTCCGGTTGCCCTGCGAGGTCTTGAGGATCAGGACCGGCTCGTCGTGGTAGTAGCCCATCACGTGGCCGAACCCGAGTTCCGGTCCGATCGCGGTGCCATTGGAGCCTTGCCCCGGCGCCAGCGGTCCGGCGGCGGTCGCGGTGACCACGCCTTTGTAGAGGACATCGCTCCGGGTCGTCCAAGCGCCGCCTTCATCCACGAGGTTGGGGAACTTGAGTTCGCGCTTGGCGATGGTTTCGAGCGTGCCGGGCTGCTCGCCGTTGACGTTGCCCATCCCCACCATGTTCGACTGCCCGGCGAGGATATAGACTTTGACCGGCTTGTCTGCCGCGCCGGTCGATCCGTCGGGATCGGGCAGCGGGTAGGGGATGGCGGGCTTCTTCTCGGGATCGTTCGGATCGGTGTAGGAGGCGGTGACCTCATACCAATCGCCCGCCCCATCGTGGTCGGAATCGGGATCGAGCGGGTCGGTGCCCGTCTTGGACGCATCGATAAATCTGTCGTCGTTGTTTTCGGCTCCGTCTCGCAGCCCGTCCTTGTCGGTATCGGCAACGGTCGGGTCGGTGCCGGTGTCGAGGTCGTTCATCCATTCTTTCGAGTTGGATTCGATCTTATCGTTCAGCCCATCGCCATCGGTGTCGGGGTTGGTCGGATCGGTCGGCGGGCGGTCGCCCGCGCCGTTTACCTCGGGGCCGTCGTCCAAGCCATCGTCGTCGCTGTCCGGGGCATTCGGGTCGGTGCCGCGTTCGTATTCTTGGAGGTTGGTCAACCCGTCGCCTGCCCCGCCGTATTCGAGGTCGTCTTCGGCGTTCAAGCCGGTGGCGGATGGCGGGTCGGTGTGCGCTAATTCGTAATCATCCGGGAAGCCGTCGCCGTCGCTGTCGAATACGACGAAGGTGAAAAGCGATCCGGTGACCGGCGTGCCCTCGGGATCGCCATCGAGGTAGGAATCGACGCGCCAGTAGTAGGTCGCCGCGCCCGGCGCATCGACCGTGGTCGCCGTCAAATTCTGGGCGCCATCTTCGACCTGCGTCAGCGCACCCGGATCGGTCCCGAACCAGACATCGACCCACACGTCCGATCCGGCGCTCGGGTTCAGGTTGGTCCAACTGAGCACGACATCGCCGGCCGGGACGGACGCGCCGCTCTCCGGGCTTGGCTCCATCGGGTGGATGAGGTCGAGGTGGAAGACGCGGTCGCGCCCGGCGTCGATGACCAGGGTGGAACTGCCGACGCCGTTCTGCCCTGAGGTGTAGCGCTGCCCGTCGGCGTAGGCGTTGCCGGTCATGTTTAGATAGGGGATGCCGGTCTGCCATGATGAGGTGCTGCCGGTCATCCCGATATCGACCGCGTAGGTCGAATTTGCCGAGAGCGGGACGGGCACGCTGAATGTCCACGTCATGTATTCGCCGCCGTTCCAGGAAAAGTCTTGGGTGAACGTCTCGGATTGGATCTCGGAAAACGCCGTGCCGGCCACCTCGCCCACGCGGATGACATAGGTCTTCGTCGGTTCCGCCTTCTGCGATTCGGTAACCTGATAGGTGATCGCCTTCAGCAAGACATCGACGCTGCCGGTGGTGAACGTCTGCCCTTTGGCGCTGCCCGCGCCGGTGTTGTTCTCCGCCCACCATTTGTCGGTGCCGGTCGCGGCTCCGAGGTTGGCGATGTCCTCGCCGCCGGTCACCGGGGGCGTCGCGCTTGCCGACATCGTGCCCGCCTGCGCGCCAGTTGTTGCTGGTAGCAATCCTGCGGCGGCGAGGGACGGCAGAATCAAGAAACGGAGCGGGATCTTACGAATCGATTTCACGGCGGAAGGGGAATGGGGTTCGCGATCGGCTTTCTCTAGCGCGTTTGCAGAAAGCAATGCTAATGTATCGACCTGCCGCGAAGCAGGGACAAGATTGAGTGGTCGCGTATTTGCGAATTTCTTTCGAGCATTCGCGACGCCAGTGCGTTGGCGGTCCGGTTTCCGCCCAAGCGCCGATCAGTCCGCCGCTTGGCGCGGCTCTTTGCCGAGCGCGCAGGCGGTCGCGAAGTCGGCGAGCCTCTCCGATTGAAACCAGCCGTCCCACATGTCGTGGCCGCGCCCCGGGACGACGATGACTTCGCCGGGACCGCCGAGCGCCTGATAGCGTTTGATGAGTTCGCCGGAATTCGCGTCGAGCGGGACGACCTTGTCGCTGTCGCCGTGGATGTGAAGGACGGGGACCTTGGCTTTGGCGAGGGCGGCGAGCCGGTCGATCGGATTGTAGGTCGCGAGATTGCCGCGCAGCTCCGCCTCGGTCAATCCGTAGGCCCCGCAGGCGCGCGCGAGACCGGATAGCTTTTGAGATTGCCGACCGGATAGATGCCGGCGATCCCGCCGACCTTCCCCGGGTTCTCCGCCGCCCAGTTGTAGAGCATCAATCCGCCGCGGCTGCGGGCGAGCAGGCACGGCTTGGCGCGGAACCCGCGCTGCCCGGTGAGATAGCGGTAGAATGCGCTGTAGGCGGCGCACCCGTCCGGGCTGCCGTAGGACTCGCCGACGTCGATCCCGGCGATGGCGATCCCTTCGGCGAGAAATTTTTCGAACATCCACTTCTCGGCGGCGGAGGGCAGCCCGCTGAGCGTGGGCGCATACCAGACCCACGGCACGTCCTTGCTACCATCGGCGGCGTCCGGCGGCGCGATGATGAAGGCGTCGCGGCCGCCGAACTTGAGCGCCTCGCCGGGCATCGGCAGCGTCTTGTCGCCGGGGGCGGCGGCGGGATCATCCGCCGCCAGCGATGGAATGGCGGCCAGCCACAGGAGGAGAGCCGTTCTTTTGAGGTAGGGGATTAATGTCATCGGAGTCCGGCTAGATCGGGGCGGGGTGAGAGGGCGGACCGCTCTTCTAAATTCTTGTTGATCACCTGCCGGGTTTACCTGCGCCGCCAATAGAGGGCGATCGCCGCTATTCCGATAAGGGCGGCGGCAGAAGGCTCCGGGACCGAGGTCAACGAAAAGCGGGTGACGCGCCCGTCGACGCCGCCATTGGAGCTGGCGATGCCGACGGAATTGATGTTTTCATTCAGCAAGGGCGCCGTGGCGCGGACCTCGGTAAAGGAGGCGTCGGCGGGGCGCTTGGCGAACCAGGTGGCGGTCCAACTGCCTGCGCCGCCCGTGGTGTCGAGCACGAGGCGCAGATCAAAATCACCGCCGATGCCGGGACCGCCCGCCCAAGGTATGCCGTTGGCTGTGCCGCTGGTCGCCGAGCCGAGGAAAGCCTGGTTGTCGCCGGTGGCTTGGTCGCCACGGGAGAGCATCCAGATTTTTCCGATCACGGTGGTGGTGATAAATCGGCTGTTGGTATCTGCCGCAGTGCTCTGACCCTCAGAAAATCCGATCGCCAGCCAGTCTGCGGTGTTTCCCGAACCCGAGTAAACTAAACCAGTCATTGAAACGTCAAGCGTGTAAATCAACCCGTTGGCGGGGGTGAAGGCTAGCGTCGCGCTGCCCGGTCCCGGATCGATCTCCCCGTCTTGGTTGAAAACCGGCGCTGCTACCCAAGCGGCGCCGCCGGTCGTCACATCGGGAAGAGATCCATTGAGGTCGGTTCCTCCCGTTCCGCTAAAATCATCGCTGAAGATCACGGCGCACGGGGCGGCAGCCGATGAGACCAGCGCCATTGCGAGCGCGGAAACGAAGGCTTTGAGATTGTTGAGGGAGTTCATGGTGGAGGATTCGCTCTGAGGGCAGTGTCACGATAGGGGAATTTGGATTTCGGGGGCAAGCTATTTTGTATTCCGCTTTGCGGCGAGCGCCGCCCATTCCTCATCGGTCGCGATGGCTTTTTGATATTCCATCAGGATGAGCCAGCGCTCTCCCACTTTGGTGAGCAGCGCCTCGAAATGGATAAACTCGACGCTCGGCTCGCCGCCCGCCTCGCGAAAGGAATAGCGGAAAATCCCGGTCTCGTGCGCGGTGGTGTCGCCGCCGATTCTCTTGGAAAACCGGAACGCGACCGATGACTGCCGGTGCCCCGCTTTGGTATCGTCGAATTCCTTTTTCCAGCGGGCGAGCGCCTCGGAGAGCGGCGTGCTCTTGCCGCGGATGCCGGAGACGAGGATGCCTTCCTCGTGGCAGGTCGCCCGGTAGGCGTCGAAATCGCCTTCGCCCACCGACCGGGAGACTTCAGCCCAGTAGCGGTCGAGGTCGGCGATCCGCTCCGCGTCCGCCTCCTCCGCTGCTCGCGCCGGGCAGGCGATCACGAGGGCGGCGGCGATCCAGGCGAAGTGTCTTGTGGGGTTCATCGTGGGGTGGGTGGGCGGCGGGTTGATTACGGGCGGGTGTTTGGCGATGCGGCGCTGATCTCCCGCCAAAGCTGCGCCGCGCGCTTCTCCAAATCGGCGACTTTGTCGGGATGGGATTTGCTCAGGTCGGCGGTCTCGCCCGGATCGTCGCGCAGGTTGAAGAGCATGGCACCTGCCGGACCCTGCTTGGGCAGCGCCTGCTGGTAAGGCGATCGCCGCCGCCTGCTCTGGCGTGTGGCGTTTCGTGCCCAGCCCCTCCAGCGCGTCGCGCCGGTCGAAGAATAATTTCCAGTCGCCGACGCGGATCGCCTGCGGCTCGGCGTGCATCCCATGCCAGTAAAGCAGGTCGGTGCGCGGGTGGGCGTCCGCTTTGCCGATCAGCGTGTCCCAGACGGTCCAGCCCGTCGATGGTAGGTTTGGTTTCGCTCTCCTTTTGCCAATCGATCCCGCAGGCGCGGCACAGCGTTGGCATGAGATCCAGCGCACCGATCAATGCGTCGCTCTCGCTGCCCGCCGGAATCTCGCCGAGCGAGGAGACGAGGCACGGCACGCGGGTCCCGCCTTCCAGCGCGCTCCACTTCTCGCCGCGATAGGGCGGGCTGCCGCTTTCTCGCCGGGATTCAGTAGGTGTCGGAAAGAAACACGGCGATCGTGTTGTCGGTGAGATGATGCCGGTCAGGCGTTTCCAAAATCTGCCCGATGCGGCTGTCGAGTTCTTCCACCACATCGCCGTAGGCTCCGAACGCCGACCGACCTTTCCAATCCGGATGCGGCTGGACCGGGAAGTGGGGCGCGGTGTAGGGGATGTAGAGGAAGAACGAGCGGTCCTTCTGCGCCTCGATAAACCGGATCGCCTCGGCGGTGAATTGCTCGGTGAGCCGCCGGTTGTCGAACGGCTTTTCGGCGACCTCATCGCCGCGCCACAGCTCGTTGGTCTGGTTGTTGCTGAGCGGCGAGTAGTAGCTGGAATCAAATCCCTGCCGGTGCGGGCGCATCTCGGGCTGGTTGCCGAGATGCCACTTGCCGGAGATGCCGGTCGCGTAGCCGGCGGATTGGAAGACTTCGGCGATGGTCAGCGCCTCGGGGCCTCAAGCCCTCATCGAGCCCCATCTTGAATCCGATGACGCCTTGGGTCCAGCCGTGCCGCGGCGGATAGCAGCCGGTCATCAATGCCATGCGCGAGGGCGTGCAGACGGTGGCTCCAGCGTAAAAGCTGGTCAGCCGGACGCCGCCGGCGGCGAGCCGGTCGAGGGCCGGTGTTTTGATCGACGGATGCCCGTAGCAGCCAAGGTCGTGATAGCCGAGGTCGTCAACCATGATGAGGACGACGTTCGGCTTGCTTAAGCGGCGGCATCCGCGGCGCTGATCCATACGGTGGCGAATAGGGCGGCGGCAAAGGCGAGCGATCTGGGGATCGGCATGGTGATCTAGCGCTTGTTCATCCCGTGCAGCGCTTTGGCGAACGCCTCGCCGATCTGCCCGAGGATCTTGGCGGAGCCGAGGTAGTGGTATTCCGCGTTGGAGGCACCGTTGGCGAGGAGCTTTTGCTCGCGCTCGCCAAAGGTCGCCGCGCGGCGCTTCTCGATCTCCGCTTTCTCGGCGGACTTTTCGAGCTTGCCGTCTTTGACCAAGGCTTTCACCTCGTTCTGGATGTCGCGTTCTTTGGCGCGCAGCCCTCAGTTCCATGTCCCAATACTGGTCGGTGTGGACGGCGGCGACGTTGCCTTTGATTCGGGCAGCGCGGCGGGCGCGGCGTGCATCGCCTTGCGGAATTCGCCGTGGACAACCGGCGTAGCGCTGCTTTTCGGGCGGGTATTAGTCGATCGGTCCGCCCGCGCCCATCACGCCGATGACGAACGGAAGCTTCGGCGCGTCGAATTCCCTTGCGCACGTCGCGGATGAAGCAGGCGAGCAGCTTACGCATAAAGGTCGTAGCCGCCGGGCTGTGCGCGGTCGGCGTAGGTGCCGCCGTCCACCATGTCGTTCCAGCCACGGAACCAGACGAGTAAGCGAGTTCGTAGCCTTCCTTTTCGTCGTAGCGGGTAGACGCGCTTGATGTCGCCGAGGACGTGCTTCACGTGGTCCACCATCAGGCGATAGTAATGCCCGGTCGCCTCCGCTTTCTCGGCTTTGATCTGATCGACGTCTTTGCCCTGCTCTTTGAATTTGGCGATCTGGTCGTCGCGGAACTCGAACGGCCCGCCGCTGGGCGAGCGGAAATCGGTGTTGATGCTCTTGCCGCCCCACGCGGTTTTGATGAGCAGGATCGGCTCGTCGACGAGGATCGTGCATCGTGATGCCGAACGTGAACTCGGTCCGATCTTTTCGTCCGATGCGCCGAACCCGGCGGTCAGCTTCCCGGTCTTTTCCTCCGGCGAGCTGCCGATCGATGAGATCCACATCGTCGCAGACGACCGGCGCGCCGCCGTCGGCGGTCATCTTCTGGTAAAAGCGGCGCGGTCTTCGGGTCGAGCGGCATCACCTCCATGGTGCGGACTTGGGCGTGCCCTTGCATGTTGGACTACCGCGAGAGGATGTAAACCTTGAGCGGCTTGGCATCGGCGAGCGGCGCAATGGCAGCGGCAGCGGCGAGAATCGCGATTAGAGCGGTGGTGGCGGTAGTGGGTTTTCGTTTCATCGGGGTCATCCTATCGGGGTTCGTCGGAACTTCAAGGTATAGAAGGCGATGGCATTTTGGGAGAATACCTTCGCGGCGACGCGCGGACCTTTGGCGCGGAAATACTCGCGGGTCAGCGAAAGCACCGAGGCGTAGTCGCCGGTCGTCCGGGTGACCGGTCAGTCGCTGCCGAAGACCAGCCGGTCTTCGCCGAAGCATTCGAAGGCGAGGTCGAGGATCGGTCGGTAGAAGGCGAGGTCTTTCGGCGCGGGCTGCGCTTTGACCCAGCCGTAGAGGGCGGAGACTTTGCAATAGACGTTCGGGTGCGCGGCGGTACGCGCAGAATGATTCGACCCACGCAGGATCCAGCGGCTTGCCGTCGAGCACGACATTGCCGAAATGATCGAGGATGATCTTGAGGTCGGGGACGCGCTTGGCGATCGCGCTCACGTCATCCAGCGTGTAGCCGCCGGCGAGGATGTCCACCGTGCGCCCCGCTTTGGCGGTCCGGCGCAGGTCGCGATAAAACGCTTCGGTCAAGGTGTCGCCCTCGCGCCCCGACAGCCGATAGCCGACGTAGCGCCGGTCCTCGCAGAGGCGGTCGAAGAGCGGCGTGAATTCATCGGTGCCGATGACCTTGGACAAGTTGCCGACCACGCCGCGATAGAGGGTCGGGTTCTGGGCGGTGATGTCGAGGTTCCACTGGTTGTCGGGCAGGTGCTGGTATCACGCCTGCACATCACCACGCCGGAGACGCCATTGGCTTTGGCGACCGGCGCATGGTCGGCGGGCAAGAACGACCGGTAGAGCGCCTGGTTGTCTTTCTCGATCCAATAGATGCCCTCCGGGCGGTCGAGGTGCCAGAGGTGGACGTGGGTGTCGACGATCACTTCGAGAACCATGCCAAAGCGAAAGCGGGAGCGATAGGCCACGCGGCGGCGATGATCGCCGCGAGGCGCAGGCGGCTCATGGCGGGACCGCGCATCGCTCAGGCGAGGGTGCTGGATCGGTCCGGACTGGTCGCCTTTGAGGGCGAGGTCGAAGGCTCCGAAGTGTTTGATTGGGTTGCCGTAGGCGTTGAGGATCGTGGTATACCAATTGCCGAGCGTCTTGTGGGCCTCGCGCCCCCAGTCAGGGGAGCCGGATGTAGCGCCTGCCGAGGTTGAGCCTCGCGTTGTCATGCATGCATGACGACGAACGGGAATTCGGTGCCGTGCGAGTGGTGCGTCTGCCGCCGTCGGGGAAATAGAAGAGCATCGTATTGTCGAACATGGTGCCGCCGCCCTCCGGCACGCTCTTGAGCCTGGTGACGATCTTGTCCACCAGCGCCATGTGCTGGGTGCGCTGCACGTCGGATCTCCTCCGCCTCTAGCCCGCCGATCGATTTGCCGTGGCGACGTCGTGCATGTTGACCTTTTCGCCCTCGATGCCGGGGATGCCGGTGTAGGGGTGGGCGAGTTCGTCCACGGTGAGCGGTCCACATTGGTCAGCCCGGAGATCAATGCGGCGAGCATCACCTTCGGCGTGAAGCCGCCTGCCGGTCGAACGTATTGAGGTCCTCCGCAAGATAGCGGTCGTCGAGCTTCGGCGCGTGCTGGCGCACGGCATCCGCCATCGCATCCACCTTCCGGTTGCGCTCGCGGATCGATTCGATCGAGCTGGCGTAGTTCGCGACCTTGCGCTGCTCCAGCCCGCCGAGGTGCTCCGCCAGCCCGGCTTCTTTGCTGGCGACGAATTCGAGCATCTTGCGCTCGAGCTGGTATTTGATCTGGTCGTCCTTGTTGTCGGAGACGGATTTGAAGATCTCCTCGACGGCGATCTTCGGCGAACCGAACGCGTAGTTCGGCTGCTGCGGGCCGCGGGCGGAAAAGCCCATCGCGATGGAGTCGAGGCTGCCGCGCGGGTTGCCGCCCTCAGTCGGGAAGCAGGCGAGTTCGATGTGTTCGAGCGGCGAGGGGAAGAGCTTGGCCAGCTCGAAATCGACGGTCGCCCATTTGATCGAGCTGAGCCGCTCGTTCGCTTTGTAAACGCCGAGCGACGAGCACCACGAGTGGTGGCCGACGGTGCACATCTTGCCGGACAGCCCTTGCAGGAGGGTCAGGTTGTCTTTGTGCGCCTCCAGCGGAGCCATCCAATCCGGCAGCGTGTGGCCGTCGAGATCGACCTCGTAGGCGTCGTTGCGCTTTTCCTTTTCCATCTCGGCGGGACCGAATGATGGCGGCACCATGACCCTGGGGAAAAGACCGTTGCCGCGGTGCATGAAGACGAAGCGCATCGGCGGCTTGGTTCCAGATCCCGCCGCCGCCGGGGCGACAGCGGATGAAGCGGCGAGCGCCTGCGGGATCGCGCCGGGGAGCGAGAGCCCGCCCAGGGCGAGGAAGGCGCGGTGGAGAAAGTGGCGTCGCGAGTTCATGGGTCAGCTTTGGGTGTCTTTACGGTAGAGAAACGAATCGGAGGAGAGAAGCGAAAGGATGACCGCCTCGAAGCTGCCGCCGCTCTCGACATAGGCGCGGTCGGCATCGATCAGCGTCTGCGAGTCCGACAGCATTTCATTGCGCCCCATGTAGAACCGGAAGGCGTGGCGGATGATGGATTGGCGCACGCGCGCCGACTTGGCGAGGCGGGCGATCAAATCGAGGGCGCCATCGACCTCGCCGTCCAGCCGCGGGTCGCCGGTCCCGTCCAGCGCGCCGGTGGCGACGACGGGCGCGGTCTTGTAGAGGTCGAAGGTGGATTTGCCGTTGCCGGCGCTGATCAGGTTGTCGGGATGCTCGAGGCTTTCCTCCGTGCGGTAGCGCCCGAAGTCGTCGTAGATTTCGAATGGCAAGCCGAGCGGGTTCATGTGCTGGTGGCATTTCCAGCATTCGTTGGCGGCGGTGACCTCTTCCACGCGCTGCCGGAACGTCTTGTGCGGATCCTCCGGCACGCGGGCGTCGACCGTGATCGGGACATCGGGCACGCGCCCGGCGAGGAGCTTCTCCCGGATCCACAGCCCGCGGCGGATCGGGTCGGAGTGGAAGTTGGTCGAATGCGCGATCAACCAGGCGGGGTGCGTCAGGATGCCCATCCGGTTCGCGATCTTGAACGGCTGCTCCGCCGGGTAATCCCAGAATTCTTTCTCTTCGAGCTTGGCTTCAAACTTCGTGGACTTCCAGCTTCCGTAGCGCCCGATGCTCGGCGTCGGCGGCAGGCTGTAGAAAGGCGAGTGGTGGTAGGTGTAGCCGTGGCTCCACGGCACGCGGGTGAACGGGTTCCGCCCGCGCCCGAACGATTCCTCGAAAAAGTGCATGTAGTTGACCAGCTCGCCGGGGCGCGTGGCGTCGGCGAAGGGCAGCGACTTTAGCGTTTGGAGAAACGCGAGGTTTTCCGCGAGGACGCGCTCGGGTTCGGCGCGCCACGGCGTATCCCTGAGCTTTTCATAGGCGGCGCGCCACTCGCCGAGCAGTTTCTGCCCGGCGTCGTTGTCCATGTTTTGATAGACGATGAATTCGTCGAAGGTCAGCAGGTTCTCGAAGACATGCTCGTCCCGCTCGACGTGCAGGGTGACGACTTTATCCGCCTCGTAGGTGAGCCAGCCGGGCGTGCCTTGGGTGCCGCGGCTTGGGTTCTGGTATATGCCTCCGGCGCGCGGGCTGTCCTTGAAGACTTTCATGCTGCCGGCGTAGCCGAAGAACTCGCGGAAAAACCGGATGATCTTCGGGTGCGAAACTTCCTCAGACCGATAGTGCTTTCCGTCCAAGGTCGGGTCGATCTGCCCGCGGTAGTAGGTCTCGTCGGCAAGGAGCCGCGCCACCTCGCGCCGGTAATCATCTTTTGTGGCGAGCCTGCCCTCTGCCGCCGCTTTGGCCAATGCCTCGTCCGGACCGCGGTCGCCGAGCGCATACGAGATCGCGTAGCTCGCCTCGCGCGGCGAGAGTTTCCGGCGGCCGTGTTCGTCCGGGTCACCTTCGCCAAACTCGAGGCGGTAGAGGAATTCGGATTCGAGCAGGACAGTGGCGAGCATGCGGCGCAGCCCCTCGGTGTTGCCAGCCAAGGCGATCGCCTCGCGGGTGAGGTCGAGGTAGCTGGCGAGTTCGGACGGCTCTGGCTGGCGATGGAGGGCGAGGTCGAATTGGGTCTGGATCGCGGCGGCGAGCTGCGCGTCGGACGGAGCCGATGGCCCGGCGATGACCGACTCGAAGGCGGCGGGCGTCACCTTCGGATACCAGCGGTCGCGGGGGTTGGGGGCGTCGCCGGTTTTGATCTCGCCGCTCTTGATGCGCGCGGCGTGGATCTGCTTGCCGGAGATCCATTCCGCATTGGTGAGCATGACCAGCAGGTGCCCGCCATCGAGCAGCGTGTTGTCGTAGTAGCGCACGCCAGATTTTTCCGGCAGCAGAAATGGATTGGTCACGCCGTAGAAGCCGCGCTTCATCTGGTCGCGCTCCCGACCTTCTAGCTGGAAGACATCGGCCACCCGCTCGATGAAAATCTGCGGGCTGACCAGCCAGCGCCGCGCCGGCGTGTAGGGCGCGGCCGCGATCTCGCCGCTGAAGAGCGCCTTGTGGTCGACGGCGTTGCCGTAGGCGGGATAGCGCAGTTTTTCCTCCAGCTTGGAGGCGTCCCCCAACTGCGCATGCAGCCACGCCAGCAGAGCCGACCGCTCCTCCCGGGTGGGCTGACGCTTGTCCTCCGGCGGCATGAATCCGGTGTAGATCTGCTCCTGGGCGCGGTTGAGGAGCGCGTCGCGGGCGTCAGGCGCGAGCGCGCCGAGATTGTCGAGCCGCACCTCGCCCTTCTGCGAGTCCCCGTCGTGGCAGGAGAAACAGTAGCGCTCCAGCAGCGGCTCCGCCGCGCGGGCGGGCGCCGGGGGGAGCGCCACGGCCAGCGCCAAGATGCCTGCTGCGCGACCCGCGTTCACTGTCGGGCGAGGGTGGCGAGTTCCGTGGCGATCACCTCCAACCCCTTCGGCCACGCGTCGAACGCCACTCCCTTCGCGCCAGGAATGTCCGGCGCGGTGATCCCCTCGACCAGCGAGGCGGCGGGCTGTGCATAGAAAAACGGCACGCGCTCCATGCCGTAGGTGCTGGGTAGGCTCGCCGCGTAGATTTCCAGCTCGGCGGCGTACTCGGCCGGACGCTCTCCGATGTTCGCCTCCGACGGCACCCAGATCACGCCGGCCACGCCCATCGGAGTCATCGGGCTGACGCACCAATTGTAGGCGTAGGTGGGCACGGTGTCGGCGGCGACCGCCTCGCCTTTGCCCGGTTCCGGAAAAGCGGGCGCGGCGAGCGGCAAGTCCGCGCCGGGGCGGCCGGCGTCGGTGATCGTCTGGACGAAGGCTTTCACCTCAGCGAGGTGCGCGGCGGCGGCGCGCCGGGCGACGCCGGTGTCCGGGTACTGGAGGAACAGCTCGTCGAGGCGCGCTTTGAACGCGGGGTGAGCGACGTCTTTAACGCCGCCGAATGAAGTCCACGACAGCGGCGAGGCGAGCTGGCGGTTTTTCCCGGCGCTGCCGGAGGACATGGTGATGAAGCCCTGCGGCACGCCGTCGCGCCCCAGCGTCTTGGCGAAGTGATAGGCGAACTCGGTGACGCCGCTCTCTGCGCCATCCGAGTAGTCGGCGGGCAGCCAGTGCGAGCGGTATCTGCCGCCGCCAGTCTCGAACTGGCGCTTGCGCGGCGTCGGCGAAGTGCTGGCGGCGGTCTTGCGGCGGAACTCGCGCACGAGCGGCAGCGGCGCGGGCTTCGCCGACGCCTTGTCGCGCGGGTCGTAAGGCCATGCGGAGGTGAGCAAAGTGCCGCCGGTCAGGTACCAGACGTCGCCGACGAGGATGTCCCGCGCGGTGTAGCTGTGCCCGTGGTTGGAGGTCACCGTCAGCGTGACCGGCTCCGCCGAGGCCGCGCGCGGCGGGAACTCCACCGACCAGCGTTGCAGTTCGTCCGCGACCGCTTTCCGCTCCTCATCGCCGAGTTTCACGGTGACCTCGACGCCCGCGTTGGCGTGCCCCCAGACCGGGATGGTCTGGTCGCGCTGGATGATCGCGCCGTCGCGATAGAACTCCAGCACCTGCAAGATCGGGTAATCCGGGTCGGTGTAGCGCGCGTACTTGGCCTTCTCCGCCGCGACTTTCTCGGCGTCGTCCTCCTCGAAGATGAACCCGCCATCGACCTGCGCGAAGGGCGCCGCCGGAAGACCTGCCTTGTTGTAGAGGTTCGAGTTCTCGGGCGTCGCGCAGTAGGCGTACTGCACGCCGGCCGGCTCCGGCACTGCGGCGCAGGTGACGACGACCGTGTCGCCGGCGATCTGCGCCTCGGCGGCGTGCCATTTCCGATCCGCGCCGCAGAGCCGGAAATGGTTCAGTTTCTCGCCTGGCGTCGCTTTGGCCGGCTCGACGTATTTGCCCGGCTCGCGGTAGTCGCGGGCGCTGCCCTTGCTGCCGACCATCAGCCCGCCGGACAGGCTCTCCTTTTCGAAAGAGACGATCACTTTGCTCCCATCGACCCGGTAGCCGCTGAAGATCGGACCGGTGAAGGCGACGTCCCCGCCGTACTGTTTCGCCAGCGCCCAGCGTGCCAGGCGCATGCCGGGGTGGAGTTTGTTGAAGTAGTGGATGCCGCCGGGGTTTGCGGGGTTCAGGTCGGACTGGACGACCATGCCAACATTCTCGCGGTTGTTGGTGAAGAAAAGATGCTGCGCCTGGCGGATGTCGGCGAAGCCGACGTTGTCGGGACCGGGCGCCCCGTAGCACTGCATCTGCGTGAAGTAGAACGGCATGTCCGGCATGCCCCAGGCGTCGCGCCAGCCGCGCACCAGCGCCTCCATGCGCGCGGCGTAGATGCGGCCGTCGCCGCTGTTGCTCGTGCCCTGGCACCAGATCGCGCCGCGCAGCGCGTAGGGCGCGACGGGGTGGATCTTGCCGTTGTAGAACTGCGAAGGTCCGCGCCACATGCCGGCGATGCCCGGCAGCGGCGGCCGCGCGGGCACCCTGCCTCCCGCGGTCGCGATGCCGCCCGCCTCATCCTGCCAGACCGCGAGGTCGGCGGCGTATTTTGCAAAGGCGCGCCTACCCTGCTCCGTGAGCGGGTCGGCGTCGCGCATGAGGTCGGCGTCACCGCCGAGCGCCGGGTGCGCCTCGATGGCCGCCCGATGGGTGAAGGCTTCGAGCCGGGTGTTGCTGTGGGCGCTGAGCAGGATGCCGACCGGCACGCCCAGCTCTTTGTAAAGTTCGTGGGCGAAGGACAGCGATAGCGCGGAGAAGCCGGGCGCGGCGGACGAGCGCTTCCAGCCGCCGTCCGAGGTGGCGCGCTCCTGCGGATAGAGCGCAGAGGCGGTGGCGATGTTGATCTCGCGGATCGGCACCTCTTTCTCGGCGCCCGCGATCTGGCGGGCGAGATCCGCGCACATGCTATTGCCCGCCTCCCAGACCATATTCGACTGGCCGGAGGAAAACCACACCTCGCCGACCAGTACGCCATCCAAAACGACGGCATCACCGCTGCCGTCCCGCACCGTGAACGCACGTTCCTCCAGCGAGGATGCCAGCGGGTCCAGCGCCAGCCGCCAGCGCCCGTCCGCGCCGACGCTCGCGGTCTTGCGCTGACCGGAGAACTCCACCGTGACGGTGCCGCCCGGTTCTCCGAAGCCCCACACCGGCTCCGGTCGCTCACTTTGCAGGATCATATTGTCGGTGAACGGCGCGGCGAGTTCCGGGGCCGCGCCTGCGGGGGCGAGCGCCGATAGCGAGAGGAGGAGGGCGATCTTGGCGCGCATGGCTCGGCGGGATTCTAGCGCAGCGGCTTTAGGGTGAACGCGCGCACCGCCACGCCGTACTGGGGCGGGTTGTCGCGCTCGAATCGCAGGACGTTGACGCCCTGCTTCAATGCCAGGGTGACGGGCGCCGATGCGCCCCAGCTCCCTTCCGTGAAGGGCAAGCCGATGACCGCCATCTCCCCGCCGTTGGCGGCGACGTTGATGCGCTGGTCGTAGTTGGCGGTGACGACTTCGGCGGTGAGTTGGTAGTCGCCCGCGCGCGGCACCTCCACCTGGTAATCGAGGCGCGATTTCGTGCCCTGGCTCGGTCCGGTCGGGTCGGACTTCGGGCTGTTGGCGTAGTAGCCGCGCGAGTAGGTGTCGGAGATGCGCTCGTTGACGTTGCCGTAGATGTCGTAAAGCCCCCACGGGTTTGGTTTTTTCTGGCCGACGGGGTGTGACTTGCCGCCCGCGTTGCCCTTGAACCAGGCGTAGTCGCCGACGGCCGACGGGTCGTCGCCGAAGAACCATTTCGTGTCGCGGCCGGCGCGGCTGGCGTATTCCCACTCGGCTTCGGTGGGCAGGCGCAATTCGTAGCCGACCAGCTCTGCGACCTTGCCGCAGAAGGAGAGCGCTTCATCGACGCCGACGTTGTCAACCGGGCAGTCGGGCGCCTTTGTGGAGCGGCTGGGGTTCGATCCCATGACGGCCTCATACTGCGCTTGCGTCACCTCGTACTTGCCAAGGTAGAAGCCCTTCGTGATCTCGACTTCGTGCCTGGGGACCTCGACACATTCGAAGCGGCCGTCGGTCGTGCGCTCGCCGCCCATGACGAACTTGCCGGGGGCGATGTAAACCATCTCCATCTTTACGCCATCGCCCAGGTCGAGGGTGATCTCTCCGGGCGTCTTCGCCCCGCCGGGGTGGGGCATCGCGGCGCGCAAGCCCCAGTTTTCATAGCGCCCGTAGCCGCCGCTGAGCATGCGGCTCCCGGATGAGCAGGCGGTGGCGTCGCCCTTCCAGGTGCCGCCGCGCAGGATGGTCGTGCCCTCGGGGAAGAAGCGCGGCAGGAAGACCTGCAGGCCGCCGCCGAAGCTCTTCATCGCCTGCACGTCGCGCGTGTTGCCCTTCGGGCTGGAGTAGGCTGCCGCCGGGATCGTGATCGTGCCGTCGGCGGCGGCGCTGATCGCCTTGTCCTGCTCGGTGACCGGCGAGGCGATGACCTTCTGCGCGGCGGTGGATTCGTTGGCCTCGCCGAGGTCCTCGCCGAGCGCGCCGAGGGTCTTGGCCTTCGACGCCTCGATGATCGCCCGCTGCGTGCGGAGCGCGAGGGCGTTCCAGGGGGCGGGGTTTTCCTCCGCCTCGCCGAAAGCGCGCTTTTCGCCGAGGGCGTCGCCGACCCACTGGGCGCGCTTCACCTTGAGGAAGGCGTCGGCGTCGGCGCGCGCCTGCGTGGTGGCGAGGAAATCCTTGTCGGCCTTGTAGCGGGTGTGGGTCCAGCCCGCGCCCCAGCCGCCGCCGAGATTGACGACCCAGCCGTCCGGGGTCCAGTGCGCGAGCGCGGCGTGGCCGCGGCTCGGGCGGGCGGTGGTCGGGATGCCGAACGCCCGCAGGATGAAGCGCCCGAAAAAGGCGCGCCGGCCGCAGACGCCCCCGTTCATCAGCATGTTCTGGTAGTTCTGTAGCTCGGGGCGGTCGTATTTGACATCCTGCGAGCCGTACTTGACGTCGGAGGTGACGATGTTCACATAGCGCCAGCCGTAGTTCGGGTTGTAGATGTGGTCGGGGCGGAAATTGCGCAACATCTCCCGCCCCCAGGCGAGCGTCGCATCCGGCTCGTCGCCATTCACGACCATGCGCAGATCCCAGGTGCTCAGCCGGTCGAAGGCCGGGTCCAGCTCACCTGCGAGGTACGCTTTCTCGAAGTGCAGATAGCGCCGAACCGGGTCGACGAACTCCGGCGCGCCGTCGGCGGCTATGGGGTTTGCCTGCGCGACCGGCACCGCGTGCTCGAGCGCGACCGCCAGCGCCAGCCGACCTAGCACGCCGTCTGCAGCCTTTGCGCTCGCCTTGCGGATGCCCGCGTGGATCTGCATCGCCCGCCCGTACTGCGCCGGCCCGAAACCCTTGCCTTCCTTCGGCGCGCTCGCGCCGTCGGCGACCAGCATCCGCTTCATCAAGTCCGCGTCGGCGAGCAGCGTCTCGACGAGCGCGGCCTCGACCTTCCCCTGTCCGGCGAACTTCGCGAGCCCCTCGGGGGTGGCTTCGCTGAGGACGACAAATTTCGCGAGCTTCGCATCGAGTGCATCGCTCGAGAGAAACGCGCCGAGTTGGCCGGCGTCGCCGGACTTCGGCACGGCTGCGGAAAGTTCGGCGCGCAGCTCCTCGAGCATGGTCGCGTAGCGGGCGGCTTCGTCGGCACGGGAGCCGGAGGCGCCGAGGAAGAGCGCGGCGGAAAGCGCCGCGATGGCGGTCGGTGGGTGGGTTTTCATACTTCGTGTATCAGTCGTTATTAGGATCAATGGCCAGGTGGCTCAAGTTAGCGGCAAGGCGTTTTGGAGCGCGGCGGTCACCGCCGCTCCGGCTCCGCGGCTCACGCGCCCATCGGGCGCTGTTGCCGCAAGCCATCGCGAACGACGCCCGATCCAAAGCCCCGCCAAGCGGCGCGCTCGAGATGAAAGAGATCGCAGGTTTTTGAAAGGCATTGGCTGTCATTCTGCCAGCAGTGCTTTGGCCTCGGCGATGCGGCGCTGTTTGTCGAGATCCTTGAGCGCCTTGCGCGACTCGTTGCCGAGCCAGCGCTTGGCCTGCTGCGCGTCCATGCCATCGGGCGGTTCGATGCCGGGGAACGATTGCTCGAGCGGGCGGGAGTCGCTGCGCTGCGTCGGCAAGGGGACGCCGTAGCGGTTGACGACGTTGCCCATCGGGTTGCGCGCCCAGGCGTAGCGGTAGTCTATTGGCTCGGGCACCATCGGGCTGCGGAGCACGAGCGCGTCCTTGCGCAGCTTCGGGCGGTTGCGGTTGTCGACGCCGTCGCTGGCATACTCGGCGCGCGCGGGGAAAAAGCGGCCGTCCGCTCCGGCGACCGCGAACCCTAACAGGGTGCCGTCGCTGTCGTCGGCGGTCTTGATCTCGCCGCTCATCTTCAGGTGCAGCGCGCCATCGGCGGCTCCCGCGCTCACGATGGACGGCGGCAGCCAGTAGTGCTCGGCATCGCGCCCGGGGAAGGCGCGGTACTGGGTGGCGAGCGCCCATTTCGCCGCGCGCTCCCCGGCGGGGACTTTGATCTGGGGGTGATACCAGCTCTTGCGCAGATCGTAGGAGCTGGCGAACCCGATGTTCTGGTCGCCGCCATCGCGGAACGCGCGATAGGTTTGGTGCTGGGCCTCGCGCACGAACGGACCGGCGTCATACATCGGCGCGGCGAAGTTTTCCGGCGTCTGCGGATCCCCGGCGGTGCACAGCGAGATGATCAAGAACGGCATCGATTCATCGCGAAACGCCGCGCGCCAGGCGGTGATCATCTCCGGGAAAACCTGCCGATACATCTTCGCGCCCGCCGAGCCGCTGAAGCAGTTGTTGAATCCCTGGTGGAAGATCGCGCCGCGCACCGAAAAGCCCTCCAGCGGGCGGATCATGCTGGCGTAACAGTAGCCGGGGCGGTTGCGGTCGGCGGCGGGCCCGGGACGCAGATCGCTCGGCGGCTGGCTGTCCGCCGGCAGCGGGTCGCCGCGCTTCTCGCGGTTTTCCTTATTGCGCTCGTAGCCGGCGATCCGATTGGCCAGGTCTTCCTCGGGGTCGAATGCCGCGATCTTCTCCGCCCATTCGCCTAACAATGCGCGGGTTTCTTCGCCTTCGATCTTTTTGAGCGCGCCCTCGGGCGTCCAGGTCTCGACGGTGGTGCCGCCGACCGAGGCGTCGATGAGCCCGATGGGCGCGCCGGTCGCCATGGCGAGGCGCCGCCCGAAGACGTAGCCGATGGCGGAGAATTCCGGCACGGTCTCCGGCGAGCAGACGAGCCAGTCGCCCTTGGTGAAATGCCGCCCCGACCAATCGCTCCATTCCTCGAGGCGCTCGAAGCTCGCGACCGAGTCGAAGCCCTTGCCCTTCGGCACGGTGAGGAGCCGGATCTGCGGGAAGTTCGCGGAGGCGATCTCCAGCGCGCCGTCGTCCACTTTGGCCAGGTCGAACTCCATGTTGCTCTGGCCGCCGAGCACCCAGATATCGCCGATCAAGATGTTGTCCAAGACCAGCTTCTCGGACGCGCCTTGGATCGTCAGCGCCTGCGGTTGGCCGTTGGCCGGCAGGGCGGGAAGCTCGGCGCGCCAGGCTCGGCCGTCCTCGGCTTTCGCCTCGGCGGTGGCTCCGGCGAAGGTGATCGTCACCGTTTCACCGGGCGACGCCCAGCCCCAGATCGGGACCGGCTTGTCCCGCTGGATCACCATGTTGCTTTGAAAGGCGTTGCTCACGCACAAACCGCCGCCGATCGCCGGGGCGCGGACGAAGTCCTCTCCCCGCACCGGCTCGCCACTGGCGTGGCCGCCGATTGATCCGAGGGCGGCGGCGAGGACGGCCGACAGGGTCGCCAGGGTGTTGGTCGCTTGCATCTTTGTTCTCGGTTAGGGTTTGATCGGGCGCAGGTCTGGTCCGGCGCCTGATGCCTCGATCTCGGCGATGGCTTCGCGGACCGCCTTCGCCTTTTCGAGGCTAAGCTTTTTTGGGAAGTCCTCTTCGCCCCTCTCGAAAGATTCGGCGGTTTCCCGCAGGTGCGGGATGGCGCGCTTGGCGTGGGAGCCATACGATTTCAGGAGATCGAGCACGGTGACGATCCGCTTCTGGCTGCCGTGTTTCTTCATGTTGCGCGCGTAGTCGGCGAGCAGCTCGATCCCTTCGCTGATGTGGTTTTTGGCGAAGAGTTCCAGCCCGGCGACCTGGATGTTGTCGGCGAACATGATGCCGCTGGGGGAGGGGTCGACGATGGCGCGGCGGATGGCGGGCAGGAGCGGCTGGATCTGCTCGAACGTGAGGTTGGCATAGACGGAGGCGTAGCTGCCCGGCGCGCTACCGTCTTCGTTTTGCAAGCCCGCGCGGACCGCCTCGAACAACTGGTCCCGGTCCACGCCTTCCAGCGACCTGCCGAGCAAGCCGCCACGCTGGTTGAACAACGCAAACGATAGGTAGCGCTGCTCCATGCCGCGCGGGTCGCCCGCCGGATCGCTGGCGACCAGCCGCCGCAGGAGGTCGGGGATCGCCGGGCGGGCGGGATCGCCGATGCCCGCCAGCGCCTGGGCGGCGAGGATCCGCAACCATAGGTCGTCGGCGCGGAGCGTTTGCCTCAGCGACTCGACGGCTCCGGCGGCGCGTTCGCGTTGCATCTTGATCGCCTGGCAGGCTCCGTAGCGGGCGTGCAGCCGGGGGCTTCCAGCAGGGCGATGAGCTTGCTGGCGACATCGTCTTTCCGCCGACCCAGCGCCATCGCCGCGCGCTCGCGGACGACCGGCGACCAACTGCCCAGCCGGACGATCAATGCTTCGGTCGCCAGCGCGTCGTAATACCCATTCCGATCCTTGTTGTCCCAGCCGCGCCCGTCGGCGATGACCGCCGCTGCGCCGGCAGGCGCTGAGGTCGCGCACCGCGTCATTGCCCCGCCCGGTGATCCGCAGCTTTTTGAGCGGCGTGGCGTAGGCGAGCAGATAGGCTCCGGTCGCGTCCCAGCCCGCATACCGGTCGGAGTCGCGTTCCGGCGTTACCTGGTGCGCGAAGCTCCCGTCATGCCGCCGGGCGAGATCGAAATACCAGCCGCCAAACTCGCGCATCCACGCGCCGGTCGCTTCGGGACCGAGCGGCGCGATGGCGGGCATCGCCCACAGCAGGTTGAAGAAATTGCCGGTGTGCCCGGTATCGCGTTCAGAGCCGTGGGAGGCGAGCGCCATCAAAGAAAAAACTCGGCGCTACTCTCCGCCTCGCCGAGCAGGTTGAAGAGGACCGCTGCCATGCCGGACTTTCCGTTGTCTTCGTGGGTCTGGATCCACGGGTCGTGGTCGCCATAGGGATCGCGCCTTTGCCGACGTAGAACCGGAGCAGCTTAACGCTGCGCTCGATGGCGAGGTCGATCTCCGGCTTGGCGACCCCGCCTCGCGCGCGAGCACCAATCCGATGGTGAGCGGGATACCAGGGGCGTTCATCATGCCGTAGCCGATGAGCCGCCCGTCCTTTCCGGCGAATCGGTGCCCCCAAGATCCCACGAGGCTTTGGCCCTTGGCGGACTCCATGGCGAGGCGCTCCAGCCCTGGCATCACCGCGGTGTCGCCCGTCGCCATCGCGTATTCGGCGAGAAAGGTGATGACGTAGCCATACCACCACGTCTGGAAGCTATCCGCCGAAAACGCCGCCGCCCATTGTGCCTCCTCTTTCACGGCGGGCAGAAATTTCGGATCGCCGCTGGCGAGCAGCGCCAATCCATTGAGGCTCCGCGTGATCGCGTTCTGCCGGTTCTTTGGCTGCCCGAGGTTCCGGGCGATTTGCTCGCATCCCTCCTTGAGGATCCGTTGCGATTTCTGGCAGCCCAGCGGGGCGGTATCGGCATAGGTCCCGAGGGTGGGGAGGCGGATCGCCGCCGGCTCGACCGCCCCGTCGCGCCAGCGGAGCAGCGAGAGCGTTCCGGTCTCGCCCGCCTCCGCCGCCGTCAGCGCCCGCCCGAATTCGGTGCGCGGGTCGCTGGCAAAACGTTGCCCCCCAATCCCGAGGAGGACGTCGCCGGGCTTCAGCACCCCATCGGCGGGCGACCCGGGCTCGACTTTGGTGACGAGGATCTGCCGCGCTTCGCTGGTCACCATTTTTTCGCTGTAGATCCAGCCGCGCGCGCCGGTCGCCCCGAGGTTCCAGTCGTGCGTGGCGTCCGCCGGGGCTTTGCCGCCCTTGGTGAAATCAGGCGGAGCCGCCGCCGCCTGCCCGCCGATCCCGGCGGAGATCAGGGCGAGCGCGAGGAGCGCGGAGGCGCGCGGGAGCGGCGGTCGGATCATCGGCAAGGCGGGCGGGCGGTTACTTGCCGCTGAGCAATTTGACCATCGCCGCGCCCATCGCTTCGCCCACGTTCATGTAGGTTTCCGCGTTGCCGCCGTAGTGGGCTCCGGAGCTGCTGCCTTTGGATAGCGGGTGGGTGTAAACGGCGGCGACGTTGCCTTTGAACTCAGGGTATTTCCCGGATTCGCCGTCCACCGCCAGCATGGCGTCGAGGATCTTGCCGCCGCCGTCGGTCGCGCCCTTTTCGGTTTGCCCGAGCGAGGCGCAGACGAACTTCGCCTCCGGCGCGTCGAATTCTTTGCGCAGTTGCTTGATGAGATTGACGAGGTTGTGCTCGTAGCGGCTGGATAGCGCCTCGCTCCGGCTGTCGCGGTCGCCCTGCCACCAGAAGAAGCCGGCGATTTCATAGCCCTTCGCGCCGGGATAGTATTCGTCGAGCTTGGCGAGCACCTCCTTCGCGCGGGAGACATCGCCTTCATACTGCAAGCCCGCATACCAGCCGATGGGCTTTGGCTCCTCGCCCTTCTTCCACTTCTCGGGCGATCCCTTGTACCCGGGATGCACCCAGGTTTCGCCCTTGCTGTCGGTGAATTCGAATCCCTCGCTTCCTGGGGGGAGCAGATCCCAGCCGAGCGCGCGGTTGCCGATGGCGCTCTTGAGGATGAGCACCGGGGCGTCCACCGCGTGCCCGACCTGGTGGCCGATCCCGATCTCGACGCCGATCTTGCCGCCGCTGACGGTCATCCATTCGTTGTTGATGAATTTGGTATTACCCGGACCGCCGCTGCCCATGACGCGCGCGTAGCGGACATCCTTGCGCACCGTCCAGTTGCCCGCGTCGTCCGCCAGGTATGGATAGAGCCCCTTCTCTTTTACCGCGTGTTCGAGGGAGCCGTCCCCGCCTTTGACCTTGCCCATCTCTAGCATGTTCGATTGCCCCATCAGGATATAGACTTGGACCGGCTTGCTCAGGTCGGCTTCCTTCCCGTCGGGATCGGGCAGCGAGTCGTCGGCGCGGAGCGATCCGGCGACCGCGAAGCCGATGGCCGCGAGCAAGAGGGGGGAGGCGGTTTGTTTCGGATGGGTTTTCATGGGGTCAGTTTTTTGGTTTAACAGGTTTGGTGCGGCTTTGGCGAGGCGGTAGCGGATCGTGCGATGGGTCATTCGGCACCTTGCAACAACTCGACCATCGCCTTGCCCATCGCCTCGCCGACATTCATGTAGGTCTCCGGATTGCCGCCGTAGTGGCCGCTAGAGCTGCCGCCTTTGGATAGCGGGTGGGTGTAAACGAAGGCGACCTTGCCTTTGAGTTCGGGGTCGTCGCTGTTCGCCACCGCCTTCATCGCGTCAAGGATCTGGCCATCGCCGCCCTTGGACCCCTCCTTGGTCTGGCCGAGCGAGGCGGTGACGAATTTGGCGTCAGGCGCATCGAAGTCTTTGCGCAGCGCCTTGATGAGCTGGATCAGGTTCTTCTCGTAGGTCTCGACATGCGCGGCGTTGCGCATGTCCTTGTCGCCCTGCCACCAGAAGAATCCGGCGACTTCGTAGCCCTTGGCATCCGGATAGTATTTGTCGAGGTTTTCGAGCACCTTCTTGGCGGCGGCGATATCGCCGTCATACTGGCATCCGGCATACCAGCCTTTGGACATGTCGCCGCCGGTGTCGCCTGTCGGATCATCGGGCGTGCCCCGGTATCCGGGCTGCATCTTGCCGCCGTGCTCCCACGCCTCCGTGCCCGGAGGTAGCAGGTCCCAGCCGAGGCTGCGGTTGCCGATGCAGCTCTTGAGGATCATGACCGGCGCGTCGGTCACATGGCCGACGTAGTGCCCGATCCCGATCTCCGGGCCGATGTTGCCTTGCACGGTCATCCAGTCATTCGTGTAGTCTTTGGCCGGGCTGTTGCCGGAGCACATGACGCGGACATTGCGGACATCTTTCCGCACGGTCCAGGCGCCCGCCTCGTCCACCAGATAAGGGTATTTCTCCGCAGCGATCCCCTGCAGGACATTCGCCTTTCCAAAGCCGAGCATGTTGGATTGCCCCAGCAGGATGTAAACCTGGACCGGTTTGCTCATGTCGGCTTCCTCGCCATCGGGGTCGGGCAGCGCGTCGGGCAGCTCGCCGATCGCGGTGGCGCTCCCCCGCGAGCGCCCGCCGTTCTTCATCAGCCACTCGATGTCATCGGCGGAGAGCTTGTCTTGGCTGAAGGTGATCACATTGCCGCTTGCCTGCACCACGGTGACCTTTCCGGTTTCGGCGTCGAATTCCTTCAGCTCGCCCTCGAACGTCTTGCTCCCGTCGGCGCTCGTCCAGGTCCGGGGATCGGCTTCGGTCAAAGTGGCGGCGCAGAGGGCGGCGCAGAGGATCGAGAAGGTCGCCGCCGGGCGATGGAATCTGCGGGACTGGCGAGAGATCGGGGAATTCTTCATGGGGCAGCGATCGATAGGGGTGTGACGTTGCTTGGCGGGGAGTTCTAACAAACGCCCCATCGCCCGGACGAGGCGGAGCAAGCTATGGCGGCTGGGTTGCCCCGGCCATGGAGGCATGGCAGCGACCTTTGGCGTTGGGTGTGTCTGGCAGGATCTGATCGGTCAAAGTGCCGGGAAAGCCGCGCCGAAGCAAGAAAACGTGGATTGAAAACTGCGAATTTTGCACTTCTTTTTGCGACACAAGAATCCGATCCGATCCGATCCGACCGCCGCGGCGGATCGCTTTCGGACCGCCACCCACCCGACCAAAGTGAGCAGAACGCCAAAGCCTCGCAAACGGCGCGTCGCCATTTCTCTTGAGATGGAGTGGGGGTTCAAGCGCCACCTCGATGTCTATGCCGGGTGCCAGCGCTACGCGGACGAGGCGGGCTGGGACTGCGCGATCCATCCGGCACCGGAGCGCGCCTTGGCCCCCCGCGGACGCGCCGTTGCGTTCGATGGGGTGATCGCGCGGGCGACGCCGGCGCTGGCGGCGGCAGCGGGCAAGGCAGGCGTCCCGGTCGTCAATGTCTGGCTCAATTCGCCGGCCGGCGGCCTGCCCAGCGTCTTCCCCGATTTCGAGGCGTCCGGCGCGATGGCGGCGGAGCATCTGCTCGCCCGCGGGTTCCGGCAGTTCGGCTACCTCGGCTACACCCGCGACATCGACTCCCGGCAGCAGCTCGCCGGGTTCCGGCGAGCGATCCGAGCGGCCGGCTATACCTGCGCCAGCCACCGGTTTTCCCGCGGCGATCTGGGCGGCAAGGCGTCTGGCTGGGAGCAGTTCGCTTCCGCCCTGGGCGCGTGGATCGATTCGTGGCACCCGCCCATCGGCGTCTTCGTGGCCAACGACCTCTACTGCCGCTATCTGATCGACGTGTGCCGGGCCAAGGGGCTCCACGTCTCCCAGCAGGTCGCCATCGTGGGCACGATGAACGAGCAGATCATCTGCGAGTCGCCGCCGCCCACGCTGACCAGCATCGATCTCGGCTTCGACCAGATCGGCTATCGCGCCGCCGCGATGCTCGACCGCCTGATGGGGGGCGGGCAGCCGCCTGCGGAGCCTGAGTTGGTCCCGCCGGCCGAACTGGTTCCGCGCCAGTCCACCGATGTCTATGCCGCCGCCGATCCGGTCGTCGCCCGCGCGCTCCGCTTCATCGCCGAAGGCAGCGGCGGGCGCATGAAGGTGCCGGACGTCGCCGCCGCCGCCGGCGTCAACCGCCGCACGCTCGAACGCCGGTTCCGCGATGCCCTCGGACGCACCATCGCCGACGAGATCGCCCGGCTGCGGATCGAGCGAGCCAAGCGCCGCATGGTCGAAACCGACGCGCCGATCAAAGACGTCGCCCTCGACGCCGGCTTCCGCTGCGCCGACCATTTCTACAAAGTCTTTTCGCGGCTCGAAGGCATGCCGCCCACGGAATACCGCGCCGAGCACCAGAAGGCGTTTCCCAAGAGGGTCGGCGTTGGCGGGTAGGCTCGATCTCTCGCATCTTGGGAAGCGCTCCCAAGAATCTACTCTGCCGCCGCGCCCCGGTAGCGCCTCCGCCCGAAGCCTGGATCGGATGGGCTGGAAAGCTGCTCTTGGGCGATGGGCATCCATCCCAAGAGATCCGGAGAATATGCCCGCGCACCTATCCCTCCCGCAACAGGAACCGGGCGAACGCCCTGCCGAGATCGCCGGCGGGTTTGGGAAGGCTCAGGGTCACCTCCGCCTTCCCTCCGCTCGGCGGGGCGACGGTCGATCTCGCCGGGCCATACCAGGGGCCGTCGCCGAAGCGGGTGGCGACGGGATGCCACGGATCGGCGGCGCCGAGGTCGCGGCTGGTCTCGAGTTCGAGGATGAGTCCGGCGGGCAGGCTGGCGTTCGCGGTGAAGGTGACCTGGAGGCTCCCATCTGGCCCGATGCTTGTCGCGATGTCGCCGATCCCTGCCCGCGCGATGTCCATGGGTGCCGGTGATTCGGCAGTATCGAGGGTGTTGGCGGCGGTGATCGCGGCGGTGCCGAGGGTCGCGATCAATTCGTCGGCGTCCGGGTCGAGCGTGCCGTTGCCATCGCTGTCGTGGAAAAGCGCGGTGCCGCTGACGCCGGAGACGGGCGAGGGACCGAGCAGGATGACATCGATCCCTACTACGGCGCCACGCCCCGCCCGGAGCGCGTTTTTCGCCTCGCGGCGCGGGCGGCAAAAGTTGAATAACGTCTGCTTCTGGCGAATAATCCTGCGCTCCGCAGTTTCTCCCGCATCCGGGACCGTGCTGCGGTGCGCCTCCTTCGTTTGCCGAATCAGCCGACCTTCACGTCTATGGACCAGCCCGTGACCTGCCGCCGAAGCCGCCGAAGCCGCCGATGTAACCTTTGGTCGATCGTCATCCTCGCCGGATACTGCACCGCGCTGCCGCTTTCTGGCTTCGGCGGAGGCCCGGATGCCTCGCGGGGCGATCCCGTGGCGCAACCCGCGCCAGGTTCTGCCCCCGAGGGGCTGTCGGGATCGGATTGGCGTAGCATCCGGGCGGCCTACGAAGCCGGGCGGCATGCGTTCGTGCGAACCGGGGATGCTTGGGAGGCGCGCAATCCTGGCAGCGCTGGACGGCGGCATTTGATTCCCGCGGGCTTTCTGGTCCGCCTGAGGGAGGGCGGGTGGACGTGGGGATTGCAGTTGGAGGCCTACGGATTCGGCGGACGCCATGGTGCGCGCGGAGGGTGTGCCAGAGGTCGAGCCGGGCGGTCAGCGGCTAAGCTACCGGTGGATGCACTCTCTGCGAGGAGTGGTTCATCAATGACCGGCGCGGATTGGAGCACGGCTACACGCTGGCGTCGCGCTCACCGGGGGCGGCGATACCGCTGCGTGTGGAGATGCGCGTGCGGGGAAGCCTGACCGCGGAGATCTGCGCCAGCATGGCAGCGGCATCTCGTTCAAGGACGCGACCGGTGCCACCGCGGTGACCTATACTGCCTGAAGGTCTGGGATGCTTACGGCGGCGCGGAGCTTCCTCGCACTTCGAACCGTCGGGCACCGCCGCTTGCTCCGGCTAGTTGTCGGGGAGAGGTCCGCGTGTTATCCGCTGACGATCGACCCCATCGCCCAGCAGGCATTCCTGAAGCCTGGCAATACGGGGGCGGGGGACCAGTTTGGTCGCGCCGTGGCGGTCTCCGGGGACACGGTCGTAGCCGGGTACCCCCTTGGAGGACAGCGGCGCGACGGGGGTGGACGGCGCGCCCGATGAAAGCGCCGCCGATGCGGGAACTGCCTATGTTTTTGCCCGCACCGGCGCGGCGTGGACCCAGCAGGCGTTTCTGAAAGCAGGCAATGCGGGGGCGGCGACCGGTTCGGGGGCGCGGTCGCGATCTCCGGGGACACGGTGGTGGTCGGGGCGCTCGGCGAAGACAGCGGCGCATCGGGCGTGAACAGCGTCCCTGACGAGAGCGCTTCGAGCGCCGGGGCGGCCTACGTCTTTGTCCGAAACGGCGGGACGTGGAGCCAGCAGGCGTATCTGAAGCCGGGCAACCCGGGTGCCAGCGACTTGTTCGGGACCTCCGTGGCGGTGTCCGGGGACACCGTGGCAGTTGGGGCGAGGCGCGAGGACGGCGGATCGAGCGGGGTAAACGGGACGCCCAACGACGACGTTCCCGATACCGGGGCGGTCTATGTATTCGTGCGAAATGGGGCGGCGTGGAGCCAGCATGGCTTACCCCAAGGCTGGAAATCCTGGGAGCCTCCGATGAATTCGGGGTCGCCGACGGGCTTTCCGGGAACTCGCTGGTGCTGCACCTACTTCGAGGACAGCGGCACCTCCGGCGTGAACAGCATCCCCGACGAGAGCGCATCAAGCGCAGGGGCGCCTACGCTTTTGTCCGGAATGGCGCGGCGTGGACCCAGCAGGCCTACCTGAAGGCGGGCAATGCGGGTGCCGCCGACCGGTTCGGGGGCGCGGTCGCGATCTCCGGAGACACGGTGGTGGTCGGGGCCACCGGCGAAGACAGCGGCACGTCGGGCGTGAATAGCATCCCCGACGAGGAAGGCAAGAGCAACGGGGCGGCCTACGTTTTTGTCCGGAGCGGCACGGCGTGGAGCCAGCAGGCTTTCCTGAAAGCCAGCAACCCCGTCCTCGATATGGAGTTCGGCAACACCGTGGCGGTGTCCGGCGACATCGTGGTGGTCGGATCTGCCGAGGAGAATAGCGGCTCAACCGGGGTGGATAGCACCCCCGACGGGAGCGCCACCAACGCCGGAGCCGCCTACGCCTATGCCCGGAGCGGCACCGCGTGGAGCCAGTTGGCCTATCTGAAGCCGGCCAACACCGGCCAGGGCGACCGGTTCGCCGAGTCGGTCGCCGTCTCCGGCGACACCATCGTCGTGGGCGCGCCGTTCGAGGACAGCGGATCGTCGGGCCCCAACGCGGTCCCCGACGAGAACGCGGCCGATGCGGGAGCCGCCTATGTCTTCGAAGCCGGGACGCCGGTCGAGGGCGGGCTTCGCTGGGGCACCCCCGCGATCGTGAGGGACGGCAACCAGGCTCAACTCCGGGTGATCGGCGAGCCGGGGACAACCTATACCCTCTACCGCAGCGGCTCCCTCGCCCCGATGACCTGGCAGCCGCTGGCGGACATGACCGCGCCCGCCAGCGGCGCGATGCTGTTCACCGATCCGGCGGCGGCAGAGCCGGAGTTTTTCTACAGGATCGGCGAGGCGGGCGCGCCACCGGGACCCTGACCAGCAAGCGGGTTCGGATTGGCATTGGCGCGGCTTGATCAAATGGCTGGGATTGGTAAAATTCCCCCGCTGCAGTCGACCGAGAGGTAATCTGGTCTTTCGGGCGAGTGTCGCGTAAAGCAGGCTAGGGTAAGAATAATGGGGCGCGTCACCAGGATGCGGCCCTGGGCGTGGTGGCGGAGGCTGATTTCTGTTCACAAATCCGGGCGCAATGTGTATGAAACCGTAGGTCAAACCCACTACGATGAATCCCCCTGCCGCCATCCGGCGATCCCCCATTTCGGAGGTCGCCAGGGAAAGACTGCCCTATCCCGCCCCTTCAGGGCTTGGCGTTTCCAACGCGCGATCCCGGCGCCGCCGCCGAGGCTCGCTCTGCCCTGGGCTATCTCATCCCGCGCCGTTGGCGCTGGGCGGCATCCGGTTTCCTAGCCGACTGAAACCTCGAACCTCGAAACGTCTCGAACTTCGGTTGGCGTGGCTGCGCCGGTTCGGCTTGATGATCGGCAAGATGCCGATGCTAAGTTGGCAGCCGCCGCTCCTGAATGTCCGGACTCGTGAGGTAGCGCGGAGCCTGCCCCAAAGGCAAATGGCTGCCTCTCCCAAGCGCCGAAGGTGCGCAATAAGATAGCCCAGGGCGCAGTGAGCCTGAGGCGAACACCAGCCCTGGGTCCCGGCTGCGATGGGGGCACCCGGCAACCGGTGTCCCTCAACCCGCAAAATATAAACACCGCCATTGACGGACTCCGCCAATGGGGTATTATTCAGGTGTGATCCTTCATTTCATCGAGTCGCCGGTTTATTCTGAGCAAATCGACAGCTTGCTGGATGATGATGAGCACAAACAACTCCAGACTTTCCTTCTCGAGCCGTCCGACCGCGGTGATTTGATCAAGGGTTCAGGGGGACTGAGGAAGATACGCTAGACGGGATCAGGAAGGGCAAGTGCGGTGGAATCCGGGGCATTTACTATCTGTGGCACGGAGACACAGCATTCATGCTCTACGCATATCCGAAGAATAAACAAGAAGACCTGACGGCTGCTCGCTGAAGCTGCTCAAGGGTCTTATACAATCATACACCAATGAATGACGATGATTTTGCTCGTTGCAGAGCGTCAAGCAGATGGGTTCCATAATGCGGGGAGCCTATTCCCCACCGGCGCACTGTGCTGGTCAAAGTTGACGTGAAGTCCTTGCGTGACAAGACAGATCTCACCCAGGTCGAGTTCTCCAGGATGATAGGAGTGAGCGTGAAGACACTCCAGAACTGGGAGCAGGGCAGGAGGGAGCCTGAGGGACCGGCTAAGGCTTTGCTCGCGTATAGAAAAGGAACCGCGCGCAGTCTTAAGTGCACTGCACTCGTAATTCTCAACCAAAACAAGTAGAACAAGTCGCCAGAGGCAGCGGCGACAAGCACCGTGCCACCGTTTCGACGTCGAAACCGACGTGGAGTTTGGTGTTCCATCGTGTTCTGGGTTTGGGTTGAGGGTCCGCTTAACCCCAACCCTACGGAACGGTTTGTCTTCCCAAAGGAATTGGGGTAAATACTTGCCCGAACCGCCTCCAAAGGCGGGATAGCCTGCGAAATCATGCACCGCAAAACGCGCCAACTTAAACTCGATCGCAAACGGCTGGTTTGAGGCAGCCATATTGTCTCAGCCTGAAATAAATACACGATGAAGTGTAATCCTGATGACATCCTCGATCTTCATTCAAAGATCTTCTCGGCTGGGATAACCGACGGATTTTATTTCGGCGGCTGGGATCAATATCCAGCGCTGGCATCGGGTCTCCGGGAGATTGGTGCGGTGAAGTCCGCTGTGGTCATTGATGATCTGCTCGCGTGGCTAAAAACTCTACTACGATTCCGGGGGTATCAGCGGTGTGGAAGGAAATCGAATCGAATGAAACTCGCGACGAGAAGCTGACGGATCGATATTACGGCACCAACGAAGATGTCCGGAAGATGCTCGATAATTTCGCCGAAGTCGAGCTGACCGAATGAGCCGACGCACAAAACGGGCAGAACAAGCCGACGCTGGTAAGCCCCGATCTCGCTGCGAGTTGATTGCCTTCATTGGTGCGAATCCTTACCATCCCCAAGACAGCGCTCCTGATAGCGGAACGAGGTTTCAAACGTTGCAGAAAAATGCCCGTGAATCTTGACGCTCTGATTCCGAAACACAAAAGCTACACAGAATGCCCTTAGCCGCCATGACCCTTGGAATTTGCATTCAAAGACCGGCGCGCCCTAGCCCGGATACCAAATCTTGCGCGGGTCATCGGGGGCGCGCTGGTAATCCCAGGCTTGGTCGATGAGGGCGTGGAGGTCGACTTGCGGTCGCCAGCCGAGGAGGAATTTCGCTTTGGCGTTGTCGAGCCAAGTCGACCGATAGGGCGTGGGGACCTCGACGCCCGGCAAGCGGCGGGTCGCGCGCAGGTATTCGGCGGCCTCGGCGTAGTCGACGGGTTCGTCCATGGCGATGTTGAAGAGCTGCTGCCGGGCGCTCGGGTGATCGAGGGCGGCGAGGATCGCGTTGGCGAGGTCGCCGACGTGGACGAAGTTGCGCTTTACCGGCGCGCCGGTGGATCGAGCATGACGGGGACGGCCCCTGCGCGGCGTAGGCGTCCGCCTTGACCGCGCCGACGAGGTCGCGCCAGCGGGGACCGCCGAAGACATCGTCGCCGAACGAGAGGGTGAATTTGAAATCGTCTTTCTCCATGATCCACGGCGCGCGCAGGCAGCCGTTCAGGTCATATTGGGCGTAGTATTGTTCGAGCATGACCTCTTCGAGGACCTTGGAGAGGGCGTAGCATCCGGGGTAGGCGCGGTGGGGCTGTGCCTCGGTCACCGGGGCGGGGTAGCCATAGTGGAAGTGCCTGACCGAGGCGTCGCCGCCGACGAGGATGAACTGGCGGAAGGCGCCGCTACTCGCGCTTCCTCGAGCAGCCAGAACATGCCTTTGACCGCGACATCCATGATTTCCTCCGGCGTCTCCTTGCAGGTGGCGAGGTGCAGGACGTGGGTGGCGCCCTCCATCGCCGTGCGGGCGACCGGGCGGTCGGCGATCGACCCGCGCAGGCATTCGACGCGGGGGTGGGCGGGCAGCGACCGCTGGTGGCACAGCGCGCGGACCTTGGCTCCGGCAAAGCGTGGGTCGGCGAGGAGGCGGTCGAGGAAGGCGCGACCGACCTTGCCGGTGGCGCCGGTGATGAGGATCAACATGCCGCAGCGGTAGCATACGATCGGCGCGCCGGGAAGGCGCGGGAGAGGAGGCGTGGGCGGCGATTCGGATCCGCCATCGAATCCGTACCAGTTTCGCTTGAATTTCGCGTACTGATCACCGCTTCTAGGAAAACCCAACCACGCCCATGAACCTGCTCAAAGTAGGAATCGTCCAGCAAGCCAACGGCAGCGACCGCGACACGAACGTCGAGAAAAGCATCCACGGCATCCGCGAGTGCGCCGCCGCTGCGGAGCTGGTCGTGCTGCAAGAGCTGCACACCGGACTCTATTTTTGCCAGGCGGAAGAAACCGCGATGTTCGATCTGGCGGAGCCGATCCCCGGTCCGTCCACCGAGCAATTTGGCGCGGTGGCGAGGGACCTCGGCGTCGTCCTCGTGACCAGTTTGTTCGAGCGCCGCGCGCCCGGCATCTACCATAACACGGCGGTTGTCTCTTGAACGCGATGGCGCGATGGCGGGCATGTATCGCAAGATGCACATCCCGGACGACCCCGCCTACTACGAGAAATTTTACTTTACGCCGGGCGACCTCGGCTTTCGCCCGATCGAGACCTCGGTGGGCAAGCTGGGCGTGCTGGTCTGCTGGGACCAGTGGTACCCGGAGGCGGCGCGGCTGATGGCGCTACCGGAGCCGAGGTTTTGATCTACCTGACGGCGATCGGATTCGAGCGGACCGATGCCGCCGAGGAACAGGCGCGGCAGTTCGGCGCCTGGCAGACGATCCAGCGCGGGCACGCGGTGCACAGGATTGCTGGTCATCGCGGTGAACCGGACTGGGCACGAGCCGGACTGGACCGGCGCGACGGGCGGCATCCAATTCTGGGGGCGCAGCTTCGTTCGCCGCACTCCCGCAGGGCGAAACTTCTACGAAGCGCCCGCCGATGCGGAGACCAACGCGGTGGTCGAGATCGACCGCCAGCGCACCGAATCCGTGCGCCGGATCTGGCCGTTCTTCCGCGACCGCCGGATCGACATGTATGGCGACGTGGTCCGGCGCTACATCGATTGATTTCAATGCGATCCCGATTGGCGATAAATGGCGCGTTGTCCGGGCGTAGGCGTGGCAAGATCCCAGACGATGAAATTCCGACGCCCCCCTATCTCCCAGATCGCCGCCTCGCCTTCGCCGCCGCCGCCAGTGCCGGTGCCGGCGCTGATGTGGCGCGGGCGGATGTCGCCGCCGCCGCCGGGAAGCACCCGAAAGGCGCGGAGATCTTCCGCAAACAATGCCTGGAGTGCCACGGCGAACGCGGCGAGGGCGTGAAGGACAAGGCGGACGAACCGCTGCGCGGCAACCGGTCTCTGGAATCGCTCGCCGGGCGGATCGAGCGCACCATGCCGGAGGACAACGAAGACGCCTGCGTGGGCGAGGATGCCAAGGCGGTCGCCGCCTATATCTACGATGCGTTTTACTCGCCGCAGGCGCGGCTGAAGGGCGAGCTGCCGCAGCGCGCCACCCAGCGGCTGACCGTGGACCAACACCGCAGCTCGGTCGCCGATGTGGCCGCCCGCTTCATGCGCGGCGAAAAGATCGGCGAGGCGCGCGGCCTGCGCGCGCACTACTACGGCGAGCGCACGTTTCGCCCGGAGGACAAGCTGAAGGACGGCGGGCACTTCGAGCGCATCGACCCGCGGGTGTCGTTTGATTTTGGCGAAGGCTCGCCGGACCAGGAGCGGCTCGGGCTTTCCGAATATTCGATCCGGTGGACAGGCTCGCTGCTGCCCGAGGAAACCGGCGTCTATGAGATCACGATCCGCTCGGCCAATGGCTCCATGCTTTGGCTAAACCAGAGCCGCGGGCAGGGCGGCAGCTCCACGGTCAGCCGCGAGGGCGAGAAGGAAGCCTTCATCGACGCCTACGTTTCGTCCGGCGGCGAGATCCGCGAGGAATCCGCCTCGATCTTCCTGCTCGGCGGCCGCGCCTATCCGCTCCAGCTCGAATTCTTCCGCTACAAGGACAAGCGCGCCATGATCGAGCTGCTCTGGAAGCCGCCGCACGGCGTGCGCGAGGCCATCCCGGAGCGCTGCCTCGCGCCGGAGCGCGCGCCCAAGTCGCTGGTCGTTTCCACGCCGTTTCCGGCGGACGACGCGAGCTTCGGGTTCGAGCGCGGCACCGGGGTGTCGAAGGCGTGGGGCGAGGCGGTCGCGGCGTCGGCGATCGAGGCGGCGGGCTTCGTGCTGGCGAATCTGGAGACGATGGCGGGCGGCGACGACAAGAAGCCGGACTGGGGCGATAAGGTCCGCGCCTTTGCCGCGCAGTTCGCGGAGGCGGCGTTCCGGCGGCCGCTCAGCGACGACCAGCGCCAGCGCTATGCGGTGGCACCATTCGAGGGCGCGCCCTCGCCGGAGATCGGGATCAAACGCTGCGTCTTGCTCACCCTGACCTCGCCGCATTTCCTCTATCCCGAGATCCCCGGCGACACGCCGGACGACGCCTACGCCCGCGCGGCGCGGCTGGCGCTCGCCCTGTGGGATTCGGTGCCGGACGAGGAGCTGCTCAAAGCGGCGCGGGAGGGCAGGCTGGCGGACGCCGGTCAGATCGAGGCCCAGGCGTGGCGGATGCTGAAAGATCCCCGGGCCAAAGAAAAGGTGCGCGGGTTTTTCCACCACTGGCTAGAGCTCTCGCGCGGCGAGGATGTTTCCAAGGATGCCGAGAAGTATCCGGAGTTCGACCAGGCGGTCTTCGCCGACCTGCGGACCTCGCTCGATCTCTATCTCGACGACATCGTGTGGAGCGAGCGCTCCGACTACCGCGATCTGCTTTTGGCGAACCACCTTTTTGTCAACGGCCGGCTCGCCGGGCTCTACGGAGCCGATCCGGCGGTCGAGGGCGAGGCGTTCCAGCGCGTGGCGTTTGATGCCAATCACCGCTCCGGCGTCATCACGCATCCGTATCTGCTGACGGCATTTGCCTACGCCAACAACAGCTCGCCGATCCACCGCGGCGTGTTTTTGACCCGCAACATCATCGGGCGCTCGCTCAAGCCGCCGCCGAATGCGATCCCGTTCGAGGACGCCAAGTTCGACCCCAGCCTGACGATGCGCGAAAAGGTCACCGAGCTGACCCGCGACAAAGCGTGCATGGCCTGCCACGCCACCATCAACCCGCTCGGCTTCAGCCTCGAGCACTTCGATGCCGTCGGGCGCTGGCGCGCGCAGGACAACAACAAGCCGGTCGATCCGGTCAGCGAATTCAAGACCGACGACGGCGAGCAGATCCAGATCAAAGGCGCGCGCGATGTCGCCGAATTCGCCGCGAAGAGCGAGTCCGCGCACAACGCGTTCATCACCCAGCTCTTCAACCACCTCACGAAGCAGCCGCCGGTCGCCTATGAATCCACGACGTTGCAATCGCTGCGCGAGAGCTTCGAGGCATCGGAATTCAACATCCAGAAGCTGCTCGTCCAGATCGCCCGGGTCGCCGCGATGCCGCCGCCGTTGCGCAGGGGTGAGGCTCAAGCGGCGGCGGTGTATTCGCGCTCCGCGCCACGCGACCCGCTACCGCGCCGCGCTTTGATGAACGCCGTCCACTGGATCGCGAAAACGCCGCCACCGCAACCGGGTGGAGGAGCGCGATGCCGGCGGGCTGGCGCAGCGCGAGGGCGAGCAGCAGGCGCATCCCGGTCGAGAGCGCGAAGGCGGCGGCCGCCAGCGCCGCGCCGATTGGCGACAGCCAGCCGAGGCAGGCGGGCGCGATGAGGATCGCCGGGAGCACCTGGCCGCCGCCGAGCAGCGCGGTGAAGATGCCGATGAGCTTTGGCGCGCCGATGCCTTCGTGCGCGTTCTTGGCGAAGCCGGACCAGACGTCGCGGGCGTTGTCGTACATCCGGCACTCGGCGAGCTGCGAGGCATTGCACAGGTCGGTGCGATAGCCGCATTGGCGAAAGCGGCGCGGCAGGTGCAGCCCGTCGTGGATGTGGTGCGCGACCGACGCGTGGCCGCCGGCGGCGCGATACGCGGCGGCATCCACCAGGATGAGCTGCCCGGTCCCGGCGGCGAACGACGGCTTGGCGCTCCGCCGCATCGCGGGCAGCGGCAGGTAGGCGAGCAGGACAAACTCGATCAGCGGGATGATCAGCCGCTCGAAAAACGTGCCGGTCACCTGGCGCGGAAACCCGGAGAGCAGGTCGGCGCCCGCCGCCCGCATCTGGCCCGCCAGCGCGGCGGCCGCCTCGGGGCGCAGCCGGACATCGGCATCGACGAAGAGCATGGTCGGGTGCGCGGCGACGCTCGCGAGGTGCGCGCAGGCGTGCAGCTTGCCGATCGCCCCGGCGGGCAGCGGCGGCACTTTGGTGAGGCGGACGCGCGCGTCCTGCGCGGCGAAGCGCCGCACGATCTCGGCGGTCCGGTCGGTCGAGCCATCGTCGGCGACCACGACTTCGATCGCCGCATCGGTGCTGGCCAGCGCCCGTTCGATGCTGCCCGCAATCGTCGCTTCTTCATTCCGCGCGGGGATCAAGATCGAGATAGCGGGCGGATCGGCATCGCCGTTGCGCCGGGCGGCGGCCACCACCGGTCGGAAAAGCGGGAGGTTGACCGCGATCAAAAGGGCGGCGGGCGCGGCGAGGGCGAGCGCGGCGGCGGCGATGGCAATGTCGGGGTTCATGGCTTGGGGTGGGTTGGCAGCGATTTGATCGAGGCGTGGCTCGGGTCGAATCGCTCGCCGCGCAGCGCCGCCCGCGCGCTCTGCCACCATTCGTAGATCCCGCCCGCACCCGCTTTGCCCCCCGTCAAAACCTGGAAGGCACCGGCGTCCCGCGCGATGGCGGCATCGGCGAGCCGCGCCTGGGTTTCCCCCAAAGCGCGCTGCAGCGCCGGCCCGATCCCGGCGACCATTTCATCGCCGAACTGGATCGGCGCGCCGAATGCCGCGAGGGCTTCGGGCCGTGGTTCATCCCAGAAAACATATTCGAGCGCCAGCGGGACGAACGTCACGCGGCCGGGCATCGCGCCGAGGCGCGCCAGCCCCGGTTGGAAATCGGGGCGCTGCCGGACGTCTGAGAACCGCCCGCCGGGCGTGATCCAGAGGCAGGCTCGGTCGCGATCGAGAATCGCCCGCGCGGCGCGGAGGAACTGCCGCGCGCCCGCCACGCCGTCCCGCACGGGGAAGAAGCCGAGCCGCCTGAAGATCGGGTAGCGCTCGAGGGCATCGGAATCGATCGGCGCGAAGTGTTGGCGGTCGCGGAGGAATTCGTCGGCGAGGAGCGCGCCGGCGATCGGATCCCACCAGGACGGATGGTTGGCAAAGACGACCAGCGGACCGGGAGGCGAGGAGGGTGCCGCGCCGCGCAGGACCCGCAGCGCGGTGAAGTGCCGGCGGAGCTTCCGGCGGCAATACATCGCAAACCAGCGCTGCGCCCTCGAGTTCGGGCGCGCCGGGTCGAACGATGGCGGAGCCGATCCCATCTCTCTCAGTGGGCGGCGGCAAGCGCCGGCTCGGGTGCCTCCGCTTTGCCCGCGCCCAGGGCGGCTCCCATGTCGGCATCGAGCGAGTCGGCGGCGATCCAGCCGGACATCAGCGCCATCGGCATCCCCGGTCCGGGGTGGGCGGACCCGCCGGCCAGGTAAAGCCCCGGCACCAGGGCGCTCCGGTTGGCGGGCTTGAATGCGCCGGCGAACTTTCCGTGGCTGGCCAGCCCGTAGATCGCGCCGTTCAGGACGCGGAATTTTTCGTGGATGTCGCGCGGCGTCATCGCGTGCTCGACCGCGATCCGGTCTTCCAGGTCGCCCATCCCGGCGACGCGCTTGAGCTTGTCGAGGATCGCCTGGCGATAGCCGGGCAGCATTTTCGCCCAATCGTGCCGGTCGCGCAGGTAGGGCGTGTGGACGAGGATGTAGAGCGCTTCGCCGCCCGGCGGCGCGACGTCCGGCTCGGTCTGGGACGGCGCGCAGACGTAGCAGGTCGGATCGTCGGCGGGTTCGCCGCCGCGATAGATCTGGTCGAACTCCGCATGCGGGTCGCGGGAGAAGACGAAGTTGTGATGGAGCAGATGGTCGTAGCGCTTTCGCAGCCCGAGGTAGAGCACCACGCCGGAGCAGGCGGGTTCGTAGGTCTCGCCCTTGAAGCTGCCCCGCTTGATCTGGCTGTTGATCAATTCGCGGTAGGTGCGGACCGAATCGGAATTCGAGACGACCGCATCGCAGGCGATCCGCTCGCCGCTGGTCAGGCGCACCGCCTTCGCGGAGCCGCGCGCATCGAGCGTGATCGCATCGACTTCGGCTTCCTCCCGGATCTCGGCTCCGAGTCCGGAGGCGAGATCCGCCAGGGCGAGCGGCACGGCGCGGGTTCCGCCGCGCGGATACCAGATGCCCTCGCCGATCTGCATGTGGGCGATCCCGCAGAGCACGGCGGGGGAGGCGTCCGGCGCGGAGCCGACGTATTGGGTGAAGTGGTCGAGCATCTGGGCGACGCGCGGGTCCTCCGCGTAGCTCCGGATCTGGCTGGACACGCTGCTGCCGAGCCGCAGGTCGATCAGGTCGCGGAGCAGCGAGAGTTTGAACCCATTGCCGCGCAGCGCCTCGCGCATCGTGCCGACCGACCGCCAGAAAAAGTAGCGGTCCGAGATGTCGGACAGGCGTTTCGCGTAGTCGCAGAACTCGCGGTAGCGGCGGCTCGCGCCGGGCGCGTTGGCGTAGCGGTCGAGCGCCTCGCCCATCGCCGCGATGTCTTCCTGCAGGTCAAGTGCGGTGCCGTCCTCAAAAAAGCACCGCCACTGGGGGTCGAGCCGGACCATCGGGACCGCCGATTCCAGATCGCGACCCGCCTCGCCAAAGATCCGCCGCAGCACCGAGGGCATCGTCAGGATGGTCGGGCCGACATCGAACCGGTAGCCGCCCTCGCGGATCTCCGAAGCCTTGCCGCCGACCGATGCGTTTTTGTCGAGGACGGTGACGCGGTAGCCGCGTGCGGCGAGCGTGGCGGCGGCGGCGAGCCTCGCCTGCTTGGCCCGACGACGGCGACGTGTGGGGTGGTGCGGGAGATGCGGTTCATGGGTGGTTTTGTTAGGGTCTTGGGCGGCGCATCGCCAGGCGTGCCGCCTTTGGCCAGCGACCCGAGCCGGGCGAGTAGCCCTGCCCATGCGCGGCGCGGATGAGCGCGCCGATTAGGGCGCTGTCCTCTGGATTGGGCGGCGCGTGGTGACGGCGGCTCTTTTCGCTCGCTGCCGTCACGGTTTTGAGGGCGGTCATTTCGAGCAATCCTTCGGCTCCGCG
This sequence comes from Verrucomicrobiales bacterium, assembly GCA_041395145.1. Lineage (GTDB taxonomy): Bacteria > Verrucomicrobiota > Verrucomicrobiia > Verrucomicrobiales > DEV007 > JAWLBD01. The sequence continues at coordinate 4,029 of JAWLBD010000019.1, read as the reverse complement.
CGTCACGCCGAACCCGCTCCACCCACGGCCGCCGAAGGGCAGCGCGGGATCGGCGGTCGGGGCGACGCAGTCGTTGATCGTCACGACGCCCGCGCTGATCCGCCGGGCGAATCGCTTCGCTAGCGCGACGGGACCGAAGACCGATGCGCCCAGCGCATACGGGTTGTGCGCATCGGCGCGCAGCGCGCCATCGGGAAAGTCCGCCGCGATGATCGCTGCGAACGGGCTAAAGATCCCCTCGGCCAGAACCGGAGCGTCCGGTGACACGCCGGTGGCGAGGCGCGGACCGGCTTCGCCGCACGGCGCGAGGATCGCGGCTCCGCTGGTTTCGAGATGTGCCGCGACCCGGCGCACTTCATCGCTCGCTGGCTGCGGCATCTGCGCAAAGGCTTCTGCCCGGTGGCGTAACGCGGCAGCGAGTTTGTCCGCGAAGCGCGAAACCGACGATGCTTCGATAATGATCCGGCGCGGAGCGAGGCAGGTGCCGCCGCGGTTGGCGCTCAGCCCGAAGGCGATCGCGCGCGCGGCGTGAGCGAGGTCGGCACCCGGCAGGACGAAGGCGGCATCGCATCCGGACAATTCCATCGTGCAGGGAATTCCGCGGTCGGCAGCGAGCCGATGCACGCGGTGCCCCGTTTCGACCGACCCGGTGAAGATCACTTTGTCCACGCCTTCGCGGATCGCCGCAGAGCCAGCCTCCGGGGCTTCCGGCAAGATAGCCATCACGCCGTCTGGCAGCCCTGATTCGCGAAGGGCGTCGGCAAAGACCTGAGCGGCTGCCTGCCCGCTTGCGGCAGGTTTGATGAGCGCGGCATTGCCGACGGCGATGGCTTGCAGCGCCTGCGATCCCGGGAGAAACAACGGTAGATTGTTCGCGGCGATGATGAGCACGGCGCCCAGCGGCTCGCGCTGGATCTGCGCGGATCGCGTTCCGAGGGAGAGGCGCGAGAGGGACCAGCGTGCGAGCGAACGCGGTTGCAGGATTTTGGCGGCGCGCCTTTCCAGAAACCGGCATCCTTCCAGCAGCGGGAAGACTTGGGAGGCGAGCGCTTCAGCGGCGGGTTGCGCCCAGATGCCGCCCGCCCTTTCCGCGTATCTTTCTGGTTCAGCGGCGACCCGTTGGCGAAACGCCTTGAGCACGGAGAGCCGTTCCCGCAGCGGTGTCTCCGCCCATTGCGGTTGCACACGCCGCGCCGCTTCGACTGCCTCGCGAACTTGGTTGGTCGCGTGGGCAATCGGTGTCGCTGCGGCGGCTGGCGGTCCGGCGATCACAACACTTCGATGGGCGCAGGGGTGGTCGATAGCTCCGAGGCGGCGGCGTGTTCGGACCTCGGCTCGGGATACCAATCTGGGATCACGCCGAGATCTTCGAGCAAGAGCCGCGAGCTGATCCGCGCCGACTCAAAGATGACCGGCAAGCCGCTGCCCGGATGCGTGCCGCCGCCGACGAGGTAAACGGAATCCAGATCCTCGAACCGGTTGCGCGGACGCAGGTGCAGCATCTGACCGAAGGTGTGGGCGAGGTTGAAGGTCGCGCCGAGGTGGATGTGCTGCTCCGATTCCCAGGTTGATGGCGTGAGCACTTTTTCAAAGCGGATGCGCCGCTCGAGATCGGTGATCCCGATCTTTTCCAACTGCCGGATCGCCATTTCGCGGAAGCGCGGTCCCTCCGCCGCCCAGTCGATGTTGCCATGCTGGTGGGAGACGGGGAAGAGCGCGTAGAGCGTGCTCATCCCCTCGGGCGCGAGCCCCGGGTCGGTGACGCAGGCGTTCTGCACATAGAAGCTCGGGTTCTCCGACAACACATGGCGGTTCTCGATCTCATCGAGGTTGCGCTCGTAGTCTTTCGCGATGTGGATCGTGTGATGAGGCAGGTCGTATTGCCCGTCGACACCCAGGTAGAGCATGAAGGTCGAGCAGGAGAATTTCTTTTTGGCGATCTTCGCGTCGGTCCACCGGCGCCGCAGGTGGTTGGGCACCAGCCGCTTCATCGCATGGGCAAAGTCCGCATTGACGACCAACGCATCCGCCCGGTGCGCGCCCGAAGGCGTGCGCACGCCGACCGCGCGACGCCCCTCCATCAAGATTTCCTCGACCGGTTCGCCGAGGTGGATGCGGACGCCGAGGTCCTGGGCGATGCGCGCCATCGCTTTGGTCAGCGCATTGCAGCCGCCCATCGGGTGGAAGACGCCGAACTCGTATTCGAGGAACGACAGGATCGAGAACAGGCTCGGGCATTTGAACGGCGACATGCCGAGGTATTTCGACTGGAACGAAAAGGCGAGCCGGATGCGCGGGTCCTCAAAATGCGAGTGCAGGTCTTGGTCCAATGACCGCCACGGGCGCATCAGTGGCACCGTCTTCAGTAGCTGCGGATCCGCCACATCGCGCAACCCGTTGAACGGCGTCTGCAAGATCGGCGCAAACGCCCGAAACTTTCGCCGGTTGTCCTCAAAGAATCGCCCGAGCTGCCCGGCGTCCCGAGGCGAGATCCTGCCCACCTCCTCCGCCATCCGCCCAAGGTCCGGCGTCGCATTGATCTGCCCGCCGCTCTCAAACCGAATCTGATACTGCGGGTCGAGCCGCTTCAACTCGACCTCCCGATGCAGGTTGTAGCCGCAGGCATCGAAGATCTCCTCGAGGATGCGCGGATACATGAAAAACGTCGGTCCCACATCGAACGTAAACCCGTCTTCCTCGATGCTCGACGTCCGCCCGCCTACCCGATCCTGCCGCTCAAAAATATCCACCTCGATTCCAGATTTAGCCAGCAACATGGCAGTAGCCAACCCGCCAGGACCGGCGCCGATGATGTGAACAGAGCGTTTTTGTCGATTCATGGTCGTTCGAGAAGAAGAGGATCTTCTCAGAAACGATTGCCTCGAATCAAAAGATGCGACAAAATCTAGACAAAATTTAGACGGGCTGGTGTGAATTTATGTAAGTTGTTGGTTTTAGTTTTTTGTGTCTTAGGGTAATTACCCCTGAGGGATCGAAAAACCCGCCGCCGCCAACTCCTCCCGATGGGTGATCTGGCCGAGCCACTCCGCAGCGGCGGTCTGATCCCAGCGCTCGATCTCCGGATACAGGGCGAGCGTTGCGATGTCCTTTTCGAGTGAGGCGGGAAGCTCGCCGAGATTCTACCGCGAGATTGGTTGCGGGATGCGGAGGTAGGCGAAGAAGTCGCGGAGTTCTTGGTCGGAAAGCCCGTCGAGCAAGCCGTCGGGCATGAGGCTGCGCCCGGCGGGCGTCAGGCGGGTGACTTGGTCGCGGGGGATCGTGTGGTCGGCTCCGTCGAAGCCGCGGAGGACGATGGCGTTGGCGTCCTCGTCGGCGAGGAATCCGCCGAGGACGCGGCCGTCCTTGGTTTGGGCGAGGTAGTTTTCGAAGCCCTCGCGGATCTCGCCGCTGGGGTCGAGGATGCTGGGCAAGACGGTGCCGAGGTCCTCGCGCTGGAAGGGGGTGAGGTCGGGCCCGATGCTGCCGCCTTTAAAAAAGAGCCGGTGGCAGGCGGCGCAGCGGGCGGCGTAGATCGGCTCGCCGCGATACGGATCGCCCGCGCCGGCTTCGACCACCGCGCGGACGGCGGCGATTTTCTCGGCGGCGCTGGGTCGCGTGCTCTCCGCGTCTGAGGGGAAGAGTTTTGCGATCAGCGCGGAGACGTCATCGCCGGGGTGGAGGCGGAGCCTGGCGACCAGATCGGCGGGCAGGTCCGATCGCGGGATCGTTCCCGATTGGCAGGCGCGCAGCAAGGCGGCGGACCATGCGGCGCGCGAGGCGAGCAGGTTGAGCGCGGCGGTTCGGAGCGCGGGCGGCAGCGACGGGTAGGCGGCGGCGAGCCTTTCCCCGATGGCGGGCGAGGCGAAGCGCGAGAGCGCGGCGGCGGCGGCGGCGCGGATCGGCCCGGCGGCAGCGGGATCGAGCGCGGCGGCGAGGAGCGGCTCTTCGGCGGCGGCGGGCGCGACATCGCCGAGCGCGCGGATGGCGGAGAGCCTGCCGGGGGTCGCCGCCTGGTTGTTGCGGGTCAAG
>JAWLBD010000018.1:0-100713 GCA_041395145.1 Verrucomicrobiales bacterium | reverse complement strand
TGCTCGCTCTCGTCCACCAGCTCGCCCGCGACCGCGGCGTCCGCTTCGCCCCCGGAGCCGCCGAACTCTTCGCCATGGTGGCGGGCGAGGACACCCGCCAGCTCCAGGGCGAACTCGAAAAACTAGCCCTCTACGCCGCGCCCCGCACCGAGCTGGAGGAGGACGACATCCGCGCCGTCGTCAGCCAAAACCGCGCCGGCGCGATCTTCGACATCGGCGACGCCCTCGCCCGGCGCAACATCCGCCGCGCCATGGAGCTGATCGACCAGCTCGTCTATCTGGGCGAATCCCCGGTCGCGATCCTGCTCGCCGCCATCATCCCCAAGATCCGCGGCTTGCTGGTGGCCAAAGATCTGTCCGAGCGCCTGCGGATGCGCGGCGGCGGCTCCTACCCGCAGTTCAGCGCCCAGCTCGAACGCCTGCCCGACTCCGAAACCGCCCACCTGCCGCGCACCAAGGAGGGCAAGATCAGCGCCTACCCGATCTTCCTCGCCCTCAAAGAAACCGGCGGCTTCACCATGGACCAGCTCCGCGCCGGCCTCCGCCACTGCCTCGAAGCCAACCGCAAGCTCGTCACCTCCGACCTCGACGGCAAACTCGTCCTCAACCAACTCGTCGTCAAAATCGCGGGGTAGGGGTCGGGATTCGGTTTTTCTGGATGTCGCCCAATATAAAGCGCGCGCCGAAGACCAGGTGCCCGGCAGCGGGGGATTGGCAAACGGTCAGACGCCCGATCGCCCCCCGCGCGGATCCGGATTTGCTAGCGCTCGGAGGCGGTCGCGCTTGCGGGTGTGGCGCAGGTCCGGTCCCGAGGCGGGATCGATGATCTCAGATTCAGGCAGGCGGCGCGCGTCGTAGGTGACAGGCGGGGCCGTCGTTAAATCGGAGCCGTGGACCGAGCCGGGCGGACCACCCGCCCCCGGCTCCGAACCCACGCGGTTTGGCACACTCGCCTGCGGCGGCGCACTCGCCTGCGGCGGCGCAACTTTCTATCGCGCGGATTTTCATTCGGTTGGGTCATTTCTTCAAAGAATTGGTCAGATCGTGCAAGCGATTGACCTGCCCCATAGCCATCGCAGAATTTTCGCAGGGCGGACGGCTCGGCGTGACATCCCAACCGCGCGCACAAGGCGGTGGCGTAAAGCCGGCGATGAATCTCGCCGATTCGGATTGCCTCGCGGAGGCGGATTTGCTACCAACGGAGGATGAAAACGCCCCTCGCTATCCTCGCCCTCGCTGCCTTCTCGCTCGGCAGCGCGCTTGCCGATGAACCCAAGAAGACCCGCGATGAAATGGTTCGCGATGACATCGCCAATCTGGAGACTCGCGAGGATTGGATTTACAACGACCTTGAAAAGGCGGCGGCGGAGGCGAAGGCGGCCGGCAAGCCGATGATGATCGTCTTCCGCTGTATCCCATGACACGCGTGCGCGAGCTTTGACGGGCAGGTGGTCCGTCGCGAAAACTCGATCGCCGACCTGATGGACAAGTTCGTCTGCGTCCGGGTCATCCAGATGAATGCCGTCGATCTGGCGCAATACCAATTCGACTACGACATGTCGTTCGCCGTGTTTTTCCAGAACGCGGACGGCGCGATTTACGGGCGCTTCGGCACGCGTTCGACGGGACCGCAGGAGGCGGACAAGGAGATCACGATGGACGGGTTGCGCGCGGCGATGGAGGGCGCGCTCGCCTTGCACAAGGCGTATCCGGGAAACGCGGCGCAGCTCGCGGGCAAGCGCGGGCCGGAGCCGCGCTTTGCCGTGCCGGAGAGGTATCCGAAGCTCGGGCAGTTCAAGCCGGAACTCGATTACAGCGGGAAGCTCGCCCAGAGCTGCATCCACTGCCACCAGGTGCGGGACGCGGAGCGCGATTATCTGCGGCGGGCGAAGCAGCCGATCTCCGACCGCGACTTGTTCCCCGATCCGCTGCCTGACGCCGCCGGGCTGACGCTCGATAAAGACACCCGCGCGACGGTCGAGGCGGTCGCCGCCGGGACGCCGGCCGCCGTCGCCGGGCTGAAGCCGGGCGACGAGATCCTCGCCGCCGCCGGGCAGCCGCTGCTCTCGACCGCCGACTTCCAGTGGGTGCTGCACAATGCGGGCGACAGCGCGCAGATCCCGCTGCGGGTCCGCCGCGCGGGCAAGGCTGCCGACCTCGACCTGAAACTGCCCAGTGGTTGGCGCACGAAGGTCGACTTCGGCTGGCGGACCTCGACCTGGGACCTGCGCCGCATCGCCTTCGGCGGGATGAAGCTCGATCCCGATCCCGAGGGCAACGCCAAGGCGCCGCTCCTCGTCAAGCACGTCGGGAAATATGGCGAACACGCGCGCGCGATGAAGGCGGGCGTCAAGGTCGGCGACCGGCTTCTCCGCATCGCCGGTCTCGAATCGCCGCCTACCGAGTCCGCCGCTATCACCCATGTGCTCAGGAATGTGAAGGCCGGCGAGCCAATCAAGATGACGCTCTTGCGCGGCAGCCGCGAGATCGATGTGACCGTCGAGGCGCAGTGACTTGGCCGAGGCGGGCTGCTCCCCGGAGACCGCGGGCGTTCGCGTCCGCGTTTACTCCGCCCCCGGCTACTCGCTGATGCGCGCGGCAGCGGAGGGCCGCTGTTCGCAGGCGCGTTTGACGAGCCGGTAGAGCATTTCCATGCGGCCGCACTCGGCACCGGCGTTGAAGGCGCGGCGGGCGGGTTCGCCGAAGATGGCTTCGACTTCGACCTCGCTGCCGCCGAGAAAATCGATGAGGCTGGACGGCTTGTAGGCACCCATCGTTTTGGTTTGGCGGATCTGGTCGTCCACCAGCGACGCCGGGATCTGGAAGCCGAGTTTCTTGGCCGCGCCGATGATCTCGCCCATGAGCCCGCGGGCGAGGTATTCCAGATCGGGATCGGCGAGGATCTGGGCGACATCGATCCCGCCGGCGGCGATCGACAGCCCGTTGAAGGGGATGTTCCAGACCAGCTTGCGCCAGCGCGCCTCCATCAGGCTGCCGAAGACCGAGGCCACGATGCCGCAGCGCTTGAACTCCCACTGCACGTCGTGCGTGCGCGGCAGCGGGTAGCCGGCGAATTCGCCCATCGCGATCGCCCCCTGCGCGATGTGCTGGATCACGCCGGGCGCGGTCCGGTTCAGGCAGACGAAGCACAGCCCGCCCATGACGCGTTCGGCTCCGAAGCGCTCGGCGAGGAATTCCTCGTTGCCGAGTCCGTTTTGCAGCGTGAGCAACATCGTGCCCGGCTGGAGCAGCGGCGGGATGATCGCCTCCAGCGCGCCATTCGCCGTCGCCTTGAGCGCGATGATGACGAGGTCGCATGGCCCGATGTCCTCGGCGCGGCCGTAGCATTTCACGCCCTGCAGGTGGAAGTCGCCCTCCTTGTTGCTTTTGACCCACAGCCCGCGGCGGCGGACGTGGTCCAGATCCGAGCGCATGAGAAAGTGCACGTCGCGCCCCAGGCGCGCGAGCTTGGCACCGTAGTAGCAGCCCACCGCGCCGGAGCCGACGATGGCGATCCGGTAGCCGGGGAGGTGGTGGGTGCTTGGTTTCACGGCGGACTCTACCGCCCGATTATTTAAACGAAAGCAGCTCGACCTCGAACGTCAGCGTCTCGTAGGGCGGGATGTCGTCGCCCGCCCCGCGCGCGCCGTAGGCGAGTTCGTGCGGGATGACGAATTGGAAGATCGCGCCCTTGGTCATGAGTTGCAGCCCCTCGGTCCAGCCTTTGATCACGCGCCGCAGCGGAAAGGTCGCCGGGTCGCCGTCCTCCGACGTCGTGTCGAACACCTCGCCATCCTCCAGCACGCCCGTGTAGTGCACCGTCACCGTGCTCGATGCCGCCGGTTTCTCTCCGCCGTCGCCATCGCGGATCACGCGGTACTGCAGGCCGCTGGGCAGCTTTGTGTAGGGGGCGTCGGAGTCGGAGAGGCTCATTTGGTGGTAATGTTAGGATTTTGGGTTATCGGGGATGGTGGCTTGGCGCAATTTCGCGCGCGGGGCAACCGCAGAATGCAGAAAAGTGGGCTACGGTGCCCAGGCGTCGGCGGCATTGGAGAGTTCGGGCGCGCCCTCGGGCAGTTCCCGATTTGCCTCAAAGCGGATCCGATCCGGGTCGGTGTTGTTGTAGGTGAAGGCGGTGGCGCCCTCGCCGACGCCGAGCGTGTTGCGCCGGATGGAATTTTCGCCGGCTTTGTGAAATCGGATCGGCGACTTGGCGATGGCGTGGATCAGGTTGCCCTCGACGGTCAGGTCGGTGGTGCCTTCGTCCATGAAGATGCCGTTGCTCTGGGCGCGCCCGGCGTTGAGCGGCACGTCGTGGATGTGGTTGTTTGCCAAAACGGTGCCGGGTTGCCGCCCCAGCGTGTAGATGCCGCCGCCGTCCGACAGCACCTGCATGACGTGGTGGATGTGGTTGCCCGCGATGCGATGCCCCCGGCACGGCGACGGCGTCGGATCCCAGCGCCAGCCGACCGAGACGCCGGTGTAGGGCAGGTCGCGGATCTCGCACCGCTCGACCGCGCAGCCTTCCGCCATCCCGATCCAGATCCCGACGCTGCCGAAGAATTGCGCGCCGCAGCCCGCGACCGTCGCGCCGTCCACCGCGATGTTTCTGGCGACGTTTTCGGTGCCTTGCTCGCCGATATTGATCGCATTGCCGGAGATGTCGGCGAACGCGCCGCCATCGATCCGGCAGTCGCTCGCGCCTTGCCCGATCCACACGCCGCTCCCGCCGAGGTGGGCGAACCGGCAGTTCTGGAACGCGATTTTCGACGCGCCCGCCACCCGCACCGCCGCCGGGATGAAGGTCTGCCCGCCTTTGCCGGAGCCGTCCCGCCGGTCATGCTTCGTCGCCTGCCCGGACGCGTAGCCTTCCGTAAGCGTATCCCAGCGGCAGTGGGCAAAGGCGATGCCCTCGAACCGGATGTCAGCGGGCGCCGCGCCGTCCGCGCCCGGGGCGATCTCGACCAACTGCCGCAGGCGCGGCACGGTGGCATCGAGCGAATCCGGCGTCTCGCCCTCGCGCGGCTCGATACACCAGATCGCCGCCGTCCAGCGCCCTTCGCCGGGTGCGTCGATCAGGGCGGGCGAGCCTTCCAACGCGTAGCGCGGCTGCTTCTCGAAGTGATCGATCGCATAATGCGGTGCCGAGGAGCCGACCGGAAAGGCGGTGCGCAGCGTGAGCGTCCGCGGTCGATCGAGGCGACGCCGAGGCGCGAGATTGACCAGTCGTGCAAGAAGACCAGCTCCAGCCCGCCGCCCGCCGCGACAAGTCCGGCAGATCACCGGCGCCGAAGGTGAAGCCCGAGCGCCGGTCCGGCAGCGTCTGCCCGATGCGCAGCCAGCCATCGTTCGGGAACCGGGCGCGCGCCGCCCGCCGTTCGCCGGTGAACAATTCGCGCGGCGCGCCCTCGACCGGGCACTTCGCCCGCCAATGCCCGGACGGCTCCGCCTTCCAGCCCGCGACCGGCGCGCCGCCGCTCAGCGTCGGCGCCCCTCCGCGATCACCCGCAGCCCGGCATCCCGGTCGTCCAGCCGGATCGGCTCCGCCAGCCGATACGTGCCCGCCTTCAGCCGGATCTCGCGGTCGCCCTGCGCGCGGGAGAGGGCGACCGCCTTCCCCACGGATGCGACTGGATCGGCGGCGGTGCCCGCGCGGGCGTCATCGCCAGCGGGGTCCACATAGATCGCGGCAGTGGCGACGGCCGGGAAGATCGCCGCCGCGATGGCCGCGAATGGGGAAATGGGAAGGGATCGGTGCATGGCGAGGACTACGCCGCCAGCAGCCGGATCTCGCAGCGGCAAATCGGTGCGGCGGGGCAGCGGTGCGTTGGTGCGTTGGCGCGTTGGCGCGTTGGCAAAAAGGCTGCGCGGTGCCGTTACGGACGATCTCGCTTGATTTCCCCGGTCCAAACGGGTATCCCAGAGCAGTGACACAAACCAAACCACTCAACATCAACAGCACAGCAATCCGGGAGGAGGGCCCATGGAAGGACTAGAACTCGCCAAAGCGGCGGCGACGCTCGCCGATGACAAACGGGCGGAGGACATTGTGATTTTGGACCTGCGCGGCATCTCGACGATCACGGACTTTTTCGTGATCTGCACCGGCACGTCCAATCCTCATCTCAAAGCGATCCGCACCGAAATCGCAGGCAAGCTCAAGGAAGATGGGCTGAAAGCCTACGGCACCGACGGCGCGCCGGAGAGCAACTGGCTGGTGCTCGACTACGGCGACGTCATCGTCCACATCTTCCACCAGAAGCAGCGCCAGCATTACGCGCTGGAGGACCTGTGGTCGGACGCCCCGCGCGTGGCGGTCGAATTCGCGCCGCACGGGATCGCCGGAGCCACCAAGTAGCGGCGGCTGGCGAGGCGACTCGCGCTTGCCCCGGCCGGGCGATTGGCGATGATTTCGGCCATGCCCGCCATCGACCGCCCGACTTGCCCGACGATGTATTTTCTCGGCGTCACGACCGGGCGATCGTCGATCAACCGGATCTTCCCGCCGTGGGCGGCGGCGCTCGGATTGGGCGAGGCGCGGCTCTGCGGCCTCGACTTTGCCGTGCGCGATGACCCGGCCCGCTTCCGGGCGGCGGTCGAGTTCATCAAAGCGGAGCCGCTGGCGCGCGGCGCATTGATCACCACGCACAAGATGGATGTCTTCGCCGCCTGCCGCGACCTGATCGACGAGATCGACCCGCTCGCCGAATCGATGGCCGAAGTCAGCAGCCTCTATAAGCGCGGCGGCAAACTCTGCGGCCGGACCAGCGATCCGCAGGCGGGCGGCGCGGCGCTCAACGCGTTCCTGCCCGCCGGGCACTGGAGCCAGACCGGCGCGCAGGCCTGCCTGCTCGGCGCGGGCGGATCGTCGCTCGCCCTCAGTTGGCACCTGCTCGCCGATGCGCCGCCGGGCGACCGCCCCGCGCGGCTCATCGTCACCGACCGGAGCCCGGATCGGCTCGCCCACCTGCGCGCCTTCCACCAGAAAGCCGGTGCCGCCGCGCGGGTCGAATACCGGCACATCGCGGGCGCCGCCGACAACGACGCCGCCGTCGCCGCGCTGCCGCCCGGCTCGCTCGTCGTCAACGCCACCGGCTTGGGCAAAGACGCGCCCGGCTCGCCGCTGACCGATGCCGCCGCGTTTCCCGACGGCGGCTACATCTGGGAATTCAACTACCGCGGCGACCTTGTCTTCCTAGATCAGGCCAACGCCCAGCGCGCCGCCCGCCGCCTGACGGTCGAGGACGGCTGGCGCTACTTCGTCATCGGCTGGACCAGCGTCATCGCCGATGTCTTCGGCATCGACCCGCCCACCGGCGACCGCTTTGCAGAAATCTCCCGCCTCGCGGCGGATGCGCGGTGAATGAGACGCAGGTTTGCATTGAATATGGATCTTGATTCGCCAAGGATTTTAACCAACTTTTCTGACGCCGTGCCGACCGTATTTGACAATATAGAGACAGAGTTTGAAACCATAAACCTCTAGCGGGTTGAAGGATGCGCTGAAGCTAGCGAAGCGCGGCGATTTTTGCGTCGGCTTTTTTAACCTGAGGGGTGGAAGTGCATTGATTCCGTAGTCCAAGGATGGCAGGTGCCTGCGGACCAAAGTGCCCCATCCCCATGCCGCCTGCTGGTCGGAATGCAGCGCGTCCCCCACGAGCAGCTAAAACGCTGGCTGTCCGACGGACGAGCGCGCACCAGATAACAAAGAGATTGCGAAGCTCCGCAAGGATGCAGCCGCTGATTTTTCCGGCGGCAACTCACCCTGGGGGCAGCCTACACGAGGATGAAGCTGATTCCGAAGGCTCGCTCGCCAGCTTCGCGAGGGGGAGGCCTGAGGAAGCTTTTTCTTCGCCATCCTTTGCATGCCAAGCTCTTACCTCGCGCACCGGGACGATCTTAATCACGCCAATTATCGCTATGTCGGCAGCAGCAATCTAACGTTTGCAGGGCTGAAGGGACAAGGAGAGTTGAATGTGGATGTCCTCGACAGGATGCTGCCAAGAAGCTTGCCGATTGGTTTGCTGACCGGTGGGATGATTCGCGGTGCCTCGATATTAGCGAAGAACTTTGTGAGATTATCGAAGAAAGCTGGGCGGGGCAAAAGGATCATACCGCCGCATCATGTCTATTTGAAGATGGCGTGGCATCTTTCGCAGGATGCGAGGGAGGGGATCAAGGAATTCCGCGTGTTTGCAGACATCCGCGACCAGCTGTTGCCCTTTCAGGAGAAAGCGGTCCAGCTCGCTTGCCGTCAACTCAACAAGCATGGAGGCGTTTTGGTCGGAGACGTGGTTGGGCTTGGGAAGACCCGGATCGCCGCAGCCATCGCAAGGGTGATGGCGATGACCAGATGCTGGAGACCCTCATTCTCTGCCCTAAGAACCTCACCTCAATGTGGGAGGAATACGCGCGAAGATTCGGGTTGCGCGCCCCCAAAGGTGTGCTTTCCCCAAAGCGTCGCGCAGGCGTTCTCCCGAAGCTCGCGCGATATCGGCTGATCATCGTCGACGAATCGCACAACTTCCGCAATCGAGAGGGGAAGACCTATCAGGCGATCCTAGAGTATCGGGAGAGGAATGACAGTAAAGTGATCCTTGTCGGCGACGCCTTACAACAAAACCTATCTAGATCTCGGGGCGCAGCTTAGGCTGCTTTGATGATAAAGGACCTTGGCATCCGCCCAGAGGTGATGCTTCGTGAGGCTGGTGAGTCCCGGTTCGCTCTCGATAACCCAAATACGCCATCATCTTCGCTCGGGGCATTTGAGAAGAGCCTACACGCTGATGATTGGCGGGAGATCATGAGGCTTTTTCTCGTTCGGCGCACCCGTTCGTTCATCATCCGGAACTATGCGGATCTGGACGATCGAAGTGGCTTGCCCTATTCACGCTTCCTCTGGCGAGAGGGGATGTATTTTCCCCGGCGGGTCCTGTGTCGGTCAAATTCCGATCTGAGCCGGGTGATGCTAACGACCGCTGTGCCCAGCTCTTTGGGGATGAGATCGTCCAGGTTATCGATTCGCTGGCGCTCCCCCGGTATGGTCGAAGCCTGTATAAGCACCCGGACAAGCTACCCGCCGATTTGTCTGCATCCGATCAGAAAATCTGGATGATCTCCTCGCGCGCCGGGAAGCGGATGAAGGGCTTTTGCCGGACCAGCTTGTTCAAGAGGCTCGAAAGTTCTGCCCATGCCTCCTCCTTCGGATCCACCGGCACATTTTGCGGAATTTTATCGAAATCTATGCGCTCGAAAATGTTTTCGCTGCTCCCGGGATCTACCAGCAGGATTCCACGATGCTCGATACGAGGTTGCGCGATTTTCGGAGATGGCGAGCCTCGACTTTGAAGGCGGCGAAGCGTCGCTCCCCCGTTCGGCAGGTGGGACGAGGCGCATTACCGCGCCGAGGGAGAATCGGATCTACAAAGTGGTTGCTACTAACCGGGCAAGCCGGTTTAAGCGGTTAAGGACCGATGTATTCAAGAAGACGCTGATCAAGGATCTGCGGGGCGACGCCGAGGCGCTCCATTCATCCTCGCCCAGGCGGGCGATATCTCTGCGGACGATGATCATGTTCAGGCGCTGATCCGGTTGCTGCGCGACGAGATTCCGGACGAAAAGGCGCTATTGTTTACCCAGTTTGCGGACACATTCACTATCTGGCGGGGACGCTGTCGGCAGCGGGGATCGGCGGGGTGGATTGCGTGACCGGTGGGTCGGATGATCCAGCCAGGCAGGCGTGGCGGTTTTCGCCGGAGTCGAACGGGAAGCCTGCCGAGTTTCCTCCGCTTCTTCAGTCTCGGATACTTATCGCAACTGATGCTCTCCGGCGGGGCAGAACCTTCAGGATGCGGGGCGGTGATTAATTACGACCTTCCGTGGGCGATCATCCGCCTCATCCAGCGGGCGGGAAGGGTGGACCGCATCGGGCAGCGCCGGGACGTGATCCATTGCTATTCATTTCTACCGGCGGAAGGCGTAGAAAACATCATCCGGCTGCGGCGGCGGCTCGTCCATCGACTCAGGGAAAACGAAGAGGTCGTCGGGTCTGATGAGACGTTTTTCGAGGACCAGACCCATTTGACGAAGAGGGGTTTCAAAATTTACGATGAAAAATCTGGGGTCCTTGACGAACCCGAGGACGATGAAGTCGACCTGACCTCAGAGGCTTACGAAGCATGGTCGCAGGCGACCAAAGATAACCCGGAACTGCGCAAGGCGGCCGAGTCGGCCGTCTGATGTCATCTTTTCCACCAAGACCCACGTCCCGGACCCGGAGCGTCCGAGCTAACGCCGCCCGGCGTGCTCGCCTATATCCGCACGCCCCAGATCACGATGCGCTCGTGTGGGTGGACGAGGACGGGGAAGACGGTTTCGGAGTCGCCGGTCCGGATCTTCCGGCAGGCAAAGTGCGATCCGAGAGGCGGCGCTGGCGCGGCGGGCCGACCACCACCGCTCCTGGGTGTCTCGCTGCGTCACGATTGTCGAGGAGGAGCGGCGGGAATACCGCGGCGGGCAGCTCGGGTCGCGGCGCGGCGCTTCGCTATCGCACCTATGAGCGCCTCCAGGATTTTCTGCGCCACCGGGAGGGCGACCTCTTTTGACGGACAGGGTAAGGGCGGCGGATCCAAGCGGTCTACGACCATCCGCTTACCACGGAAGCCGGATAAACCAACTCGGCAACTCCGCTCCGGCATCGCCGATGACGATCTGGCGGAGCTGGTCACCACTTGCACCGCGACGACCGGCTGGTCGTCGTCAACCTCCCATGACGCCCCGGCGAAGGAGCCCCGCATCCTTTGCTCGCCTGGCCAGCTGCCATAATGCACTTGATCTACATAGACGAGTGCCGGAATACCTCTACCAGAATCTAGCCGACCCTGACCAGCCGGTCTTCGTCTTGGGGGCGCTCGTCGTCCCCGAGGCATCGTGGCTTTTGATCGAGCGCGACCTTGAAAGCGCGATCCGGCAATTCTGGTCCGCCGAATCTTCAGGACGGGGGCGAGATTCATGGGGGAGACCTCCGGCAGGGAAAGGTGGCGTTTAAAGGCGTGCCGGTGGCAGACCGTCTCCGGCTTCGCGACGCATGGTTGAGATCGCTTACCAGCATCGCCTCCATTTCATCTACCGCGCCATCGTAAAGAAGAAATACGAACGTTGGGCTGTCCGCCTTTGGTCCCGGTATCTCGGTGAACCCCCACCTCGCGGCATTCCCCCCCTCGCTGCCCAAGTCGCCAACAATCTGCTGCGTGCGATCTCGGCGAGGATATCCTCGGCATCTTTATCTCCGACGAGAACAGGGAAGTGGTCGGCGATATCGAGCGCTTCCAGCGCTTGCTCGGCTACGCCGGCACCCTCCACCTCGACCGGATCATCGAAAAGGGCTTCTTTATCGACTCGGGAAAAAGCCATTCTCCAGCTCGCCGACCTCTGGCACCCTCCACGCGCGGAAGGCTGAGGAGCGAAAGATTGGGATGTCGCCCAAATCGGTCGACGACCGCGGCATCGAATTGATCCAACCTCCTCATCCACCGGGGGCAGGAATCCCTGCCCGGCGTCATCCAATGGCTCCAACAGATCCAGAAATAATGGAGCGCGGAGAATCCCGGAGAGGATTCGGGTCGCCGGTGGCGCCGCACTCGTCGCTCAGAATCTCTAAGCTAAAGGAAAAATTTTCAAGCAATTCTCAAAATGACTCCCTTTGCAGCGCAAAGAAGTACTCGCTATCTCGGGCTGCCCTTGATTTTTCGGGGCTATTCACCGACCCATCGATCGGGTGGGATTGCATTGGGTTCGGGCGGCAAGCTGCGGGTTCCGTTCCAGGGCGGGTTCTTGGATTTGGAGGCGGTGGCGGAAAAGCGGGGCGTCAAAGTCCCCGTTCCCCCGCAGGAGGACGGGGAGATCATGCCTTCCGACCAGCGCAAAAAGCTGGAGCAGGCGGTCACCCCGCTCGCTGCCGAGCATCTTTTGATCTGCAGACCGCGGCGGACGCGGCAGATCTGGATGTGGACGTCCCGTATCCCCGGCAAGCCGATCCGCCACCGGGAGCTGGTGTGGGAGGCGGCTCTACCTAAACGAACTCCTCCTCCAGAAGCTCTCCTCGATCGCTTCACCCGACGAGGAGGAGGCGCTCGACGTTCACCGGCGTCGTCCAGCGCCTCCGCGATTCGCTCGACCGGGACAAGGCTTCAAGAAGTTTTACAACGAGTTCAAAAAGCAGAAGGATCGGTTTCAGGGTTTATCAGTGGGCTTACTCGACGAGGGGTCCGCCCACTACACCTCGCCATATGCTCAACCGGCTCATGTTCTGCTACTTCCTCCAGCAGAAGGGGTTTTCAACGGCGAGCAGGACTATCTGCGCCGCCGCCTGCGGCAGGTGCCGGGCGTCTTGGGCGCGGACCAGTTTCATTCGTTTTACCGCAGCTTTCAGGCGTCTCTTTCACGAGGGCTTGGATGGCGAGAGCTTCTACTTCTGCTCGAACCGACCGCCCTGATCGGCGATCAGATCCCCTCTATCTCAATGGCGGGATCTTTTGCCGAGCACCCGATCGAGCGGGGCAACTCCTGGACATCCAGATCCCGGACGACGCCTTCGAGAGGATCTTCGATTTCTTCGACGCCTACCAGTGGCACCTCGACGACGGTCTGCTCTACCGGGACAACGAGATCAACCCGGAAGTCCTCGGCTATGTCTTCGAAAATACACCAACCAGAAGGAGATGGGAGCCTACTACACCAAGGAGGACATCACCGAATACATCTCGAAGAACACCATCCTGCCCTTCCTCCCTCCAGAAAGCCGCCCCCTAAGGTGCCTCGCCGAATTGTGGGACCTCCTCAAAAAGCCGACCCTGACCGCTATATCTACGAACCCGTCCGGCGCGGCGCGGGCGCGACCGAGGAAGCGTGGCGCGCCTCCACCCGGGGCAGTCGCCATCGGGCTTGACCCGGAGGGACCGACCCCTTCTCGAGCGGCGCAAGGCTTGAACGCGCCCGCCCCGACACCCACTGCCTGCCCACCGAGATTCGGCGGGAGACCATCGCCCGCCACCAGCGGTGCCATGACCCGCGCCGCCGCCTGCGCGCCGGGCAGGTCCGCGCGCCTGCCGACCTCATCACCCTGAACCTCGACATCCGGCAGTTCGCCTCGGATATCGCCGCCGCCGCCCCGCCGGACCTCGCCCTCGCCCCTCCGGCGGGCGCTGCGCTCCCTCTCCGTCCTCGACCCCACCTGCGGCTCGGGCGCCCCTTCCTCTTCGCCGCCCTCGAGATCCTCCAGCCCCCATGAGGGCTTCGCTCGAGCGCTTCCGCGCCCCCTCCTCGCCGACTGGGCGGCGGCGGGCGAAATCCACCCCAATCCGGGAAAAGGACATCCGCACACATCCCCGACGCCGTCGCCCTTCGCCACCCCCAACGAGGGCTACTTCATCCACAAGACCATCATCGTCCACAACCTCTACGGCGTCGATATCATGGAGGAGCGCTCGTCGAGATCTGCAAACTCCGCCTTTTCTCCTCAAACTCGCCGCCCAGCTCGAACTCCTACCAGCCCATCGAAACCCCCCTCCCCGACATCGACTTCAACGTCCGCCCTGGCAAACACCTGTCGGCTACGCCTCCCGCGACCAGATCCGCCGCGCCTTCACCGATAATGCATGGCCTTACCAGGCGCTCCTCCGTGGCATCGAATCCTCCCTCGACGACTTCACCCGCATCATGGAGGGCTGAGGATTTCGACCGCGCCTTCCGCCGCTTCCAAAACCTCCAGGACGACACCGTATCAGTCCGCCGCCGACTTCCGCATCGCCAAAGACGAACTCGAACGCCGACTCGCCTCCCTCCGCTCCGAACTCGACCGCTTCCTCGCCTACCAATACAAACTGCAAAAATCACCTCCGCTCCGACAACGCCTTCCAGAATTGAGAAACACCCACCAGCCCTTCCACTGGTTCGTCGAATTCTACGGCATCATGAATTCTGGCGGATTCGATGTCATCGTCGGTAATCCCTCTTCGTATCTTGAAATCAGAGAGATTTCTATGAGTCAAGGGTTTGAGACGCTCGAAAGTAGGGCGATTCACGGGATGTGTATGGAGCGAAGTATGGGCCTAGCTCGAAATGGTTTCGAAAGCATGATTGTTCCAATGGCGTTGACATCGACCCAGAGAATGCGCAGGCGTGTTCAAGAAATGTTGGAAGAAGGGCGTTGCGCTTGGTACGGAAATTTTGCGTGGCTACCGGGCAAGTTGTTTGACACTGTTAATCGTGCCCTAACCATTTTTATTGTCGGTCCAACCAATGAACAGAAAATCTATTCGACTTCTTACTCAAAGTGGGGGCGGAAAACCGAGGGGGCTGTTTGATCGTCTTCATTGGACTAGAGTGTCCGCGGAGAGATTCTTAGGTTGGTTCCAAGTTCTCCTCTGAAATTGAGGCGTCTATTTTGGAGGAAGGCTTTCTGCGCTCAAACTTCGGTCGGTTTTTATACTGGCGCATCAAACGATTATATCTATTACAGAACAACCAAAAATTTCATTGGAAGGTGTTTACAAACTACCCTCCGTCGTTCTTTTTAAATGGCGTGAAAGGTCATAGCAGCCGCGAAACCAGGTTTTCGGTGCGAGCCAAAAGTATTCAATACCATTGGTCGGAGTTCTTAGTTCCGACCTTTTTTGGTGGTGGTATACAATTTCGTCAAATCTTAGGGATCTAACCGTTCGATTTGCAGAATTTTCCGGTGCCAGAAGCCCTCCTCAATGACCCGCTGGATGCAGGTCCTCGGGGTTAGATATTTAGAGGACATCTCGGCAAAAAGCACCATGTTGGTTCGAAATCAAAAGCGAACTGGGCGAACTGAGACGCAATTCATTCTATGCATGCGAGCAAGCCAATCATTGACCAGATTGATGCAGTGCTGGCGGAGCACTATGGGTTTACCGATGAAGAACCTGGATTTTATCGTCAACTACGACATCAAATATCGGATGGGATTGGGGGGCAACGCACTAGAGGAGGAGGATTGATGCCGCAGGCGGGTCTTCCAAGATTTGAATTTCGTACTTCGCCGGGCTGCTCGACCTGCCCGGCGGCATTTTTGTGTTCGACGCGGTGTCCGGGGAGAAGGTGCTGGCGGCGTTTGATTGGGCGCGGGGGCAGTGCGATAGGGGAGTGGGCGATCTCCTGCCTACACGCCGGTGGAGCGGGACAGGGTGCTGGCGATCTTGGCGCGGCGCGGGGCGGCGATCTTGTGGGCGGTGGCGCGCGACTTGCCGAAGCGGGTGCCGCCGCTGCTGCGGCGGCGGAGGCGGAGGGGCGGCTCGCCATCCTTCTCCTGCTCGCCGCTCGGCGGCGCCGAGGCGCGACAGGCGGTCCTGCGCGATCTCCGCAAACCGGTTCGCCGCCGCTGCAGAAGTCGCGCCACATCCCCTATGTGGCGGAGCAGCGCGCGCTGGCGGGCGACCACCGCCGCCGATGCGCCCGGATGAATCTGGGTGGAGGGCACCGGCCGCCGGAAAACCCGACGCTGGACGCGCGCCGTGGCGGCGACGTTTTAGGATGTTCGCGAACCCTCGCTTTGATCTCTGCCGCCGCGCATTTTGTGCGGTGGCGGCTCCGCTGACCTGCCCGGCTGCCGACTTGGTTGCCGCGTGGGATTTCGATGGTCAGAAATGCCTGCCGGGCTTCGAGCGGGTGCGTGAAGCGCGCACGCCGACCTACCCGGATGAATCGGCGGCGAACATGGCGGCGTTTTTCAAGGCGGGGCAGGCGATCAAGGTGCCGCATGCGGAGGAATTTGCGTTTCGGCAAGGCGGACACGATCACGCTGGAGGCGTGGGTCGATGTGCAGGTCGGCGGCGGCGAAAACCGCTATGTGGTGGGCAAGGGGCGGACGCATCGCGAGGGCTTCCGCAGGACAACCAAAACTATGCGCTGCGCGTGCGCGAGACCGGCGGCGCGGCGGCGCCCAGCTTTTTGTTCAGCTCGCAGCCGGAGCCGGGCAAGCCAAGCGAATACCACCGGTGGACGGCGAAGGTTGCGTGTCCCGGCCGCGGTCGGGATGGCATCACCTGGCGGTCACCTACACGTTTGGCGATCCCGAGAGCATCCGCTATGTGGATGGCAAGCCGTGAAGGGCGCGCGGATCTGGGCGGCGCGACGGACCGCCCGCCGGTCAGCGACGAAGACGAGCCAGGATCGGGTCGGCGATGGGCGGCAGCGCGGGCAATTCGCCCTCGCGGCGGGATCGATGGCGGCGATCGATCGCAGCGGTGGCGGCGGAGGATCTTGCCAAGCGCTACCGCTTTGTGCCGCAGCCGCTGAAGCGCACGGCTGACGCGCGTGCGCGGTCCGGTGCATGCGGGTGCGGAGATCCTCGACCAGCTCGATCCGGAAGACGTTTTCGGTCTCCGGCAACGCGAGAGCCGATGCGTGGGCGGAGCGGGCGTTTGGATTTTTGAGCGCCGCATTTTTACACGGGGGAAGGCGTGCGCGGCGACCTACTTGTCGTTTCTTCTTCCGCGCTTTTGCCAAGGTCGTAGAGCTGCCCGCCGGGGCGACCGGCTCCTCATCCGCTCGCGGGGCGGGTCGCGGCTGCCGATCGACTACGGCATGAGGTCGCGGCGCTCGCCTTCACAAGCCTTCGCACCGGCCGGCGGGCACACAAATCGCCGATGTTGCGCTGGAGTCGCCGCGTCGCCCAGCGCAGTGTGCGGCTGGTCGCGCCGGGCGACCGCGAGAAGGTGATCGAATTCGAATCTGCCGGATGGCGCGCAATTCCGGGTGCTGGAATCGACGATCGGCGCGGCGGCTGCGCCGTGGAATTCGGCGAAACGTCGGTGAGCGTCGCGCTAGAGGGATCGGATGACTTTGCCTGCTGCTCGCGCCGGAGGAAGGCGACCGACCGCGTCCCGCTGACCGATGCGGGTCGAGCGAATTCCGCCGCGAGCGGATCGCCTACCACGACCGGCTGAATGCGGAGCGCCGCGCCGCCGCCGCGCCGGAGGCAGATCGCTACTGGGCGGAGCGCCACGCTTTGGCGAAGCAGATCGCCGGGGCGACGCCGGAGGTCGCCGTGCCGTTGCCGCCGCCGAGGAGGGCGCCTCGCCCGGAATG
Organism: Verrucomicrobiales bacterium; assembly: GCA_041395145.1. GTDB lineage: Bacteria > Verrucomicrobiota > Verrucomicrobiia > Verrucomicrobiales > DEV007 > JAWLBD01. The sequence continues at coordinate 83,601 of JAWLBD010000018.1, read as the reverse complement.
CAGGTCGACCATTTGTCGCGGCAAAGATCGCGGATGCCGCCGCGACCGCCGCCGAGGCGAGCAGCGAGCCGATCCAATTCCACCGCGATATCCCGCCGCTGCTGGTGAAAATTGCCTGCGCTGCCACAGCGAGAAAGCGAAGGGCGGGCTGCGGCTCAACGCGCCCGAGGCGGCGCGCCAGGGCGGCGATTCGGGCGAGCCCGCGCTGGTCGCCGGGCAGCCGGACAAGTCGCTGATGATCGCCTTGATCGAAAGCGCGGACGAAGACGAACGCATGCCGCCGAAGGGCGATGCGCGGGGATGAAACCCGCCGAGATCGCCTTGCTGAAAAAGTGGATCGCCGCCGGGGCGAAGTGGCCGGAGGCACCCGCCGCCGCGCCGCCGCAGCCCGGCGAATTGGTCGGCGACCTCGCGTTCCTGCGCCGGGCGACGCTCGATGCGACCGGCCGTATCCCGACGCCGGAGGAGATCGCCGCCTTTGAAAACGACGCGCCCGAGACGCGCCGCGCCCACGCCATCGACCGCCTCTTGGAAGACAAGGGCTGGGCGGATCGCTGGACGCCCTACTGGCAGGATGTGCTCGCCGAGAACCCGAACATCCTGAAGCCAAACCTCAACAACACCGGTCCATTCCGCTGGTGGATCCACGAGTCGCTCTACGACAACAAGCCGATGGACCGGTTCGTGACCGAGCTGGTCATGATGCGCGGCAGCGTCTATGGCGGCGGTCCGGCCGGCTTTGCGCTGGCCACCCAGAATGACGTGCCGATGGCGGCCAAGGCGCACGTCCTCAGCGCGGCGTTTCTGGGGACCGACATGAAATGCGCGCGGTGCCACGACTCGCCCTACCACAGCACGAAGCAGGGCGATCTATTTTCGATGGCGGCGATGCTCGAGCGCAAGCCGATCACCATCCCGAAGACCAGCAGCGTGGTCTTCGATCCCCACGCGCGGAAGCCGCTCATCACGGTGACGCTCAAGGCGGGCACCAAGGTGGAGCCGGGTTTCGCCTTCCACGATCTGGCGGGCGGCGTGCCGGACGGCGTGGTGCGGGACGGTTCGGATTCGCGCGAGCGGCTCGCCGCGTGGCTGACCTCGCCGAACAACTGGCGCTTCGCCGAGGTGTTGGTCAACCGGATGTGGGAGCGCCTGCTCGGGCGCGGGATCGTCGAGGACCCGGACGACTGGGAGGGGCGCGATCCGTCGCACCCGGACCTGCTGCGCTACCTCGCGCGGGATTTTGTGATCGGCGGCTACGACCTGAAGCGGACCGCCCGGCTCATCATGGATTCGCACGCCTACCAGCGCGCCGCCCGCGCGCAGGTCGGTGCGGAGGCGCGCTTCTTCGCCGCGCCGCAGCCGCGCCGCCTGTCCGCCGAGCAGATCGTCGATTCGCTGTTCGCCGCCGCCGGCAAGGACCTCGCCACCGAGCAGCTCAACATGGATATCGACGGGGCCAGCCCGGCCAGCACGATGATGAACCTCGGCTACCCCCGCCGCGCCTGGGAGTTCGCCTCGCTCTCCAACGAACGCGACCGCCCGGCGCTCGCCATGCCCCGCGCCCAGAGCGTGGTCGATGCCCTCGAAGCCTTCGGCTGGCGCAGCTCCCGCCAGGCGCCGGAGAGCCACCGCGAACAAGGCGTCAACGCGCTGCAGCCCGCCACTTTGCTCAACGGCAACGTCTCGCGCCGCATCGCCAGCCTGTCCGACGACAGCGCCTTCACCGACCTCGCGCTCCGCGACCAATCCGTCGAGGCGTTGGTCGAGGCGACGTTCCTCCGCATCCTGACCCGCCGCCCGACGCCGAAGGAGGCGCAGACGTTCGCCCGGATGCTCGCCGACGGCTATGCCGACCGCCTTACGCCGCAGGACGAATTGCCCGCCGAGTCCGCCCAAAAGCGCGAGCGCTACGTCTCGTGGTCGAACCACCTCTCCGCCTGAAGCCACGATCATCAAGCAGGAGCAGGAGAAAGCCGCCCGACTCGGCGACGACCGCACCGCCAAGCTCCGCCCCGCCTGGCGCGAGCGGATGGAAGACGCCGTCTGGGCGCTGATGAATGCGCCAGAGGCGGTCTTCGCGCCGTGACAGTCCCTGGGTTGCTAGCCTGATCCGAGGCCGCCGTTGTAGATCGCGCCGCCTGCTTCCTGATAGAGCCGCAGCACGTTGGCCGCTTCGTCCCGCCTGATGTCGCGGGTGACGGCGATCCCGCGGGCGGCGAGCTTTTCTGTCCAGCGATCTGGCTTGGCTCCCTCGTCGAACCCGATGGCGCGGGCGTCCTCCTCCCGCGCGCCGCAGAGGACGCGGCGGACGCCGGACCACGGGATTGCGCCGAGGCACATCGCGCACGGCTCGACGCTGGTGACCAGCTCCATGGGCGGCAATCCGCCCGCGCCGAGGTCGTGCGTGCCGAAGATCTGCTGGGCGATGGCGATGGCGACGATCTCCGCATGGGCGACCGAGGCGTGGCCCGCCACGACGAGGTTGACGCCCGGCGCGATCAAGGTGCCGCGCTCGCGGTCGAAGATCGCCGCGCCGAACGGACCGCCGGTCTGGAGCCGGACGTTCTCGGCGGCGAGGTGGATCGCCAACGCCATGCGGTCATCCCCGGTGGCAAAGCGGTGCTCCGGCGGCGGGATCGCCGCGTCGATCCAATCCGGCAAGGTGAGGGTGACGGCGGGGAAGCGCATCGCGCTAGAGCGGTTCCAATTCCTTGTTCGGGTTCCGCCCGATAAACGGATGCTGCTCGAGTTCGACGACTTGCCCGGAGATCGGGCCGGCTTCGTCGCTCAGCCAGTAGGCGGCGGCGGCGGCGATTTCCTCGGGGCGCAGGATGCGGCCGGCGGGCGCGAAGAGCTTGGGCAGCCGCGCGTCCCAGCCGTCCTCGAAGCCCCACGAGAGCCGGCGCTCCTGCTCTTTTTCGGTGAGCACCCAGCCGGGGTTGATCTGGTTGACGCGCACGCCGCGCTCGCGGAAGAGGTGGTCGCCGAGGTTGCGGCTCATCGTCATGAGCGCGCCCTTTGCCATGCTGTAAGGCAGCAGGTCTTCCTCGCCGGAGTAGGCGTTCACGCTGCCGATGTTCAGCACGCAGCCGCGCGACTTTTCGAGGTGCGGCAGCGCGGCTTGGATGAGGAAGAGCGGCGCGCGGGCGTTGATCGCCATCACTTTGTCAAAGAGCGCCTGGTCGGTGGTCCCGATGTTCCCGGTGGCGACGATCCCGGCGTTGTTGACCAGCGCGTCGATCCTGCCGAACGCCCCGACCGCCGCGGCCACGATCCGGTCCGGCGCGCCAGGGGCGGCGACGTCCTCGATCCACAGCGCCGCCGCATCGCCTAGCTCGGCGGCGACGCGTTCGCCGGCTTCGCGCTCCAACCCATGGATGAGGACGCTCGCGCCCTCCGCGGCGCAGCGGCGGGCAATGGCGGCGCCGATGCCCATCGTTGAGCCGGTCACAATGATCGCTTTGTCTTGCAGTCGCTTCATGCAGCCACGATGCGCCCGGCTCCGCGCGGCAGCAAGCGCGAAGCCGCCGCGTCGTTTCTGCCGACCTCAAACCTGGTGGGCCGCGCACGCGCGGCTACACGCCGCCCTCTCGGCGCGCCGGGATGGACCGGCAAGTCGAGCTGTGAATTCCGGCTACTCCTTCGGCAGATTTTTCATCAGATCCGCCGCCATCTGGCCGACGAGGTCCATGACGCGGCGGCGCATGTCGGGGGTGGCTTTCTCTAGCTCGCTACGCAGGCGGTTGACCATGCTTTCGAGATCGGGTTCGGCGAGCATCTCTTGCATCATGCCATCGTAGCCGGGGACGAGGTCCGGGGCGTGGGCTTGCAGGTGCTTGCGGATTTGGGCGGCGGCTTCGTCGGCGGCGCGGTCGCCCCATTGGATGTTGCCGTCCTCGTCGATTTTGAGGATGCGGCGGATGGCGGGCAAACCGGCGACGATCTCTGGGTTGGACGCCGCGATCTGGAGCAGGATGCTGCTGCCGGGTCCGAATTGTTTGTCGATAAAGGCGGCTCCGTCGGGACCGAGCTGCGGCATGGGCGGTCGCGGGTGTGCGGCGGACAGCGCCGTCTTCGCCGCCATCTCTTCGGCTCCGCGCATCCAGGTGAGCGATACCTCGTCGCCCGGCGCGTAGGTGGCGATGAGCTTGGTGAGCTGGTCCTCGCCGAAGAGGATTTGCTCGTTCACCTTGAAGAGCACGTCGTTCGCTTGCAGCCCGGCGGCGGCGGCGGGGCTGCCCGGCGCGGCGTCCCGCACCACCACGCCGGCTCCTTTGAGCTGCGGCAACTGCGCGGCGACATCTTCCGGCAGTGCCTGGATGGCGACGCCGAGCCATGGTTTGGCTTCGCCGTGGCGCTTGGTCAGGCGGCGCATCAGATCGTCCGACCACGTCTGCATCGCCTGCTCGGCGAACTGGGCGATCTCATCGACGCCGTTCTCGCTTTCGAGCAGATCGATCCACGGCAGCAGGTCGATCGGCAGCGCGGCGGCGCTCGACAGATCGTATTCTTTGGAGCCGCCTTTGCCGTCGGTGATCCGGATGTGGAGGTCGCCGGAGATCTGGGGCTCGCCCTGGGCGAACGCGCCGGGCGCGAGCGCTGAGGCGGCGAGGGCGGCGAGGGCGGGAAGGAATCTGGTTTTCATATTCGTGGGTCGTTTGGGTGTTTTGTTAGTGATATTCGAGAATGACGGGGACGAAGCGGGTTTCGACCTCGATCTGCCGGTCGCTGCCTTCGCCGGTGACGCGCAGGCCATCGACGGCGAGGAATTGGACCGGCGGCAAGCCGCGGTCGCGGCGGACGAGGGCGACTTCGCGCACGGCGAGAAATTGTCCGGCATCGGCATCTGTGGCGCTGGCGGCGAGGGGCGGCGCGGCGTCTTGCGGCGGCGGCTCCGATGCCGGGGAGCCTTTCGAGCCTTGCCCCGCGCTGCCTTGCGGCGAACCTGCGGCGACCGATGGCTGACCGGGATCGCTTTGCCCAAAATAGCCGGCGACCCACGCCGCCGCGACGAGAACCGCCGCCGCTGCCGCCACCGCCGCAAAACCGAAGGCAATTCGAATCCTCCGCCCTGGCGGCGCGGGTGCCGGCGCGGGCGGCGCCTTCGGCTGGGCGGCAAGCTGGCGCAGGCGCGCGGCGAAATCCGCTGGGGCGGCGGCGGGCGAAACGCGGGCGCGCAAGCCATCGGCGAGCGCTGATTCTTCGGGAGTCAGCCCCGGCTCTGGATCAGCGTGGTTCATGGGCGGGAGCGTTGGGGTCGAGTTCTGCCAAGGCGGGGCGCAGCTTGGCGATGGCCGCTTTGAAGCGCGAGGCGGCGGTATGGGGCGGCGCCCCGGTGATCTCCCCGATCTCGCGAAACGTCAGCCCGGACCAGAGGTGGAGTTCGACGGCCTCCTGCTGGGCGGCGGGCAGCGCGGAAAGCTGCGCCGCGATGAAGGCGGCGGCGTCCCGCGATTCCGCCTCCGCTTTGAGCCAACCGGGTTCCATCCGCAGCGCGACTTCCCCCTCGCGGAGCGCGCGCGCCGCGCCGCTGCGCCCCAGATCGATGGCGCGGCGCCGGACGATGGTGAAGACGAGCGGCAGCTCCGGCGCGCCGCGCTGCCACGCCTCCGCCAGCGCCTGCTGCACCACGTCCTGGGCATCCGCCTCGCAAGGCGTGCGCCGCCGCGCATAGAGGAGCACGGCGTCCAGGTGATCCTGGAGCCAGCGCTCCCAATCGCGCAGCCTGTCGGGTGATTGTTCCAAGGGCGGTCAGCATAAGCCGGGTTTGTTCATCCGGGAAATCGGAGCCGCGCCCCGCTTTTGTCATCGCGCAAAAAAAATCTGATGCCTCGGAGGTTGAAGGCTCTACCGAAAGTGATTGGCCGCCCGTATGAATTATGGCAGAAGCACTTTGCCCGGATCACCGTAGAATCGGTATGTGTTCCGAATAACTGCTTATATCGTTATGAAAAGAATCCATTTCTTCCTTAGCGCCCTCACGGCATGCGCCTTGTTCTCCCACCCGGCTCGCGGGGCGATCATCCTCTCGACGTTCGATGGCGAGGCGGCCAACGACAATTGGTCGGAGGCGACGAATTGGGACCCGGACGGCATCCCCTCTAACAATGCCACCGATCAATACGAGGTCACGCTGCTTGGCTGTCGCTCCCCGATCCGGTCCTGCTGGACGCAAATTACACGATCAACAGCTTGGATGTCGGATCGGGGTCAGCCCTGAACCTCAATGCGTCGCGGACCCTGACCGTCGCGCTGACCATCGATAACGATGGGGAGATCAGAACGGGAGGATCATCGGGGCGGCTTTTTATCAACGGGGCCGTCGATCAGAAAGTCTCGGTCGCCGGGTCGGGTTCGGTCATCCTTTCCGGGGTAAACGATCAGATCACGGGGGCGTTCGACCACACGTTGGAGAATGGAGCCGACCACACGATCGAAGGATTTGGGCAAATGGGCGTGAATACCATCAACCTCCTCAATCGAGGCAGCGTTATCGCCAACATCAATGGGCAGTCTCTCACAATCGTCCCGCGAACGACATTTGAGAATGTAGGCGGCGATGTCCGGGCGGAGAACGGCGGCATCGTGACCTTGAACGACGGCAATTTCAGTTCGACCGGCGGCGGGACCTACACGATCGCCGATGGCGGCGCGTTCTCGATCCAGTCGTCGAACTTCATCGACGCGGTCTTCGTGGCGGACGACCAAGACGCGGACCTTTCCAACAACACGGCGACGGTGACCGCCGGCTCGCCGACTTTCAATGGGGTCACCAACGGGGTCCGCGTCGTCGTCGGGAATGGGAGGACGCTGGGCACGGGCGACCTCACCAACAATGCGGTCATCGAGTTGGATTCAGAGGGTGGGTTCACGTCGCTGTCGGTCAACGAGGCAGACACGACTATCGATATCGGCGGCACCGGGCGGATACTGATGGACAACGCGGTTGAGCGGATTTTCGGGTCCACGGACCACACCTTAATCAATGGAGCCAATCACACCATCGAAGGGGGCGGCTTGTTTGGATCCAACTTCATCAAAGTCGAAAATTTCGGGACGGTCTTGGGCAATGTGCCCGGAATCCCGCTCTACATCGATCCGCGTCCAACCCTAGTCAACAATGGCGGATTGGTCCGCGCCGAGGGCGGCGGCGAAATCACCCTGGCCGACGGGACTTTTTCGTCGGTCAATGGCGGCGTGTATGAGGCGGCGGACGATTCGCTCCTCTCGATCCGCGGATCGACTTTGATGGACGCGATCCTCGAAGCCGACGACCAAGATGCCGACCCGACCAACAATGCGGCTTCAGTTGTCGCCAGTTCTACGTTCAATGGTGTGGTTAGCAATCTTGATGTCTCGGTGGTCGGCGGCCAGCTTCTCACCCTCACCGACGTTGAGAACAACGGCGTCATCCACCCCGAAACGACGGCGGGTTTTGCCTCCCTTTTCGTTGTCGGCGCCGTGGACGACCGATCCACGCTTTCCGGAACGGGGCGCATCGTCCTCGATAGCACGCTGGATCGGATTTACGGGGCGACCGATCACACGCTCGTCCAAGGGGCGGACCATACGATCGAGGGCGGCGGTAGCTTTGGCGTCAATTTCATCAGCGTCGAAAACCGTGGGACGATCCTCGGCAACCTGCCCGGCACGCCGCTGGACATCGACGCGCGGGCGAGCTTCGTCAACGACGGCGGCGTGGTGCGGGCGGAGGGCGGCGGCTCGATCATATTTCGGGCGAGCACGTATTCGTCCGCCAATGGGGGCGAGTATATCCCAGGCGACAGTTCGGAGCTGATCTTTTCTAGCTCGACGATGGAGGATGCGATCATCGCGATCGACGATGGAGACGCCGACCCGAGCAACAACGTCGGGCGCGTCTCGGCCACCGCCACCTTTACGCGTGTGGTGAGCGACGCGACCATTCTCATCGACAACGGTCAGACGATGAATGCTTTCGGGAGCTTTGAAAACAACGGAACGGTCCAGCCGGAGGCGGCCACCGGGTTTACCAGCCTGTTTGTTGGTGACCCCGATGATGGGCGATTCGACCTCCTCGGATCAGGGCGCGTCGTTTTAGACAATGAGCTGGAACGAATCTTTGGAACAACGGATCACTTTCTGGTCAACGGACCGGAGCACACTATCGAGGGCGGCGGCTCGATCGGCTCGAACCTCATCCAGGTCGAGAACCGCGGGGCGATCCTCGGCAATTTGCCCGGCACGCCGCTCGACATCGATCCGCGGACGATGTTCATCAACGATGGCGGTATCGCCAAGGCGGAGGATGGCGGGTCGATCATCTTCCGGGCGGCGACTTACACCGCGCCGAATGGCGGCAGCTACGCGGTCGGCGACGGCTCGATGATTTCGTTCGCGTCGGGATCGCTGGTCCAGGATGCGCCGATCGCCGCCGATGACGGAGACAGCGATATTTTGAACAATGTTGTTTCCATCATTGGGGGAACGACTTTCCTTCGCGCGACCAACGACGCGCTGGTTTCGGTGGGCAATGGGATCACCCTGACCGGCAGCGTGGAGGTCGTCAACGATGGGGTGATCCGCCTCGACTCCACGGGAGGGTTCACCTTCTTTTCGATCAACGATCCGGATGATGGCGAGTTCCTGCTAAGCGGATCCGGACGGCTTCAATTCAGCTCTTCGCTGGAGCGGATCATCGGAGCGACTGAGCATGTTCTGATCAACGGACCAGAGCATACGATCGAGGGCGGCGGGCAGCTCGGCAGTAATTTCATCGATGTTCGCAACCTGGGCACGATCCTGGCGAACAACCCTGATGCCCCGATCCAGGTGGACACGCGGACCAACCCGCTGGCGAATGCCGGTCTGATCCAGATCGATACCGGATGCCAGCTCACCTCCGCGGAAGCCGTCACCCAAAGCGCTGGCGAATGCCGCGTGAACGGCACCTTCACCGGACCGGCGCTGACCCTGACCGGCGGGCTGCTCTCCGGAACCGGCACGGTGGATGCCAATACGTCGGCGACCGATGCGACCGTCGCGCCGGGCAATTCGGTCGGCACGCTGGCGGTCGATGGCACGTTCGCCTTCGGCGCGGGATCGCTTTACACCGCCGAGGTCGCCTCCGGGGCGTCCGCCGATTTGCTGGCGATTACCGGCGCGCTGTCCGGCGCGGGCAATGCGGCGCTCGAGCTGCATCGCGACGGTCCGTCGTCCGGGTTCTCGCCGGCGGATACGATCACGATCGTGACCTTCGGGAGCGGCGCGCCGTTTGCGTTTTCGAATGTCGCCGATGGCGGGCGGCTGACGACCGCCGATGGGCTGGCGAACTTCCAGGTCAATTACCTCGCGAATTCGGTGACCCTGACCGATCCCGATCTCGCCCCCGATTTTGCCGGGACGCCCTATCAGTTCTCGGTCCAGGAACTCGTCCCGCCGGGCACGCTGGTCGGCACCATCGCGGCGACCGATCCGGAGGGAGCCGATGTCACCCTGAGCCTCGCCGGCGGCGGGCCATTCGATTTCGATCCGGAGACCGGCGAGATCACCACGAATGCGTTCATCGATTTCGAGACGCAGCCGACCAGCTACGCGCTGACCGCCACGGCGAGCGACGGCGGGCTCAGCCGCAGCGTCGGCGTCACCATCACGATCCTCGACCTCCAGGAATCGAACGACGACTGCGTGCTCGAATTGCTCGCCGGACCCGGCGGCGCTTTTGAGGGCGAATACGACCGCGCGATCACCGGCGCGGGTGCCGATCCCGACAAAGACGGGCTTCCCAATGCCTTCGAACTCTGGCTCGGGCTCGACCCCGCCACCAGCGACCGCCCCGCGCCCGGCATGATCGTGGTGAAGACGGTGGACGACGGCGGCACCGAATTCGGCGCGGCGGAAGTCCGCGTCCAGTCGGCGATCGACGACCGGCTGGCGATCGGCTGCGGCGTCTCGTTCGACCTCGCGACGTTCCGCGAGGCGACGCGTGCGGTGCTGGGCGACGACGGCACGGTGCGGACGCTCGAGTTCCGGGACCCCGATGCGCTGCCGGGGAGCGGGGCTGAATTCTTCGCGCGGTTCCTCGCCGACATCAACGCCGTGAAATAGGCGGAGCCTCCCAGTTCGGCCACCGCCCCGATTTCCGCACTGCCGCCGGCGTCTCGCCGCATTGGCGCTTCGGAACCACGTCGCAAAATGGGACTGGTAGGCAAATCCCATCCGGTCGGCGACGGAGGCGAGCGGCTCGTCGGTTTCGGTCAGCTGTCCCGCGCGCGGCAGGCGCGCCCGCTGGATTTCCTCGACCGGCGTGCGGTCGAGCACCGCTTGAACTTGCTCGAGCAGCCGCTTGGAAACATGGGCGGCGGCGGCGACCTGATCGACATCGATCCCGATGGCCGCTCGCGGATAAAGCGAGGCGCGGGCGATCGCGAGGTCCGGGCAGGCGACCGCATCGGACGAGCGCCGCGCCGCCACGCCGGCGGGCGGGAGCAGGGTGCGCGGCCTCGGCCTGGGATCGCCGCCGCGCATCATGGCGTCGAGCATCTCCGCCGCGCGGAATCCGATGGCGGCCACGTTTTGGTCCACGCTGGAGAGCGGCGGGTCGGACAGCCCGCAGAAGACCGGGTCGTTGTCCACGCCGACCACCGCGATCCGGTCGGGGACGGCGATCCCCGCCTCGCGGCACGCGTCGAGGATGCGCACGCCCTGGACGTCGTTGCAGGCGAGGATGCCGGTCGGCGCGGGCAGCGAGGTCAGCCACCGGGTCAGCGCCTTTTGCTCGCGCTCCCAAGTCGATCCGACGCCCGGGTCATCGGTTTCAAAGTCAGCGTAGGTGCAGGCCGGGCTGCGGGAGGCGGCGATCTGGCGGAAGGCCTCGCGCCGCGCATCGGACCACAGGTTGGCGCGCAGCCCGCAGTAGGCGAGGCTCCGGAACCCGGAATCGATCAGGTGGTCGGCGGCGCACTGCGATCGCCGCCTGGTCGCAATCGACATCTGCATCGCCCCCGCCGGGGAATTCCTCCCAATAGCGCAGGTTGATTGCCGGGATGCCCCGGCGGACCGCCTCCATCGTCGCCTCCGACTTCGCGCAGCGGGTCAATATCCCATCGTTAGCGCCAGCCGCGCAGCCACGGCGGCTCCGGGTCGTCCAGCCCGCGCTTCGCCGATGACGATCGACCACGGTCCGTGGAGGTCGAGGTAGCGTCGCACCCCGAGGAGCAACTGCCGCCCAGCCCTTCGGACGTTTCGATCAGGAGGCGACGCGGAGTATGGGGCGGGGCATGGCGGCGATTTTCGGGCTGCGCGAATCTATAAAACAATTACGCATCCGGGTAAGACATGCGGACCGAATTCGCCGTAGGTATGGGTAACCATGAGATTCATCGTCCCAGCCTTCGCGTTTGCTGTGCTGTGATCGCTTTCGCCGCGCTGCCCGCCGCAGCGGCAGAAAGCAAACGCCCGGAACAGATGGCGTTTTTCGAGAACAAAGTGCGCCCCGTTTTGGCGGAGCGCTGCTATGACTGCCAACCTGCCGGAGCCGAGAAACTTAAAGCCGGGTTCTATGCGGACAGCCGGGACGGGATGCTGCAGCAGTGGCGACACCGGACCGGCGGTCGTGCCCGGCGATCCGGAGGCGAGCCTGCTCATCGAAGTGGTGCGCCACGGCAACGTCGACCTCCAGATGCCGCCGAAGGCGAAGCTGCCCGGACGATCAGATCGCCGCGTTGGTGAATGGGTGAAAATGGGCGCGCCCTGCCGGGCGGCGGCGCGGGCGTCCCCTGCCGCGAAGAAGGAAAAGTTCGATCTCGCCGGGCGGAAGGCGGAGCATTATCCTGGGGCGCCGGTGTCTCATGCGGAGCCGCCTGCCGTGAAGATGCCGCTGGGCCGGGCGATCCGCCGACCGATTCATCCTCGCCAAGCTGGAGGAGAAAGGCATGGAGCCGAACGGTCCCGCCGAACCACGCACCCTCGTCCGTCGGCTCTACTTCGATCTCACCGGTCTGCCGCCCACGCCCGAGCAAGCCGACGCTCGCCGCCGCCTACGCAAAATCGCCCGCCGCCGCGATCGAGGCGACTGCCGATCAACTGTTCGAATCGCCCCGCTTTGGCGAACGCTGGGCGCGCCACTGGCTCGACATGGTGCGCTATGCCGAGACCCGCGCCACGAGTTCGACCACGATATCCCGAACGCCCACGAATACCGCGACTACGTCATCCGCGCCCTCAACGCGGACGTGCCCTACAACGACTTCGTCGTCGAACACATCGCCGGCGACCTGCTCGAAAGCCCGCGCCTCAACCCGGACGGGGGCTACAACGAATCGATCCGGCACCGGATTCTGGTTCCTCGGCGATTGGGTGCATTCGCCCGTCGATATCAAAAAGGACGAGGCGGACCGCTTCGACAACATGATCGACACCGCCTGCAAAGCCTTCCTCGGCTTGACCGTCGCCTGCGCCAGATGCCACGATCACAAATTCGACGCGATCTCGACCAAGCGACTACTACGCGCTCTACGGATACCCAGTCCTCCGGCTATCGGCAGGCACCGTTCGAGGCGATGGAGCACAACCGCCAAGTCGCGCCGTGAGATGGCGGCGCTCGACGAGTCGGCGCGGGCGAAGATCGCGGCGCACCTGAAGGCGTCGGCAGCCCCGGTGTTACGCGCGGCGCGGACTATCTGCTGGCAGCGGGACGTGCTGCGGCAGGCGCGGCATCGGCGTCCGGCGCTTCGGCGGGGGCGCATCCGGACATCGTGTTTGCGGACTTTGAGGACGGGACGTTTCAGGGCTGGCGGGCGGAAGGCGATGCGTTCGGCGAGCGCCCGGTCACCTACCAGACGAAGGCGGACTACCAGCACGACGTGAAATTCGGCTTACCAGTTCTTCGTCAACAGCCACAACCAGTGGCGCGGCGACGAACTCGCCCATTCCGACGGTCCGACCGGCACGCTGACCAGCCCCGCCTTCGCCATCGAGCGCGGCTTTGTCAGCCTGTTAGTCGGCGGCGGCGGGCACCGCGACAAGACGTGCGTCAACCTGCTGATCGACGGGAAGCCCGCCCGCACCGTGACCGGGCGCAACAACAACACGATGTTCTCCCACACCTGGGATGTCCGCGAGTTTCGCGGCCGGCGCGCGCAGATCCAGGTCGTCGATGCGGTCAGCGGCGGCTGGGGCAACATCGGGATCGACCACGTTGTTTTCAGCGACCAGCCGGGCGACGGAATGCCGGTCGAGCCGGCCGCCGAATTGCCGCGCGGGGCGGAGGCGGCGGCGGAGCGCCTTGCCCAGCAGCGCGGGTTGCAGGGGGCGGCGGTGTTGCCTTCGCCCGCGAGCTGGCGGCGGCGAAAGGCGACGAATCCCACCCGCTCCACGGACGGCGATCATGGCGGCGGGCGATGCGAATGCCGATGCTTTCAATAGCTGGGTAAAACCGGGGCGCGCGCGCCTGAAACCCAACATATGCTTCAAGCGCGACCGGCTGACCGTGCACGCCGATTACGCGGACCTGCCGCCGGAGTGCTACATCCAAGACGGCTTCGCCTCGGGGGCATGCCCCGCATCGCCCCGGCGACCTGCTGCTGCCGGGCGCGCCGGGCGAGCCGCTGCGCGTCGCCACCTATGGCGCGGCGGTCCCCGATCCCGACTGGGCGGACATCCGGCTGCGGGAATCAAACCCGACGCCTACCACAGCAAGACCACGCGCCCCGGCAAGACGCGTGCTGCGCACGCCGACCTTCGCAGGCTCGGCGAGACCGGGGCGGTCTGGTATCTGGCGCGGGGCGAGGTACGGCGATGGCGGTGGGCTGGACTCGCACCGCATGGTCGCCACCCGCTGCACGGCAACGTCCATTTCGGCATCAAAGAGGACAAGTTCACGTGGAAGAAGCACGCCCGACCGCTACGTCGGGCACAACCTGCACGTCGAGTTCGTCGCCGCCGATGGTGCCGCCCTCGAGATCCCTTACGGTTCGCCGCTCCTGACCACAAATATTGACCTGGAGTTCATCGCCCGCCCGCCTCAGCCGGAGCTGCTCGCGCTCGCCGCCAAGCCGGTCGCCTCGATGAATGACTTTCGCCGCGCGCTACGCCGCCGCATGTCCGCGCAGACCCCCGCCTTCGCCGATCTGATCGCGCGCAACGCCGGGGCGTTCGACCAAAACGGCGCGGTCGCCAAGGCGGTCGCCGATCACGCGGCGGCGCGGGCGGCGCTCAGCGCGAAGATCCAGCGCGAGAGACCCGCGCCGTTCGTGCTGGGACGGCACCGGCCGGGATGACCACGTCTATGTGCGCGGCAATCCGGGGACGCTGGGCGACGAGGTGCCGCGCCGGTTTTTGAGGCGCTCGGCGGTCTGCAGGAGCCGGTCCAGGCGGCGGGATCGGGCAGGCTCGATCTCGCCCGGCAGATGGTCGATCCCGACAATCCGTTCGCCTCGCGCGTGATCGTCAACCGCGTGTGGCACCACCTCGGTCGCGGGATCGTGCCGACGCCCGACGACTTTGGCGTGCTCGGCCAGCGCCCGACCCACCCGGAATTGCTCGACCACCTCGCCGCCTCTTTCGCCGCCGACGGCTGGTCGCTCAAGCGCCTCATCAAGCGCCTCGTCCTCACCCAAACCTATGCGATGTCCAGCGACGCCTCGGCCGGGAAGAACAGCTCGATCCCGACAATGCGCTGCTCCACCCGCGCCTGCGTTCGTCGCCTACAGGGCGAGGCGATCCGCGACGCGATCCTCGCCGTCTCCGTACTACCGACCCCGCCATGTTCGGCGATTCGGTGCCGGTCCACCTGACCGACTTCATGACGGGCCACAACACGAGCAGCTATACTCGCTCGATGGAAACTACCGCCGCAGCATCACTCTCGGCGCAGTACTCTCTTCGCCGATGATGCTCGCCTTCGACACGCCGATCCCCTCGCCGGCATCGGGCGGCGCACGGTGTCAAACGTCCCCGCCCAAGCGCTCATCCTCATGAACGACCCGTTCGTCATCGCCGAGGCGAAGCGCTGGTCCGAGCGGGTCCGATGAAAGCGGCGATCCCAAAGCGCGGATCGCCAAGATGTATGGAGAAGCATTCGCCCGTCCGCCGACCGAGGAGGAATCCGCCGCCGCGCTCGATTTGTCCGCTGGCAAGCCGGTCTCCACGGCGGGAAGGAGGACAACCTGCAGGCATGGGCGGACTCCTGCCACGCCCTGTTCAACGTCAAAGAATTCATCTTCCTCAACTGAGGTTTCCTCGGAAAGCGATCGCCGTTCCCCTCCCAATCCGCCAATCCGCTTCCGCCATGTCCCACTGCCGCCACTTTCGCCCCACGCCGTATTCGCGCCGCGATTTTGCTCCGCCAAGGCGGGGCGGGCTTCGAGCCGCCGCGCCTCCGCCTTGCTCGGCGACCGCGCGTCCCTCTGCCGGGTTAGATTCCTCTGGCGAGTGACCGCACGACCTCGCTCGATCCGCTCAAGCCTCGCCAGCCGCATTATTCGCCGAGGGCGAAAAAATGATCTTTCTCTACATGGACGGCGGGGTCTCGCAGGTCGATTCCTTTGACCGAAGGAGATGTTGCAGAAGCTAATGATGGCGAGAAATTTTCGGCGAAGTTTTTCAAGGTCGATACCACCCAATTCAACAACAATGGCAACATCTTGGGCAGCCCGTGGGCGTTCCACAACTACGGGCAAAGCGGTCTGCCGATCAGCGACCTCTTCCCGAACATCGGGCGGCACGCCGACGACCTGTGCGTCATCCGCTCGCTGACGTCGAAGTTTTCCGAGCACACCAACGCGAACCACTTCGCACACCGAGCGGCTTGCAGGGCGCCCGGAGCATGGGCGCGTGCGGGTCGTTTACGGCTGGGCAGCGCTCGCCAGAACCCGCCGGGCTTCGTCGTGGTGAACGGCATTTCACCCGCCCGGCGGGCTGGATAACCCAACAGCGGCTTCCTCCCTACCAGCTTTCAGGCAGCATCTTCCGCCCGCAGGATCCGCCGGTCGCCAACATCAGCCCGCAAGAAAAATCGCCCGGATCCAGCGGCGCAAGCTCGCGTTCGCCCGCCAGCTCGACCAGGCGGCGCTCGAACGCACCGGGAAGCACGACAACCTCGAATCACCGCCAACTACGAACTCGCCTTCCAGATGCAGATGTCGGTCCCGGAGCTGATGGATCTTCCGGCGAACCCGACTACTTGAAGAAGGCGTATGGGTTTGAGCATCCCTACCAGCACACCCGGACCTACGCCCAGCAGTGCATGCTCGCCCGGCGCCTCGTCGAGCGCGGCGTCCGCTTCGTCGAGCTGACCTGCCCGAATGTCGGGCACGACCGTTGGGACGCCCA
This sequence comes from Verrucomicrobiales bacterium, assembly GCA_041395145.1. Classification (GTDB taxonomy): domain Bacteria; phylum Verrucomicrobiota; class Verrucomicrobiia; order Verrucomicrobiales; family DEV007; genus JAWLBD01. The sequence goes on along the minus strand of JAWLBD010000018.1, from coordinate 67,290 downwards.
CGGCAACCTGCGGAAGAACCACGGCGACAACAGCCGCGCGGTGGACCAGCCGATCGCCGCGCTGCTCGCCGACCTGAAGGCGCGCGGGATGCTGGAGGAAACGCTCGTCGTCTTCGCCGGAGAATTTGGGCGCACGCCCTTTGCCCAGGGGCGCGACGGCCGCGACCACAACCCGTTCGCCTTCTCCGTTTGGATGGCCGGCGGCGGCGTGAAGGGCGGCATGACCTACGGCGAGACCGACGAGTGGGGCTACAAGGCGATCGACGGGAAGCTCGAAATGCACGACCTGCACGCCACCATGCTCTATCTGCTCGGCGTCGAGCACACCAAGAGCACGTTCCGCTTCTCCGGCCGCGACATGCGCCTGACCGACGTCCACGGCCACGTGGTCAAGGACATCATCGCCTAGCTACTAGCTAAGGTCCGCTGCCGCCGCGCGCCTCCGACAGCCGCATCGTCTCGATCTTCGGCAAAACGTATTTCGCGAAGAGATCGCATTCGTCGAGGTGCGGGTAGCCGGACAGGATGAAGGCGCGGAAGCCCATCGCGATATAGCGCTGGATCTTGGCGAGGACTTGATCCGGGTCGCCGACGATCGCCGAGCCGCAGCCGGAGCGCGCGCGCCCGATCCCGGACCAGACGTGCGGCTCGATGTAGCCGTCGGCGTCCGCGGCTTCGCGCAGCGCATCCTGCCGCAGCACGCCGGCGCTGCGGGAATCCTGCGCGGCATGTTTGATCGCCTGCCCGGCCGCGTCGTCCAGTTTCGAGACGAGCCGCTGCGCGGCGGCGCGCGCCTCGCCTTCGGTCTCGCGCACGATGACGTGGATGCGCAGGCCAAAGTCCACGCGCCTGCCGTAGGCGGCCGCCCTTTCCGCCATGCCGCGCATCGTCTCGGCGAGCCGCGCCTCGGTCTCTGGCCACATCAGAAAGACATCGCAAAATTCCGCGCAAAGATCCTGCGCCGGAGGAGAGATCCCGCCGAAGTATAGGAGCGGCCCGCCTTTCTGAAATGGCGCGCAGGGAAGCGACGGCAGATCGAACTCGTAGAACTCGCCCTTGTGCGCGATGCGCTCCTCGCGCCAAGCCTGCTGCAAGATCTGGATCACCTCGCGCGACCGCGCGTAGCGCGCCATCCCGTCCATCGCCTGCCCCGGCAGATCGGACGAGATGATGTTGACCGTGAGCCGGCCCTTCAGGATGTGGTCGAGGTTCGAGAGCATCCGCGCGAGCATCGGCGGGTGGAACTCGCCCATCCGCGCGGCGACGAGCAGCGAAATCTGCTCGGTCAGCGGCGCGACCGCGTGGGCGAAGCCGAGCGAATCCTGGCCGGGCACGAACGAACTCGGCAGCAAGATATTCTGGAACCCGCGCGCATCCGCCCGACGGACGATATCGCGGCAGTGCTCCCAGGTGCTCGCCAGCGCCGGGTCGCGCACGCCGAGGAATTCGAAGTCGTCACCGCAGAGCGCGGAGAACCAGGCGACCTCGGCTTTGGGAGATTCGGTGCGGATCGGGGGAGGCGAGATTTCAGGCATGCCGCACTTTAGGCGGGACGCCGATAGACCAACAAATAGTTGTTGAACGGCGTCTTGCCCCACAGCGGCTCCGCCCCGCCCGCCAGCCCCGCTTTAGTCAATGCGGCATCGATCGACCCGGCGGTCGGATACTCGGACGGAGCCGCCTTCATCCAAAACGTCAGCTTGGCAAAAATATCGGCCGCCCGCGTGATCCGGTAGCGCCACGAGCCGTCGCACAACCCGCTCCGGATGACGAGCGCGCCGCCGGGCGCAACCCGCGCCGCCGCCTCCGCCAACAATGCCTCCTGGCCCGATGCCGGCATGAACTGCAGGATGTCGAGGATCGCCACATCGCCGCAGTGGTCGGGCAGCCCATCCCGCGCGTCGCTTTCGCGGAACTCAGGCGCCGGCACGCCCTCGGCGCGCGGTGCCTTCGCCGCCGCCGCGTTCGCCCCCGCGATCTTTCGCCCGTCGTAGTCCACGCCGAGGATCGGCGCGCGATGCCCGCAGGCGCGCAGGTAAAACGCAAAGAGCCCCAGCCCGCAGCCGATGTCGAGCAGCGGCCGGGGCGAATCCCGCAGCTCCGCCGCCACCGCCGCATACAGCGGGTCAGAGCCCAGCTTGCTACGAGAATAATAGTAGTTCCAGCGCACCGGCAAAAAGAGCCGGGCGAGCGCCTCGGGGTCCGGGCTTCCGCAATAGGTTTGTTTCTCGCCAATCGTGTCGGGTTGCATCGGTTTAGTCGAAGTCGGGAGGATGTTTGTCCAGCGTTCTAAGAATTTCTCTGAGATTCACCAATCCTTCCTCGCGTCCCGCAACCGACCGAGGATCGGGCTAGATGGCATTCGGCGGCTTGATCTGTAGTTCCTCCATCAGTTCTTCGACATCGACCCGCGCAGCGTTGCCCACGTTGACCAAATTCTCCATCCGTTCGACCGCAAAGCGCTCCATGGATTCGGTAAACGCGCGAAGCTCAGCCAGTTCGCTCCCCGCGTCATCTCCTCGCGGCGCTTTTGGACCAGGGATAAATAGCGGTGAATATCAAACGCCGCCGGACCGTTGTTGATCGCCTCCAATAGGCGCGACTCTTCTGCCGACAGCTTGGGTATGTGCCGATTGCCCGAGCGGGCGAGCGATTTGCGCAAGATGTCGTGCGCAAGTCGGCGGGCCATCCCAGTTCGTGCCCCTACCTCCAAAAGAGGTTCTGGCGTCGGGGGTGATATCCAAGGTGACTGTCATGCCTTGAGTATAACGAGATTTGATCCGGCAGGCAATGCCCCACTACTGGGCGAGCTGCGCGGACTGCGGGTCGTCGAGCGCGGTGTTGACCACTTGGGCGAGCGCCTGGGAGGCGAGCAGGCGGAGCGATTCGGCGTCGCTTTGGTTCGCTGGCGTGGCGGGCAGCTCCGCCTCGGCGCGGAAGACGCGGGCGAAGAGCTGCTACTCGGGCGGATGACGACGATGCGCACCTTCGCCTCAGCCCGTAGGGGCGGACGAGCTTCGGGTGTAGAGGGCGAGCACGTCCCCGGCGATGACGGTGCGCGGGTTGCGCCGCCGCGTCAGCATGCCGCGCGCGTCCATCCCGCAGCCGAACGCATTGGCGACGACCTCGCGACCGGCACCCGCGTGCGAGGTCGAAGAACGCCCTGACGGGTCACGTCCCGGCACCGTCCCGAGATAGGTAGCCTGCTCCATCCCCGCCAGCTGTCATTGAAAATCCCGACCGCCGATACCGGCGCACCCTTCGGCACCTGACCCGGCAGCGGCGGGCGATACTCCAGCGTCACCTGGCTCGTCGTGGTCGAGTGCAGCTCGTCGGACAGCCGCAGCAAGGGCGGCGGCGGCGATCAGGGCAGGGCGGATCAAATCAGTCTTCTATAGCTCATAGGTGCCGCAACTGGCGGCGGCGTTCAAATCGAATGCGCGGGGAATTTCTCTCGCCTCAATGGTTGTCGGAAAAGTCGCCGAGCCTTCCGTCGAGAAACGTTGCCGTAAGTCCCCAGTCGGTTTTCGCCCTCCACTTCGGATCCTCGATCGAATGAGTTCAGGCGAATCTGACCGAGGGAGATCAGGTCAATTTCGATGTTTCTCGGCTGCGGTGGGACGCACTTCTTGCTTAGGGGCAAACGCATCAAGTGCCTCTGCCAGTTCTTCCTCAACTCCTTCATGCTGGCGAAGACCGGATGGTGAATGGTTGGGGCATTCTGTCGATCGGGTTCCCCTTGGCGTTCTACCGCCTAAGAGCCATTAGATTGCCGCAATCATAGTCCTCGTGTCAGAACGACACCCAAAGGTTCAGGCAGCCCGTGGGTACTGTCAGGATTGAGCTGATGGATATAGCGATTTAGGCGATTCCGAAGAACCACTGTCCGCTCAGATCAATCAAGCGGGGCAATGGGTCGGATCTTGACCATGGCGTCTGGCACCAAAAGATATTCCGCCTGTGATCCGTCAATGGTATTTCCGAACCGCCAGCCTCCCAGCGGCTTGAGGCCATGCGATGAGCACTGCCCATCCTGGGCGTGTAAACCAGCGAGACTGGCGTTTGAGTAGCCGCTTGGGCAGATTGCCCCGGCGATGATGCGTTGCCCTTCACGGTAGCCGCGGACGTTTCGTCCGAGTTTCTCAATGACGCCTACAGGTTCGTGACCAACGGTTAACCCCTTGGCGACGGGGTACTCGCCCTTCAATATGTGGACATCGGTCCCGCATATGGTCGTTGTGGTAATCCTAATGAGAGCATCGCTTGGACCTACATCCGGGATGGGCTTTTCATCGAGAATAATCCGACCGGGTTCAATGAAAATGGCTGCTTTCATGAGTCTTGATTCAGTCAATCGAAAAAGGAATTACGGTGAAAAGATACGTGTAATTACATGCATGCTATGCAATTTTGTTTTGAATTACTCTTGTTTTGCAGGCACGATCCGGGCTGATGAGCACCCCGTGCCAGTCCAGGCCGCCTTGGGATTGCTTGCTGAGCAGCTTTTCGGTAAACGAGTAAGCTGCGATGGTTTGCCATTGCCTCCGCCAACCAGGGCGTGTTAACTTTAATGGTTGCAGAGTGATCGTCCGCGCCTAGTTTGGCGCGCCATGCATATCACCCCAGACGACTACCAGCGCATCGCCCACTGTTTCCCTAAACCCCGCGGCAAGCTCACGTTTGACAACCTATTGGTTATGAATGCCTTGCTCTACGTCATCGAGAACTCGTGCAAGTGGCGCAGGCTCCCTGAGCGCTTTGGCAACTGGCACACGATTTATACCCGCGTAAACCGGTGGGCGAAGGCGGGCGTGCTGGAACGCGTGTTCCGGGAGATGCAGTCCCTGTGTTTGATATCGGTGAAAATCGAGTCGGTGTCGCTCGACAGCACCTCGATCAAGGTCCACCCGGACGGCACGGGGGCTTTAAAAAAAACGGTCCGCAGGCCATCGGCAAGTCCTGCGGCGGGTGGAACACCAAGCTTCACATGGTTGCCGGAAATGCCGTGTTCCCGATCAAGTTCAGCCTCTCGCCCGGGCAGGACGGCGACGCCCCGAGGGGCAGGGAGCTGATGGCTTCGCTCGACGTCGATCTCTGCAAGTCACTGGGGGTGAGGTATGTGGTGATGGATAAGGCGTATGAGGGCGACGAGACCAGGCAGCTGGCGCTCGATCTCGGGCTCGAGCCGGTGGTGCCGCCCAAGGCAAACCGCAAGGCTCCCTGGAGCCTCAACGAGGCGGTCTACAAGACCCGCAACGAGGTGGAGCGCCTCTTCCGGCGCATCAAGGGGTACCGGCGGCTGTTCACGCGTTTCGAGAAGCTCGACGTCATGTTCATCGCCTATCTCCACCTGGTCATGACCTGCGAACTCTTCCGAAGCGGCTTATGTTAACGCGCCCTAGTTCATGGATGAATCTCGTCGAACGCTTCTTCCGAGACGTCACCGAAGATGTAATTCGCGAGGGTAGTTTCACCCATGTCCGGGAGCTCATCGAGGACATCGAACTCTATCTTTCTCAAAGGGACTCTGAGCCCAAACCCTACCGCTGGAACGCCAAGGGCGAAGAAATACTCCGAAAAATCGCGAGTGCTCGCACCAAACTCAACCAGACCAAATAATATCCACTCAACTAGCGATCACTACACTAGCGTGCCGCGCTCCAGCAGGTGGGCGAAGAATGCCTGCGTCAGGTCCACTGCATCGTGCGGGTCCCGCCCCGCCCGCCGGGCGAAGGCATAGAGCGGAAACCAGTAGCCCCGGCAGAACTGCTCCAGCGCGGCGTAGGCATCGCCGTCCCGCTCCCGCGTGCGCAGGATCACGCTCCACCGCGTTTCTGGAAAAGCGGCGTCCCGGGCGGGCGCGTGGGCGTCAATGTCATGCATCTCGGCAAGTATGTAGAAAAGCGGGTGGGTAGGTCCAGCCGTAATGCAGGTGGCAGGGCGCTTCTCGCCGCTGCCATCGACCGGAACCGTCGCGGGGCGGGCGATCATGCGGATCGCAACATGGCGGCACCGGAAATTGCGGCAAATGTCTGTAAACCGCTGCCGCGAATTTCGACCGATTGGTGGGAGACGCCCCGCCCCGCGACCGTATCCGACTTTCCAAGCGAAGATGAATCGACTGCCCCCATCACTCATAAGCCGACCCGCCATGCGGTTCGCCCTCCTCGCGGTCGCCGCCGCCGCGCTGGCCGCCTGCGGGAGGACGCCCGAGGCATCGGGACCGCCGCCCAAACAGACCGCCAAGGTCCGGCTCGCCACCGTGGAGGAACGCGTCTTCTCCGATGCCGTCGAGGCGCTCGGCACCGTGCGCGCCTTTGAGTCGATCGACGTTTCCGCCAACGTCACCGAGACGGTCACCGATGTTTCTTTCGAAGACGGGCAGGCGGTCGAGAAGGGAGCCGTGCTCGCCCAGTTGAGCAACGACGAGGAACTCGCCATGCTCGCTGGCGCGCGCGTCCGGCTCGCCGAACAAGAACGCGAGGTCAACCGCCTGCGCGAGCTGGCCGACGACGGCGCGGTCTCGCAGGTCCGGCTCCAGGAATATTTGACCGCGAAGGAACTGGCGCTCCAGACGATCGAGGAGGTCAACGCGAAGCTGGCCGACCGCACGATCACCGCGCCGTTCGCGGGCGTGCTCGGCTTTCGCCAAGTCAGCGTGGGCGCGCTGGTCACGCCGGGCGATGTGATCGCGACGCTCGACTTGGTCGATACGGTGAAGCTCGATTTTTCGGTGCCGGAGACGTTTTTGGGCGACCTGTCGCCGGGCATGGAAATCGAGGCGCAGAGCGATGCGTATCCGGGCGAATCATTTTCGGGGAAGGTGAGGGACATCGCATCGCGGGTCGATCCGGTGACGCGCTCGGCGGTGGTGCGCGCGGAGATCCCGAACCCTGACCGGAAGCTGCGCCCCGGCATGTTGCTGACCACGCGGATCGCGAAGAACCCGGCGGCGTCTCCGGCGATCCCCGAGCGGGCGCTCGTCTCGGTCCAGGCCAAGCACTTCGTCTTCGCCGCCCAGCAATCCGGCGGCAAGACGGTGGTGGCGCGCACGCCGATCCGCATCGGGCGCCGCATCCCCGGCTACGTCGAGGTCGTCGGCGGGCTGGAGGCGGGCGACCGCATCGTGTCCGACGGCGTGATCGGGTTGCGCGACGGAGCCGAGGTCGCCGTGACCGGCGAGTTCGAGGGACCCGCCGCCGCCTACAGCCCCGCCTCAGAGGGCCAGGGCGGCGAGGGCGCGGCGGGCGGCGAGGGCGATGGCGGCGGGCCGCCGCAGCCTCAACCGGAGGGCGGACGCTAGCGGGATCCAACCGCCGCGCCGATCAGTCCCATGCTGCTCTCCGATACCTCCGTCCGGCGACCCGTCTTCGCCAGCGTCCTCAGCCTGCTGCTCGTGGCGTTCGGCATCGTGTCCTACACCAAGCTCGAAGTCCGGGAATTCCCCGACATCGACCCGCCGATCATCACGGTCGAGACCAGCTATCGCGGAGCCTCGGCGGCGGTCGTCGAGCGGCGCATCACGCAGTTGATCGAGGATCGCATCAGCGTGGTGGAGGCGATCAAGGCGATCGAATCCTCCAGCCAGGACGGGCGCTCGGTCGTGACCGTCGAGTTCAACATCGAGCGGGACATCGACGACGCCGCCAACGACCTGCGCGAGGCGGTCTCCGGCTTGCTCGCCGAGCTGCCCGAGGAGGCGGACCCGCCCGCCATCACCAAGGAAGACTCCGCCACCGAGGTCATGATGTGGCTCAACCTGACCAGCGAATATCTGACGCCGGTGGAGATCGCCGACTACGCCGAGCGCTATCTGGTGGATCGGTTCTCGGTGCTGCCGGGCGTGGCGCGCATCCGCATCTCCGGCGCGTCCTCCTACGCGATGCGCGTATGGATCGACCGCGAGGCGCTCGCCGCGCGCAACCTGACCGTGACCGATGTCGCCGACGCGCTGCGCAGGCAGAACGTCGAGCTGCCCGCCGGCACCGTGCAGTCGCTCGACCGCCAGTTCACCGTCCGGGTAAAACGCGAATTCCTGACCGTCGATGACTTCCGCAACATGGTGGTCGCCCGCGGCGCAAAACGGATACCTCACCAGGCTCGGCGAGGTCGCCCGCGTCACGCTCGGCGCGGTGGAATCACGGCTCACGTTCCGCGGCAACCGCGTCCCGATGGTCGGCTTCGGCGTGATCAAACAATCGCGAGCCTCAACACGCTCGACATCGCCCGCGTGGTCAAGGAGGAGGCGCGCAAGGCGGCGGACCAATTGCCCGACGGCATGAAGATCGAGCAGAGCTACGACACCTCGGTGTTCATCGAAAAGTCGCTCCAGGAAGTCGCCCGCACGCTCGCCATCGCGATCTGCCTCGTCGTCGCGGTCATCTATCTCTTCCTCGGCAGCTTCCGCGCCACGCTCGTCCCCGCCGTCACGGTGCCGGTCTCGCTCATCAGCACGTTTATCGTCCTCAATGCGCTCGGCTTTTCCGTGAACCTGCTGACGCTGCTCGCGTTCGTGCTCGCCATCGGGCTGGTCGTCGACGACGCCATCGTCGTGCTCGAAAATGTCTTCCGGCGGATCGAGCATGGCGAATCGCCGCTGGTCGCCGCCTTCCGCGGGTCGCGGCAGGTCGGGTTCGCGGTCATCGCCACCACGCTGGTCCTCGTCGCGGTCTTTGTGCCGATCTCGTTTTTGGAAGGTGATCTCGGGAAGCTCTTCAAAGAATTCGCCATCACCTTGGCGGTCGCGGTTTCGTTCTCCAGCGTGGTCGCGCTCTCGCTCTCGCCGATGCTCGCCTCCAAGGTCCTGCGCCCGGCCATGGCGGGGCGGCGCAATTGGCTGACCCGCGCGATGGACGCGATCTTCCGCGGCTTCGAATCCCTCTACGGCCGCGTCTTGGGCATCCTGCTCAAGGTCCCGATCCTCGCCGCCCTGATCGTTGCCGCCGTCCTCGGTCTGAGCGGCTGGCTTTACAAAACGCTGCCCAGCGAGTTCACGCCGAAGGAAGACCGCGGCGCGTTCTTCGTGCTGACCAACGGGCCCGAAGGCATGAGCTACCAGTCGATCATCGACACGATGGACATGGTCGAGGACCGCCTCATGTATCTGGTCGACAATGGCGAGGCGATCCGCGTGCTGGTGCGCGCCCCGCGCGGCTTCGGCAACATCTCGGATTTCAACCAGGGGCTGACCATCATCGTGCTCAGCGATTGGGCGCAGCGCCGGTCCGCCTGGGAGATCATGCCGGAGGTCACCGCCAAGCTCTCCGACGTTCCCGGCGTGAAAAACATCACCGTCATGCGGCAGGGGCTGACCCGCGGCTTGCAGAAGCCGGTCCAGTTCGTCATCAACGGCCCGACCTACGAGCAGATCGCCGAATGGCGCGATCTCATGCTCGCGGAGATCGCCAAAAATCCGGGCTGGTCGGCGTCGACTACGACTACAAGGAGACGAAGCCGCAACTGCGCGTCAACATCGACCAGAACCGCGCTCGGCGACCTCGGCGTCTCGATCCGCCAATATCGGGCGGACGTTGGAGAGCCTCGTCGGCTCGCGCGAGGTGACGACGTTTATCCAGGACGGCGAGGAATACGATGTCATCATCGAGGGCGAATACGGCAAGAAGCAGACGCCCGCCGACATGACGAACATCTACGTGCGGTCGGAGACGAGCGGCAAACTGATCCCGCTCGCCAACCTCGTCACGGTCGAAGAATTCGCCGACTCCGGCTCGCTCAACCGCTACAACCGGCTCCGCGCGGTCACGATCGAGGCGAACCTCGCAGAAGGCTACCGGCTGAGCGAGGCGCTCGATTTCCTCGACCAGGCGGCGGCGCGCGCCCTGCCCGGCGAGGCGGTGCTCGGTTACAAGGGCGAGTCGCTCGACTTCAAAGAATCCGGCGGCTCGGCGGCGTTCGTCTTCCTGCTCGCGCTGCTCGTCGTCTATCTGGTCATGGCCGCGCAGTTCGAGAGCTTCGTCCACCCGTTCACCATCATGCTGACGGTGCCGACCGCCGTGGCCGGCGGGCTGCTCGGGCTGTGGGTCATGGGGATCGCCCAGAGCATCTACACCCAGATCGGCATGATCATGCTCGTCGGGCTGGCGACGAAAAACGGCATCCTCATCGTCGAGTTCATCAACCAGCTCCGCGCGGAAGGCACCGGCTTTGACGAGGCGGTGGTCAAAGCCTCGATCCGCCGCCTGCGCCCGATCGTGATGACCGGGCTGACCACGCTGATGGGATCGCTGCCGCTGGTCTTTTCCTCGGGGGCCGGCGCGGAGACGCGGCTGGTCATCGGCGTGGTCATCCTCTTCGGCGTGGCGCTCTCCGGCATCCTCACACTCGTCGTCGTCCCGCTCGCCTACCAGATGATCTCGCGCCGCACCGGGCTGCCCCACGCGACGGCGAACCGCCTCGAGAGCGCGCTCGCCGATGAAAAAGATATCGAGGCCTGATCCCATCCGCCATGCTTTCTCCCCGCACGAATCCGCCCCCGCCCCCGTTCCCGCCGATGTCCGCCGCCTTGTCCCGCTGCCTGATCCTGGGCGCGGCGCTCGCCTTGACCGGCTGCATGGTGGGTCCCGACTACCGGCGGCCGGAGGTCGGCGCGCAGCTCCCGGCAGAGTTCAAAGCGCCCGGCGGCTGGAAGATCGCCGAGCCGTCGGACGCCGCGCCGAAAGCCGGCTGGTGGAAGCCGTTCGGCGACGCCCGGCTCGACGATTTGATGGACCAGGCGATGGCGAACAACCAGTCGCTAAAAGCCGCCTTCCTCCGCGTCGAACAAGCCCGCAGCCTCGCGAACGCAGGGCGCGGCGGGCTTTTCCCCGGCATCACCTACCAGCCGGATGCCGAGCGCTCGCGGCGCTCCGCAACCACGCGGTCCAATCGCCCCGAACTCTCCGGGAGCACCACGACTAACCTCCGGCTCCCGCTCGTCTTCGGCTACGAAATCGACCTGTGGGGCAAGCTCCGCCGCCAGCTCCAAGCCGCCGATGCCGAGGCGCAGGCGACCGCCGCCGGCTACCAGGGGGCGATGCTCGCGCTCCAGGCAGACCTCGCCATCAACTACTATCAGCTCCGCGCGCTCGACCGCGAGATCGCGATCCTCGGCGAAGCCGCCGACCTGCGGAAAAAGTCGCTCGGCTTGATCGAAAAGCGGTTCAAGGCCGGCGACGTGGACGAGGTCGATGTCGCCCGCGCCGAGACCGAAGTTTCCGCGACCGAGTCGGAGATCCTCGGGCTGCGCAAGACGCGGGCGGAATTCGAGAACGCCATCGCGGTGCTCGCCGGCGCGCCCTCCTCCGGCTTTCGCCTCCCGCCGATCCCGCTCGCCTCCTCGCCGCCGGCGATCCCCGGCGCGGTGCCGTCCGCCCTGCTCGAACGCCGCCCGGATGTCGCCGAGGCGGAGCGCCAGATGCAGGCGGCCAACGCCCGCATCGGCGTCGCCCAGGCTGCGTTCTTCCCCGCAGTGCGGCTGGACGGCAGCCTCGGGCTGGAGAGCTCGAGCATCGACCGCCTGTTCCGCGCGGACAGCCTGACCTGGGGCGTCGGACCCGCCCTGAGCGGCACGATCTTCGACGGCGGTGCCAACGAGGCTAGGCTCCAAACAAGCAGGTTCCGCTACGAGGAAAGCGTCGCCACCTACCGCCAGACCGTCCTCGACGCCGTCCGCGAGGTGGACGACGCCCTCGCCGGCATCCGCCTGCTCACCCAGCAGCTCGCCGCCCAAGAACGCACCGTCGCCGCCGCCCAGCGCACCGTCGAACTCTCCGAAAAACGCTACGAAGCCGGGCTCGTCGCCTACTTCGACGTCGTCGACGCCCAGCGCACCGCCTTGGACGCCCAGCGCGCCGCCGCCCGCATCCAAGGCTCCCGACACCTCGCCAGCATCGCCCTCACCAAAGCGCTCGGCGGCGGCTGGCGGGCGAGCGAGTGAGGGCCCGTCAGCCTCCGGGGTGGGTTGTTGTTTAGCTTGCCTTTGGCCGCCCCGACCACTTGACCGCCTCGCGGACCACCTGCGCCATCGACGGCAGGTTCAGCTTCGCCTTTATCCGCGCCTTGTGCGATTCCACTGTCCGGCAGCTGATGCCGAGCTGATCCGCGATCTCTGCGTTGGGTATCCCGGACCCCACCAGATAAAAAATGGCTGTCTCCCGCGATGAAAGTTGCTCGACTGGCAGTTGATAGCTCTGGCCGTTGATCGCCGCCCTGGCGAGCGCGTTCGAGATCTCGGGTTCGATGTAGTTTTTGTTCGCCTCCAATCGGGCGGCCATCTGGATAAATTCAGACTTAGAGATTTTCGGCGAGATCATCCCATCGATCTGGACTTTTTTTAACATCCGCGTCGTCGCCTCGCTGACCGACTCTAGAATAACTATAATCTTCGCTCTCGGGGCGCATCCTCTGATGGTCTTAATCAGATCGATCTGGGGAATGCCGTTGAAGGTGAAGTCGATCAGCGCCAGATCCACCGGCTCTTGGCATCCTAGGTTCGCCGCTTCTCGCGGGTCTTTCGCCACGAGGATCCCTTCGCCCCGACCTGCGGCAAAAGCGACCTCAGACCCCTATTTGTGTCGGCTCCTCGAAATCGCAATGAGCATAGAGGCACATGCCATCCTCGGGCGTCTTGACTTGCTCGCTTCGGGGTTGGTGGCGCTGGGCGGCTCCGACCATCAGGTTGTCCAGCTCGGCGGGGGCGCGCTGGGGCGGCGCGGAGTTTAAACTGGAAGCGGATCGAGGTTCCGAGCTGGTCGCCCACCTTCTCCATGCTACCAGCAAAGAAACGTTGCTGCGGTTGGGCGGCGCGGATGGCGCCCGTGGCGTGATGAGATGGGGTGCCTCCGCCGATGCCCAAGCCGCCGATCTTGATCTGGGGAGCCAAACGCATCCAAGTCCGTTGAAGCGATGATCTGTTTTGATCCGGCCGGCGAGCCGCCGAAAGAATTCCTCGCCTATGTGCACTTTGTCCGCGCGGACCTGGAATCGATCCGCTCCGCCGAGTGGCGGTTGCTCTGCCGCCCACTCACCGACACACCCTAACCGTTTTGCCTATCCGCTGCGCGAACTCTCTCTCACGAGCCTCAGACCAATTTCCAAACAAATGAGAAAACTTATGAATTCCTTCGCCTCTGCCACCCAACCCTCGCCGCTAGGATTCGCCCGCATCTGGACCGGAGCGCCGTTCAGGCCAGCCGCCCAGGGGCTGCTGGCGACCCTGATTTTCGCGCTCGGGGCCGGCCATTCGTCAGCCGCCTCTGGGATTTTGATCAATGAGGTCGATGCCACCGGGCGCGGGCGCGATGTGTTGATCGATGCCGACCACGAAAATGAGTTTGTCGAGCTCAAGGGTTCGGGCGGGCAGGCGCTGGACGGGCTCGCGCTCGTTTTGTATAACGGAACCGGCGACGTTAGCTACACAGCGGTGGACCTGGACAAATTTGCCGCCGATCCGGCAGGTTATTTCGTGGTTGGCACCTACGGCACATTCGGGGCCGACCTCGTGCTTTCCAACAACAGTTTCGTCAACGCCCCATTCCAGGTCGGCGTCGATGGCGTGGCTTTGGTGCAGGGCGATGGCGCGTCATTCCCGAGCGGGACGCCGGGATTCCCCGCCGCTTCTGCCATCTGCGATGCGCTGGTCTACCATGTCGGTCAGCCGGCGGACGCCGCGCTCGAAGCGGGGCTTCTGCTCTCTGGGCAGCATGCGGTAAACGAAAACGCTTCCTTCGACAATGCGAGGCTGGTCGTCGAGTCGATGAGCCGCCTCCCGGACGGTGCAGGCAACGCCCGCGAGACAACCGCCTACCAAGTCGGGGTGCCGACGCCTGGCGCCGCGAATAGCCTTGCAGGGCCGGCGCTCACCATCTCCGAAGCCACCCAATACCCGCTCCCGACCCGCCTGGAGAGTTCCGGGGAGTCCGTGGTGATGACCGTGCAGCGCAGCGGTCCGACCGGAGCGCCGCTCGCCGTCACCCTCATCAACCGCGACCGCTCGGAAATCGCGGTGTCCCCAGCCTCGCTCGTCATTCCGGCGGGGGCCGCTTCGGCGAACTTCACCGTCACCGTGGTGGATGATTCGTGGGCGGACGGGCATCAGCTCGCCTACTTTGCGGCGGTGGCGGACGGCTATACGGCGGCGTCCGGGTGGATCTGCGTGGTGGATGACGAAAGTGATCCCGCTGGGGCGATCAAAGTGACGGAGGTTCACGGCAAGGTATTCGGCGATGCCAATGGCGATGGAGCGGTCGATGACGCCGATGAGTTTATCGAGGTCGTCAATACCTCTGATGCTTACTTCGACCTTTCTGGGAAGCAGATCTGGAACAATGCGGGGCTGGTCCACACGGTGGGGGCAAACGTGATCCTCCCGCCGGGCGGCACCTACCTGCTCTTCGGCGGCGGCGCGAATGTGGTCGAAGGGATCACCGCTGCGTTCGCCACCGCCTATGTGGAGAAAAGCGGCGGCTCGCTCGACATCGCCGACCGGGGCGATGTCATCCGCGTGATGGACGGGGCATCGGAGATCGCTGGCTTGGAGTTCTGGCCCTACCAAGGCGGGTCGAGCGTCTGCGCGCCCGAGGGCGCGGACCCGGTGGACTATGAGACCGGGCACCTGCTGGTTCCCGGCGGCGTCGGCTACTACTCGCCGGGCCGCCCGGTTGACCAGTCCGATCCGCCGCTGGTCATTACCGATTCGATCGCCATCACCTTTTCTTCGCCTTGCCTGTCGGAGCTTGATTTCGGCCACCTTGTGGCGACCGCGACGCGGACGGGAGCCACCGGTCAGCCGGTCACCGCCGCGCTTTCTTACCAGAATGGCGATGAGGTCGCCGCCGTGGTTCAGATCACAATCCCGGCCGGGGCTTCAAGCGCCACCTTCGATCTGGCCCCGGTGCGCGACAATATCGCTGACGGGGACCAGACCGTCTCCCTATCGGTCCTCGCCCCGGGCTACCTGAACAGCGGACCCTTTTCGTTCACCGTTGTGGACGAAGGCTCGCTCGACCTCGCCCTCCACGCCTCCACTGTCATTGAGGGCGCGGGCCAGACCGCCTCGGCGCTGACGATCTCGCTGCCCGGCGGGCAGGTCGCCCCCTCCGGCGGCATCGAGATCGCCGTCACTTCGTCCAACGATAGCGCGTTGCATCCCGCGTCCCCCACCGCCACGATCGCGGAGGGTCAGTCGTCGGTCGCCGTCGGTCTCAATGCCGCGACCGATGGCGGGAGCGGAGTGGTCATCCTGACCGCGATCGCCGCCTCGCCAGACTGCCGCGCCGCGCGCACTGGGGTGGTCGCTCCGGTGGTCCCCGACACTGCGGTGACGGCTCCGGATGTCACGCAGATCGCCGATCCTGGGGCGGGACTGTTTTTGAATGAAATCGAGGCGGTCCCCGCGGCGGGGATGGCGGCGTTCGTGGAGATCAAAGCCGCGCCGGGCGAATCCTTGGGCGGCTTGTTGCTGGCGGTCTTCGACGCCGCCGGGGCGCTGGTCTCCGCGCACGACCTGGACGGGCAGAGCGCCTCGGTCAGCGGATACTTCGTGGTCTCCGCCGCGGCGATCCCCGGGGTGGACGCCGGGCTGGTCGCCGCCGGGCTGTCGCTGCCGCCCGCCGGAGCGGCCGCCCTCTACCGGGCGGATGCCGCGCAGGTCGCCGCGTTGACCCCCGACCGCCTGATCGATGCGATCCCGTATGGGGCGACGGGCGCGGCGGTGAATGCGGCGCTCGCCGCGCAGGTCTCGGGCGGGGTGCTGTCGGGCAAGGCTCCGGCGCCAGCGGTGGCGGGGGCGTTCCCCTCGCTCGGGCGCACGGCGGTGCCCGCCGCCGCCGCCGACCTGCGCGAACCCGCGCTCTGGGCGGCGCAGGGCGTGGCGACGCCAGGGTTCGCCAATGGCGCGGACGGTCTCAGCTTTTCGTTCGCGACGCCCTGCGTCTCCGAATTGGGCGCGAGCCAAGTGACCGTCACGCGGTCGGGCGACACCAGCAGCGCTGCCTCGGTCAGCCTCATCTTCCAAGACGTGTCGGGCGCCTTGGACGAGTCGGAGATCGTGCCCGTGGCGACCGCCTCGATCCCGGCGGGGCAGGCGAGCGCGACGGTAAGTCTGCTGGGGATTACCGAACTGGTTTGGTAAACGGAACCCAGTCGATCCAACTGGCGGGCTTCGCGCCGGGTCTCTATCCCCTCGCCATCTCGCAATCGTCGATTGACGTCGTCGATGAAAATACGGTCGACCTCAGCTTCCACGCTGGCAACCTGATCGAAGGGGCAGGCGCTACCGCCTCCGCCCTCACCGTCGCCTTGCAAGGGGCGGCGTGGGCCTGTCGGCGGTCTCGCGGTATCGGTCACCTCCTCCGACCCCGCCGCGCTAACCGTCCGCGAACCTGTCGTCACGATCCCGGCGGGGCGAGGCGTCGGTGACCGTCGCGCTGGACGCAGCCGTAGATGGCGGAAATGGGACCGTCACCTTGATCGCGATCGCCGCTTCGCCAGGACTGCCGGGGCGCGCGGGCTTCATTGGTCATGAAGTACGCCGATCCTGGGGCGGGACCGTTTTTGAATGAAATCGAGGCGGCCCTGCGGGGATGGCGGCGTTCGTGGAGATCAAAGCCGCGCCAGGCGGGTCTTTGGGCGGCTTGTTGCTGGCGGTCTTCGACGCCGCCGGGGCGCTGGTCTCCGCGCACGACTTGGACAGGCAGAGCGCCTCGGCCAGCGGATACTTCGTGGTCTCCGCCGCGGCGATCCCGGGGTGGACGCCGGGCTGGTCGCCGCCGGGCTGTCGCTGCCGCCCGCCGGGCGGACGCCCTCTACCGGGCGGATGCCGCGCAGGTCGCCGCGTTGACCCCGACCGCCTGATCGATGCGATCCCGTATGGGGCGACAGGCGCGAGCGGTGAATGCGGCACTCGCCGCGCAGGTCTCGGGCGGGTGCTGTCGGGCAAGGGCTCGGCGCCAGCGGTTGCGGGGGCGTTCCCCTCGCTCGGGCGCACGGCGGTGCCGCCGCCGCCGCCGACCTGCGCGAACCCGCGCTCTGGGCGGCACGCCGTCGCCACCCCCAGGCTATCAAAACGGGCTTTCCAGCTTACCTCGGCTGGGCGCTCGCCAGCAGGACTTCCGCCGAACGGTCTGGGCGATCTCGACGGCGACCGGGTTTCGGACCTGCTCGAGTTCATCTTCGGCACGCTGCCGGGCGACGCCACCAGCGGCT
The DNA here is from genome assembly GCA_041395145.1 of Verrucomicrobiales bacterium. Classification (GTDB taxonomy): domain Bacteria; phylum Verrucomicrobiota; class Verrucomicrobiia; order Verrucomicrobiales; family DEV007; genus JAWLBD01. The sequence continues at coordinate 50,088 of JAWLBD010000018.1, read as the reverse complement.
TGGGTTCCTTCGCGGTCTCATTCGCAGGGGGACTGCGACCATCACGTTCCCGGTCTCCGCGCTCGCCGAGGCAGATCCCTGGATCGTGATCACCGTCCAAACATCGGGCGACCTCGTGACTTGGACCGACCGGCCCGCCACCATCGCCGCCGGTGTGGCGCTGCTCGATCTCCCCGTGCCGCCGAGGGCGCGGGCCAGCTGTTTTACCGGGTGAGCGTCCGCCTTGTCGATCAGCAGGCTAGCCCCCCAAGTGGCCACTCCCAAACCGACCCAATGATCTCAAACCAGATGCGCGCCAGCTTCCGCGATGATGCCCGCACCGACCCGAGAGCGGGCGGAGGCGCTGCGTCGCGCAGCCGTAAGCGGTCTGCCCGCCCTCCCGGAGCCGCCCTCACCACCAATTGTCCTCGGCGATCGCCTGGTAGAGCGGTCGGTGCCGCCGGGAAAGCCGCGCGGCTCCAGGCGGCTGCGCCCGCACACAGCCATTGTGCCCCGGATTCGTGTGGGTGGTCAGGCGGGGCAGTAAGGCGCAGATCTATCTGGCAAGGGCGATCCACTACCAGGCGAGAAAGGCGGGCAAAGGTCGCTGAATGGCACCCCGCCTTGCGCGAGTACTAGCCTCGGCGAGTAGGCGACATTTGGCTGGAGGTCGATCCCGCCGCCCTGGAATCGCCTGACAGGGAATCGCGCGCTGCGTGCCAGCGGATATCTGCCCGAGGAGAACCTCTTCCGCCTCGTCTCGAACGATACGCGGATGCTTCTCGACCTCCGGGTCAAAGGCGATCTGCGCGATCAGATCGCCGGTCTGCGCCCTTGGCTCGCTGCCTCGGTCTCATGGACGCGGTCCTCCACGACGCCGGGATGAGGATGGGCGCAGATCGACCGCGCCGTAGCCAGCCAGGCGGAGCGCGTCGCCGCAGGGTGCGCGCCTTCGCGACGCCCGCCGAACACTACCAGGTTCTCGCCAGCCTGCCCAAGGGCACCGAGGAAGCCGTCCTCCGCGGCACCTTGCTCGAATGGGAGTCGATCATCCCGTCGGTCGAAGCGTTGGCGCGGGACCTTCGCCCAGCCATTACGCGTCAGTGTCCTCGAAAACCTGTCCCGCGAAGCCTACCCGGATGCCGCTATCCGCCGGTCTGTGCTCGATGACAGGAACCTTGCTTGGGTCAAAGCGATCAAGGCGAGGCCCCGCGCCGCTCGGCACCACCTTGCTGACGGTGGTACACTCCACAGTGGTTGTGGGGGGCTCCATCTGGTCGCCGAGCGCAGCATGATCGCCTTGCTCACGCGGAGCGGATTTTCCTGCCGCCCGCTGCTCGCCCATGCGGCGACCAAGTCCGCCGCGCGCCGTCCCGGCTGCACCGCCGCCGCCGCCGATCCCGCCTCCCACCCTCGTCAATTCCCCAACCGCCATCCCTAGTCTCAACCTGGACCCAACCGTAGTAAGCTCCCGCGCCAACTGCCGCCTCCTCCGCCTCTACCGCCCGCCATGCCACCTGCCGCTCCAGCTTCGGACGCCCTTTCATTCGGGGATCTGTTCGAGTTCGACCTTTCCGCCGGACAGCCGGTCGTGATCAGGCGCGAAGACTTCGGCATCGTCCCCTACGAGGCCGCCGGGATTCGGGGGATGGCGTCGCCATCAAAGGTGTTCAAAAGTCCCGCGCGGCGAGCGACTTTCGCCCAGAGATCCGCCAGCACTCTCGCCTGGTCGACCACAAGGGCATTATCCGGATTCACTGGGAGGGGTTAACCCCGAGCCTCTTGAGGTGTCACCTCCGGCATGCCCTGCATGGTGATGGAACTTTGCCGCGGCGGCGACCTGCGCGGTTTGATCAAACGGGTAAGGCAAAGAGTCAGGTCGACCGAGGCTGCGCCTCCTCCGCCAGATGGCGGAGAGCCTCGACTACGCGCACCACAAAAGTCCTGCACCGGGATATCAAGCCCTCCAGCATCCCTGCTGCCCGACCGGGCGGAGCAAGGAAAGCCGTCTGGCTGAAGGTCGGCGACTTCGGGCTGGTCGAGCGGATCGGCGGCGACCGCCGAAGCCGGGGCGCAGGATGACCGGGGGGATTTCTTGGAGTACCTTCGCCTACGCCAGCCCCGAGCAGATCAACCAGCTCCCACCTCGATGAGCGGAGCGACATCTTCTCCCTCGGTCTCACCGCGTGGGCCCTCTTCGCGGGAAGCGAGCAGGTCATCTACGGGAGCGACGCCGAATCGCGCCAGGCGGAAGCGCAGGTCATCGCCGACCGGCTTTCCCCAGAGTCCTACGCGGAGCGGATTGCCCGCACCACCACGCGTTCGGTCAAGCGGCTGCTCGCCAAAATGCTGGAAAAAGATCCCGCCGCCCGATTCGCTTCATTTGGCGAACTGGTGGATTCGATCGACGACTGTTTGGAAAGCCTGGGCGAGACGCCGGGCGCGGTCGCTCCCGCGATCTGCCCGAAGCTGCTCGGTGAGGCAGAGGCCACCTCCCCGTCTGCCGCCGCAGATCCGAACCCCGAAGAACTGCCCCCCATCGGCAGCTTTTTTCAGCTCGGCCAAGGCATGGCCGTTGACGAGCTAGGCGCTTACTACACCGAGTCGGCGGACCTCAAAACGCAACTCCCGGTCGAGTTGCTCGTCCTCAACAACACGCTTCCCGGTGATGCCGGGGACCAGATCCGCCGGAACATCGACCGGTTGGAGCGTAACCCGCACCGGTTTCTCCTGCCGATGAGCCGCTCCTGGTTCCGGGAGGGCGAGACCATCATCCGGCACCTGCCCGAGAGCCCGATCGACCTTTTCAATGCCATCAGGATGACAGGGGCGATCCCATTGCGCGACGCCTCCGAGTGGATCGAAGGGATCGCCGCCGCCTTCGACCACGCCTCCCTCAACGGGCTGCCCGGCGTCGAATCCAACCCGCGCTTCGTTTTCGTCCAGACCCCGTCCGGCAGGAAATTCGGAAATTCGGATGGCGACACCGATTGGTCTGCCTCCGCCCCCCTCGTGTCGGCGCGCCTCTATTCGCCGCCAGAAGGGGGCGAACTCGATCAGGTCATCTTTGGGGCGGGGTCGTTCATCGGCACCTGCACAGAGGCCGGACCCTTTGGCTCCGCCAGCTCCTCCGGCCCTGTCTCGGATTTCGCCGCACTCATCTATTGGTTCCTCGCTGCCTGGGAGGCGACCGACTTCGCCCGCATCAGCTCGGCCGGATATCGCCCGTCCAACAATGTCAGCGCGGAGGTAAACCGCCTGCTCGCCGCCGCCATTGCCGGCGAATCTGAGTGCCGCGACTGCCTTTCCCTCGCCCGCGAGATCCTCGAATCCGAGGGGCTCTCCCCCCTCGGGATCGCCCCGCCGGTCCCACCGCCGGCCGGTGCCGAACCCGCAGAACCTAGGCGGTCCGCGCAGGTTGAGAGAAGCGCCGCCGCCGATCCCGGCGCGACCTGGGTGCCGGACTCGGGCTGCGACCCTACAGACCGGGACCGCCACGGCGGCGGCTCTCGGTCATTCGCATCGCAAAGCGTATCCCTCCACGGCACCCATGCTGGCGGGTCCGTCGCGGGCAGCACCGCCCAAGCGCTAATCGAGGAAGCGCTCAAGAAAACGATCGAAGAACTGTCCGCCCGCCTCGAAGCCTACGAGTCGACCGCGCGCGAAAACGACCAGCTCAGGATACGGCTGGAGGAAATGAAATCGCTCGGCCGGGAGAATTCCGAACTCAAGCTGGAGATCGAACAGCTCAACCTGGAGGTCACCTCCATCCGGTCGCAGCTCGAAGACACCCAAGGTAGCCTCCGAAAGCGCAGGGCGAAAAAGAGCGCATCGAGCAAGACCTCCAAGAGGCGAATGCCGAACTCGAAATGGCAGAATCCGAGAAAAAATCGGTTCAGACCAAACTGGAGCAAACCAACCAAAGCCTCGAGGAGTCGAAAAAGAAGCTAGACCAGATCAACGCAGAGGTCGCCGATGAGTCCGCCGCGCTGGAGGCAGCGCAGTCGAAACTCGAAGAAGCCGACCGGGAACTCGAGCAAGAAAAAGGGAGCGGCTCCGCTAGGGAAGTCGAACTTACTCGCGCCGCCGAACGCGCCGCGCGGTATGCGCAGCGCGGCGCAGCTTCGAGGAAAAGGACCGCGCCCAGAGCGCGCTGACCGCCGCCCAGCGGTCTGGTAACTCTGCCGAGATCCAGCGGGCGAAAGCAGACCTCGCCGCCGCCGAGGGCGTCCGGGACGCCGATTCAAAACTCGCCGAAGCCCAGCAGTCCGCCGCCGAATCAACCGCCCTCGCAGAGGAGCGCCTCTCGGAACTCACCTCGCTCAAAGAGCAGCTCGCCACGATCGAGCGCGGCGCCGAAAGGCATGGTCAGAAGTCAAATCGGTCCAGGCAAAACGGGCGGCCGACGCCGCCAAAGCCGAGCGGCAGGTCGCCGCCGCCATGGCGAAGCTCGCCGAGGCGGAAGGGAAGCTCGCCGAGGCGAAAGAAGCCGGGCGCTCCTCGAAAAATCGGTCGCTGAGCGCGACAAGACCATCAAGGCGCTCGACAGGGAACTCGAAAAACTCCGCCAGCGCCAAAGCGAGTCCGCCGCCACCATCGCCGCCCTCGGCGGCGGCGCAAATCCGCCCAAGCGCCGCACCGCCCTCTGGGCCGCCGCCGCCCTCCTCCCCGCGATTATCGCCGCTGCCGCCGCCTACTTTCTCATCCCCAAAGGCGACCCCGCCGCCAATGCCCCCGAAGCAAAGATCACCGTCGTCGATGCATCGGGCGACCCCGTCCCCAGACCCCGGATCGACGAGGTCGGCTGGGGTCGCATCAATGCCCGCAAAGACGGCAACATCATCTGGCTCTCGCTCGACGGTCTCACCCCCGACCTCCCCCGCGAAAAACGCAAGATCACCATCTCCGCCGACGGATACGAATCCGCCGCCCTCACCCTCGAAATCGGCAGGCTTTCCTATCCGCCGGTCAAGATGGCTGCCAAAGTCGAGGCGCGATCGCGAGAGATCCCCCTCATCGTCACCAGCGGGGATGACTATTTTGAGATCGAGACCGACGGCATTAAGATAAGTTCTCCAGATGATCCGCAGATAAAGCTCGAAAGATCTGGGGGCACGCTTGGATTAAATATTTCCGACGTGGAGTCCTTCCCGGTCAGGCTTGGTCTTTCTGCGGCCGGATTTGCGGATGTTGATGTCGAAATCTCGAGCAAGGAGGAGCGGGTCCTCAAAGTCGAGATGGCTCCAATCCCGACACTTAGCCTTGTCTCTTCCGGACCCCCCGGGGATTTCTCAAAGTTCAGGGTAGTCGGAGAAACTGGGACGGGAAGAGAGTTTAACAGGCAGTATCCAATTGGATCTGCTGCTGCGATTCCCGAGGGCACATACGAGGTTCACCTAGATCTGCCCGCCGGGTGGGGGGGCGGAGAGGCACCGCTCTGGAGCGGTCAAGGGAAGGGCGTTTTCGAGATTGGGCGGAGCCTGCAACGCCTCAGCGTGGACCTGCCCCCAAGCGCGCCTCCGCAGTCGTTTTCTATCTCCGGCTTCCTGCGGGGGCCTTGCTACACTGGCCTGGTGCAGAGAGCGGGCAAAGGGATCGCGCGCTTTGATTTCGACCAGGCGGCTGGGATGAAGTTTTGGGAGATGCCCTACCTCCGCGTGTTCCAGTCAAATCAGGGCAAGCCGCTGGATGTAAAGGGTTACAACAGGTATCAGTTTGATGCGGCGATTGCCGCGATGGACCTAGTCAATGCTGCCGATCTGCCCGCCTTGTCGGATCAGCTTCTCAATGAGGGTGTGTACGGGGTGAAAATGGAGGGGGAGACCTCGGCTGAAGACGTTTTGGCGTGGCTGAAGGAGTGGGCGCCTCCCAGCGATGAGCAGAACATATACTTTCGAACCTTAATCGATTGAGGTCGCTTTAAAGCACCTCAAGGATCGGGGGATCTGCCAACCCAAGTATCATTTGATAGCTACCAAAGAGTTCTGCTGGCTCTTGCGGACCGCAGCAATTAGGTTGTAAGCAACAAGGAGGCGAGGTTGTTGGTTTGATCGCATCGGGAGTCGCCGTCAAGCTTGCAGCTGGCGAATCGGGCTTCTTTGACGACGTTTTATCTGTCCCGACAGTCGGGGTATTGGCAGTGCCTGAAGGTGGATCTGGCGATCTCCGAGGGAAAGATCATCGACTGTGATGCCAAAACATATTTTTCGGATCTACGAACTCAAGCTCCCCAACTACTAAGTATCCCTTCACCCGTCTACAGGGCGATGGCGGGAAATGAAAATTAATCTATGAACATTATGAGAAATAAAATCAGAAATATGACAGGCTTCATTCCGTCTGCGTTTTGCTGGCTGGCGTTGTTTCGGTCGGGACCGCTAACGGAGCAACGATCCTATTGGGGCATCCTGTTCCGCAGGGGCTAGTTGTTTCTCAGGGTCAGGGTATCAACTACACGCCGCCGCCGCCCCTCCCGGCATGAAATCGGTCGGGTTCGTCTCCCTGGCATATTCGCCGCCGCCCGCTCCAAGCCGTGTAGTGTCGTCGCCCCGCCAGAACACGGGTGGCTTTACCCAGAACGCCGATCGCGTCGAGAATCTAGGTGTGAGGAAGTCCAAGCCCAGAGGCCAAGTTGGCGGGAAGGTCGGCGATAATGTCTCCGTTACCCCTCAGCCGCTGCCAGAAGAGGGCGAGTTGGTCGAGGAGCAGGTTCCGGCGAACTGGGATGTTACGGTCGACGCATCATGGCGAAACAAGCTGTTCTTCCGTGGCCTCGACGTGCTCGATCGTGTGTCGCCAGATTCGGCGCCGAACGGGCTGGTCCAAACGAGGGCTAGCTGGGGGTATCGGCGTGGGGATAACTATCTATCCGCTGGTATTATGTATATTGAAGCGCTTGATTCACAATTGCCGAACGGTAATGCGCACGATTTTAATGGCGCTCCCGCTGGGGGAGGCAGGAGATCGAACCCCAGTTTAGCGAGCTGGAGAAGTTTGGAATGCCCTCGGGAGAGATATTCTGAGACAGACCTATTTTTAACGTTCTCTCGGATGTTGGTTCCCGAAACGATTGAAGGGTCCATCGGCGTCACCCATTACCGATTCTCGGATGGGGCATTTTGGGATTCGGGGCAGGGACCGGCTGATTCAACTACCGAGTCCACGATGGGTATTTCATATTTAAAATGGGAGCGGAAGTCGGACTCTATGGCATGGTCGGTTATCCCCACCTTTACCTGGGTGCATGATTTCGATGCGTTCGACGGGGATTTCCTTGAGCTTTCCACACAGGGGAATATCTACTTTCCCCGCTGGAAGCTCGCGTTTTCGCCTTTCGCCAAGCTCGGCTACGACCTCGAATACAACGGCGACAACAATGGATGGAACAACCTTGAGCTGGGGATGGGTGTGAGCCATAGCTTACACCCCACCTCCGGCTCAATGTCCTAGGCGGCTACAACTTTGACCTGGGCGACGCGACCTCCAACGGGCAGCGTCGGACGGACGATGGGTTTTGGGCTGGGGTTTCGATGACGGCGAACTTTGGTCCGCTGACGCCGCTGGCGCCGGAGCCGGACGCTTACAGCGCGAAGGGTGGGGCGAAGGCGGGCTCGTCTCCTTTGCGGATTCGTGTTCTGACTATAAATGGGATATCAACGCCGGGGCGGGCTACCGGACGATCAGCGCTGACTTCCGCGGACGCCCGGTCGACCCGTATGCGGTGATGTCGCTCGTCCGGCGGCGGCAAAGCCGCGGGGACCTCGGGCTGGCGAGCGACGGGCGGGACGCGCGCTACATCGACGGCGCGGTCTATGGGGCATCGGGCAACTACGGGGACGGGACGGCGGACTTCCGGGTGAACAGCCCGAACCAGGTGCTCGGGCGCGTCGAAAACCTGCCGGACAGTTCGTCGGTCGATAGCCGTCAGCTCATGTTCCGGTCGGAGACCTTCGGCTATGACACGACGAGCCAAGGGTTCGGGCGCGATGCGTCGGACGAGGACGGCGTGCTGTTCCCGTATGTCGAGATCAACCGGGAGATCGCCGACTCTTCCCGGGGCGAGGTCAATATCGGGCTGGGCTATTCTTTCACCTCGGCGGATTTTGATTCCGGGCTTTCGCCTGCGTATGCGTTCTTCAGCGCGTTCGAAACGGCGGGCGACTACCGGTTCATCTACGATTTGGACCCGGTCTTTTCGCTCGATTTTTCGGGTCAGGAATTTCCGTTCGACAGCTCCGGTCCGTTCCTGCTCTATGCGATCTTATGCCGCCGCATTCGATGGAGCGGGCTATGCGGAGGCGGGCATATTCGCGGGTTCGGACCCGCAGCGGACCGAGTCGATCGTGAGGAACGAGGTGAAGCGGGTGGCGGATTCGTGCAGTCGCAGCTCGAGGTGGAAGCCCACGAGCTGACCCTGCCGCTCTCGGTCGAGTTCGACCTGGGCGACAGAGTCCACGTCGGTCTGTCCGCCGGCTATCGCTGGGCATCTATTCGGCTGAGTTGCAGAGCGATCTCTATATCCAGGAGCCGCCGAACCTCGGCGGCGGGAGCGTTGTCTCCAACCGCACCGGATTCCTGGGCCGGAAATATCGCTCGCTGACCAACGACCCAGTTTTCTCCGGCGCGGGCCTGCCGGGCGGCGCGTCGAACCACAGCAACCCGGATGCGGTCGTGCCGGGACCGGGTCGGGGGCAGGCGGTCGAGACCGGGTCCTCGACGGCGTCTGCGGCGTCTGCAGCGGCGCTGGTTCCGCTACTGTAGAGCAGCCAGCCGCAGGCGCAGCCTGCAGGCAACAAGGGGGCGCTCAACACCAAGGTGCCGAAGCTGCCGGTACGGAACCTAGCCCACGTGCGGACCCGCAAAGAAGAGGACTATTGGCAGTTTGGGGCTTTCGCCGAAGTTAGCGTCAAGTTTGATCTCGACGACCAAGATCGCTGGTTCGCCGAACTGTGGGGACGCTACCACTGGGTGGATTCGTTCACGGTCCAGGATGCCTTTACCGAGGCAGAGATCGACCCGAGTTCGTGGTCGGTCGGACTCGGTGTCGGCGTCCGGTTTTGACCGATGTCTGGAGCCCCCGCCGAATGCAACCGCCTATCGCCTAAGCCAACCGAACGATGAAATTGACTAGACCTCTCACCTACTGCCCGCTGCTGGCGGGACTATGCCTCTGCCTCGCCGCCTGCGGTCCGGACCCGGCCATGCAGCAACAGCTCGCCGACAGCCGCGTGCAGTTGGAGGCGCTCGAAAAAGAGGCCGGGGATCTGCGGCGATCCGTCAGCGACCTGACCGGCCAGCTCCAGAGCCTCGTCCAGGCGCAGGCGGCGCAGGGTGGCGATACCGGGTCCGCAAAAGTAGTCCCGACCATGATCCCGGACGACGAACTGCGGAAAAGCATCGGGGCGCTGGCCGCCGACCGCCAGCCGGAGGTAAAGGATATCCTGAGCGACCTGGGCTACGAGATCACCGGTTCGATCGGTCCTGAGGTCGAGTCCTTCAAGCCCTACCGGGCGCACTTGCTGCTGGGGATCCGCAAGGGCGACGGCGCCTCAAGCGACGTCCCGGTCGAGTTTCGCGCGGACTGGGATGGCGAGTGGGATGTGCCGACCGGGGAGGCGCTGCGGCGCAAGATAAAGGAAGCCATCGAAGCGTCGGAATCCGGCGGCGCGCAGATGGCCTCGGCCGGGCGGGGCGGGCGGTCCAGCGGGGGCAGCCAAGGCGGTGGCGGGCGGGGGTCGAACGCGAACGGGACCGGCGGCGGCAAGGCGGGAGAACAGGAGGTCCCACGCCCGAATCCGGGGCCATTCGACCCCTCTCAGATCCGAGACCTCAACAAAGACTTCGGGAACTAGAAGCCGCGGGGATAATGCGAGGCTTTTTAGATTTTGTCACCACATCGGATCCGCCGGAGTGCCGGCAGATCGAGCTGCCGAAGAAGGTGGTTTCGCTCGGGGCGAAAGGCGATTCAGTCGAGGTGGAGATCGTCGGCAGCGCCTCGCTCAACGAGTTGGGGACGCAGATCGGGAATGAGAGGCGGGCGATGGTCTTCTGGGACCGCCGGGCAGGCACCTGGAGTTTCTGGGTTCCGCATGGGATCGCCGAGAGCATGGGGGCTAGGCTCAACGGCAATCAAGTTCCCCCGAAGCCATGGCCGCTCCAGCATCTAGACCGATTCGAGTTCTCCGGGGCAAAATTTCGATTCCGGCGGGAGCTGGCGATCCCAAGTGTGGGCGGAAGAGCTGCCGAGAAGATTTTCATCGGAAAGAATGTTGACCTGATTCGGATTGGCCGAGGGCACAAGATTCGCGAAGGGGCAGATGGGGTGCCGGACCCGCCCGACGATGGAGAGGCTACGACGTAGATCTATCGCTTGGGAGCTGGATCCTGAGGATGCGCAGATCTCCACCCGCCACCTCTATCTCGAGCGCGATGTCGAACGAAAGAGGTGGATCGCCCATGATGAGAGCAAGATGGGGTCCGAACTGAATGGGGAGAGTTTCAAAGAAGCCGAGCTTGTCTTCGGCGACCGATTTCGGATCGGCGACTATTTTTTTGAATTCGGCGGGGCATCGCTGCGGTGGGTGGACCGCTGGGCGGAGGGAAATATCTCCGCGCGAGATGTCGGTGTCACCGTCAAGACTGCAGGCGGACCAAAGGAGATCCTGCGCGGCGTCAGCCTCGACATCAGAAGCGGGGAATTCATCGGGATTCTCGGTGGCAGCGTCAGGAAAATCCACCATGATGAATGCCCTCTGCGGGATCAACCCGGCGACGGCGGGCAAGGTCTGGATCGATAATGTGCCGCTCGAAGGGCGCGGTTCGGTCAAAAAGCTGTCCATCGGTTTCGTTCCCCAAGAGGATATCGTCCACTCGGAATTGACCGTCGATCAAGCGATTACGTTTTCCGCGAAGCTGCGCCTCCGCCTTCCCGGTGCGGTCATCAAGACGCTGGTGGATGGCGTGATCGGGCGGCTCGGGTTGGAGGAACATCGGCTCAAGCGGATCTCGCAGCTCTCCGGCGGTAAGCGCAAGAGGGTAAGCATCGCGACCGAACTGCTGAAGCCCGGGTTCTCTTCCTCGACGAGCCGTCCTCCGGGCTTGATCCGGCCACCGAGGCGGATTTGATGGAGCTGCTCCAATTGCTCAGCCTGACCGGGATGACCGTCATCTGCACGACGCACGTCTTGCAGAAGGCTTACCTCTTCGACCGGATCTGCTTCATCCACGGGGGAGGCTCATCTTTATCGGGAAAGAAGAAGAGGCGAAGGAGTTCTTCGCGGAGCCCCAGCGGGCGTCCGTCCAGTCTTCTGCCTCGGGCACCGCATCAGGGCGGGGGGGGCGGGCGAAGTCGCTAGAGAGGATCTACAAGATGCTCGCAGACCCGAAGACCGACGCCGCCGAGCACGAGGAGCGGTTCATGGTGTCGGCGGTGGCTGCGCGGCAGGCGGACAACTTCCCGCCGCCGCCCGCGCAGATCCGGAAGGAGCCGAAAAGGAAGGTGGGCTACCTCCGCTCGCTCTGGCTGCTCATGCGCTTAAGCAATGGAAGATCCTGAGCGTGGACAAGCTCAACCTCCTGTTCCTCGCCGCGCAGGCCGCGTTGATCGGCGGGCTGGTCGGCTGGGTGAGCGACGACCCCGGGCTGCGCATGTTCTTGGCGGTGATCGCCACGCTCTGGTTCGGGTGCAGCAACGCGGCGCAGCAGATCGTCTCGGAGCTGCCGATCTTCCGCCGGGAGCGAGTCTCCGGTCTCGGGCTAAATGCCTACATCCAGAGCAAGTTCGTCTTTCTGTTCGCCATCACCTCGCTGCAGTCCGTGGCCCTCCTCGTCGCGGTGGTCGGCAGCGCCGCGTATTTCCATCCGCTGGACCTGCCCGATGACGACCAGGCATTCCTCGCCGGGATCTACGAAAGGCTCCACCCCGCGCAGATCGCGACCGCCGAGCAGGTCCGGGCGGCCGGTGGTCCGCTGCGCACCGGCGACAGTATCTCCGAAGGCGGCGGGCGCGCCTTCGCCATCGAGGAGCCGGAGGAGATCGATCTCGGCGAGTCGCGCTTTACCTCGGACGGGCGGCAGATGGCGGACGCCGGCGATTGGCAGATCCGGGCGCTGATGTTTCTCGCGCGCCACTTTCAGATGGAGCCGAACTTGCTCGAATCCGCCGACCAGCGTGCCCGGCAGGTCTTTGCCACGGCGGACGAGCCGGCTACGGGGGTGTCGCGGGGCATCCCGCTTCCCCGCGTGATCGGGGTGTGCCTCGGGCTAAGGCTGGCCGCCCTCCAGTTGGCGGCGCTGGTCGGCGTCTCGATGGGGTTGGCGATCTCCGCGCTGGCGCAGAGCAACACCCAAGCCGTCATGTGGGTGCCGCTGGTTTTGATCCCGCAGATTCTCTTTGGCGCCTTCGTCGTCGCGCTGCCGGAGATGCCGCGATCCGCCCGCCTCTTTTGCCAGGCGATGCCGTCATTCGCCGCCCAGCGCCTGATCGACGTCGGGCATCTCTATGGGCAGCGCACACCGAAGATGACGAACCTCACCAGGATCCCGAGCTACCTTTCGAACGAAAAGGCCCCCAGGGATACCGAAGAGGTCCGGTGGACGCAGGCGGGCGAGGAAAAGGAAACCGAGTTTGAGAAGATATCGGTCCACAATACCTCGTGGCAGAACTTGGCGGTGCTCCACGACTTGGTCGGGCAACACGAGAAGCAGCGGGATAGCTCGGCGGATGAGGTCAAGTCGGTCAACCGCCGGAATGACTCTCTCTACCGCCGCTTCGATGTCTATGCCAACACCGGACCGGCTGCCATTAGCGCGGGAGTTCTCGGCGGCTGGATCGCCTCTTGCTACGTGATTATTGGCTTGAGCCTACTACGACGCCAATATGGGAAATAAGGTTTTTCCAGTAATTGATCGATGGCGGCTCCTCTGGGGGGCAGCCTATCTTATTTGGGCGGCTGTGACCTGCTACGCCGCAGGTTTGACCCTGCTCGAGATCCCCGGGATAGGGGGATTTCAGCTAAAGGATGTCTCTGATACCTTGCTCGGCGGGGTTCGGATCTCATCGGTCGCCACCTGTGTGGCTGGTATTGTCGGATTGGTTCGTCTCGCCTGCGCCTGTGCCGGTGCTACGTTTGCTGGGATCCTTTGCGCTGCCCCGATCCTCCAGCTCAAAGTCGATACCATAAAGATGGCTCTAGGTCCATCGATGGCAGAGATGATCGCTGAGGCGGTGGAAGGGAGCTCCGTTCCATTCGGCGGCTGGCTGCTGGCCGGCTGCGGCGTCGCCGGAATTGTTCTATCTCTATTGTTCGTAAATGGGGCTAAGACGCGATAGCTTCCTCGCGGCGATTACCCGCAAGATCCGCGATCGGGCGCTGTAACAAACTGTTTTGTCGGAATGCGCAGTCCAATTGAAGGAGGAAAGCGGAACCCGGAGAGAACGTTTTAGCCTAGAATCAGCGATGCCGATCTGCGGTTCGATCATTCTGCGCAGGTTTATTCGGATCAGCGATCGTCGGGGGGGGCGCGCCTAGGACCCCTCCCAGGAAGGGGGGGGCAGCAGCGCGAACCCCAGTATGCGAATCCCGCCTTTTGGGCGAGGCGACCAGCTCCCCGATTAGGAATATGATCGATGGCTTGCGAGGGGATCTCTGATCCCATTGCCGCATTTTGGTTTAAATCCGTGGAAACGGCCATCCTCAAGGTGATTTAGCCAGGATGTGTCCGTGGGAGCAGCGCCCGAAATATCCCGCGAAGCGGTGGTGTCCCAGAACCCAGGGTTGCCCGGAGGAACGAAGGGCTACCCTGGGAAACCGGCATCGGCATCGTGAATTAAAAAATCTAGTTGAGTTTTCCTGGGCAAGATCTATATAGGGAAATCATGGTTCTCAAATTCAGCTACTAACGCAAGCAAGACGCGCCCCGGTCGGGTGTCGCCCTTGCTTGCGGCTGAAACCATCCTTTTTCCTGCGCGCAGCCGCTCCACCCTGCCCGCGCCAATTTGCGGGCATCTAGTTCACCAACCGGTCGTTGGTGTTGGGTGGCGAAACGGGGACTCTTCCGTTCCACCAATGCCTGCCGATGCTCTGTCGGCCGGCAGCAGGCTGCGTGCACCCTGTAGCTATCAAAATATGGAAAACCATGAAACGCAAAGAAATCACTAGGAATCTGCACAAGCAAAAACAAAGAAACATCGGGATCATCGCCCACGTTGATGCGGGCAAGACGACGGTCACCGAACGCATCCTCTTTTACACCGGCGCCAAGCATGAAATGGGCGAAACCCACGACGGGCGTGCGTCCATGGACACCATGCCGGTGGAGGTGAAACATGGGATCACCGTATCTGCCGCCGCGACGACCGTCGGGTGGAAAGACAGCGAGATCACGATCATCGACACGCCGGGTCACGTCGATTTCAACCTCGAAGTCCTCCGGGCGCTCCGCGTGCTCGATGGCGGCGTGGTTGTGTTGGACGCGGTGGCCGGCGTTGAGCCGCAAACCGAGGCAAACTGGTCGCTGGCCGACCGCTTTCGCGTGCCCCGGATCTGTTTTGTGAACAAAATGGATCGGGCAGGTGCGGACTTCGCCAAGGCTTGCCAACAGGTGAGAGAGATCCTCGGGGCGCGACCGATCCAGCTCCAACTCCCCGTCTTTGAAGGCGGGGCATTCGCGGGCGTCATCGACCTCGTCGAACTCGAGAAGCTCACCTTCGCCGGCGAGTTCGGCGAAGAGGTCGAGCGCCATCCCGTGCCAGTTGCGATGCAACCAGCGGCCGGATCGGCTCGGGCGGAATTGATCGAGATCGCTGCCGACTTTGACGAGCAGGTTCTCGCCGCCTTTCTCGACGGGAATGAGCCATCGGGGGAAGCGATCCGCCGCGCGATCCGCGCCGGGACGCTGGCGGGCGAAATCCAGCCGGTTCTCTGCGGATCAGCCTTGCGCAACTGCGGGATCCAGCCGCTTCTTGATGCGGCTGGGCATTTCCTGCCTTCGCCGTGCGATGTCGCAGCTCCCTCCGGGGTTCCTCCCGGCGGATTCGCCGCCCTTGCCTTCAAGACCAAGGCGATGGGGAACTTCGGGGCGCTTACATTCCTGCGCCTCTACTCGGGAGAACTGCAACCTGGCGATGTGGTCGAGAATTCCCAGACCGGCAAGCGCGAGCGAATCGGTCGCATCTTCCAGATGCATGCGGACTCTTACACCGACCTCACTTCGGCGCAGGCCGGCGACATTGTCGCGGTGCCCGGTCTGAAGTGGACATCCGGTGGGGATACCCTGTGCGAGAGCGGCTCCGGCATCGTGCTGGATGCCTTCACCCCGGCGGAACCGCTGGCGGAGGCAGCCATCGAGCCGGCGGAAGGCGGCGACGCCGACCGGTTCGCGCAAGCGATTGGGACGCTCGTCCGCGATGACCCGGCGCTCCGGCTCCGGCGCCATCCCGAAACGGGCGATCTCGTCCTCGCCGGGATGGGGGAACTGCATCTCAAGATCGCTATCGAGCGGCTCGAATCAGAGTTTGGCGTCCGCGCCAAACTCGGTCGCCCGCAGGTGGCGTATCGCGAGGCGCTCACCCGCCTAGCCGAGGTCCGC
This sequence comes from Verrucomicrobiales bacterium, assembly GCA_041395145.1. Classification (GTDB taxonomy): domain Bacteria; phylum Verrucomicrobiota; class Verrucomicrobiia; order Verrucomicrobiales; family DEV007; genus JAWLBD01. The sequence goes on along the minus strand of JAWLBD010000018.1, from coordinate 34,521 downwards.
TATCTGCACAAAAAGCAGTCGGGCGGTCCCGGGCAAAGGGCGGGGGTCACCCTCCGCCTAGAACCGGCATCGGGCGATGGGATCGAGATCGTCAATGCCATCACGGGAGGCGCGATCCCGCTGGAATTTATTCCGGCGGTGGAAAGCGGCATCCGGTCGGCGGCATCGAGCGGTCCGGTCAGCGGATCTCCGATCCAAGGCGTCCGCGTCACCATCGTGGATGGCGAGGCGCATTCGAACGACTCGTCCTCCCTCGCTTTCGAATCGGCGGCGATGCAGGCATTTGCCGAAGCCGCGAAGCAAGCGGGACCGATGCTTCTCGAACCGGTCGTTCGCGCGACCATCGCTGTTCCGGAGGAATACCTCGGGGCAGTGATGGGCGACCCGGTCGCCGCCGCGCCACGATCCTCGGGCAGTCGGAGCAGCCAAGCCGCTGCGTCGTCGAAGCGAGGATGCCGCTCGCGGAAACATTCGGCTACATTGGGATACTCAGGAGCCTCACCTCAGGGCGGGGGACCTATTCCGCCCAAGCCGACGGTTACGCGCCTGCTCCGACCGGAGCACTGCGATCCTGTGCCGCGTAAAATTGGCGCTCCTGCTGCAGCAACGCGCTGCAGCAGGGGCGTTTTTGCTTCCTGGAAATCCGGATTCTGAACAAACCCGATCCTACTTCAGCTTCCAGAGGTGCCCGTCGCTGCGGACGTAGATGGCTCCGCCTACCAGCGATGGGGTGGTGAGGATCGTTTCGCCGAGGTCGAGGGTGGAGACGACCTTGCCTTCCTCGCCGCGGAGATCGACGATCTGGACGAGTCCTTCGGAGACGGCGTAGAGGAAATCGCCGCTGGCGACGGGGGAGCCGCTGAACGGTCCCTCCATGCGGATGCGCCAGCCGCGGTCGCCGGATTTGGCGTCGGCTTCGTTGAGGACGCCATGTTGTTGATGACGTAGAGTTTGCCGCGATGGAGGATCGGGCTGGCGGTGCCGGGGCGCAGCGTGCCGGCGTTCCACAATTCTTTCGGCGACTCGCCCAAGCTTCTACTGGCTCCAGCGCGGTGATGCCGTTGGACGGGACGAAGACCGCGCCGTCACCCGCCGCGCTCGACGGATGGTGGAGGCTCGCTTCACGAAGCTCCACGCGGTTTCGCCGGATTTCGGATCGACGGCATCGACGCCGTCCTTGCTCTGGAGCAGGGCGAGATCGCTGCCGCCGGGACCGGAGCCGACGACCGGCGACGTCCAGTTCGCCGCCTTCGGGCGGGAGCGTTTCCACAGGTTCTTGCCGGTCTGGACGTCGATGCCCGCCGCGAACGACTCGGAGTCATTTTCGATCTGGGCGATGAGGACGCCGCCCGCGACGATCGGCGAAGAGGCCATGCCGAGGCTGTTGCTCGCATTCGGGTAGTCGTAGGTCAAGCCACGCAGCCAGAGCAAATTGCCGTCGAGGTCGAGGCAGACCAGGTCGTTCGAAGAATAGAGCGCGAAGATCCGCTCGCCGTCGCTGCACGGGCTGGGCGCGGCGACGCTCGTCTTGTCGTGGCACATCGTGCGCCCGCTGGCGAAAAACTGCCGCTCCCAGATCTCGGACCCGTCTTGGGCGGAGAAGCAGAAGACGTGGAGCCGCTGCTGGTCCGGCCCGCTCGAGCATGTCACGATGACCTTGTCGCCCACCACGACCGGGCTGCCCAAGCCTTCGCCCGGCAGGTCGATCTTCCAGGCGATGCTCTTCTCGCCGTCAAACTTCTGCGGCAAGTCGCCGACCTCCGCATAGCCGGTGCCGCTGCCGCCCCGGAATTGGAGCCATGAGTCGGTCGGAGCCGCCGCGCTCAGAGCGGGCGTGACGGCGATCGCGAGGGCGGCGAAGGAATGGCGGGGCAACAGTTTCATGCCGCGAATATTGGGGAGAAACCTGCCGCTTTGCAATCGCGCAGTGCGCCCTTTTGCCGGCGGGTCGCTTGGTCGTCGCCGGCTCTAGGAACGAACTACTTTAAATGCGTAAATGACCGAATCGCCGCCCTCCGCAGGAAGGACGATCCGCCACCGATCCCAACGCGGGATTGCCAACCAATGGCTCAGGTCCTCAAAAAAGCGATCAGGTAATTGGTTTGGCTCGGTGATGTGAATGGCTTCAGTCCGTTCTCCGAAAAAATCACCTTGGCAATACACAGGTGCGGCGATGCCTAGCGCTGAGAAATATCCCGCCACGAAGCCTTCCAAGGCGGTCAAGAACTCTCTGTAATCTTTGCCTGTTGGCGGCACTTCATTCGGCACCATGGACCAACGCCCTGCATCTCTTCGAATCGGGATCTTTCCAATGTTGGCTCCCATCTTGAGCTTCGGTTTTAAGGCGGTCAGGCTGGTCGCCGCCACACTCAATCGACATCGTATTCAAAACCATCCGGCTTGACGGCGAGGACCGAGCAGGGCGATTCGTGGATGATCCGTTCGGCGGTGGTGCCGAGGAGGAGGATTTTGATGCCGGTGCGCCCGCGGGTGCCGAGCACGGCGAGATCCGCCTCGGCTTCCTTTAGGTAATCGACGATCGCATACCAGACGTTTTCGCGCTGGCGGATGACGGCTTCGACTTTGAGGTCGGGGAAGCGCTCGCGGATCGGGTCGGCGAACGCCTTCATCCGGTCGTCGAGCATCGCCTTGTATTGCTCCTGGTATTCGGATGCCGGGATCGGGTGGAGGTCGTATTCGACGTTGGTCGGATACATCCACGGCGGGCAGTGGGCGTGGAGGATATAGAGCTCTGCCCCGTCGATGGCAGCGATTTCCGCCGCCTCATCCAGCGCCTTCTTCGAGGTGTCGGAAAAATCGACGCAGGCGACAACGCGGCGGAACGGATGGATCTGCGCGTTGCGGACGAGGAGGACCGGCAGCGGAGCCTTGCGTACGCATTTGGTCGCGATCACGCCGGCGGAGCCGCGCTCGTCACTCCAGCCGCGCGATCCGAGGACCAGCGCGCCGGCTTCGACCTTTTTCGCGAGGCGGATCAGTTCGACAAACGGATGCCCGAGGACGGTGTGGATGGTCGCCGAATGCCCGGTCCCGATCGCATCCTCGACAAAGCGGGACAGTTCCTTGCCCATCCGCGCGAGGATGTCGTCGGTCGGCAGATCGAACAATTCCTGATAGTCCTCGATCACATCGGCGGTCGCGACCTGGCCGACGTGGAGTTGCGCGCCTCCGGATGCCGCGAGGCGGGCGGCTTCCTTGAGGGCATTTTGCGAGTTTGGCGAGAGGTCGATGCCGACCAGGATGTTTTTCGCTTGGTTCATGGCTGGTTTGTATCAAATAACGCTTCCGATGGCTACGCGATTTTTGGGCAGGCGTGCGCGTGCCTTGCCCTATCCTCCGCGCGCCTCTCTTTCTGTTTAGGGATACGGTTCGGCGCTCAGTCCCGGACCGCCTTTAGCGCTGCCTCCAAAGCGGCGCCCACCGCTTGGTCGCAGGCTTTCTCCGCGTCCTTGCCGCCCATGTTGGTCGCGGCGACGGCGGCGATCCCGCGCTTGGGCGACACCCACATGACGGCGAAATTCATCGTGTTGGTCCCATTGTGGAAGAGCGTTTTCCCGCCCGCCCACGCGCGCTCGGTCACGATCCAGCCCAGCGCATAGTCGCCGCCTTCCCCGCGCGGCTCATGCAGCGCGGCGAACGTCTCCGGCTTGAGCAGCGCATCGCGGCGGGCGTGGAGCAAGGCGTAGCGCAACAGGTCGCCGATCGAACAATGGACGGTGCCGCCGGGTCCGATGGCGGGCGGATTGTCGGCCTGCGGGTTGGGCGGCACCGGCGTGCCAGTGGCGAGATGCCCCCACGGCTGGTCGACTTTATCCCCGCGCACGCCGGCGGGCGGGCCGAACCCGGCGCTGTCCATCTTGAGCGGCGTGAACAGGCGGTCGCGCATCAGATCCTCCCACGGCCGGCGGCCGGCGCGCTCCAGCATGATGCCCGCCAGCGTGTAGCCGGCATTCGAGTAGGCGAACTTCGCCCCGGCTTCCTGCGCCGGTCCCTCGGCGAGGATCCCTTTGGCAAAGCGCAGCCGCTGGTCCTGCGGGGTCGGCTTGCGGTCATGGAAGGCGGTCGCCCACAGCGCGGCGGGCGGCTGGTGCGGCGCGCCGCCGCGGTGGGCGAGCAATTGCTCCAGCGTCACGCCCTTATAACCATCGTGCGGCTTCAGATCGCGTAGCTTTTCGCCCACCGTCGCGTCCCACCCAATCGCGCCTTCCTCCACAAGGATCGCCGCCAGCGTCGCGGTCATCGATTTGGTGCAAGACCCGATGTGCCACTTGTCCTCCACCGTCGCCGCCTCATCGCCGCCCATCCGCCGGACGCCTGCGGCACCGAGCGCGAGGACTTCGTCGCCCTTGCCCGCCGCCGCCGCCAAGCCGGGCACGCCGCGTTCCTCACAAATCGCCGCCAGCGCCTCGGCGAGGTCGGCGGGGGCTGCGGGTGCGGGCCGGGCGGGCAGAGCAAAAAGGCCAGCGGCAAGACATGCGGTCAGAAAAGGTCGGATTCCCATGGCTTAGACGAGCGAAAGTTCCTTCATGACCTTGACGAGGAAGGGCGATCCCACAGCCAGGGAAGCGGCAGCGAGAAGCCATCGACCGCCAGGGATGCGTAGCGTCCCTCCGCCGCTCTACTCCATCTCGAAAAGATCGCGGTCGTTCAGGCGATAGAACTCGGCGACCTGGCGCTCGGGATCGATGATCCAGTATTCGCGCACCCCGCCAGCCTGATACTCGTAGAACTTGTCGCCCCGGTCGCGCCCTTGGCTCTCTGGGCTGATCACCTCGACAGCAAGGTCGGCGGGTCCGTCGAGAAAGGCATTCTTGATCCTGCCCAGATTCTCCGAGGCGACGAAGATAATGTCAGGTTCCCGACCCGGGAATCGGGCGCGCACTTCATCTGAAAGGGGCGGAGATGACCCTGCCGCGCGAGTAGAACTCGACAAAGGCGCGCAAAACGGCGGTGAGGAAGTCCACGATATCTTGGTGAAGCTCAGAGGCGGGCATCGTCGGAAAAACTTTTCCCGCCACCCATTCCGCTCCGCCGCCTTCATAGGTGGCGAGGAACTGATCGTAGCTGATCGCCCCGACCCGGTCCGGTCGTGGCTTTCAGTTTGGGCAATGAGGCGCTAGGGGTGAGGCGGACATTCGCTGCCATAGGTTACCACTCTGCGCCGGTGCCGCAATGGGCCATCGCCGCCCGCAGGTCCACGCATTGACAACGCCGCCGCGCCAAGCCACGATGCCCCGCTATGATGATCGTCATCTCGCCCGCCAAGACGCTCGATTTCTCCCGCCAATGCCTGACGGAGGCTGCTCGGCGCCGGACATGATGGCGCAGTCGTCGGAGTTGATCGGCGTGATGCGGAAAAATCCGAGGCGGAGATCCGCGCGCTCATGGGGGTGTCGGAGAAGCTCGCCGCGCTCAATGCCGAGCGCTACCGGTCGTGGGCACGCCCGCCTCGACCGCCGAGGCGAAGCAGGCGCTGCTCGCGTTCAAGGGCGACGTCTCATCAGGGGTTGAGCTGACGGCTGGCGCGCGGCGGATTTCGCCTTCGCCCAAAAACACCTCCGCATCCTCAGCGGTCTCTACGGCTTGCTCCGCCTGCTATTTGATCGAACCCTACCGGCTCGAGATGGGGACCCGGCTCAAAACCAAACGCGGCGCGGACCTCTACCAATTCTGGGACGCCGCGATCACCGGCGCGCTGAGGACGCGATGGCGGCGGCCAACGACAAGGTGCGCTGATCAACCTCGCCTCGATCGAATACTTCTCCGCCGTGCAGACCGACCGGCTCCCGGCGCGCGTCGTAGCTCCCGTCTTCAAGGACGAAAAGAACGGCGTGTTTAAAATCATCAGCTTCTACGCCAAGCGGGCGCGCGGCATGATGGCAGACTTCATCATCCGGCACCGGTTGAAAAATCCCGGGGACCTCAGCGCGTTTAACTCGGGTGGCTATTATTTTAGCGAGGGCGAATCCACGCCCGACCAGCCCGTCTTCCTGCGCGCCGAGCAGAAGAAGTAGATCACCTTTCCAAAACCCACCGAGACCACCCAGACGACCAAGCCCATGAAATTGCCCCACCTGATCGCCCTAACCGCCGCCGCCGCGCTATTCGCGGCATCGCCATCGCCATCGCCCGCCGCCGACGTCACGCTCAAGGACGAGGGCGGCAAAGTCCGCGTCGAGATCGGCGCCAGCATTTCACCGACTACCTCTACGAGGGGCACGCCAAGCCGGTGCTCTACCTCCGGTCTTTGGTCCCGGCGGCGAGCCGATGACCCGGAACCATCCGTTCAAAAAAGGCGGAGGGTGAGGCGTCGACCACCCGCACCACGAGTCGCTCTGGGCACACGCACGGCATGGTCAACGGCGTCGATTTCTGGGCGCTGTTGGCGAAAAGTGCGGCAAGATCGTGCAGACCGCGATGAAGCTAGAGGGCAACGCGATCGTCGCAGAGAACAAATGGACCGCGCCGGGCGGCGAGACCGTCCTGACCGACGAACGCCGCGTGAGCTTCGGCGCGGCGGACAACGGCGGGCGCTACATCGACTTCGAGATCAAGCTGAAGGCGACCGAAGGCGACGTGGTCTTCGGCGACACGAAGGAAGGCTCGATGGGCATCCGCACGAATCCCGCCTTGCGCCTCAAGCCCGCCAAAGACGGCGGCCCCTCCGGCCATGCGACCAACAGCGCCGGCGACAAAGACAAAGACCTGTGGGGCAAAAACGCCGCCTGGGTCGATTACTGGGGCAAGATCGGCGATAGCGAAGTCGGCGTCGCCATCTTCGACCACCCGAAAAACCCGCGCTACCCGACGACCTGGCACGCCCGCGACTACGGCTTGGTCGCCGCGAATCCATTTGGCATCAATGATTTCCAGAAGAAAGGCAAAGGAGCCGGTGACCTCAAAATCGCCAAGGGCGAATCCGTCACCTTCCGCTACCGCTTTCTCTTCCACCCCGGCGACGCCGAAAAAGGCGACATCGCCAACCAGTGGAAGGCGTGGGCGGAGAAGTAAACGCGGGCTTTACCAAAGCTTGTCCCGAATCGATTTTTCTATGGCTTGGACAAACGGTCAATTCGCGCCTGGGCTTCATCTCTCATTGATTTTTCACCGATTGCTGAAATCCATTGTTTGGCATCTTCAAAATCACCGCTCATGATGAGATAGGAAACCACTTCGTTTGCAAGCGCATCAGAATCCGCGCCACCAAGATTCTCTGAAACCCAAGAGGAGGCGGATTCGGGATCAGACCGGAGCCAGTTTTTCGTCACTCGCTCAAGCAATCGGCTTCGCAATGCGGGGTCTTCGATGGTGCCGCTCGCCCATGTAATCGCGGCTTTGGGATCGTTTGTCTCCCAAGACGATACGAGCCGAAAAGCTAAATCAGGCGTATTCGGGAGGTCCTGAAGCTGGTTCCACGCATCAGTTACTTTCGAAGGATTAGAGCGCCCTAAAGCGCCGACCACGGCCGAAATGGCCGCGTTCCTTTGTTCTTGACTTTTCAGTCCAGATGCCACCTCCAATACCTTTGATATAGGTTCACTGGAAAGGGCGGAAAACTTTGTTTCTACTACCGTCCTTTCGAACTCATCCGGAAGGGAATAGGTGCCATCCATCAATCCTAGGTATAGTTCATCAACCAATTTAGAGTCTTTTTCCAACGCCAACAAAAAAGTCGATCGAGCTCCCGTTAACTCGTCTGAATGCAGAGATTCTATGAAACGAATCGTTCCAGCAGGATCTCTCGCGATCCGCTCGACTGTTGCGGTGATCGCGCCTGACCTGGCAACGCCAAATGGAAGCTTCTCAAAAATGGCGTTGCTTTCGCCCCATCCCCGTTCGAGAGACTCACGATAGAGCGAAGCCAGCATTTCAGGGGCATCCCCCGAACTAGCTCGCTCCCGAATGATGGCGGATGCTCTTTCCCAGTCCGCTTCTGCCACTTTGGAGGCGGCGGCGTAGATGGTTCGAACCCGAAACACAGACTCGGATGGAAGGTGGTGAATGTTACCAAGAGCCAGTTCTGGATCTACTGAAGCAATGCTTGCTAGAACCTTGCCAAGCAGCGCTGTTTTCAATGGTTGGTCTGGCAACGCAAGCACCGCGTCAAGCACGCGTGCTGGCTCCTTTTTTGCCCATGCGGCAATTTCCTCCACTTTCAAACGCCACTCTTCAGGCGATTTATCGGGGTTTGTGAATTCCTGAGCTAGGGAAGTGATTGGCGATTTTGAAATTTCTTTTGGACCAGATTCGCTGGTCGCAGGAACATTGGTCGCTTTATTCCCTCCTTCGTTGCAAGTCGCCAATACACCCGCGCAGAGCGCAACAAAAAAGAAACTAATGCGCGATCGGTTGCGTCTTGAGGACAGGATGACTGGGAGTAAAAAATTCATATTTTCTGAGCTTCTAAGTGACGAGTCGAAACCGCATCTCGTAGTTTCCTATCGCCGTAAGCTTTGCTGTCGCACCACCGTCACCAACGTCTACGGAACTGGAGCTAAAAAGCTGGTCGCCAGTATCCGGAAACGTGGGGGGATCGGGGGATGGGTCTAGGAGGCAATGAACTTGCACGCGGACTGTTATCTCGGTTGATCCGCACGTATTGTCGTTCTGAAGAGCTAATATTTAGACCATACCAAATCTTGTGATCGAAAGGTCCATCAATAACCGGGGCTGATGAGTGATCGTCGTAGCGGTTATCGGACCCGGAAGGGGTGGAGTGGGATAACAATCGCTGATGCTCCAATTACGGCTGAATGAGAATTTGTAGGAGCCGATATACTCGAATTCTCTACCTTGATTCCAGTAGCGCAATGCCCCTCTCCACAATATACGACATCGAAACTTAAGGTGGTGGGTAAGTTTAATTGAGCGGACCAGTGTAGGTAGAAAATAGGCTAGGGATCCACTACCCAAGACGCTTGGGTTAAAATAGAGATAGTTACATTCCATGATTGTCTAACAGTCCCGATCAGGGACGACAAGTGCTTCCGCCTTGCGCGCCGCTACAATTTGCGAGCAAAAGAAACGTAACCGCTGCCTCCCGGTGCAATTCCATTGCCCACATTCATGGGTGAATCTGTTACGTTCAAAGAGTTCGATTCCAGGAAGGGTGCTCCCGGTGCTCGCCAAAACCTGAACTCTGGAATCCGTGTAGCGCCAAAAACGCTGCCCGCTGAAACCACCCCAGTCCTGCGGAGGAACTTGCGCCGGGTCAGCGGGCTATTCCATTCAACCGGGTCTGGTGCCGATTTTTCGCTTGCGCTTCCTAGGGGGTATGAAGCTTGTTCATATCGCTGTAGGATGGCATATTTGGCATTGGCAGCGTCAAGGTTTTCTTTTTTTTTTTAAAATTCAGATTTTTTTATGAGCCATCTCCAAGCGCCGCGAGGGCGCCACCTAGCTTATACGGTTGCGTTTGACCCGCCGGGTTGCTCCGGGCACCGGGCGCTGGCGAAGATGCTGGTCTCGTCGCTTTTGCGGACGCGGTTTGACGGGGATATCGCCGCGTTTTTCGCAATCCTCGCCGCAGCCGCTCTTTATGGTCGAGCGCAAGGGGCTGTCGTAGGTCTATATCGAGACGGTTGAGACGTGGGGGCAGGCGGGCGCGGAGCACGCGTGGTGCTGGAAGTATCGGGTGCGGGACCGGATCGCGGCGGACGCCTTCGACAAGGTGCTGTTCCTCGATTGCGACTGCCTGGCGCTGCGGAATATCGACCACCTGCTGGAGGGGGATTGGGACATCCGGTTCCACCCGAGCGGGGCCTGCGGGTCGGACGCCGCAATTCGCCTGCTTCCCGACGGATGAGGAGCAGTGGCGACGCTGGAGGGCGACGGGGTCAACAGCGGGACGATCGCGGTGCGCGGCACCCGCTACCAGGAGGTGATGGCGGAGTGGGAGCGGATCGATACCGGCCTGTCCTCCAGCGCCGATGGTGCCTCGATCAGGGGAGCTGGAACCGGCTGCTGCTGGACACGGCGCTGGCGGCGGAGCCGATCCCGGAGGGCGAGGTCCAATTTCCGCTCTACCTGCAGCCGAAATACCGCGACTACACCAAGGCGGCGCTGGTCCATACGCTAGGCGCTCACCCTGGTTGATAAGGTCCACTTCACCTACGGGCTTCTACATACCACCTTCTGCGACCCGACGGCGTTCACCCTCCAACTGCTGGAGCAATGAGCGCAGCCAAACCGAACCTATCTACACGATCGCCTTCGACGCGCCGGGCTATGCGCTAGCGCAGCGGGCGATGGCAAAGCTGCTGGCATCCTCGCTGCTGCGGACGTTTTTCGACGGCGAGATTCTGATCTTTCGAAACTCGCCAGCGCCGATCTTCGCCATCGAGCGGGAGCGGGTGGACGAGATCTATATCGAAATGGATTCAGTTGGGGTTCGTCGCGCGGCGGCTTCTGGGCATTTAAATTTGAAGCAGCGCGGCACATCGACGCATCCCGGTATGGGAAGGTAATGTTTGCCGATGCCGATTGTCTGGCGATGAACAACGTCGATGGTCTATTCTGCCGCCCTGAAGCGATCCGTTTCCTGCCAGAACCCGGAATTACCATTGCCGGGGGACAGTTTACCGCTTTCCTGACAGATCAGGAGATTGAATCAAACCGCGAGGGATCAACTCGGGTGTCTTCGTCGTCGATGGTTCCGATTTTCCGGGCGTAATGGCAGAGTGCGAAGCGGATCCACCGTTCGGCACCCTTGCGGGGTGGAGAAGTGTGGGGGGACCAGCATGCCTGAACCGGTTGATCCTCGACGGCAAGTTCAGCCGCGCCCTTCGACCCGCGAGGTCGCGTTCCCCGCCGCCTTCCACCCGAGGTTCCAGGAATGGCTGCTGCGCCCCGCTCTGCCACTTCTGCGGCGAGATGGACGTCCCGATGAAGCTCGAATTCATGCTGGTGCCTACGCCATGCGGTTCCTCGGCGACGCGACGCCTCGTGGTGGATCTCTTGGAGGTAGGGGAGAGAATCCCGAATCGCAAGCGGCGTTCGATTTCAGGCAATCCCTACTTCCGCTTCGCCTTCTTGCGCGGGCGGGTGAACCGGTATTCGAGGATCGGGATGTCGGAGCCGTCGTCGCCTTCCACCGAGAGCTTGGCGATGCGCCCTTCGTTCTGTGAAGTGGACGGCGCTGCGGTAGAGCGAGGCGGCACCGCGGCGCGGGTCGAAGTTGCGTCCGGAGAGGTGGAGGATGCCGCTGACCATGTCATACTGGCCCTCGAAGAAATAGAAGTGCGGGTTCATCGAGTCCTGCCACGTGCTGATATAGACGCGGCGCTCCGGGTCGTAGCCGAAGGACGAACGGCCGTGGAGCGGGGTGCCCATCACATCGGCGGTCAGGGTCCCGACCGCCCAGAACCCGCCGAGCATCGTGATCGATTCTTTACCTTCGACCTCGATGGTCAAGTCGTCATCGCCGGTGAAATAGCGGCACAGGACATCCCACTCGCCCTCTAATTCGAGGAGGAGCGAGTGTTCTTCTGAAGGGGCGAGCGTGAATTCGTCGTCGTCTGCCATTTGGGGGATAGGCTGATGGGAAAGTGGGTCGATTCTGAGGGGGAAGCGAATTTTGATCAAGCGCAAACGCGGTGACAAACTATTCATCGAGCAGGCGCTTCCGGAGCAATACGCGCCCGCCCGCGCCATCGGATTCACTCTCATAGTCGATCGAATCGAACGCCTCGCGCATGACGTGCTGCCCCATGCCGCCGGCGCGCTCCGGGCAGGGGGCGGGGATCGCCTCGCCGGGGCACGGTCGGTGCGGGTCGCCCTCGTGGTGGAAGGCGATCTCGAGGTCGGATTCGCCGACCGAAAACAAGGCGCGGAGCGGACCGGGTTCGCGGCAGTAGGCGTGGCGGAAGATGTTGCTCAGCGCCTCGTCGCAGCCGAGCACGACGAGGTCGGCCGCCTTGCCGCGCAGCCCGCAGATCTCGCACCACTGGGCGGCGATCGCCCGGACGTCGCGGGTCGCTTCGGGCGTGAGCATCGCCTCATAGACGGGCTGCGGGCGGAGGCGGGCGTCGCGCATGAGCAGGAGCGTGCAGTCGTCTTCGTATTCCGCGCCTTCGGCTCCAAATCCCCGCCACGCGGCGCTCAAGCTCTCGATGATGTGGCGCTCGCCGCTCGCCGCCAGCAGGCGCGGGAATTCGGCGTCGCCAAAATACGAGCCGTCCGCGCCGCGCAGCTCCGGAAGCCCGTCCGAATAGAGCAGCCAACTGCGCGCCATGGCGAGCGGGAAATGCGATGCGCGGTAGGCGACCGCCTCGGAGATCGCGAGCGGCGGGTGCGCGCGGCAGCCCACGCTTTCCCAAGCCCCGCCGCGGAAGGCGAGCGGCGGCGTCTGCCCGGCGGCGAGCACCGAGATCGTCGCCGCCTGCAGGTCGGCGAGCAGGAACGTGGCGGCGGTGAAGCGCCCCGGGGCCATCAGGCGGCAGAGTTCGCGGTTGAGATCGGTGACCCACTCGCCCAGCGTCGCGGCGGCGAGGTTTTGCGCGCGGGCGGCGATCAAGGTGGAGGCGCGCACCATGTCGAGCGCGGCGGGCAAGCCCTTGCCACACACATCGCCGATCCCGGCGATCACCCGCCGGTCGCCCGCCGGATGCCAGAAGTAAAAGTCGCCGCCGACCTCGCCCGCCGACCGATAGTAGGGCGAGAACTGGAGCGCGGGCGGCATGTCGGCCGGCGACGGCAGATACGAAAGCTGGATCTCGCGGGCGAAGCTCTGCTCGCGCCGCAGCTCCGCGTCCCGCACCGCCGCGCGCTGCGCCTGGATCCGCATCAGGGTGACGGCGATCAGGCTGCCGAAGGTCTGGAACGTGTGGATGTCTTCGTCCACGAACGACGGCCCGCCCCGCGGGTTGATCGCCTGGAGCACGCCGATGCATCTGCCGCCGTCCACCAGCGGGATCGTCAGCATCGCCCGCGCCTCCAGGTCGATGCGGCGCCCGGGCGGCGGGTAATGGCGCGGGTCGCCCTGCACGTCGGCGATGTTGAGCATCTCGCCGGTCTCGAACACTTCGCCCGCGATCCCCTTGCCCGGGGGCACGCGCAGCGGCTCGCCGCCTTCCTCCGCCGAGAGCGTGGACCGGATGATCAGGTCGCCGCCGGGGCGCTCCGGCAGCAGGATCGAGCACGCCTCGCAGAACATGACGTCCTTCGCCTTCGAGAGGATCTGGTCGAGCAATTCCTCGACGTCCTTCGCGCTGCTCAGCCCGCGGGCGACGTCGATCAGCGCTTCGTTGGGGTCCGGCCGCGCCATCGGTGATCGGCTAGGAAATCTTGGCGCGGATCGCCTCGTCCACCGTCGGGTAGCAGTCGATGAAGTCGCCGATCCGCACCGTCTCGAACGAGGTGAGCGGGCGGCCGTTCAGCCCGGCCAGCGCCATCGCCTTGCCGGACTTCAGCGTGTGCTGGTAGTATTCGACCATCAGCGCCCAGACCGGCGTATTGACGAAGGTGGTGCCGGAGAAATCGACGACCAGCAGCGGCGTATCGCCGTCGATGCACCGGCGGACCGCCGCGCGGATGACCGGCTCGGAGGCGAGGTCCGCCTCGCCGTTCAAGGCGATGACGTGCGCCCCGTTGTGGCTTTGTTCTTGGAGGTCGATCATGGGCGGAGCGTTCGGGTTGGGCTGAGGGATCGGCGCATTGTGGGCGCGATTCCGGCGGATCACAAATGGCGGATTTTTGGCAAACGCGAAACCACTTCGCCGGTCGGTTGTTTATGGTCTTTGTCCAAGCTGCGCAGCGCGGTCACCAACCCACCCAAAACGAAAACAACGAAAACCCGATAAACAAGCACCATGAAACCATTGCTACGCAATACGCTGATGGGCGCCGCCGCCGCCGCGATCGCTGCCGCCGCCATCGCCCAAGACGCGCCGGAAGGCGGAGATCAACCCCGCCGCGGTCGCCCCGATCCCGCCGAAATGTTCAAGGCCAATGACGCCGACGGCGACGGCAAGATCTCCGAGCAGGAATTCGTCGACGCCGCCGTCAAGCGCGCCAAAGAATTCTTCGCCCGCCTCGACGCCGACAAAGACGGGTCCCTCACCATGGAGGAGATGAAAAGCGCCGCGCCGCGGGCACGCCCCGAAGGCGGTCGCGGTCCGCGCCCGACGGTCCCGCCTCCGTACGAGCAGTAAGCGGACGGCTTTTCAATAAACCGATCCCGACCCAATCCTATCCAAACCGAATCCGCCCGCCTGGTCTCCCGACCGGCGGGCGGCTTTCGTTTTTGCGGGAGATGACAGGGGAGCGCGCTTCACCGGGGATGTTTGGCCGAGGCGTCCCCCCGGTCGCGGATCGGGCACATTCGGCGTGACGGTTCTCTCGCCCCTTCTAATTCATGGCGGTGTTTTATTCAGCGCTGTCCCCGCTGGTGCGGCGCGATCCAACTACAGCCCCGCCCCCTGCACGATGCCTTTGAGCATCCCGAAATACTGCGAAGCGCCGTAGAAGATGGCGGCGACGGCGACGGCCATGGCGAAAAAATAGACGAGCCGGGGCAGCCAGAAGCTGAGTTGCTCCATCGCCGCGCTGGCCTGGTCTTTGAATGCCTGCGCCCAGCGCCCGAAGTCCTCGTCGAGCGTCCCGGCTTCCTCGCCCGCTTTGATCGAGGCGGCGAAGGCGGGGGTCAGCGCCTCTTTGCAGCGGAGCGCCGCCTCCCCGATCCGGCTGCCGGCCCCGGCGGCGGCGGCGATCGCCTCGCCCGCGCGGGTCACCGATGCCGAGTTGGCCGCCTCCGCCGCGTGGCGCGCGGATTCGTCGATCCAGTGGGCGGAGACGAGGTGGAGCTGGAAGACTTTGGCAAAGCGGGCGAGCGCCAGCGCGCGGCGCGCCTTGCCCGCCAGCGGCAGGATGCGGAAGGCCGCCTCCGCCGCGCCACTGGTGGCGGCCGCCTGGTCCAGCACGCGCCACAGCACCCACGCCGCGACGAGCAGCACCCACAAGGCTCCGACCGCCGCCCCGGCGTAAAGCGGGATGCGGTCGAATCGCCCCTGGAACGCCGCATAGACGACCGCCGGCATGATGACGCCGGCGTGGAGCAAAACGAGCGGGTAGAGCAGGCTAGCCCGCGCCCGCCGCTGCATGTCGGCGACCATCTGGTAGTAGTCGCCGAGGTGCGCGAACGCGTCCGCCAAGTTGCCGCCCCGCTCGCCCGCCCGGATCAAATGCACGTCCAGCTTCGGCGGCGGGTCAGGCGCCGCAGCGAATGCTTCCGCCAGCGTCATGCCCGACCGGATGCCCGCCGGCACCGCCTGCATCCACGCCTTCGCGCCCGGCGGCGGGTCGGTGTCCAGCACCACATGGCATGCCTTCTCGATCGGGAAGCCGGACTGCACGAGCTTGGCCAGCTCGGTGAAAAGTTGCGCTTTCTGGCGGAGTTTCATGGGCAGGACGTCCCCGATACTACGCCTGGCGAATCGATTTGAATAGGCGAATTCCGGTTGCATTCCCCGCCGAGATGGCCAAACTACCGCTCCCCGAAATTCGGGGAGCCAATTCGGGCTGTAGCTCAGCTTGGTAGAGCACACGCATGGGGTGCGTGGGGTCGTGAGTTCGAATCTCGCCAGCCCGACTTTTTTAAACCGGATCGCCTTCCGGTGAATTGGCAGTTCTCAGGATCGGGGAGCCCCACTCCGCGCGCCTCGGTGATACCTGGGCGAAGGCGCCGGCATTGAATCCGCAGAGGATGCTGCCGGGGAACGGCGCGATCCCAACTGGGGCGCGAATGCCCACGTCTGCTCCTGCCGTGCAAATCGATCCACCCGGCAGGAATCTTCCTACCCCATTTTCCTGCCAAAAACGCGGGTCAAACAACTGCGGCAATCCCGCCTTCCGCCAATCCACGGATTAAAAACCGTGCGGCGTCGGCTCAATAGTGGCTGAACCGCCATGCCCCGGTTTTGGCCTGCTTCGCCCGCGCGCTTCGATCTCCCGGAGCTTGCCCTTGTAGTCCTCGACAGATGTTTTGTCCGGGAGTTCCGCGCCGTTGGTGTGGATCCGGGCGTAGCCGCGCTCGACCAGTAGCTCGCTCAGGTAGCGGGATTGACCGCTGGGCATCTCCACGCGGACAAACGCGTGGATGCGGTCGCTTTCCATGACCTTTTCCCAGTTGGTAAACACCTTGAACGGCCGGGTCCGCAGCAGGTTCAGCGTATATTCCTTCGCCTCGCGCCCGACGGCCAAGGCCTCGTCCACCGAGGTGCCGAAATACTTTGCCTGATCCTCCACCCGGCTGCGGTAGCGGTCGTTTGTCTCCGGCGTATCGACAAAGTAGAGCCGGAAGCGGAACTCCCGCCCCCGGTGGTCGATCCGGAAGCTATCGCCATCGTTTCCGTTGTCGTTCTCCAGCAGCTTGCCGCCGAGCAGCACCTCGTATTGGAAGTCGAGCGGCCGCCCGGGCGCATTCTCCCCGGGCACCGCCGCGCCGCTGGCGGGGGACGACGGGCCGCCATCGCCTTCCCCACCCGTCCGCAGCTTGTAGATCAGCCCGACCGCCGCGAACACGAGGACGATCAGCACCATGATGGCGCTGTTCAGACACGAGCTGGACCTTGCTGATGTTGCCGCCATACGCGGATTGATTCCCTAAGTGTTACAAATTTCTAATATTTCCATATAAATCTGGGCGGTCAAGGCGGCTTTCGTGCTGGGGGCACAAATTCTGGCTTATCCAAAAACCCGCTGATCTAACCGGGCAATGCCGCTGCCGGGGCAGCGGACCGGCTATTCGTCCACGGTTTCGTCGCGCTGGTAGATCGGGAGCTGGCGATACGGGACGGCGAGGGCGAGGATCATCATCGAGGTCTCGTAGCAGATCGGCGGGTTATTGCCCTCGACCTTGCCCCACGAGCCGTCCGGGTTTTGTAGGTCGAGGTAATGCGGATACATGAAGTCGGCGTATTGCTCCCAGTATTTGCCGCCGAGCTGGAACATCGCTTGGGCGTTGTAGTAGTTGCCGTATTCCTCGTGGCCGGCACCCGGCAGGCGGCGGCAGGTCGCGATGATGTATTCGCCGGCCGCGAACGTGGCGGGGTCGCCGTGGAAGCCGCAGAGTTCGAGGCAGAGCAGCCCGGCACCGGTTAGCGTGTTGGCGTGGGAGCGGCCGTCCTGGTAGCCGAAGGTGCCGCCCTTCGCGTCGTGGCAGCGGAAGAGATATTCGACGGCGTCGGCGATGGCGCTGTCGGGCACCGGCGCGCCGTTGAGCTTGGCGCTGCGCAGCGCCATGAGCGCCCAGCCGCTGCACGACAGGTCGCTGTCCTTGGAATCCGGCTGGTATCGCCATCCGCCGCGGTGCTGCTCCACCTTTTCCACCGCCTGCGCATCGAGGATCACCTTGATCGCCTTGCCCAGCGCCGGCTCGATCCGCTTCTGCCGCTCGGGATCGACCATGCCGGAGACCTCCGACAAAAAGAGCGCGCTGATGTTATGGGCATACATCACGCCGTTGCCGTGCCCGCGGGAGGCGAAGACTCCCTGGTCGTTCTGGTTCGCCAAGGCGTAGTCGATGCAGAGATTGATCCGGTGCCCGTGCGGTCCCAGCCCCGGGAGGTGCCCCTTCGACAAGAACGCCATGCCGACCAGCGAGGTCACCCCGGTGCTCTCCCCGTATTGCCCCGGAAACGATCCGTCCGGCCGCTGCGCCGAGGCGAGAAACTCCAGCCCCAGATCGACCGCCTTCTCCGCATCGCCCTGGTATTTGGCAAAGACGTTGCCACCCGCCTGCGCCGGCGCGTCCTCCGCCGCAGCGGCGAGGGCGAGGATCGCCGCGAGGGCGGCGGCTTTCAGCAGGCGGGGCATTGGTGGGATTCGGGATTTGTGATTCGTGATTTGTGATTCGAAATCGGCTTCTGGTCAGCATTTATCAGAGAATTCGCTCCTTTACAATGGGTGCTTCGCGAGTGGGAGTGGGAATGGTAGCCGGATTCGCCACGTTTGGACGATCCGTGAGCGGACGGCTTTACGCTTTCCGCAGGCGAACTCGCGTTCACCCGAAATCTGGCATTTGAGCGGCAGCCTCGCCTCCAACAACAAACAGCAAATAACAAATAACCAACAACCAATAACAAATAACCACCTACCGAAACCGCCGGTCGCGCTCGGCATCGTTCATTTCCTCCAAGCCGAGATGGCGGTGGACCCAGACGCTTTGGACCATGCCGAGGAGGAACATGCAGCTGAGCGCGAAGGTGCCGCCGTAGCTGATGAGCGGGAGCGGGAGACCGGTGATCGGGGTGAGGTTGATGCACATCCCGACATTCATGAAGATGTGGGTGAAGAACATGGCCGCCACGCCGACGACGATGAGCCTGCCCATGGCATCCCGCGCGAAGATGGCGGCGGAGATGCACTGGAGGAGGAGGGCGAGCAGCCCGATGATGAGGAGGACGGCCCCCTGGAAGCCGCGCTCCTCGGCGATGGTGGCGAAGATGAAGTCGTTGATGGCGACGTCCTTCGGGATGAACCCCATGCGCAGGACTGTCTTTTATCCTCGACCTTGCTGGCGAGGTAGCCCTTTGCCCTCGCGCCCGGCGGAGGCGATCGCGATCCGGACGTGGTGCGGCACCCAGCCGTCGCCCTGGACATCGACATCGCGGTCGGTCAGCATGCGCATGAAAACTTGGATCCGCGCTTTTGGTAAGGCTTTAGCCCGAAGTGGTAGGCGACCGGCAGGACGCTACCCCGATCAAGGCGATGCAGATGAGATAGCGATACGGGATGCTGCCGACGAGGAACACCCCGGCGGTGACCGGCACCCAGACGAAGGCGGACCCGATGTCCGGCTCCTTGAGCACCATGCCGAACGGCACCACCACGATAATCCCTGCCAGGGCGAGCCGCACAAATGGCAGGCGCAAGATGGCGTGGAGGCGCGGCAACTCGCCCAGGACCACGGCGAGGATCAGGATGCCGGCGAGCATCGCAAACTGGGAGGGCTGCACGCTTTGCCCGCCGACGATCAGCCAGCTCTGGGCACCAGAAAGCTCGACCCCGAACGCCTTTACCGCGACCAACCCGCCGATCCCGGCGAGATACATCGGCAAGGCACCCCACCGGATCCACCGGTAGTCGATCAATGCCGCCGCGAAGTGGACGACGATCCCGACCGAGAACCAGATCACCTGATCCTTCCACTTGCCCGACAATGCCGGGTCATCCTGCCAGCCCGAGGCGGCGTAGATCGAGAAGACCCCGAACACGGCGAGACCGATCATGGTCGCGAAAAGCAACCAATTCATGCCGAGGAATTTGCGGAAAAGCGGGGTCATTCAGGGGAAAATTCGTCAGGCGGCACCGAGCTTGGGCACGGCGTCCAGCAGGCGGCGCGTGTAGTCGTGCTGCGGGTGGGCATATACATCGCACGGCGGACCGCTTTCCACAACCCGCCCGGCATGCAGGACGACGACTTCGTCCGCCAGGTGTTCGACCACGGCCAGGTCGTGCGCGATAAACAGGTAGGCGATGCCGAATTCCTCCTGCAGGTCCTGGAGCAGGTTCACGATCTGCGCCTGCACGCTCACGTCCAAGGCGCTGACCGGCTCGTCGCAGATGATCAGGCGCGGCTCCACCTACCAGCGCGCGGGCGATCCCGATCCGCTGCCGCTGCCCGCCGGAGAATTGGTGCGGGTGCCGGCCGAGCCAATCCGGGTCCAGCCCGACCTTGCCGAGCAGCTCGGCGCACCGGTCGCGGCGCTCGGATTTCGACAGCTTCGGAAAGTGGATCTCCAGCGGCTCCGCCAGGATCTGGAGCGCCGTCATCCGCGGGTTTAGCGACCCGAACGGGTCCTGGAAAATCATCTGGATCGCCTTGCGCAGCGGGCGGAAATCCCGCTCCGGCAGGTCGAGGAGGCTCTGCCCTCAAAAACCGCCTTCCCGCCGCTCGACGGGATCAGCCGGATCAACGCCCGCCTGATCGCCGTCTTCCCGCTCCCGCTCTCCCCGACCAACCCGGTCGTCTTCCCCGCCCCGACCGAAAACGACACGCCGTCCACGGCGCGGAACGACTTTCCGCGCCCCGCTCTGTTCGATCGCCCAAAACTTGTTCGAGCTTCCTTCTGAAAAGTGAAATTCCCTTCGATTCATAGCGCGATTTTAGACCTAAGCGCGACGCCCGCAACTTCGAGAAGCAGCCGGAAGTTCCGCCCCGCCCTCCCACATTCCCGATTGCGGAATCCGCCGCGCCCGCCAAAAAGGGAATGAATGACCTCGCTCGAAGAACACATCTCCAAAGCGGCCACGCTGGTCGAGGCGCTGCCGTTCATCCAGAATTTCCGCGGCCAGACCTTTTTGATCAAGGTGGGCGGCAGCGCGATGGAGGACCCGGATCTGGTCCGGGGGTTCCTGCGCGACATCGTTTTTCTCGAGGCGGTCGGCATCAATCCGGTGCTGGTCCACGGCGGCGGCAAGGCGATCTCGCGCGCGATGGCGGAGGCGGGGCTGGAGGCGACGTTTGTGGGCGGCCTGCGGGTGACCGACGAGGCGGCGATCCACATCGTGGAGGAGACGCTCAACAACGAGGTCAACCCCCAGCTCGTCGACGGCCTCCGCAAGTTCGGCGGGTGCCCGGTCGGCATCCCGGGGCGGCTCGTCTTCATCGGCGAGCGGATGAAGGGCAAGGGCGGCTCGGGCGAGGAGGTCGATCTCGGGTTCGTCGGGCGGGCGGTCGATTTCAAGACCGAGGAAATCGAGGCGGCGGTGTCGGAGGAAATCGTCCCGGTCGTCTCGCCGATCGCCGCCGAGCGCGGCACCGGGCTGCCGCTCAATGTCAACGCCGACATCGCGGCGAGCGCCCTGGCCGGGCGGCTGAAAGCCTCGAAAATCATCTACCTGAGCGACGTGCTCGGCGTGATGCGCGACCCGTCCGACCCCGCCAGCCTGATCCCGTCGCTGACCCGCGCGGAGGTGGAGGCGCTGAAGGCGGACGGCACGATCAAGGGCGGCATGATCCCGAAGGTCGATTCCGCCTTGGAGGCGCTGGACGCCGGCGTCGGCAAAGCGCATCTGATCGACGGCCGGATCAAGCACTCGCTCCTGCTCGAAGTCTTCACCCGCGTCGGCGTCGGCACCGAGATCGTGGTCTGAAACGCGGTCCGGCATGGCTGGAAGCGCAGATTTTCAATGTATGGATGAGGGGCGGCACGGAGATACTCTTTCCGACGGATTTGAAACCCGTGCTCCTTCGCGAGGGTCAGCCGACCCTGTTGCGCGGCTCGCCGGCGAAGTAACGCCGGATGTTTTCGGCGACTTCGGCGACCAGCCGGGCGCGCGATTCGGCGGGCGACCAGGCGGTGTGGGGCGTGAGGATCAGGTTGGGGATCGTCGGGTCGAGCAGCGGATGGTCGGCGGGCGGTGGTTCGGTGGAAATCGTGTCGAGCGCCGCGCCGCCGATCTGCCCGCTGCGCAGCGCTTTGACCAGCGCGGCTTCGTCCACCAGCCCGCCGCGCGCGGTGTTAACCAGAAAGGCGGTCCGCTTCATCTGGCCGAGCGCCGCCTCGCCGATCATCCCAGCGTTGGACTCGGTCATCGGGCAGTGCAGCGAAACCGCATCGCAGGCGGCGAAGAAATCGGCGGTCTCGAGCCTCGGCCAATCGGGGCGCGCCGCCGCGGCTGATCCGGCTCGCCCGAGGCAGGCGACGCGCATCCCGAGCGCCTCCGCCGCCGCCCCGGCCCGCTGCCCGATCGCGCCGCAGCCGACGATCCCGAATGTCTTGCCGGCCAGCTCAATGGCGGGGAAATCGAAGCGGGTGAAAAACGGGGACTCCGCCCAGCGCCTTGGCTCGGCGGCGAAGCGGTGCGCATTGGTCGCCAGCATGAGGAGCAACGCGATCGCATGCTGCGCCACCGAATCGGTCGAGTATCCTGCGACATTGCAGACGGCGACGCCGCGCTCCGCCGCCGCCTTCAAATCGATGTTGTTTACGCCGGTCGCCGCCACCGCGATCAGCCGCAGGTCCGGGGCTTGCGCCAGCGCCTCCGCGCCAACGATCGCCTTGTTCGCGACCGCGCAATCCGCGCCCCGCAGCCGCTCTCCGACCTCGCCCGGCGCGCTGATCGGAAAGGCGGTCAGCTCTCCCGCCAGGCACAGCGGCGCAAGGTCCGCATCGCCGAGCGTGTCGGCGTCGAGCAGGGTGATCTTCGGGTTCTTGGCGGGCGGGGCATTTTCAGGCATGGCGGCGGAAGCGTGCGCGGCTCGGCCGGGCGCGCAAGTCCGCTCCGAGGGCGGCACCGTTGATACGGCAATCCTGCAGTCTAGGACCTGCGGCATCGATTTCGCCTGCGGTCCGAAACAATGCTCAGGCTCTAGCCCGGATCAATCACCAGGGGTAGAGAAAACGGTCCGGAAGCCGATTTGGAGGGCGGGCGCTGCGGCGCGGGCGACGATCCGGAGGCCGCGAGGGCCGCCGGGCGGTGGCCGGGTGCCTTTTGCGCGGTTCTCGGGCGGTTGGCGGACGGTTAGGGGTCCGGCCAGCTTCCGGTGCACCTCGGCGAAGAGATCCTTGAGCGGGTAGCTGCTGTAGAATTTCAGCACCAGCCGCCGCCGCAGCCCGATGTGCGACTCGATCTCGCGCAGGATCACCGCGCCGCCGCCATCGCTCGAATGGTGGCCCCCCTTGAAATTGGCTACATCCCTGCGGTCGCCGAGCGCTTGAAACTCCAACTGGTCCGGATTGCGAATCTGTTCGCGCCATTGCTTGGATAGGGTTGTTGTTATCGGGTTGATGCCCAACAACTTACCTCATCTCTGGCAATGGTCGCTTTATTTTAGTGAAATATCCGGGCTAGCGGATCGGGATTCGCGCCCCGATGCAAGCGCGGCGGCGCGTTTGCCTGACGGTCCGATTCGCTTGCATCGGCGGGGCAAAGCCGGGTAGGATCGGGGTTCTATGATCGAACGCCCCATCGCCAGCCGCCGCGATTTTCTCCGCACCGCCGCCTGCGGGTTCGGCTCGCTTGCCTTCTCCGGCATCGCCTCCGCCGCGAACCCGCTGGCCGGCAAGCCGCCGCTGTTCACGCCGCGCGCCAAGCGGGTCATCTTTGTGTTTATGCAGGGCGGCCCGAGCCAGGTCGATACCTTCGACCCGAAGCCGGCGCTCGACAAACACGATGGCAAGAAGCTGCCGTTCGACGTGCCGCGCACGCGCAAGCGCACCGACGAACCAGTCTTCGCCTCGCCGTGGGAGTTCCGGCAGCACGGGCAGTGCGGGCAGCCGGTCTCCGCGTTGTTCCCGCACATTGCCACGCGCGCCGACGACCTGTGCTTCCTCCACGGCATGCACACCGAAGGCGTCGCCCACGGGCCATCCACGATCTTCCTGCACACCGGCGCGACCAATCTGGTGCGGCCGTCGATGGGCGCGTGGATCAGCTACGGGCTGGGCACCGAAAACGAGAACCTGCCCGCCTTCGTCACGATCCATCCGGCTCCCACCAAGGGCGGCCCGCGCAACTACGGCACCGCGTTCCTGCCGTCGATCCACCAGGGCACGCCGCTCGGGCGGCCCGGCCAGTCCGCGAAGGAAGCGAAGTTCAAGAACTTGAAGCATCCGCTGCTCGCCGACGAGGAACAGCGCGAGCAGTTCGCCTTTCTCCAAAGTCTCAACCGCCACCAGGGGCGGCGGTTCCACGACGGCAGCGCGATGGAGGGCGCCATCGAATCGTTCGAGCTCGCCTACCGCCTGCAGAGCGAGGCTCCCGAGGCCAGCGAGATCGAGCGCGAGCCGGACCACATCAAAGCGATGTATGGGATCGGCGAAAAGGCGACCGACGAATTCGGGCGCCAGTGCCTGCTCGCCCGCCGCCTGTCGGAGCGCGGCGTGCGCTACATCCAGGTCAACTACTCGGACACCGGCGCGACGCCGCGCTGGGACCAGCACTCGAATTTGAAAAAGCACGCCGACCACGCGCTTACCACCGACAAACCGGTTGCGGGGCTGCTCGCCGACCTCAAGCAGCGCGGGCTGCTGGAAGACACGCTCGTCTGGTGGGGCGGCGAATTCGGGCGCACGCCGTTTTCGCAGAACAACGACGAGCGCGACCACAACCCGTATGGCTTCACCGTCTTCCTCGCCGGCGGCGGCGTCAAACCGGGCTTCCGCTACGGCGCGACCGACGAGTTCTACCACCGCGCCGCCGAGGGCAAAGTCCACATGCACGACCTCCACGCCACCATCCTGCACCTCCTCGGCCTCGACCACGAACAACTCACCTTCCGCCACGCCACTGCGACTTCCGACTCACCGACGTCCACTACCGCGTGGTGCGCGAGATCATGGCGTAGGGCGGGTTGCGCGATCGTATCCGCATAGGTCTACCGGGATGATCGGCAGGGTGCCGATGCTACTTTGACCTCCGCCAAAGCGACCGGTCCTACGCCTCGTTTAAGCCGGGGAACAGGTCGCGCTCGATGCCCAGGCAAAGCGCGTGGATGAGCAGGCCGTGGACCTCTTGGATGCGCGCGGTTTCGCCGTGCGGGACGATGATCTCGATGTCGGCGACGCCCTTCGCCTTGCCGCCGTCGCGCCCGAGCATCGCGATCGAGAGGACGCCGCGTTCCTTGGCGGCTTCGAGGGCGAGCAGGATGTTGGCGGAGTTGCCGCTGGTCGTGAAGGCGACGAGGACATCGCCTTCGCTGCCCAAGCCGGTGACCTGCCGCGAGAAGACCGGGTCGTAGCCGTAGTCGTTGGCGGCGGCGGTCAGGAATCCGCCGTCCGCCGCGAGGTTGATGCCGGGGAGCGGCGCGCGGTCGTTGATGAACCGGCAGAGCAGTTCGGTGGCGAGGTGCGAGGCGTCGGCGGCGCTGCCCCCGTTGCCGCAGCACAGCACCTTCTTGCCGCCGCGCAGCGCGTTGGACAAGGCGGCGACGGCGCGCTGGAATGGTTCTTCGAGCACGCGCGCGGCTTCCAGCGCGGCGATGCTGCGGTCGATGGTCGATTGGAGCAAGGTGGACATGGGATTTAGTTGCCGGAGGTCGCCGCAGCGGTGGAGGCAGCGGCGGCGATCAGGGGCGATTTCTTCGGCGCTTCCGGCAGCCGCCGGTTGCTCTCGGCGATCAATTGCGCGGTGCGCTCGCGGATGTAGTTCCAGTGCGGGTTGCGGATGAGTTCGCGGGTCGAGGGTCCGGTCCGGATCTCCCAGCCGCTTTTGCCCTGCGGCGGCGCGGGGGCGGGCGGCGATTCCAGCCCGAGCAGATCCGACAGGCTGATCGCGGCGTAGCGCGAGTTGGCGCGGAAGAGCGAGCGGACCAGCGTCTCCCGGATCCGGTCGTTGAACGGCGGCGGGTCCTCGCCCGCCGGCAGCGGCGAAAACCGACCGAGCGTGTCGAAGAGCCAGCGCGCCGCCGCGCCCGCCCGGCCGCTCCCGCCCTCGGTCTCCAGCGTGATCCGGGCGTGCTCCCAGCGGTGGGGCAGCGACGTGCCGCCGCCCGCGCCGTAGGCGGCGGAGGAGGCGGCGGAGAATTCGCGCCCCGGGCGCGGCGTGCCGTCGGCGCGCAATTCGCTGCCCGGGTAGACGGCGGGCAAGACGCCGTATTCGACCATGCTGGGGCTGAGGTATTCCGGCGATTCGAGCGCGTCATTCTCCGCGAGCAAAAATCCCTCGCCGGCTTCCTCGACCATCGCGGCGAGCATCGCCTCGCCGGTGTTGCGGTTGTAGATCCGGTTGACCTGAGAATTGTCGGGGCGGAGCAAAAAACCCGGCAGGCGCCCGCGGCATTTTTCCGCCGCGCTGCTCGCATTCATCGAGCCGAAGTAATCGTCTTTCTCCGGCGGCCAGGGGAACGCGTAGGTCCGGTAGATCTTCGCGGCATTGGTCAGGCGGGCGGCGTGGAAGAGCTGGCGCGCCCGGCGCATCCGCGCGCGGCACCACTGGTAGCCGCCGATCTCCATGGCGTCCCAATCCGGCACCGCCAGCCCGTCGTTGCGCCCCCACATGTCCGCAAAGCGCGAGCCGCCCCCGCATTCCTCCGGAGCCATCCCGCCCCACCAGCCCTCGCGGAAAATCTCCGGCTGGCCAAACGCATCCGCGCTCGCCGCCGGCACCAGCGCGGGCAGTTGCCCGATCAGGGCGACGCCGAGGCTCTCCGCATACTGGCGGGCGAGCGTCCACTGCGCCTGGGCGATCCACTGGACGTAGCCGTAGAAGGCGAGCTGCTTCTCCGTGGCGGCGGCTTCCTTGTCGATCAGATTGGCCAGCGACTGCCGGGCGGCCGCCGCGTCCTTCCGCGTCTCGCCCCACTCGTGCCAGCGCTCGTGCCCCTCCATATCCATCGAGATGTGGAACAGGCAGTAGCTCTCCAGCCAGCCGCGTTCCACCTCGCAGAATTTTTGGAACCGCCTGTCGCGGTCGGTGCCCTTCTGGTAATGCTCGGCGTGGAAGATCTCAAACGCCTCCCAGACCAGGTCCAGCTTCAGCCGCCGCACCGCCGCGAAGTCCGCCTCGGACCCGCGCAGCTTTTCGAGGTTCGCCTTGCCCAGCGTTTCCGCATAGGCTCCGTCCTCCAGATCGAAAAGCGCGGCGGGCGTCGCCTCGATATAAAGCGGATCGATGGCGAACGCGGTGATCGGCAAAAACGGATCGAAGCGCTCCGCCGTCTCAAAAATCGGCAGCAGCTCCAGCGCGGCGAACCCCGCCCCGGACGCCCAGTCGATCATCTCCCGCAGCGTCCGCAGATCCCCGGCGCCGAGGTCGGTCGTGCGCCGCAGGCTCGGCACCGGCAAGATCAGCCCCGCGCTGCGCTCGGCGGTCAGGGGCGGCGGCGGGGATTTCTCGGGCATCGGTTGTTCGGGCAGGGTGGGGGGCAAATCGGGAGCCGCCATGCTAGCCGCCGCACCTAGGGTGTCAATCAAAGCGCTCGGCGCGCCCGCCGAATTGCCGCCGATTCGCCGTCACCGCCGCCGCCGCCGGGTGTCGCGACCGCCGCCGCCGCCACCGGATGCGGGTGTCACCTGTCCCAACGGGACCCCGATACCAGCCCAGGGTGCAACCCTGGGAACCGAGGTCGAGACATTCATGCGTTCCAAAGGAACGCCGCATAGGTCGGGCGCGACGGGATGCGGCGTTCCTTCGGAACGCGGGGATCCACTGGGGCGAAAGACTTAGGGCGTTGCCCTGGGCTGGTATGCGTGGCTCCGTTGGAGCCGGAATGCGTGGCTCCGTTGGAGCCGGAATAATCGAGAGGATCCGGGGTCCAGAGAGGAGCCAACGATGTCGCCTCGCCCGTACCCTCCGTTCGCGCCCCAAAAAGTCGCCCGTCTTTTTTCCCGCCCTTCTGAAGGTCTCAGTCCCACACATAGCGCTCGTCAAAGTCGATGCCGTATTTCTGGAGGAAATCGCGGTATTCCTCCTGAAAGGTCCGCGTCCGGTGATGGTCCTCCTGCGTGTCGATATAGTGGAGCAGCGACTCCTTCTGGCTCATCCCCACAGAGAATGCGCCGTAGCCCTGCTGCCAGTAAAAGCCGGTGAAGGTCGAGTCCTGTTGCTTCAATCATCTGCTGGAGCCTGTTTTGCCCCCTTCACCAAGTCCGCCACAGACAAGGTCCGGGAAAGCTGCACCGCCAGATGGACATGATCCGCCACACCCCTACGCGATACGCCTCACAAATCCATTTGCCGCACGGCATTCCGGCGAGAAAGGCGTGAGTCTTCTCCCGGATGCCGGATCCCAGCCACGGATGGCGGTCCTTCGTTCTCCAGATGAGATGAACGAGTATGTTGGAGAGCGATTGCGGCATGGGGAAATCGATTGGGTTCATACCCCGCAGGGCATCAGATTCCAGCTCGGTTCCCAGGGTTCCACCCTGGGCTGATATGCGGGGTCCCGTTGGGACAGGTATCACCCGCCTTCGGCGCCGCGCGAGTTGCGCCCGATTGCCGGGCGGTGTAGCCTCCCCGCCATGAGAATCCGATCCCTTTTCCTTCCGGCGGCAGCGGCGTTGCTCCTGCTCAATGCCCCATCCTTGTCCCGCGGGCAAGACGCCCGCGAACCTGGCGCCAAGCCCGCCGCCGCAGAAGCTGAGGGCACGAGGCGCAGCCGAAGCGCGCTTGCGTCTGGGAGGTCAAGGGCGGCAAGGCACCGCTTTTCCTCGCCGGGTCGATCCACCTCCTCAGCAAATCCGACTATCCGCTGCCCGCTGCCTTCGAGGAAGCCTACCGCGCTGCCGAGCGCGTCTGGTTCGAGCTGCCGCCCGGCGCGGGCGAGGATCCAAAAACGATGCAGCTCACCTTGAAGCACGGCATGTATCCGTACGCTGAATCGCTCAAAAACCACCTCGAGCCGGAAACATACGAAAAGCTCCAGAACCACGCCAAAGCCATCGGCATCCCCGGCGTTGCCATCAATCAGATGCGCCCGTGGATGCTCGCCGTCGCCATCGCCGGTACCGCCTACGCCAAACACGGCGCGACCCCGAGCACGGGCTTCGACAAACACTTCGAGGCTCGCGCCACCAAAGACGGCAAGGAAACCGGCGGCTTCGAGACGGTCGAATTCCAGCTCGGCATCTTCAGTAAGCTCTCCGACGAAGATCAGGAGACCATGCTCAGCGAGATGCTCGACGATCTCGATGCCATGGACGAGTTCATCAAGCGCGTCCTCAAAGCCTGGCGCGCCGGCGAAGCCGAGGCCATCGCCAAAGACCTCGCCGACGAATTCAAAGATTACCCCGAGATCCACAAGGCGCTCCTCCTCGACCGTAATACCGCGTGGGTCAAAGAGATCGAATCCATGCTCAAAGACGGCAAGCCCACCCTCATCGTCGTCGGAGCCGGGCACCTCACCGGCGAAGGCAGCGTGGTCGAGCTGCTGAAAAAAGCGGGCTACACGGTTGATCAACGGTAGGCGGTTGGGGGTGCGAGCAAGCCGGCCGCGAAGTGGCGACCGGTGACGGCGACTTGCTCCCGATCAGCCCGCTTTCCCAAACAAGAAATCCAGATCCTCGCGTTTGAGGTTCTTGGTGAAGCTTTCTTCGCCGAGGACGCCGGTGAAGAGGGCGGTTTTCTTTTGTTGGAGGAGGCGGACTTTTTCCTCGACGGTATTGCGCATGAGGAGGCGGTAGGCGATGACCTTGCTGGTCTGGCCGATGCGGTGGGTCCGGTCGATGGCTTGGTTTTCGACGGCTGGGTTCCACCACGGGTCGTAGAGGATGACGTAGCTGGCGGCGGTCAGGTTGAGGCCGGCACCGCCCGCTTTGAGCGAGAGGAGGAACGGGGCGGCGTCCTTGCTGCGCTGGAAGCCTTCGACCTCCGCGTTGCGGTCCACGGTCTGCCCGGTCAGGTAGAAGTGCGGGCGATTTTCCTTTTCGAGCCGCGCCTTGATGATGTCGAGCATGGTGACGAACTGGGAGAAGACGAGGACCTTGTGACCCTCCTCGTGGAGCTGGTCGAGCAGGTAGAACAGGGCGTTCATCTTCGCGCTATCGGCGTCGGTGTATTGCGGGTCGATCAGCGCGGGGTGGCAGCAGATTCGCCGGAGGCGGAGCAAGCCTTGGAGGATGGCGAAGCTCTGCTTGCCGAGGCCGGCGTCGGCATCCACGCCGAGGACCAGCTTTTGGATGCGGGCGAGTTCGGCGTCGTAGAGCGTGCGTTGCGGTCCCTCCATCTCGCAGAGCACGTCTTCCTCGGTGCGCGGCGGCAGGTCGAGGGCGACTTGGTTTTTGGTGCGGCGGAGGAGGAACGGGCGGAGCCGGGCGGAGAGCCGGGTCTGGGCGTGCGGGTCTTTCCGGCGGTCGAAGCGCTCGCGGAAATACGACCGGTTGCCGAGCGCGCCGGGCATGGCGAAGGCCATCAGGCTCCAGATGTCGAGCAGCCGGTTCTCGATCGGCGTGCCGGTCAGGACGAGCCGGTTCTGCGCCTGCAATCCGCGCGCCGCCTTGGCCGCCTTCGAGTCCGGGTTCTTGATCTGCTGCCCTTCGTCGAGGATCGCGGCGACCCACGGCACCTTGGCCAGCCGCGTGTCGGAGGCGCGGAGCTGCGCGTAGTTGAGCACCAGCAAATCAATCTCGGTGCCGAGCTTTTCCGGCTCCAGCTCCGATTTGTCGCGCAGCACCTGGACGCGCAGCTCGGGCGCGAATTTCTTCGCCTCGCCCGCCCAGACGTCGAGCACCGATTTCGGGCACACGACGATGGCGGGGTCGGGCTGCGCCTTGTCCTGCTGGTGCCGCAGCCAGAGGATCCACGTCAGGCCCTGCACCGTCTTCCCCAGACCCATGTCGTCGGCGAGGATGCCGCCGAACCGGTTTTCGGCAAGATAGGAGAGGAAGTGGAAGCCATCGACCTGATACGGGCGGAGCTCCGCCTTCAATCCGTCGGGCACCGGCGGCTGGACGCGGAGCTTCAGGCTGCGGGCGCGGGCGCGGATCTGGTCCCACGCCTCGGCGTCGAAAATGTCCTCGGCCCCTTCGCCGGAGATCTGGAGCGCGTGCATCCGGTGCTTCTCGCCAGACAGGTCGAACGGGTCGAGCCCGAGCTTGGCGATGGCGGCCTCCTGGGCTTCTTCCAGCCGCATTTTCAGGCGGAGCCAGCCCCGGTTTTTGATCCGGACGTAGCCGCCGCGCGCGGCGACGAGCTGTTTGATCTCGGAGAGGCTGAGGTCCTCGCCTTCCACGTCGATGGCGACCTTGAGGTCGAACCAGTCGATCTCGGCCTCCTTGACCTCGAACCGGACCGTCGCCATGACCGGATCGGCGAGGATGGTCTGCAGCTCGGGGTCGAGATCGAGCGTGACGCCGCCGGGCAGCGATTGCGCCCACTCGGCGAAGCGCTCGGGAAACACCTTGGTGACGCGGGCGCGGAAGCCCGGCATCGACGCGTCATAGGTCGGGTTGAGCGGCGAGAGCAGCTCGGGGAAATAGCGGAGCGCGGCGCGGTCGTAGCGCGGGATCGCGCCGCCTTTCGGGTCCTTATTTTCGACGAGCTGCCAGCCGTCTTTGCCGAGGACTTCCTTGCGCGATTTCCCCTCGTCCGCCGCCGTCACCTTGAGCTGGATCGACTCGCTCGCGCCGCCGGCCGACACCTCCATCGCGATCACCACCGCCATCGGCGACTCGGCGACCCGCGCCTTCAACCCCGGCGGGAGCGAGGCGCCGAGCAGGGCGAGAAAGTCGACCCCGTCCGGCGATTCGATCACCTCCGGCGGGATGTCGGAGCGCGGCTCGACCAGCGTCGATCCCGACCAGGCGGGCGGGCCGTCGAGCACCGCCTCATCGCTCAGGTAAAGCGGTCGCGGGCGCGCGGGCAGGAGCCGGAACGAATGCGGCGCGGGTTCGCCGTCCGGCATGAAGAGCTGGAGAGCGTAGGCGGGCGGCGCGCCGTCCTCGCCCTCGCCGGGATCGAGGCAGCGCCACTGCAGGACGCCGCCGGGCCGCGCGAATGGGATTTCGTCGAGCGTCAGGATGCGGTCGCGCAGCACCTCGTGGTGGAAGAGCCGGGCGAGCAGCCGGCATTCGTCCTCGCCATCCAGCCGGATCTCGCCGAAATCGCTGCGCGCCGCCATCGGCGCGGCTTCGGCGACCAGCAGCTCGCTGGCGGCATCGAACCTGATGCGCCCCGCCTCGCGCAGTTCCTCGACCTCGGCGGCCTCGCCGGGCGTGCTCGCCGTGCGCCACTGGACCGCCGCGTCGGGCCGGTCGGTGTAGCGCCACTGGAGCCGCGCGCCGCCGGAGGTGGCGATGAGCCTTGCTTCGGCGGGGCGCGGGGTGTTGTCGGGCGGCGGAGCCTCGACCGCCGCGATGCGGGCGCGCCACTCGTCCGCCTGCTGGCCGCGCTCCCAATCGGCGAGCTGCTCGCGGGTCGAATCCGAGTCCGTGATCGCATCCATGAACGTCGGGTAGCGCACTTTTTTCCGGCGCAGGGCGTGGGCGATGTAGTTCCAAAACTGGACGATATCCTCCGGCGGCTGCGGCCAGAGTTCGATCGCCTCATAGCTCTCGACCGGCCAGCGCGGGGCCAGCCGGACGAGGTCGTGGTCGTGCAGTTCGCCTTCCCGCTCGTATTTTTCAAAGCGCTTTTCGAGCTTGGCGAGGAATTGTTCTTCGCGCAGTTGGAGGTCGCGGCCGAGCGCCTTGCTGAGCACATCGTAGATCGAATCGCGCCCCACCTCATTGGGCGAATCCGGGATTTCGCCGCCGCGCTCGATCCGCTCCGCCATCGCCGCGACCAGGGCGGGGGATTCCGGGTCGCCGGACGAGCATTGGCCGGACCAGCGCCCGGCGGACAAGGTGAGGGTGACGCGCCGCATCTCATCGGCATCGACCTTCGCCTGAAACCGCTCGGCGGTGCCAAAAATCTGGGTCACGCCGCCATCTCGCTGGATGCGTTCGCCCTCGTTGCGGGCTCCTTCTGGAAAGCTGTTGAGAAAATCGAGTGTGGCGCGGTCTAAGGTCATTCGGCGGCTCGGGGGTAAGATGTCACCCTTAGCACCGATTTGCCGGTCTGGGCAACCCGTTCCTTTCCGGGCATGGCTACGCCCCCGGTTTTTCGCCGGCGACGGCGTATTTTTCGATCAGGAGCAGCGCGGCTTGCCCGGCGATGTGGAGCGATTCGGCGGAGATGGAATCCATGGTGTCGCCGGCGGTGTGCCACGGCTTAAAATCCATGTCGATCACATTGAAGACCCGCAGCCCGGCACCCGCCAACGGGACGTGGTCGTCCAGGATCTCCCGCCCGTAATTCGTGAAATATTCCCGCGTGCCGAGTTCGGAGGCGGCGGCGAACAAGCCGGCGGCCAGCCCGCGGTCCACGTTGGTCGGCACGGTCACGTTGAGGTCCTGGTCGGCGATCATGTCGATGATGATGCCGAACGCCGGGCGCTGCGCGGCATCCATGCGGCGCAGCATCCGCGTGTAGTGGCGGCTGCCGAACAGCCCGTCCTCCGCCGTGTAGGAGACGAACGCTTCCTCGCCGTCAAAAAAGACGATCTCGAGCTGCCGGGCGAACGCCGGGTTCTGCGCCGCCGCGCGGGCGATCTCCAGCAGCCCGCCGGTCGAGGACCCGGCGTCGTTGGCTCCGACGAATTCGATGCCCGGCATCAGCTTCGTGTCGTAGTGACCGCCGACCACCGCGCGGATCGGGCGCGCCCACGTGTCGCCGCCGCCCTCGCTGGGAAAGCGCGCCCGCACGTTGGCAAACGCGATGTCGCCGACCGGTGTCGGATCGACAAACGTCTGGCGCTGCACGACCCAGCCTGCCTCGCCGAGCCGCTTTTCGATGAACTGCCGGGTCTGCTCCAGCGCCGCGGATCCGGGCGGGCGCGTACCGAATGCTACCGACGTTGCCACGTTCGCCATCGCCCGTTCGCCGGAAAAGTGCTTCCACGCCGCCGCCTCCGCCTTGAAGGCATAGGAACGGGTGCCGCCGGGGGTGTTGCCGTCGCCATGGCAGGCGGCGAAGAACCCGGCGGCGGCGAGGGCGCATGCGCACGCGGCGAGGAGGCTGGCGGATGGCCGGTTCACGTTCAAATCGGGGGCGGGGGGCGCTAAAATTCTTTGATCCCGATCTTCGCCAAGACGCGGCCGAGATCGTCGTTGCCGTAGTATTCGATCTCGATCTTCCCCTTCTTGTCGCCGTGGTGGAGCGAGACGTTGGTCGAAAGGTGGTCGCGGAGCCGGTTCTGGATCTCGATGATCTCGGCGCTTTGCTTCGGGGCCGGCGCGCTGCCGCCCTCCGGCTT
The DNA here is from genome assembly GCA_041395145.1 of Verrucomicrobiales bacterium. Taxonomy (GTDB): domain Bacteria; phylum Verrucomicrobiota; class Verrucomicrobiia; order Verrucomicrobiales; family DEV007; genus JAWLBD01. Next base: position 827 of record JAWLBD010000018.1, on the reverse strand, counting down.
CGCCTTCTTGCCGGAGCGGTTGAGCTGGTCGGCGATGTATTGGTCGGTCGCGCGGACGGTCAGCCCTTTGCGCACCACCACATCGGCGGCGAGCCGCTGTTCGGCGTGCGTCTTTAGCCCGAGGATCACCTTGGCATGGCCGACGCTGAGCAGCCCCTGCGCGACCAATCCCTGCACCTCGCCATCGAGGTCGAGCAGCCGCATCGCGTTGGACACCGTCGCCCGGTTCTTGCCCACCCGCGCGGCGATCTCCTCGTGCTTCATGGCAAATTCATCCGCCAGCCGCCGGTAGGCGAGCGCCTCCTCGATCGCGTTGAGGTCCTCGCGCTGGAGGTTTTCGATCAACGCCATCTCGAGCACGTCCCGGTCGGATGCCTCGCGCACGATGACCGGCACCTCCGCCAGCTTCAGCTCGCTGCTCGCGCGGAACCGCCGCTCCCCGGCGATCAATTCGAGCTTCCCGCGCACCTCCCGCACGATGAGCGGCTGGATGATCCCATGCTCGCGGATCGATTCCATCAGCTCCAGCAGGTGCTCGGTGTCGAAGCGCTTGCGCGGCTGCAGCGGGCTCGGCACCACCTGCGAGAGCGCCACCATCCGCACGCGCTCGCCCGGCTCAACGGGCGGTGCGGCGGAGGACGCGGGGTCGCCACCGGTGGGCGTCGTGTCAGCAGGCGGCTGGATCGGCGGCGGCGAAGGGCGGGAGCCGATCAGGGCGCCGAGCCCTTTTCCCAATGCGAGTTTCGAGGCCATGGCAGTTGCGGGGATCTGGTCGGAAAGTGGTAGGCGTGGGGGTGGAGAAGCGAACCGTCACAGGAGCATCCCTC